>CABSWT010000009.1:0-41819 GCA_902481575.1 uncultured Atopobium sp.
CCTGACGGGCTAAGAAACTTGGAGCAGGCTATTTCATGGCCAGCAAAGGCTGTAGACGCTCTTGCTGACCGTTCTCAGTTCGATGGTTTTACTTGCACGGATGAGGATACTGCCAAGGAATTACAGGCTATTGTTCGCGAAAATGCCCTCAAGCGACGCTATCGTAAGGCCGTTAAAGGCCAGCTTAGAAATTCCTGTGCGTTTCTTACGGTTACGGCTGGAGACGTTGACGCGGGAGAACCGGCAGTTATCATTTCTGCATATTCTGCAGTATCCGCCGCTGCTCTTTGGGATGAACGTTTACATCGTATCCAGGCTGGCATTGTTGTAGTTGATCGTGACAATCGTCCGAATCACAGGAATGCCCCAACGTGGATTAATGTCTTTACAGATACTGACATTATTCGCATTCGAAGAGCACTCGACTCGACTCACTGGGTTGCCGAATACATTCCACATGGAATGGGCCGTTGTCTCATGGAGCCTTTAGTCTATGAGGCAACGCTTGACCGTCCGTTTGGTAAGTCCCGCATCACTCGAGCTGTTATGGATCTGACCGATGATGCAATGCGCTCAAGCGTACGTGCTGAAGTAGCAGCTGAGTTTATGACAGCACCTCAAAAGTATCTTGTTGGCGCCGACCCAGACGCTCTGAATAAGCTCTCGAAATGGGATGCTTATATTGGTTCAATCTTTGCGGTCTCAAAAGACGCCGATGGTGATACCCCAACATTCGGCCAGCTTCAGCAGGGTTCAATGCAGCCGCATATTGACTATATGCGCTCCCTTGCAGCTCGTTTTTCTGCTGAGACGAATGTTCCAATCTCAGAGCTCGGAATTGTATCTGATAACCCAAGTTCGGCTGAAGCAATCTACGCTGCAAAAGAGCCTTTGGTTGTTGATGCTCAAAACCTTAATGCCGATAACGGTGAAGCTCTTAGAGATATTGCTCTTATGGCGCTGGCAGTTAAGAGAAACATATCTTTTGCTGAGGTGCTTACAACAGAGCCTAACATCACGGCGAAATGGCGCAATCCTGCAATGCCGTCAATTGTGTCCCAGGCTGATTCCATGCTCAAGATTGCTCAGGCTGTTCCATGGATTGTCAATTCTGAGATTCTTCTTGAGGAACTAGGCTTTACGGATGACCAAGTTCAAAGGCTTGAAAGTGACAGGGAAAGAGCGTCAGCACAAGAGCTTCTTAGGGCACGCTTTGCGGCTAAGGCTACAAAGACCCCAGCTGATAATCAAGACTTGCTGGACGGTGTAATTGATGAGGGTAAACAAGGATAGACTTACTCGATATAGAAAAGAGCTTGATTCGGCCGCAGACGATGCGGCTGAATTTATGTCTGACTATTACGATGCGCTCAAAACCGCTAATCCCAACTCTTCAGTGGCAGAGCTCCGCAACATGGCTATTAAGTCAATCAAACAAGCTCTCAACGCCTTTTCTCCTCAAGCGGGAGAGATTGCAGGAGAGCTGTTTGATGAGATAGTAAAAGCAGAGGGTATTAAGGCAAGGTTTCGTTATCAGCAGACTATTGAGCATGGTTTAGTTGAGAAAAAAGTTCATTATCTTGCAAAAGATTTAGTTGACGGCAACAACCAGAAGTTTATTGACGCTTGTACCGCACTTACTCGTTTTTATGTTAAGCGTGAAGCGAATATCAATATGCATAGAAGCGCGCTTAGGTCAAAGATTTGGTGGGCGAGAGTTCCATCAGGTGCGGAAACCTGTGGTTTTTGCTTTATGCTTTCAACACGTGGTTTCGATTATGAGTCTGAATTTAGCGCAGGTGGAGCTGGTCATAAGTTTCATCTGCACTGCGATTGCATAATCGTTCCAGGCACGAAGAAAACAACTATCGAAGGATATGATCCCGATGAGATGTACGCTCGCTGGGTTGAATGTGCCAACACGCTTGGGCTTGAGCCTGTATGGAAGAACCGCTCTGCGATTATCGATGAATGTGAAAGAAGAGATTTTAAGTGGCTCTACAATGGGGATAAACCGAAGGTCACGTGGCGTAAAACGAAAGAGGAATTTAGAAAGAATTCCAATGGTGAGCAAGAAATCGCGTTGATAGAACTTCTCCAATCAAATGGATTTAAGGTAACAGCTCGAAAAGAAGATGCTCCAGAAGGTGAAAAAAACATTGATTTGCTTATAGGTGATATTCTTTACGAGATGAAAATACCGAAGAGCAGCAATGTGCGTTCAGTTGAATCAAACTTAAGGCACGCAAAAGGTCAATTCAAGGATGCTCACGTAAATGATGGTGAGGTTTTAGACGGTACTCGTGTTGTCTTTTGGTCGAGAGATATGGGGTTAAGTGACGAGAAGATATCTGAGGAAATTGAAAGACAAATTAAGGCTCACGATATTGCTGAGGTTATCTTTGTCGATAAAGACAACAATTTGCACAGATACTAAAAAAGACCCTGGTTCCCTATTCAGAGCGCCAAGGTCTTTTTCGTTGGTTCAACTATACCATATACACCCGACTCGTACAAGGGTAGTACATCGGTCTCCAAAACCGAAAATTAACGTTCAAATCGTTAGTCGGGTGCCAATTTCATTGATTTAAGCCACTTAAAAAGCTATGTGATTTGGGATAACGGTAGACGGAGCATATTAAAAAATGCACCCACAAGAGTAAGTGCATTTTATTCACCAACAAACCCGACTCAGTCCAGCCGTTGGCTCGTCCTTTAACTAGCAAGTGTATCTATTTTCGTTGATTTAAGCCACTGAAAAGTGGCTTTTTTCATATACGCAACCGTTGCGGAAAAGCGGTACCTACCTCGTGGCAAGGGTAATGCCACTCGTAAACGTCCGAGCGGACGGAACCTGTTGAAAGGAAAGAAATGGATTTGAAGGAACCTGTAACCACTCAAGAGCAGCTCGACAAGATCGTAAAAGACAGGCTGGAAAGAGAGCGTGAGAAAGTACGCTCTGAATTCTCTGATTATGATGACTTGAAAGCTAAGGCTCTGAAGCTTGACGAACTCGAAAAGAGTGGCTCCGAGGAGCTGAAAAAGGCACTCGCTGAGGTTGACAACCTTAAAGGTGAACTGCAGACACGTGACGAGAACGCTAAATTGCAGCAGATGCGCAAGCAAGTCGCTAAAGACACAGGGGTACCAGAGGACCTCATTCAGGGCGCAGATGAAGAGAGCATGAAGACGTTTGCAGAAGCTGTAGCGGCGTTCGCCAAAAAGCCTTCTGCACCAATCATTCCAGAATCAGGCATTTCTACACAAGCTGGAGAGACTCCAGCACAAAAATTTGGTCAATTCATGGCCGAAACATTCAACTAATTGAAAGGATTTAAGTATGGCAACCGGTATTTTGACAACTTCTGCAACACTTCCAAAAGACCTTTCCGACGAGATCTTTGCAAACGTCCAGGACCAGTCTGCAATTATGCAGCTCGCAACTCCAATTGAGCTTCCTGGCCGCGGCATGACTATTCCAGTTGTAACGGGTGACCCAGAGGCTTCTTTTACCGCTGAGGGTGAAGAGGCTAAGGTATCTAATACCTCTCTTGGCGTTAAGGAAATGAAGCCTTATAAGCTCACCGTTATTGAGCTCTTCTCCAATGAGTTCAAGGATAACTATGAGGCCATCTTTGCCGAGCTTCAGAATCGTCTTCCAGGAGCCATTGGTCGCAAGGTTGACTCTACCATTATGTATGGCACTGCACCTGGCACTGGCTTTGACACCCTTGCAGACGCTGAGTCTGTAGACCTTTCTGTTAAGCCTTATGACGGCTTTGTTGACGCACTCGAGAAGGTCTCTAACGCTAACGGTGACCTTAACGGTTGGGTACTTTCTCCAAAGGCACGCACCCTGCTTCTTAAGGCTAAGGATAGCCAGCAGCGTCCACTCTTTATCACCAACCCATCTGTTGAGGGCAAGGATGGCGGCTCTTCTGTTCTTGCTATTCCATCTCTCTTCTCTCGTGCAGCTTATCAGGCAAAGGTTGCTTCTAAGACCCCTGAGCTTGTTGGTGTCGGTGGTGACTGGACTGGCGCTCGCTTTGGTCTCGTTAAGGACATCACTGTCTCTATGGCAGACCAGGCAACCATCAATGCTGGAGGCACTGCAATGAACCTCTATCAGCGTGATATGTTTGCTCTTAAGTGCACCTTTATGTTCGGCTTTGTCGCACGTGATAAGGCACAGTTTGTCCGCCTTGCAAACGGTACCGCTGCTTAATAGGAGGCTTATATGGCAGAGACAAGAAGCTTTGCCACAAAGGCCGACTATGAGAAACGTTATGGGTCTGGTGCTCCAGAGAGGGTTGAGGTGCTTTTGCAAGATGCCTCAGCCCTCTTGCGCTCAAATTTCATTGCATATCATCAAACGGCTTACAAAGAAGGTTTAAACCTTCGATTTGATGAGAATGTTTGCGCCGTTACTTGCGCGATTGTTGCTCGTGCTGTGAATGTTCCTGCTGGTTTTGAGGGTGCTTCTCAGTACAGTCAGCATGCTGGTCCTTATGAGTCAACATTGACTTTTGCAAACCCAACAGCTGACTTGTATGTAACGCGATCAGAGCGCACTCGACTCGGCTTGAGTGGTATCAGAATTGGCTCAATTCAGCCGATGTGTAAGCAAGACCATGAGGTGAATGATGGCGGGCATTAGAGGTGTTCAGGTAGAAGTGGTTAGAGTGACTACTGTCTTAGACGATCATGGCAACGAGACCTCTGGAATAGAATCTTTTGAGCTTGTTGACAATGTTCTTCCAGCCCCGGTTGCGACATCTGATTTGTCTGCAACGCGTCCAAATGGTGACCGCATAGATATGGTGTTCCACTTTCCAAAGGCTTATAAGCGAAGTCTAAGGGGAACTTTTATTGAATTTGATGGAGTGAGATTTGCAGTTGTCGGTGACCCACAGCCTTATCTTGACAGTCTAACGCCGCTTGACTGGGATAGGGAAGTTGAGGCGGTGGTTGTTGATGGGTAATGATTTTGTCGTCATGGGGCTTAAACCTGATTTGGTTGGTATCCGCGAGGTACTTCACAGCGCTCCTGTGGCTGAAATGTGTCGTGAGGCAGCTCAGATTTGTGCTGCAAAATGCAATTCTTTACTGCCAGAAAAATACCTCAAACATGGTGCTCGATTTGACGCCAAATGGGTTAATCGTGAGTACACCGCAGCTGGCCTTGTGTACTGCTCTGGAGCAGAAAACGGCATATGGGCTGGACGTGCTAACGCAAAGCTCAATATTCTTAAGAAGGGATGTAGAGGATGAGCTATGACATTCTTTCAGACCTTACTAAGTATATGAGTCAAAAGCTCAATATTCCTGCTTCAACACGAGTTCCTGCCCGCGAACCAAAAGAGTTTATTACCGTTACGCGAACCGGTGGAAGCTCTACGATTGGCTGGGATACGGCTAATCTTGCGGTGCAGGCTTGGAGTACCACGGATGCCTCTGCATATAAGCTTGCCCTGGCAATAAGACTTCTTTTGCTTGAGTGCTGGCAAGAGCTTGATAAGGTCATCAAGGTTGAAGTTCAAAGTATCTACGACTTCCCAGACCCGGATTCAAAGAAATATCGATATCAATTAGATGTGTATGTAACTACACGTCTGTAAGGAGTAATCATGGCTGATGCTATTTACAATGCAAATTCCGTTGGAGCAGCAAAGGGCCGTCCTGGCGGATATGCCGCAGTCGTTGACCCAAGCGTTGACATTAAGACGCTTCTTGATGTTAAGAAGACCATCAAGGATCTGATGACCGCAAATCCTGGCAAGATTAAGTCACTTGGATATATCTCTGAGGATGGCGTTGAGTTTTCTGTTGATCTCTCTGCAGAGGATAAGAACGACTGGGGAGGAAATGCCATTAGTTCCTCAATCTCTAAGTACTCCGAGTCTGCAAAGGTGACATTCCTTGAGTCTGCTGAGACTATTTTGAAGGTCATTTATGGAGACGATAACGTCAAGGTTGAGACAGACGGTTCTATTACCGTTCGCCACAACCCACGCTTTACTGCTCCTCGTATCTACATTTTTGACGCGGTCATTAATGAGACAACGGTTAAGCGCTCTATTATCCCTGTTGGACGTATTTTTGAGCGCGATACCGTAAAGCAGAACAGCTCTGACTTCCTTGGCTACACCCCAACCATTAAGTGTATGCCAGCCGAGGTCTTTGACGGTGATACTTATCGTGATGTCTTCTACGACACTACAAAAGCGAGCGCGACTCCTGGCGTTGTACATTAATTAAGTTTTGAGAGGACTCAATATGGATATTTCTAACATGTCAGCGGAGCAGCTTCGAGAGCTCGCAGCGGAGAAAGAAAATTCACGTGCAAAGTTGGAGCACGATTATCTTGACTTTGTACAGGATAAGCCTAAGTACGCTCCATATGAGCGCATAATTGAATTCGAGGGTGAAGAGTATGTCGTTGATATGCGTCGTACTAAGTCTCGTGAGTTTATGCGTCGCATGGCTCGTGTTAGTGATGCAGGGCAAAATAGCCCAGAAGCACTTTCTCCTGTACTTGCTCTCTACGACTATCTTTTTGGCGGCGATTGTGACAATCATGTTGTGGAAATCGTAACCGCCAAGCTCGGATATGACGACGCCGAAGAGATCATGCGCATTGAGTCCGCTCTTCTGGAAAAACTTGACGCAAAAAACTAATTCCGCTTGCTCCAATTCTGTGTGATGACACAAAAAGGGGCAAGCTGGAAGCAGACTTTCAGCAGTATTACCAAGTAAAGCTACAGACGCTCATCGACTCTTGTGAGTTTGAGCGTCTGTTTTATTTGATGGTAAACCTCCCTCATGGCTCAAGAACAGTATGCAATGTTGACCCCAGAAATGATTGGTCTAATAGCGACTATTTGCTTGCACTAGCGGTTGATAACCTTTCGTATCTTCGATACGAACAAGCAGGAGGTAAAGGCAGAAAGCCTGACGCCGTCAAGCGTCCAGAACTAAAACAAGAACAAAGTAAGAAGAAGCTTCTTAACGTTTCGCAGGATCGCGTTGAGGAGCTTCTTTTTAAAGAACGCTAGGAGGTGAATAGTGGCTGGAACAGTAGTAAGAGGTTCCGTCCTTCTTACTCCTAAATTTGACAATCTAGGTGCTAATGTAAAGCGAGCACTGGGAAGCGGATATAAATCAGCGGTGTCTGTCCACACAAACGCTGGACGACAGGCCGCTCAAAACTACGCAAGCGGCTTTGGTGGCGCAACCGGCGCCATTATGGGAATTGTATCAAGCGTTACATCCCGTGCGTTAGATGCGATTTCTGGCTCAATTGCCTCTGCGGTCAACCGCGTCGACACGATTGCAAACTTCCCTAAGATTATGCAGTCTGTTGGCTATTCTGCAGACGAAGCTCGTGCGACTATTGAACGGCTTTCAACTGGTATTGACGGTCTTCCAACGTCACTTGATGCCATTGTTGGCTCAGTGCAGAAGATTGCGCCTGTGTCTGGTTCACTTGCCACAGCAACAGATGTTGCTCTGGCATTTAATAACGCACTTTTGGCTGGTGGCAAGAGCCAAGAGATAATGAATTCTGCTTTTGAGCAGTATTCTCAAATGCTTTCAACTGGCAGAGTTGACATGCAGTCGTGGAAGATTCTTGCGCAAGCCATGCCAGGCCAGCTGAATCAGATTGCTAAAGCTCTACTCGGTGCTAATGCAAACCAAGCAGATCTTTATAAGGCAATGCAAAGCGGTGCAATTACATTTGACCAATTCAACAATGCAATTGTAAGTCTCAATAATGAAGGTCTTCCTGGCTATGCGTCATTTGCGGAGCAGGCACGTATCTCAACGGAGTCGATTGGCACCGCCTGGACCAATGTCCAGAACCGTATTAATAAGGCTGTTGCTAAGATTATTGATCATATTGGACAAGCCAATATTGCAGGTGCAATCAACGATTTTTCTAGCAGTTTTTCTGGTATAGCCGATACAGTTATCACATATCTTGACCCCGTTATTTCCACTGTTGGTTCGTTTATGGATCAGCTTCAAAATAATGGAGCAATCACATCATTTGGCGACGCTTTAAATGCGCTAAAAGACGTATTTGATAGTACCATCGGGCTTATTGGCGACCTCATAACAACGTTTACTGGTTTAGATAGCTCAGAGAATACATCCCGCAGCGCAGCAGATTTGCTTAAATCTGCCGTCGATGGCGTTAAATCTGCCATAGAGCTTGCTCGTGACGCAGTCCAAGGTTTGAGAGACAACCTCACAGTTGTTGCACCCGTCATTGTTGCCGTAGCAACCGCCCTGATTGCTTACGAAACAATCAAAGCCGTACGTTCAATAGCAGATGACTTTGGACTTCTAAAAAGCGCCGCTTCTTTGGCTTTTGATGCTATCAAAGGCGGAGAGGGCGTTCTATCAACGCTTTCTGTTTTTGGAGAGCTTGTTGGTGAGGGTGGAGCGCTCGCGAGTGTCTTTGGAACGATTTCAACGGCAATTAGTGGCGTTGGAACGAGCCTTTTGGCACTCGTAGGATCTATCCCTGTTATCGGTTGGATTGCAGTTGCGGTAGTTGCTCTCGGGGCTGTCTTTACATGGCTCTGGAACACTAATGAAGATTTTAGAAATGCTGTAATTGGTATTTGGGATTCTATTTGTTCGGCAATTAGTGGCGCGGTAGATTCAATAGTTGGTTTCTTTACAACAACATTGCCAACAGCTTTCACTCAATTTGTTCAATTTGTACAAGGGATTCCCGCAGCGATAGGACAATTTATTCAAGAGCTCCCAACAATGGTCCTTTATGCGCTTACTTTTGCGGTTGTATTTCTGTTTGGACTAGGCGCCCAGCTTGCTCAGCTGGCGGTTCAGATTGGCTCTGAATTTGTTCAGAACGTTGTCAACTTCTTTACTGTTGACCTACCAAGCGCATTTGCTCAGTTCGTCTTATTTGTATCGACGATTCCAGAGCAAGTTCAAACTGCCCTTACAACGCTTTTGGTAAATATTGCTCTTTGGGCAGTCGATATGGCGGCAAAAGCATCAGAGGCCGCCGACGGATTTCTCCGTGGGGTTACAGATGGCCTTAATGCAGCAGTTGATTTTGTGAAGAGCGTTCCAGATAAGATTAAAAGTATCTTTTCTAATGCAGGCGATTGGCTTGTTAATTCTGGTAAAGCGCTCTTAGATGGCTTCGCCAAAGGCATCAGAAATGCTGTAAATGCAGTAACAAGCGCAGCATCAGACGCTCTCGGTGCGGTGCGTAAGCTATTCCCATTCTCACCTGCAAAGAAAGGACCATTCTCAGGCCATGGCTACACGACGTATTCTGGCCGTGCTCTTATGAGAGACTTCGCAAGGGGAATTAAGGGAAGTTCCGCACTTGCTGAAACAGAAGCAATGAGTGCTCTGTCAAGCGTACATGACGTCTTTAGTAATGCTCGTCCTCTGAGCTTCTCAGCGGTTGCTGACGCTAATGCAAACGGCATTTATCGTGCCGCTTTTGAGCTTGATTCAAGGCAGCAACGCGCAAATGCAACCACGCTTGCAGATATCTATGACTTCATGCGTAACGGTGAGCTCGGACAGGTTATTGATGAAAACTCTAACAATATTGGAGACCGTGATTTTGCTCGAGCGGTTCAAAAGGCGGTGAGGACGAATGCGTAAGCTCAAATACGTTTCTTCCCGCGGCAATATCTTTGAGCTTGATGTGCCAGAAGCCTCAATTGGTACTGGCACATCTCTTAGAGGTTACAAGCCTGGATACACGCTAGGAGCACGCTCTATCTCTGGTATTTCGTCTAATGCTCAAGAAGTCACGTTAGATCTCTTCATTGAGGGTTCTGAACTAGCAGAATCGATGGCTGAAGAATTTGAATTTGACTTCAATAATCAAAAGCCAGGAGCGCTCGTCTATAACAATGAATGGTCACAAGATGTGTATGTGTCTAAAAGCGAGGTCCAATCGGTCTTTCACGATCAGGCTACAGTTGCTCTTACAGTTATTTTGCTAGAGGGGTCATGGCACAAAAGCCACAGTAAAAGCTTCAGCGTGACTCACGATGACGTACAGAGTGATTGGCTTAATTTACCTACCAACGCTCCATACAACCTTGGTATTACGAGACCACCAAAGCAGCTTGAAATTCATTCGTCATCAGAATGTCCAGTAAAGTTCACCATTTACGGAACGGCCCTCCAGCCACGAATCGTGATTGGTGATAACACTTACTCATTTTTACTGACGGTCCCAAGTGGAGGCCGTCTTGTTGTAGATGGTACCCGCACTCGTAAGACAATCACGCTTGTAACTGAGCTTGGAGACGTGTCAGACCGCTTCGATGTTGGTAGTCGAGGCAGCGGAAAGGGCAGCGGTAACTATTGCTTTGAACCGCTAAAACAGGGCTTTCAGAGCGTCTCATGGGACGGCACATTTGGCTTTGATGTTGAATGGTGGGAAACAAGAGGAGGTCTTCCATGGACATCTTAACGGTGTCAAAGGCTGACGGTGAAGATATTGCCGGCACAGAGGACTATGTGCTCGACCTTTCTTTTGGAGATACGGGGAATACTTTTGAAGTATTTGCCCCGTCGATTCCAGTCAAAGATGGATATTTAGTATCTATCGATGGAACAGAATATGGTGGCATCATCGACACAGCTTCAGACTCGCTTGACGGCGGTGTGTCTACGACTACATGGAGCGGGCGTACCTGGCACGGTATGCTCGCTTCAAAAATCTTGGTCCCGAGTACTGACTACATCAATATCTCAGATAAGGCTCAAACGGCCATCGAGAGCATTGTTACTTTAGCAGATCTTGCAACAGTATTTGAGGCTAAAACGGGACAGTCTGAGACAATTATTAAGTGCCAGCTACCTCGTTTTTGCGACGC
This sequence comes from uncultured Atopobium sp., assembly GCA_902481575.1. Classification (GTDB taxonomy): domain Bacteria; phylum Actinomycetota; class Coriobacteriia; order Coriobacteriales; family Atopobiaceae; genus Lancefieldella. Next base: position 10,887 of record CABSWT010000009.1, read on the forward strand.
TTACACAGCATTAAGGCACATTGCAAACGCTGCGGGCTCACGTCTTAGAATTCAACGCGCTGATGGTAAGACACTTATTTGGTTAGAGCCTCTCACGGATAACAGACTTGATTCTGACGCCCTGGATTACAAGTCTAAGACGTCATATCATCCTGTAAATCACTTAGTTTGCGCTGGTAAAGGTGAGCTTGCAAGTCGTACAGTTATTCACCTTTATGCAGACCGGGCGGGACGTATTTCAAAGACGCAAAGTTTGTTTGTCCAAGACGAAGTATCTATGCTCTATGACTACAACAATATTGAGGATGAGGAGCTTGAAAAAGAGGGAACAAAGAAGCTTAAAGAACTTCAAGCTCAGTCTTCTGTAGACGTTACAGTCCATGATGGTTTGAATCTATACATCGATGATGTTGTTGTAGCCGAAAATCAAGACACAGGAAGACGGACTCAAGCGACTATTGGCAAGAAGATAGTAAAAGTCGCGAGCGGGGTAATGAGTGTAAGTTATGAAGTGACTTCACCAAACCAGACTCGAGGCTCACATGGAGTTTCATTTGAGTCTTCTGGAGCGTCACAAGGTGCTGGAACTACCTATGTAGCCGGCACTGGCATTCGTATTGTCGGCAATCGTATCTCAGCGGTTATGTCGGATGAGAAGGTTGCTGATATTGAGACTCATATTGCAGCTGCACAGTCTGCTGCAATTGCAGCTCAAGGTCAGGCACATGAGGCAAAAGACATTGGTAACAATGCGTTAGTTTCAGCAAATTCAAGCGTCAAGAATGTATCCTCAACAGGGCCGCTTGCAGTTTCCCAGACGGGTTCCAACGTCACTTTAAGCCTTCAAAGTTCTGGTGCAGAGGCTGGTTCATACGGTCTTTCAGAATCAATTGTGGCTGGGAATAATGCCAATTTTGCGATTCCACGTCTTACAGTTGACGAATTTGGACGCATCACTTCAATAGCTCAATCAATGGTGACCCTTCAAATTAGCGGGGGAGCTAACCAAGGTGGAGGCTTTCTGGCAGCTCACCCAATCGGTTCAATCTATGAAACAACTAAATCATTTAATCCCTCGAGCCTCGGCGGTACATGGAAACGTTTGCCGTCACTTGACGGTTTTAAGTGGGAAAGGACGGCGTAATGGCTAAAGAACAAGGTGCTAGATATACCTGTGATAGATGCGGTAAATCCGAGTTTGTTATTCCAACCAATACTTACTCAACCTCTCAGTGGCATGACATTAAGAGACAATCACAGCGAGGAGAGGAAAGTCGTACGTATTGTGATACGTGCTACAAAGCTTATTTAGAGCTCCTTGCAAAGCATGATGCCTCATTCAAAGAGTTTGAAAGCAAGGTGAGCTAATATGGCAGTTACATGTGTTGATGGCCAAGGTACAGCTCCTCATATTACTGGCGCAGATAAAGGGCGTTTGCACGCTGGTATTTTTGGTGAGAAGAGCGTCGTGCTTGCTGTTGGTAAACGTCTGGCGGCTACGCAAGAGAGTGCAAATCGAGTCACTATTGCAACCGGTGACGTCTCTCTTCACGGTAGACAAGTAAGTGTAACTGCTCCAGAGCAGGTCACAATCACCTCTGGAACTCAAGGACAGAACCGTAACGACTTTATCTGTCTTAAATATGAGCGTAACGCGCAGGGAATTGAGTCAGCAAAGCTTGAGGTGCTCCGAGGTGTTCCAACATCTGGTAAAGCTGAGGACCCCTTAGTACCAGCAGGTAACGTCTTAAATGGTGACGCTCAAGACTATTTCCCACTCTATCGCGTAAAACTCAATGGAGTTGTTGCGTCTAAGCCAGAACAGCTCTTTATGTTTGCAAATACGCTCTATCAAGATGATAACGGCGATTTTGAAACAGTCATTTTGCAAGATCAGGGAGGTTACAAGAATTACTGGCATATCTATCGTACAGGGAACTCTGTAACTATCAAGGTAAGAGGCTGGCTGGCAAACAATGTCTCTTACGATGCAGTTAAATGCCCCTTTACTATTCCAGAAGGCGCGAGACCACCTTTAGTAGATCATGACAAGTACGGCTCATTCGCTGACGATACAGAATCTATTGTATATAACTCAGGTTTCTGCCCTGGACACGCAGACGTTATTACGGCTGTCTCAGCAAGACCAAATGGAGATATCTTTTTGCAGGATATGGGTGGAAAAGTCTCCAATGCATGGAGACAAGGCTCTCTTACATATACGGTAAGGCATTAGAGGTGAGATCATGAATCCACTAACATTCGAGCAGATAATTGCCATTGTCTCATTTCTTGGCATGATGGTTTCGCTCATCAATGGTGCCCGCGCAATGACTAGAGCAAGTAATGAAGATGCCATGCGCCTTGTACGTATTGAAGAAGGTATCAAGCAGCTTAAGGGAGACGCTGAAGACAATCAGAAGGCATTCGCTGCTTATATGGCACGCACTGATGAGGTTATTTCTAGCGTCAAAGATACGATCGCTCAACACGATACGCGTCTAGCAGTGGTCGAGGATGTGACCCGTACCCAGGCGGGGAGACTGGAGCGCCTAGAGAAGGCGCATACCCATTAGGTAATTACCGAAGATTAAAAATCGTTTAAGGAGTAAACATGATTAACTGGAAAGTACGTCTTCATAACCCCGCCTGGTGGCTGGGAATGGCAGGTATCGTTATGAGTCCCGTCCTGGCTTACCTCGGACTGGCTTACTCGGACCTTACGACATGGGGCAGCCTTGCTGATGTGTTTGTGAAGTTCATCAGCAATCCTTATCTCATTGGTACCGTGGTTGTTGCCGTCTTGGGTGCTATTGGAGTCACGGTTGACCCAACCACAAAGGGTATTAGCGATTCAGAGCGTGCAATGACGTACGAAAAACCAAGCACGAGCCCTTTAGACACCGAGGAGAAATAACAATGGCTGATTTTTCAGGTCAGATTACCGCTGACGTATGGGCGCCTACGACTTCATACACTTCAGGTCGCGGAGGTCATAAGGTTGAGTATATCGCTATCCATCATGAGGCTTCTATTGGCTCTTCACCTTACAGCATTGCTGCGATGTGGTCAGCAAATGGCGAAGTTAGCGCACATTACTCGGTAGATAATGAAGGAGCAATTGCTCAGCATGTCTATGAGAGTGACACGGCTTATGCTGTGGGACGTTGGGAAGAAAACCAGCGCAGTATTTCAATTGAGCATGCTAACGATCATGCGAGCCCGTGGACGGTTTCAGAGACCACTCAGGAAAGCGGAGCGCATCTTGTTGCTGCGTTGCTCATTAAGTATGGACTTGGTTATCCTCGCTGGGGTGGTAATGTTCGACCGCACAATCAGATTGCTGCAACCGCTTGCCCTGGCGAGCTAGCTGGCTCTCAGAACGCTCACTACATGGAGCGTGTATGTTATTGGTACGAAGTCATGACTGGCACTCGCTCGACTTCTGAAGTTGGCTGGCATACCGACGGCAAAGGCAGTTGGTGGTACCAAACTGGTGAGTCATCGAGTGAATATGCGGTTGGTTGGTACAGAGTCGGCATGAAATGGTACTACTTCAACGAGTCTGGCTGGATGTTAACCGGCTGGGTTCATGCTTCCTGGGAGGGCAGCGAGAAGCTTTGGTGGTACTTTAATGACGATGGTTCGCTCGCTTCTGATGGTTGGTTGAAGTACAACGATAACTGGTATTTGCTTGCGTCTGATGGCCACATGGCTACTGGCTGGGTAGAAGATAAAGATAGAGATAAGTGGTACTACCTTGACGAAACAGGGCGCATGATTACTGGCTGGCTCAAGCTAGACAATAACTGGTACTATCTACGATCTGACGGCTCACGAGTTGAAGACTGCCTTTATGAGGTTGGAGCAGACAACATCTGTGCCTTTGACAAGCAAGGCAAGCTGCTCACCGGCGACATTACAGTCACAACCAATGATGACGGTTATATCGCCGGCATTAAGGCTTAGTGTTATACTGTAACTGTAGATTTTTGGGAGCAAGTTCTCCTTCCTCAAACAAACCCCTCCCGCTGCAACGGGAGGGGTTCTTTTTTATGCCGATTTGGTATAATTGAGCTACTAAAAAAAAGAGCGGTGAAGTTGATTTACCTGCTCTTTTATACGGGCTGTGTATCGTGTATAGCCCTAATTTTTTACATCGAAAAAAATTTCTAAAATTGTTGTTGACTTAGTCCCGAAAGGGGACTATATTATATATAACAAGAGGGAGACAAAAGGTCATACCTCAGCCCAAGAAAGGGGAACACAATGAAGGTTATCAACTGGAAAGAAAGCCACAACGCTCATGGTGTCGTTAGCCGCGTAGAGCTTCAAGACCACTCTTACACTACAAAAGACGGCAACGAGGTTGCATATTACATTGTTGCAATCGACAGCTGGACTGAAGATGCGAACGGCGATACGCTCAACGTTAGGTTCAACCGCGAGAAAGAGTTCGGTAGCTTCAAGGACGCAAGAAACGCATTTGAAAGCGCAAACATCTAAGACAAAGGGGAGCTGCAAGGCTCCCCGATTCTTAAGGAGATACACATGAGGAGCAAACAAGAATTCAAGGCTCTACGCGAGCAGGTTGGTATGAGCCAGGCAGACCTTGCACTTGTGCTTGAGGTGTCCGAGCGCTCCGTCAAACGCTGGGAGAGCATCAAGTATCCAAACTACAACGCGCCGCAGGACGCATGGGACATCCTGGATGACGCTTTGAAACTTCAGCGTCAAGTGATCTCTGCCGCGCTGGGTCAGATTGATGAAGCTGCACAGGAGGTTGGCGGTTATCCAGCAAGCGTGAAGCTGGTCTACTGGTCCTCACAAGCTGAATACGATGAGTATCACTGCGTGGATGATGACGGTGACTGGAGACAAGCCAACGCAACCGCACGCATTGTCTCGTATGCGCTCCATGAGCGAGGAATCGAGACTGACTGGATAAGCGGAGCGGAGAATCTAGTTCCAAAGCAATAATCGCAATGATTTGCCCTCATCTATTACTAGATGAGGGCTTTTTTGGTGGGTAAATACTCCACTTTCATTTTTACGTGCCTTAAAACGCCTTACAACAAGCCGTTTAACTGGTCATTTGTAACAATGAATTTAACCGCTTTAATCGCTGGATTGTTTCAATCTGATTAACAGTAGCGATTGCCCCTCAATTCCCTTCATTTGAATATATCGAGGTAAACGCCTATCTAAATAGTTAAAACTTTTATTCGAACAGGTATTCTACTTTTACAGTAGTCATACAGTTTGGAGGCAAAATGGAGGCAGCTGATAAAAATTTTAACAAAAAAGGTAGACAGCAAGCCATCTACCTTGAGTTTTTGGTGCCTCCTGCGCGATTCGAACGCGCGACCTGCGGTTTAGAAGACCGACGCTCTATCCAGCTGAGCTAAGGAGACATATAGCGTCGTTCATTATAGCAATAAGGATTGCAAATACGTCGTGCCATCAAAGATTTTCTTATCAGAAGAATGACAAAGGAAAAGAAAAGTAGCTACACTAAAAGCAGCTACACTGATTACAGGCTTACGTGAATGGAGACACTATGTCTTACGATTTTGAATCACGCGTTGATCGTGCTGGTACTGGTTCTAGAAAATGGAACGTCATGTATGACGTTAATCCTGATGTAGCTCCTGGTATTCCACCTTTTTCTGTTGCTGATATGGAGTATCACACAGCCCCAGAGATTGTCGAGGGCCTCAAGGAATACATCAATGACGCAATCCTTGGCTATTCCATGCCAACTAATCAGATGAAGCAGGCTGTGTGCAAGTGGATGAAGACTCGCCATAATTGGGACGTAAAGCCCGAGTGGCTGCTCAACTCTTCAGGCGTGGTACCCGCGCTCTTTGCATCTGTTGCCGAGTTTACCCAGCCAGACGAGGGCGTCATTCTGTTTACGCCTGTCTACCATCCGTTCTACATGGCGGTTGAGGAGAATAACCGTGCACTCGTAGAGTGTCCGCTTGTCTTGTCAGAGGGTCCTCACTACGACATTGACTTTGAGCTGCTAGAAAAGCTTGCTGCTGATCCAAAGAATACCCTGCTTATTTTGTGTTCGCCTCACAATCCAAGTGGTCGCGTGTGGACCAAAGAGGAGCTCACGCGCATCGCAGAGATTGCGGTTAGGCACAACCTCATCGTGGTTGCCGACGAGATCCACCACGACCTCATCATGCCAGGCTCCACACATACCGTCTTTGAAACAATCTCCTATGAAGTTGCAACACGCACCATCACCTGCACCTCTGCATCAAAGAGTTTCAACTTGGCCGGCACGCAGTTCAGCAACATCATCGTGAGCAACCCAGAGCTGCGCACACGCCTCGAGAAACGCCTTCAGGCCCGAGAGACTACCTCGTGCAATCCAATCAGTTTCAAAGCTTGTGAGCTGGCTTACAGCAAAGGTGGGGCATGGCTGGACGCATGCATTAAGGCCGTCGACGATAACCAGAAGCTGGTCCTGGACTTCTTTGCTGCCAAGCACCCTCGAGTGAAGCTTGCGCCAATCACAGGAACTTACCTTCAGTGGCTTGACTTCAGAGATCTTGGTCTTACGCCAGAAGAGCTCGACCACCTGTTGCAGTTTGAGGCCCAGGTCTTCTTCACCGACGGCGTCTTCTTTGGCGAGGCCGCCCAAGGCTTCAAGCGCTGGAATTTGGCAGCCCCTCGGGTGGAGATTGAGGAAGCGCTGGATCGCCTGGATGCAGTACTTACGGCTCATGGTTTCTAGACACAGTCTGCAGCTTTAAGCGGACTGATTGCGGTTTCTTGACACCGCACTACTGACATACCACCATATACCTGCTCGTATAGTGCATGAAATCACCTGCGGAGAAGCTCGTTCTTCTCCGCATTTTGTTTGGCGAGAAACCCCTCAGGTCAGCTGATTTCAAAGAAAATCAAAAAAGAGTTTGAAAAATCTGCGTTTCTCGCTTGCATCTTTTTCTGATTCTGTAATAATGATTTAGCTGCGTTTCATGAGGTGGCCAAATGGTGGGAGTAGCTCAGTTGGCAGAGCGACGGACTGTGGCTCCGTAGGTCGAGGGTTCGAGCCCCTTTTCCCACCCCATTCGAAACGTTAATTGGATCGTTAGCTCAGCTGGTAGAGCAGGGGACTCTTAATCCCAAGGTCCAGGGTTCGAACCCCTGACGATCCACCATTTAAATTTCAAACCCCGGCTTGCGTCGGGGTTTTTATTTTTTGTGAGTCGCTAGTTTCTAATTGTTTGTTGAGAGCGATTGCGTCATACTGAAGTCTCCATGATTTTATTGTAGTTCGGAGGACTCGCCGTGATTTACACAATGACGCTTAATCCCGCGCTTGACTATGTCATGCATCCAAACACATTGGACATGGGCTTTACTAACCGTTCCTCCTCAGAAGAGTTGCACTGCGGTGGTAATGGTATTAACGTCTCCACACTCTTAAATGAGCTTGATAAAGTCACCGTTGCCATGGGTATTGTTGGTGGCTTTACTGGTGAATACCTGCTCAGTGACCTGCAGCGTCAGGGCATTCCAAGCAACTTCGTTAAGCTTGATTCTGGCTTTACTCGTATTAATGTCAAGCTCAACGGCATTGTTATGACCATGGTCAACGGCAATGGTCCACGCATTCCAGAGAAAAAGGTTGATGAGTTGCTGGAGCGCATGGACGTTGTTGGCGCAGGTGACACCCTGGTTCTTACGGGATCTATTCCAAGCTCGCTTCCAGAGGATATCTATACTCGTCTTATGGCTCAGCTTGCAGGTCGCGGTATCCAGTTTGTTGTCGACGCTCCTGGTCAGCTGCTTATGGAGGCTATCAAGGCTCAGCCATTCCTGATCAAGCCTAACAACCACGAGGTTGGCCGCATCTTTGATGCCAATCCAGAGACCCCAGAAGAGTGCATTCCATTTGCAAAGAAGCTCCAGGATGGCGGCGCTCGCAACGTTATCGTTTCTTGTGGTGGTGCAGGTTCTCTGCTTCTGGACGAGTACGGAACTGAGCACATTGTTCCAACCGCCAAGATTCGCCTGGTTAACGCAACCGGCGCTGGTGACTCCATGGTCGCAGGCTTCCTGGCAAAGACCACCGCTGGCTACGATTACGACACCGCGCTTATCTACGCTTCTGCTTGCGGTACTGCAACTGCAGCAAGTCGAGGAATCGCAAAGCGCGCAACCATTGATCGCGTTGTTACTGCTCTTTACAAGAAGATGGGCCGAGAAATGCCTGCCTCTATTGCTGAAGAGATTCAGCTTGCTCGCCAGAAAGAGGAGAGCCGCGAGGCTAAGTCTTCTTGGCTTGCAGATTCTGAGTAGTAATCGCAGCTAGAACGCATAGTTCTTTTGGCGAGAAACCCTCAGATGGTGCGCTCTTTCCGCGTGGAGTAAACAGAGCGTCTTTACTATTGTGAACGCATAAACACTTGGCAAGAAGGATTTTCTCGCCAAGTGTTTTTTATTGAAATTTATTTAAAGATACTCACAACGTAACAGGTCAAAAAAATGTTACCCTGTACAAAGACAGGTTTGTTTCTGCGACTGTTGTCCTATGTGGATAGGCTTGCAGAACGTTATACACCGCTTCGCGGACAATGATAGGAGCAAGTATGTTTGAGGGAGTCAATGCATCCAACGGAATCGGCATCGGTACTGCTCAGGTTGCCGTAGATCCAGACCTCACTTTTACTCCGCACACTGTTGAAGACACTGCTGCAGAGAAGGCTCGTTACGCAGAGGCTGTAACTAAGTTTATTGCACAGACTAACGCACAGATTGAGCGTATGACCAAGACAGTGGGCGAGGAAGCCGCTGCTATTATGGGTGCCCACATTGAGTTTGCTGAGGATGAGGGCATCAAAGAGGCTGTTAACGGTGCTATTGATGGCGGCACCTGCGTTGAGCAGGCTGTAAGCGACGCCTACGACATGTACTACAACATGTTCCTTGGCATGGAGGATGAGCTCTTCCGTGAGCGCGCAGCAGATGTTGCTGACGTCAAGACTGGTCTTCTCGCTGACCTGCTTGGCAAAGAGGTTGTTGACCTCTCCACACTTCCAGAGAACTCCGTCATTGTCTGCCATGAGCTGACTCCTTCAATGACTGCAGACATCGATAAGGACCACGTTGCAGGTATTGTTACCGAGACTGGTGGTCGTACTTCTCACTCCGCAATCATTGCTCGTGCTCTTGAGATTCCTGCAGTTCTTTCTGTTCCCAACATCACTTCTGAGGTTGCAACTGGCAATGCTATTGTTGTCGACGGCACTAACGGTAAGGTTGTTGTCAATCCTTCCGAGACTGAGCTTGCTGAGTACAAGGCTCAGGCTGAGGCTTATGCTGCAGAGAAGGCTGCTCTTGAGGCTTATCGCGGCAAGGAGACCGTAACTGCTGACGGCATCAAGGTTCTGCTTGTTGCTAACATCGGTAACCCAGATGACGCAAACGGCGCAGTTGATGCTGACGCTGAGGGCATTGGTCTTTTCCGCTCCGAATTCCTGTTCATGGACGCTAAGGAGCTCCCAAGCGAGGAGGAGCAGTTTGCTGCTTACCAGAAGGTTGCTCTTCGCATGAAGGATAAGCCAGTCATCATTCGTACGCTTGATGTCGGTGGCGATAAGGAGATTCCTTACCTCAACATGAAGGCTGAGGAGAACCCATTCATGGGCTTCCGCGCTATCCGTTACTGCCTCAACAATGCTGAGCAGTACAAGGTTCAGCTCCGCGCTCTTCTCCGCGCATCAGCATTTGGTGACATCAAGATTATGCTTCCTCTTGTCACCACCGTTGATGAGGTCCGCCAGGCTAAGGCTCTTGTTGAGGAATGCAAGCGTGAGCTTGACGCTGAGGGCGTAGCTTACAACAAGGACATTGAGGTCGGTACCATGATCGAGACTCCATCTGCATCCCTGATTGCAGACAAGCTGGCTCGTGAGTGCGACTTCTTCTCCATTGGCACCAACGACCTTATTGGCTACACCATGTGCGCTGACCGCGGTAATGACCGCGTTGCCTACCTCTACGAGGTTTACCAGCCATCCGTTCTCCGTTCCCTCAAGTTCCTCATTGGTGAGGGTAACAAGGAGAAGATCATGGTTGGTATGTGCGGCGAGGCAGCTGCAGATCCACTGCTCATCCCAGTCCTGCTTTCCTTTGGTCTGGACGAGTTCTCCGTTTCTGCACCATCTGTCTTGCGCACCCGCAAGACCATTGCTGCTTGGACAAAGGCTGAGGCAGACGAGCTTACAGCTCGCGTCATGGAGCTTGATACCGCAGCTGAGGTTAAGGCTCTGCTTGAGCGTGAAGCTCGCTAAGTTCTAGTTGCTAAATCTTAGCTTACACGATACAAATTCAGGGGCATCTGCGCTGGCAGGTGCCCCTGTTTCTTTAACGCTAACCTTTTTGGCGAGAAGACCGATCTTCTCGCAATGCGCAACCAGTAAAGCCCGAGCCTCGAAGCGCGACCTACGGCGCAGGAGTCGCTCTGTGCGCTAGGGAACAATCACGGAAAGTGCAGCGGGAATAACCTCAATGACAAACTGTTCTGCAAAGGGAAGCTCTTCTCCGTCTACCTGAATAGGGACAGGCTTGTGGAAAGTTACCACTGCTTGCTTGAGGTGACGCTCCTCAATGATGCGGGAGTTGACGTGTTTACCAGCCCTTGCCAGGCCAAACAGAGCCAGCAGGTGAGGAATGATAGGCACTTTAGTGTTGTAGCAGACGGTAAGAAGGCCATCGTCAGGCTGCGCATGCGGACAGACCTTAAAGCCGCCGCCATACGTAGGGCCAATCTGGAAGGCCATGATAAGCGCTTGAAGATCAATGTCCTTCTCGCCATCAAACGAAACGGTGCAAGGGTAACCCTTGCTACCTGCAGCCATAAACTTGAGACCCGAGGTTAAGAAGAGCGCCTCGCCCTCGGTAGAGGAGTTGTTCGCGCGGCGCTTTGTGGTGTCGGCTGCAATAGCTGCATCAAGTCCAAACGACATGGTCTCCATGAAGTAGACGTCGTTGATGCGACCAATCTCTAGCTGCTTAACCTTGCCGCGAACCAGCTGTGCAAACGCACCTTCGGGGTCGTTAATTTTCATACCCAGGGTGCGTGCATAGTCGTTTCCTGAGCCCATAGGGATAATGCCAAGCGCTGGACGCACCTCTGGCGATAAGGACATGAGGCCGTTGACCACCTCATGGATGACGCCATCTCCGCCAAGTGCGACAACCGTGTCAAAATCTGCGGCTTCTGCGGCCATGACACGAGCGTCTCCCATAGCTGTGGTGAGCTTGAGTTCGTATCCGTCCGTTGCCGCTGAATAGCTGGTTAAAAAGTGGCGAGCAAACTCTGCACCAGCTGCGCCTTTACCGCTATGAGCAGCTGGATTAGCAATGATAAGCGTGCGTCCAAGAGGGGATTGAGACATTTTGCACCATTTCTACAAGCGCTGCTGTTGAGCGCGCTGTTACTAAATAGTCTTGTCACCACATATCCAAATAAAATAGTGGAGAAAACAGTTCAACAACGTTTCAAGTTTAAACGGCTTTGTCTGTCTGTGCTAGGATAAACCATACAGAAATCGGTAGAAAAGGATAGCGCGTGAGCGAGTCTTCAACACAAACTAATAATGCGCAGGACACAAGCGTAGTTTCTGCAAATACTAATAGTGCAAGTGCAAGTCTTGTTGCTGTTTCTGCTCGAGATGCATGGTATCCAACACATCAGCGTGACCAGTTCATTTTGCGTCAGCTGGTAAGTAAAGACTTTAAGCTCAAATATCGCCGTTCCATTTTGGGCGTTGTGTGGTCAGTTTTGAACCCACTTTTGATGATGACCGTTATGGCAGTTGTCTTTTCTACGTTTTTAGGCAACCGCGCCGAGGATGTTGTGAACTATCCTCTGTATCTTATTCTTGGTAACACAGCGTTTCAGCTGATGAACGATGCAACCACTATGGGAATGCGCTCAATTATTGATGCATCTAGTTTGCTTAAGAAGGTTCGCATCAATCGTGTTGTTTTCCCTGTTCAGAAGGTGCTTTTTGCGGTTGTAAACTATCTTTTTTCGCTCATTGCTGTTGGCATTGTTATGCTTGTCTTCCGCATTCCGCTGACAATTTATTCATTGCTCACACCTGTTGCTTTGCTGCTTCTAGCTTGTTTTTGCATCGGTCTTGCAATGCTTCTCTCGGCCCTCGCAGTCTTTTTTAGAGACGTTATCCACCTGTGGAGCGTTGTAACCACTGCCTGGATGTATGGTACACCGCTCTTTTACTCCGTTAATATCATGTCGCCTTGGATGCTTCAGATTGAGCGCTTTAATCCAATGTTCCACTTTGTAACATTTATTAGAGACTGCCTTCTTTTCCAGAAGTTTCCTGCAACAAGCACCATTTTAGGCTGCCTTGTTTCTGCAGTTCTTGCCCTCGTAATTGGCTATACCGTTTTCCACAAACTAGAGAAGAAATTTATTCTGCACATTTAACCGCAGATTATCTTTTTGAAATAACCTTGTAGCAGAACGTTTCTGGATGACTACGAGTTTGTGTGAAGCCAAACATAACGCCTTTTGAGTTGAATGAATGGCTTTCCACCACTGCAACGCAGTTAAAATCTCCAAGCTCTAAATGTTGCTGGTCTTCTTCAGTTGCCAGTTCAACACTGATTGTTCTTTTGCTCTTTAGAATTTTCATATGAAGCGTGTTTTCTAGGTATGCATAAATAGACGTTGATGCATCAGCAATGGTTAGATTTCCAACGGCAGATGCTAAAAGGTAGTCGTTGTCTATCTGGCGAGAAGATCCGTCGAGTTTACGGATTCGAACAATGTGGATAAGTTCTTCTCCTGCTTTAAAACCAGTTTGATGAGAAATATCGTCTGTGCAAGGAACGTGCTCAAAGACAATGACATTTGTTTCAGGTACAAGATTGTTTCTGTGGGCATATTCTTGAAAGGACTCAAGTCCTTCTAATGAGCCAATAACCTCACTTGGCTTTTTCTGCCAAATAACGCGTACGCCTCTACCGTGAATAGGCTGAAGAAAGGCTTCATCGGACAGAAGTGTGAGCGCACGTCGAACGGTGTTTCTGGAGCAGGAATATATCTTAGTAAGCTCCATCTCGGTTGGTAAATAGGACTCATACGCATATGTCCCGTCTAAGATCTTATTTTTTAAATCATGATAAATCGTATTAAACCGTGCGCTTGGCATATTTTTTCCTTAACGTGCTGTTGAAGGTTGGAGTTGCATGTTCAAGTTGCTCTTGATTAGATAGTAGCTTTATAAAATGAAAGTTACATAAAATGATTCCTTTCATACCATTTACCGATAATTTCATACCGCTCAGAAGTAAGTTGTTTAAACAACTCGTTAATACTAATATACTTTTATTTTGTAGACATAAGCAAAATTGTTTTGAACGTGTATCAAAGCATAGCTTATGAAAATCATGAGAAGAGATGCAACCTAGCAAAGGGTTAGGAGCACTCTCTAAGGAGGAGTCTTATGTCCGGTATCAATCGTAGGCAGTTTGTCACCTTAAGTGCATCAGCTCTTTGCTCACTGGGTCTTGTTGCTTGTGGAGGAAATAACGACAAAAAGCAGGGAGGGTCTGATTCTGCAAACGGTTCAGTTTATTTCCTGAACTTCAAGCCTGAGGCTGATCAGCAGTGGAAAGATCTTGCAGCTAAGTATACTGAGGAAACAAAGGTTCCTGTAAAGGTAGTAACTGCTGCTTCTGATACCTATGCACAGACATTCCAGTCTGAGATTAACAAGGACGCCTCTGTAGCTCCAACACTGTTCCAGACAAATGGTCCTTCTGGTCTTATTGGTGTAAAGGATTACTGTATTGACCTAAAGGGTGCCAAGATTCTGGATGAGCTCACCAATGACGCTCTTAAACTTCAGGAGGATGGCGTTGTCTACGGTGTTGACTATGTAGAGGAAGACTACGGCATTATCTACAACAAGAAGCTGCTTGAGAAGGCTGGCTATAAGGGAGACGACATCAAGGACTTTGCCTCACTGAAGAAGGTCGTTGAGGATATTCAGGCTCGCAAAGCAGAGCTTGGCGTAAAGGGCGCATTTACCAGTGCTGGCCTTGATTCCAGTTCTGACTGGCGTTTTACCACACACCTTGCAAATCTTCCTCTGTACTATGAGTTCAAGGATACTGGTAATCCTGAGGCTAAAGAAATTAAGGGAACGTATCTCCCTAACTACAAGCAGATTTTTGATCTCTATATCAACAATGCTACATGCAGCCCAACAGAGCTTTCTGGCAAGACTGGTGATGACGCTGTGGCAGAGTTTGTTAACGGCGACGCAGTCTTCTACCAGAACGGTACCTGGGCATACAATGACATCAAGAAGCTTGGTGACGATGCTCTTGGTATGATTCCAATTTATATTGGTGTTAAGGGTGAAGAGAAGCAGGGTATGTGCTCCGGCGGCGAGAACTATTGGTGCGTAAGCTCCAAGGCAGACGACGCTTCTCAGAAGGCAACACTTGACTTTATCTATTGGTGCGTGACTTCTGATACAGCTACCACTGCAATTGCTGAGGAAATGGGCTTCACCATTCCATTCAAGAACGCAAAGGCAACTAAGAATGCTCTTGCAAACATTGCAGCTGAGTATGCAAAGAAGGGCAATGAGTCTGTTGCTTGGGACTTCATTTACATTCCTTCTCAGGAGTGGAAGAACAATCTCTCCAGTGCACTTAAGGGCTATGCAGCAGGAACAGAGGACTGGGATGCTGTTAAGTCTGCATTTGTTGACGGTTGGAAGACTGAAAAAGAGGCTAACGCATAGTAGTCCTTCTAGTAATGCTTTGATTGGTGAGAGACGAGAAGAGAGATCTCTCTTCTCGTCTCTTGTTATTGGAGGGTATCTCTATGGCTAAGATGTTGAAGCGGTGGTGGCCATTATTTGTTCTGCCTACTGCGCTATCTTTTTTGTTTGGCTTTATGATTCCGTTTGTGCAGGGATTTTATCTTTCGTTTTGTAAATTTATTACCATTAGCGATGCTAAACCAGTTGGTCTAGATAACTATGTAGCAGCGTTTTCTGACCCACAGTTTGCTAATGCTTTTTGGTATACCGCATTATTTGCATTAGTCTCAACAGTTCTTATTAATGTATTAGCGCTCGCAATTGCGCTTGCCTTAACTAGAAAAGACCTTAAGGGTACCAATTCATTTAGAACTGTCTTTTTTATGCCTAATCTTATTGGCGGCATTGTTCTGGGATACATCTGGAATATTTTGATTAACTGCGCGCTTTCTATTGTGGGCGAGCAGCTTCTTGCGCTTAATAGCACTGCTGGATTCTGGGGAATGATTCTTCTTACTCTTTGGCAGCAAGTTGGTTACATGATGATCATTTATATTGCTGGCCTGCAGTCTATCCCAAGTGATTATCTTGAAGCAGCGAGAGTTGATGGAGCAAATGCTTGGCAGACACTTTGGAAGGTAAAAATTCCAAACCTTATGTCTACCATTACTATTTGTCTTTTCTTGACGGTAACAAATGGCTTTAAATTATTTGATCAGAACTTAGCACTTACTGCAGGTGAGCCTAAGCACGCAACCGAAATGCTTGCTCTTAATATCTACAATACCTTCTACGCTCGACAGGGAGCAAAGTGGATGGGTATCGGCCAGGCTAAAGCTGTTATTTTCTGCATTCTAGTTATTTGTATTGTCATGATTCAGCTGAGAGCCACCAGGTCGAGGGAGGTGCAGCAATAATGAAGCGCGATAAAATCATTAATAAAATTCTTGCTGTATTCTTTACCATTCTTTCTCTTGCATGGATTTATCCAATGGTTATGATCTTGATGAATTCATTCAAAGAAGAAACAACTATTACTACATCCACGGCGTTTGATTTTGTTACATCAGAGAACTCTGCAGGCTTTGCTAACTACATTGCCGCTTTAGAGAAGCAAGGTTTCTTAGCAGCCTTTGGATATTCTCTAGTAATTACCATCACATCTGTAGCACTGATCTTGGTTTGCTGCTCAATGTGTGCATGGTTTATTGTTCGTGTAAAAAATCGCATTAGCAACATTTTGTACTACCTGTTTGTCTTCTCGATGGTAGTGCCTTTCCAGATGCTTATGTTCACGCTGTCCAATATGGCAAACACGCTTGGATTTAATACTCCTTTCAATATTTGCTTCATTTACTTGGGCTTTGGCGCTGGATTAGCAGTATTCATGTTTGCTGGATTTGTTAAGACCATTCCTCTTGAGATTGAGGAAGCTGCAACTATTGATGGTTGCAACCCACTTCAGACATTCTTCCATGTTGTTTTACCTATTATGAAGCCAACGTATATTTCTGTTGGTATTCTCGAAACCATGTGGGTCTGGAATGACTATTTGCTTCCATACCTCGTACTGGATAGAACCAAATACCAAACTATCCCAATTCTGATTCAGTACTTTAGAGGTGGATATGGACGCGTAGAGATGGGTCCAATGTTTGCCTGCATCATGATGGTTATTGTCCCAATTGTCATTATGTATTTGCTGTGCCAGCGCTACATCATCAATGGTGTCATTTCTGGCGCGGTAAAAGGCTAAATCTCAATGTATTGCAGCAAGCTATAGGCATTTCTGAAAGGTTTTTATCATGGCAGAAATCGTTTTAAAGAATATAAAAAAGATTTACCCAAATGAGAAGAAGAGCAAGTCTCTCTTTGGTAAGAAAACTGAGCAGAAAAAGAGCAACCTTGAGGTGACTGAAGAGGGTGTTGTCGCTGTTCAAGACTTCAATCTCACTATCAAGGAGCACGAGTTTGTGGTGCTTGTTGGTCCTTCGGGCTGCGGCAAATCTACTACGCTTCGCATGATTGCAGGCCTAGAAGATATTTCTGCTGGCGAGCTTTATATTGATGGAAAGCTTGTCAATGATGTTGCACCAAAAGATCGAGACATCGCAATGGTCTTCCAAAGCTATGCGCTGTATCCAAATATGACCGTTTATGACAACATGGCGTTCACCCTTAAGCTTAAGAAGGTTGACCCACAAGTAATTGATCAAAAAGTCCGTGCAGCTGCAGAAACATTAGGCATCACGGCATATCTTGATCGTAAGCCAAAGGCACTTTCCGGTGGTCAGCGTCAGCGTGTTGCAATTGGTCGTGCAATTGTTCGTGATCCAAAAGTCTTCTTGATGGATGAGCCACTTTCAAACCTTGACGCAAAGCTAAGAAACCAGATGCGTACAGAGATTATTAAGCTTCGTCAGAAGGTTGATGGAACCTTTGTCTATGTTACACATGACCAAACAGAGGCAATGACCTTGGGCGATCGCATTGTCATTATGAAGGATGGCTTTGTTCAGCAAATTGGAACACCACAAGAAGTGTTTAATAGACCGGCTAATCTCTTTGTTGCTGGTTTCATTGGCATGCCTCAAATGAATTTCTTTAACGCACATCTTATTCGCGTGGACAATGAGTTCCATGTGGAGACAGATAACATGTCATTTGAAATTTCTCCTGAGATGGCTAATCTGTTAGCGCAGTCTTGGGTTGCTGCACCAGCAACAGATGTCATTGTCGGCATTAGACCCGAGCAAATTTATTTGACTGAGCCAAATGGAATTGGCGCTTTTAAGGGCAATCTTGAGGTAAGCGAGCTTATGGGCTCTACTGTGCATCTTCATGTTCATACTGATGACGGCAACTTTGTTCTTATCGTTCCAGCAACTGAGTTTGCTAAACGAAACCTCAAAATTGGAGATGAAGTGTGGTTTAAATTTGAAGACAATGCTGTTCATCTCTTTGATAAGAATACACAGGATAATCTAGTTAAGTATTAAAGCTTTGTACTGGCTTATCTTGAAAAGATAAGCCAGTACTCTTTTTGTGAAAGAGGCAACTATGGGACGAGCAAGCGGAGTACTTATGGCCGTTTCTTCTCTTCCAAATTCATATGGGATTGGCACGTTTGGCAAAGAAGCCTACGATTTTATTGATTTTCTCGTCAGGACAAAACAAAGGTATTGGCAGGTTTTGCCTCTTACTACCACAAGTTATGGTGACTCTCCTTATCAGTCTTTTTCTGCTGCAGCGGGAAGTCCTTACTATATAGATTTAAAAGATCTTGAGAAACTTGGCTATTTAAAGTCAGATGACTTTGAAGATATTTCTTTTGGGACTAGCAATACTTGTGTTGATTATGGTGCGCTTTTTGTAACTCATCGTCGTTTACTTAACCGTGCCTTTGATAGGTTTATGCAAGATGTTCCTGCTGATTTTGAGAAGTTCTGTCACGATCACGCAGAGTGGCTTGATCCATATGCGGAGTTCATGTCTCTAAAGGAAGAGTTTGGACATAAAGCCTACTGGGAGTGGCCAAAACTTTATCAGCACAGAAACGAGACTACTGCAAAAGAAATTAAGAAACTGCAAAAGTCAGTTTTGTATCACAAGATGACTCAGTATTTCTTCTTTACTCAATGGGCAAAGGTTAAGACTTATGCCAATAAAAGGGGAGTACTTATAATTGGTGATCTTCCCATTTATGTCTCGCGCGATTCTGTTGAGATGTGGGCACAGCCAGAACTGTTTAAAACGGATGAAACAGGACGGCCTATTACGGTTGCGGGCACTCCTGCTGATCAATTTTCTTCCACCGGTCAATATTGGGGAAATCCCATTTATAACTGGGAGTATATGAAGAAATCGCACTATTCATGGTGGGTTTGGCGTGTACAGACAAATCTTGAGATGTTTGATGTGCTTAGAATTGATCATTTTAGAGGTTTTGAAGCCTATTGGGAGATTCCTTACGGAGCTGCAAATGCTACAGAAGGCAAATGGACTAAAGGGCCAGATTTGGAGCTGTTTAAGGAACTGGAAAAGCAGCTGGGTAAGCTTCCAATCATTGCGGAAGACCTTGGCTTAATTACACCAGAGCTTATCGCCATGCGAGATAAAACTGGTTTCCCAGGAATGAAAATCTTGCAGTACGGATTTGATGGAAAGCATGATTCAAGAGATCTTCCTCACAATTACACTGCAAATACCATTGCTTATGTGGGAACGCATGATAATCCAACTGCTCGTGGTTGGTATGAGACTCAGGCTACTGATAGAGAGCGTGAACAGGCAGATATTTACCTGCATCGCTCAAAAGATGAGCCAATTGGTGAGGCGCTTTCACGTGGAATTGCAGCTTCTGTGAGTGACACTTGTATTCACACCATGCAAGATCTTCTTGGCTTAGATGATTCTGCACGCATGAATGTTCCAGCCACTGTTGGAGGTAACTGGTGTTGGCGTATGAAGCAAGGAGCCATTACGCGTCATATAGAAGATTTTTTAAGAACTATTACTGAGATGTACTTCAGAGTGTACAAAGAGGAGAAGTAATGAACTTAGACACTTTATCTCTTCAACAATTTAACCAACCCCTGTCTGAAATTACTGACAGGCAGGTTTTTGAATTACTGCTTCAAGTGGTTAAGAGTAAGTCAGAAGCTCTTCCGTTAAATAATGGTAAGAAGAGGCTCTATTACATCTCCGCTGAGTTTCTGATTGGCAAGCTGCTTTCAAATAACCTCATCAATCTGGGAATTTATAACGAGGTAAAAGCGCAGCTTTCTAAAGCAGGCCATTCGCTCGAAGACATCGAAGAGCTTGAAGTTGAGCCTTCACTTGGTAACGGTGGTCTTGGTCGATTGGCGGCATGCTTTATCGACTCCATGTCAACACTTGGTCTGCCAGGCGATGGTGTAGGCCTTAAGTATCATTTTGGACTCTTTCATCAGCAGTTTTTAGATAGACAGCAAACTGCCGTTCCAGATGCTTGGCTTGCTAATAATAGGTGGCTTGAAGACGAGAAGACATCATTTACCGTGGAATTTAGAGATTTCTCGGTGACATCTGAGCTCTATTCCATTGATGTTTTGGGATATGGCCGAACAAAGAAAAACAGACTTCGTTTGTTTGACCTGCAAAGTATTGATGAATCATTAGTCTCCGATGACGCTATTGATTTTGATAAGACTGCTTTAAAAAAGAATCTAACGCTCTTTTTGTATCCCGACGATTCGGATGAAGACGGTCAGCTTCTTCGTGTGTACCAGCAATATTTTATGGTTTCAAATGCTGCACAACTGATTGTTAAAGAAGCGGTTGAGCGCGGCAGTAATGTTCATGACCTCGCTGACTATGTTGTGATTCAGATTAACGATACGCACCCCACAATGGTAATTCCAGAGCTTATTCGTATCTTGACTGAGAAATACGATATCTCGTTTGAAGAGTCTGTAACCATTGTTTCTTCACTAGTTGCATACACAAATCATACGATTTTGGCAGAAGCTCTTGAGAAATGGCCTCTTAAATTTATCGAGGAAGTATCTCCAAAGATTGCTTCGATTATCAAAAAGCTTGACGAACACATCCGTAGTACCGTTGCAGATCCAAGTGTACAAGTCATCATTGATAAGAAAGTTCACATGGCTAACCTTGCCATTCATTACGGCTTTAGTATCAATGGTGTTGCAGCGCTTCATACTAAGATTTTGGAAGAGACAGAGCTCAAGCCATTCTTTGATCTGTACCCAGAGAAATTCTCTAACAAAACTAATGGAATCACTTTCCGTCGCTGGCTCATGGGTTGTAATCCCGAGCTTGCCGAGTATCTTGATGCGTTGATAGGAGATAGCTGGAGAACAACTGGTAATCTCGAGGGACTTTTAGAGTATCAGAATGACGATGAAGTTCTTAATAGGCTGCAAGAGATAAAGCATATAGCCAAAGATAGAATGAGCAAGTTTTTGCTGGACACTCAAGATGCAAAAGTTAATGCCGACTCCATTATTGATGTCCAGGTGAAGCGTTTCCACGAATATAAGCGTCAGCAAATGCTATTGCTTTATTTGATTTGGAAATATTTTGATATTAAGTCTGGACACCTTCCAAAGCATCCTATTACTGTCATTTTTGGTGGTAAGGCTGCACCAGCATACGTGGCTGCTCAAGATATCATTCATGCAATTCTTGTTCTCTCGTCTTTGATTGCAAACGATGCAGATGTTTCACCATATCTTCAGGTGATAATGATCGAGAATTACAACGTTACTACCGCTGAGCACGTTATTCCAGCAGCAGATATCTCTGAGCAGATTTCACTGGCTTCCAAGGAGGCTTCTGGAACTTCCAACATGAAGTTCATGCTTAACGGCGCTGTTACCGTTTGCACAGTTGATGGTGCAAATGTAGAAATTGCCGACTTGGTAGGCAAGGAGAATATCTACGCGTTTGGTGCTTCAAGTGATGAGGTTGTAAGCCTTTATGAGCACAAAGGTTACAAAGCAAAAGAGTTTTATAAGAAACCCCAGATTAAACCACTCGTTGATTTCTTAATTAGCCCAGAGTTTATTTCTCTTGGAAATGAGGAGCGCCTGGAGCGTCTTCACAAAAACTTGTCCTCAAAAGATTGGTTTATGACGTTGCTTGATTTGGAAGCATATATTTCAACAAAAGAGCACGTGTTTGATGATTATGAGGATAGGAGAGCGTGGCTCCAGAAGTCTCTTGTAAATATTGCTATGGCAGGAACGTTCTCATCTGATAGAACTATTGCCGAATATAACAATGAGATTTGGCACCTTACTCCTGATAAGTAGATGTAAGTAATACGGACCATCAAACCGCTACTTAAGCCAGCGGTCTCATGCAGTCTTAACAAGTGGACTTAACAAGCGGCCTAGACCAATAGTCTAGGCCGCTTGAATGTGTTCCTCTAGCGACTTAATGAACAAAAATATCATCTGTTTTGGTCTCATCTGCATAAATGACAAGAAATGAGCTATGGTATATACATAAATATTCACCCTTCACGAGGGAAGAAGGATGTATGAACAGCACTTCTGTTAGAAGCGTTAGAAGTACTCGATTTTCTCGCTTTACGGTTTTAGCAATTCTTATGCTATTTGTGGGTGCAATTTTGGCGTTTGCTCTGCCACACACAGCATTTGCTGCTGACCCAACAGTTTATTCCGAAGATGTGGACGGCGCTCCGCTTGACGGTACGCAGACCGTGGCAAATCCATTCCCTGACTTTATTTCAGATGCTGAAATTCAGGCAGAGATTACTGCTCAGGCTGCTAAACCGCGAGAGGACCGTACGGGTGTCATCGCGCGTTATTACTGGGTAAAGCCTGATGGTACTGCGCTCAAGTTGGATATGGATCCAACTAAATATTCTGTTGCGCAGATGATTGCCGAGGGCGGAGAAATTCGCGCTTACTACGTCCTTCTCGGCGATACAGAGAATCTGATCAACTTCCCACACAATGATCCAAATGGTTATGGCCTGCGTAAGGTGGCTGTTTCGGCGCATGCTGCTGTTGATACGTACAAGCCAATGGATGCAACAGGTGCTCTATCGGGTGGTGGTCCAAAGACTAATTTGATGTTTACCGTCAAGGTCAATGGTCAGTCTATTATGGGTGGCACTTCTTATGAAGAGCCTGCTGCTGTATTTACTGCACCAGTCACGGCTCGTCAGTACATTGAGTTCTCAGCACCACTGAACATTTCTGATAGGTCTTATCAACTGGGAATTCAGGGTGGCATTAAGAAATCTTGGGGAGGCACTCACGCATACACCAAGCGCTATCCTGCGCGAGTCATTGATACAGCAACGGCTGTGTATCACTATGTCGACGATCTGGCATACAGGCAGCTTAATGGTCTTGGTCTAAGTGATCCTATCGCTCAAAGAAATGCCGGCCTTCCTATTTATGGTAACGGTGCAGTGAGTGTTCTTGGTCTTGATGATCTTGCTGCAACGTATACAACTTCTGCAGCGTTTGAGGATCGTCAGGTGTCTGCTCGTTACAACACTAAGGGTCATGTTGTGTACATGCCCGAGTATGCTGGCGTTACTGCAGATGACTCTGTTGCTGGCGGTAATAAGTTTGAGACTGATCCTTCAACCAATCTGCTGCTGACCACTGTTCGTAAGTCGTTTGACGAGATTAAGTCTGCGGGACCTGGTGATTCTTACGTCTATATTGCAAACGATATCGATGTCCCAGAGGGAACATCTCTTGCAATTGGTACGTATAACTCTGGCCCTCGTGATAATTCGGTTTTGGCCCCTGGCTTCAACGCAGACGGTTCTGTAAACCGTACCAGGCAGTATTACCTCACATATCGTGCAGTTCCTTCTCCTTTGAAGCTTGTGAAGACTGACTCTGATGATGCTTCCAAGTCTGTTGCTGGTGCAACCTATAGCCTATACAAGGCTGATGGCACACTGGTTAAAGAGGGGCTTACTACTGGTGCAGACGGTACCTTTACATCCGGAGATGTTCTTACTAAGACTGAGCTGACTACGCTGGTTCAGAACACTGCAGCAACTGCGGATTTGCTGACTAAGGGTATCTATCAGGATGGAGATAAATTCTATCTAACGCCAGGCGATTATTACCTGGTTGAGACTGCATCTCCAGAGGGATATGAACTCAATGCAAATCAGATTCCATTTACGGTAGCTCCTGCAACATTCAATGCTGCAGATCAGACCATTGTTCCTGCGGAAGTTGCTACAGCTGATAAGCCAATAACTCCTACACCAACCCCAACGCCGGATCCTAATCCAGAGCCAAAGCCTAAGACTCCTAAGAAGAAGAGGTCTAACCTGCCAGATACTGGTGATGCAATGTCCATTGCAAGCGCACTTGCTGCTGCAGGTATTATTGCTTCCGGTCTTGCGTACTCTGTAAAGGCTCGCCGTTAGTTTCGGCGTATAGATCACAAGTGCAAAGAAGGCTGTGCTTCGCACAGCCTTCTTTTTTGCTTGGTAAAGTAGAGTAGGGTAGATGCTTAGTTGGGCGTTGGTCTGCGCAGTCTATGCAATCAACACTGTTTGAGACAAAAGATATCCTCAAGCGGTAAAAAATCCGTTTAGTTGGAGATTTCATTTTTCTGCATACAACGTTTGCCCAGATAAAAGTTTTTGAGGCGGTAAAAAATCGTCTTAGTTGGAGATAAAACGTCTAATTTTCAATTTTCATTTCCAACTAAACGCGTTTTTTACCTTTTTCGGAACATAATTTTGAGCCTGAAAATTACGTATGCATAGAAATGAATTTAATTGCATGAATATTCAAGGAAATAAATCAAAAGTTGATCATGACAAGTAAAGAAGAAAATTGCTAATAAAATATCTGTGAAAACAGAGATAACCGTGGAAAAATCGCTAACTCTTCTAAAAACCACCAGACCCATGAAGAAACAAGAGGTGGGATAAATATTCAGAATTATGCCTTGAACTGGAGATAATTTAAAATAGGAAATTTTATGGAGCGGCGGACGGGACTCGAACCCGCAACAGTCAGCTTGGAAGGCTGATGCTCTACCAATTGAACTACCGCCGCAAGGGTAAAGCAAAAAGAAAAAATGGTCGGGGTGACTGGATTCGAACCAGCGACCCACTGCTCCCAAAGCAGTTGCGCTACCAAGCTGCGCTACACCCCGAGCCGAGAGAAAAGTATAGGTGACAAATCGCCCAAGAGCAAGAATAAATTGCAATCTTTTTGAACTAATTTTTCGTATCTCAGATTTTTCTATTTTGTTATGTAATCGAAACATTGGATGACTATGCTATTCGTAACCACTTCGAAAGGGGTTTCATGAGCTATTCATCTAAGGTAATCGCACAGCTTGAAGAGCGTTACGCAGATCAGCCTGAGTTTATCCAGGCAGCAAAAGAAGTTCTTACCACCATCCAACCTGCACTTGATGCTCATCCAGAGTTCGAGAAAGCCGCATTGCTCGAGCGTCTTGTTGAGCCAGAGCGCATTGTTATGTTCCGCGTCCCCTGGATTGACGACGCTGGCAACGTTCAGGTTAATCGCGGATACCGCATCGAGTTTAACTCCGCAATTGGACCTTACAAGGGCGGCCTCCGTCTCCATCCAACCGTTAACCTTTCTATCCTAAAGTTCCTTGGCTTCGAGCAAATCTTCAAGAACTCCCTGACCACACTCCCCATGGGCGGTGGCAAGGGCGGCTCCGACTTTGATCCAAAGGGCAAGTCTGACCGCGAGATTATGGCATTCTGCCAGTCCTTTATGACTGAGCTTGCTCGCCACATTGGCCCAAACACCGACGTTCCGGCTGGTGACATTGGCACTGGCGCGCGCGAGATTGGCTACATGTTTGGCCAGTACAAGCGCCTTCGCAACGAGTGGACCGGCGTCCTGACCGGCAAAGGCCTCTCCTTCGGCGGCTCCCTCGCTCGCACCGAGGCAACCGGCTACGGCGCGGTTTACTTCCTCACCCACATGCTTGCCGAGAAGAACGACTCGCTCGCGGGCAAAACGGTCTGCATCTCCGGCTCCGGAAACGTTGCTACCTACGCTGCCCAGAAGGCACAGCAGCTGGGAGCAACCGTGGTGACCGTATCTGACTCCTCAGGTTATGTTTATGACCCTGAGGGTATTGACGTTGAGCTGCTGAAAGACGTCAAGGAGGTTCGTCGCGCCCGCATCAAGGAGTACGCCGACGCACGTCCTTCTGCTACTTTCTTCCCAGGTGAGCGTCCTTGGAGTCAGAAGTGTGACGTCGCTATGCCATGCGCAACTCAGAACGAGCTCGAGTTTGCTGACGTGCAGAAACTTGTTGCTAACGGCACCAAGTACGTCGTTGAGGGCGCTAATATGCCAACCACCCTCGAGGCAACCAATTATCTCATCGAAAACGGCGTCTTTTTCGCACCTGGCAAGGCTGCAAACGCAGGTGGCGTAGCTGTTTCCGGTCTTGAGATGTCCCAGAACGCCGAACACCTTTCCTGGACGTTTGAGGAGGTAGATTCCAAGTTGCAGGGAATCATGGAGAGCATTTACACCGCTGCTTCTGAGGCCGCAGCAACGTATGGCCACCCCGGCAACCTGGTCTTTGGCGCAAACATCGCCGGTTTCCTCAAGGTTGCAAACGCTATGATGGCGCAGGGTGTCTGCTAGTTCGCATAACACTTGGCGAGAAACCCGGTGTTGCTGCAGTTGATTGTTGTACCTGCTTTGTCGGTTTAGCTCCTTCTTGGTATTCAAAAAGGACCTTGGTCTCCCAAGGTCCTTTTTTGTGCTACTCATTGATAGTATTTTGGTCCCGTCTTGCGCTCTTGAAATGACCTAAGCTCTTGAAACAAACTCGTTGCCTTCGATGAAAAAGCGCTTTGGAGCATCAATGTTTTTGCTGATACCTACGCGAGGTGAACGCCCAATTGTTTCTCCTGGTAGCAGGGGAGCAAATTCCAGCACAAGCGGCTCAACTGTCAGGTCATGTCCGTAGAGTCCCTTGTCAATGCCAAGTGCAGCGCACACCTTACCTGGCCCGTTGGTGAGGTCGCGCAGCTTGAGCGGATGCTTGCGAGCACGTTCCGCTTGCTCTTTACCTGCATGTCCTGTATGCGCTTTACCCGCGCGTCCTGCTTCACGGAGCTCGCGCATAGCTGCCGTGCCTTCAAGAGGCTCAACCGCGCGCACCAAGCATCCGCTGCCAAATCCCTCAGGACCACACACCACATTGCAGCAGTGATGCATACCATACGAAACGTACACGTACAGGTGACCCGCAGGTCCAAACATGGCTGCATTGCGCTCGCTAGGACCGCCAAACGCATGACTCGCCGGATCATCTTGGTCGTACGCTTCGGTCTCCACAATTCTTGCAACTAGTTTGTGTTTCTCGCCATTAAGCGTAATTGTCCTTGTCAGAGTGCATCCCAGCAGCAGCGGCGCGGCCACATCTGAGGGATTCTCTAGAAAATCTGGAAACATGCCATCTCCTTTATTGGTTATGCGCTACAATACTACCAACCTTTAAGGACGGTGCGAGACACCGGCAAGGCCCATAGCGTTGAGTGCGCATGTTCGCTGTTGAGCCTCCATAAGGAGTGCTCTTTTTTTATGGCTCGGCATGCTCCTACGCAGATCGGAGAGTATATGAATCCACTGGCAAGTGCCACCTCGCAGCCTCGCGCGCTGCTTGTTCTCGAAGACGGAACAACCTTCGAGGGGAGGTGCTGTGGTGCTAGTGGAGAGACCTTCGGCGAGATTGTTTTTAACACGTCTATGACGGGCTACCAGGAGATTATCTCCGATCCAAGTTATGCCGGCCAGATTGTCACGCTGACTTATCCGCAGGTAGGCAACTACGGCATCGATCCTGCGGTCATGCAGCGAGATGTCTTGCACCTGCGTGGTTTTGTTGTGCACGACATGTGCTACGAGCCAAGCAACTGGACATCCAAACAGAGCCTGCCTGAGTTTCTGCAGGAAAACGGCGTCGTTGCCATCGAGGGCATCGATACCCGCGCACTGACCATGCACCTGCGCGACTATGGCGCACAGAAAGCGGTCATCTCCACCGAGGACCTGGATCCTGCCCACCTGCTCGCGCGCGTCCAGGCGTCACCCAACATCTCCGAGCACAACTTTGTCCCCGACGTCTCCGTCGACGCGCCTCACGTGGTTCCCGCTACGTCCAAGAAGCGCTTCAACGTTGTCGCATACGACTGTGGCGAGAAGAACGGCATTCTCCAGGGTCTTGCAGCAAACGGCTGCGAGGTCACGGTTGTACCGTGGAACACACCTGCTGAGGACGCCTTGGCCTACAACCCAGACGGCATCTTCTTCTCCAACGGCCCTGGTGACCCAGAACAGGTTGACGCTACGCAGGAGGCCGCTCGCGGCGTTCTGGGCAAGGTCCCCGTCTTTGGTATCTGCCTGGGCAACCAGATGCTCTCCATTGTTGCCGGCGCAGATATCGAGAAACTCAAATTTGGCCACCATGGCGGCAACGAGCCAGTCATGAATCTTCTGACCGGCAAGGTTGAGATTACTGCTCAGAATCACAACTATGGTTTGGTGTTCCCAAGCCTCGGCAAGCTTATTGCAGAGGAGTCCGGTGGAATCTCCGAGCATTTTGACAACCTCTGTGAGTGGTCCGCAAGGCGCATTGCTCCTGTTGTCCAGACAAAGGAGTTTGGCCGTGTCAGGCTCACCCACGTCAACCTTAACGACGGCACTCCAGAGGGCATTCAGTTCCTGGATATTCCAGCGTTTTCCGTTCAGTATCACCCTGAGGCAAGCCCAGGACCTCATGATTCATCCTACTTGTTCAAGGCATTTGCTCGTTTGATGGAGGGACAGTCTGACTATCTTGCCATCGACGTTCGTGAGGGGAGGCGCTTCTAATGCCAAAGCGTACTGATATTAAGAAGATCCTGGTCATTGGTTCTGGCCCAATTGTTATTGGTCAGGCTTGCGAGTTTGACTATTCCGGCACTCAAGCATGTCGCGCCCTTCGTAAAGAGGGCTTTGAGGTTGTTCTGGTTAACTCAAACCCAGCAACCATCATGACCGACCCAGAAACTGCAGACAGAACCTACGTTGAGCCAATCACCGTTGAGTCGGTGACCCGCGTCATTGAGCGCGAGCGTCCTGATGCGCTTCTGCCAAACATGGGCGGTCAGACTGCTCTGAACTGTACTATCAGCCTTGGCGAGGCTGGCGTTCTTGACAAGTACAACATTGAGGTCATCGGCTGCAACCTGGAGTCCATTCGTACCGGTGAGGACCGTGAGCTTTTCAGTGAGGCAGTCCAGGACATTGGCCTGGATGTTGCTCGCGCAGATATCGCTCACTCCATGGAAGACGCTCAGCGCATTGTTGCTGATTTGGGATACCCTGTGGTCATTCGCCCAAGCTTTACCCTTGGTGGCGCGGGCGGCGGCATTGCACATACCCCAGAAGAGCTCGTAGAGATTGTTGAACAGGGCCTCTTGCTTTCCCCAGAGCACGAGGTACTGGTAGAGGAGTCCATCGAGGGCTGGAAAGAGATTGAGATGGAGGTCATGCGCGATACCGCAGGTAACGGTATTGTTGTCTGCTCCATCGAGAACCTCGATCCAATGGGTGTTCACACCGGAGACTCCATTACCGTTGCACCAGCTCAGACGCTTACCGATGAAGAGCTCCAGAACCTCCGCGACTACTCCATCGCTATTCTCGAGCGTGTAGGCGTTGCTTGCGGTGGCTCTAACGTTCAGTTTGCGGTCAACCCAACTAACGGCCGCGTTATCGTCATTGAGATGAACCCTCGTGTCAGCCGTTCCTCTGCGCTGGCGTCCAAGGCAACTGGTTTCCCCATTGCAAAGATGGCAGCGCTACTTTCTGTTGGCTACACACTGGATGAGATTACCAACGACATCACCAAGGCAACTCCAGCTGCCTTTGAGCCTTCCATCGACTACTGCGTGGTCAAGGTTCCTCGCTTTGCCTTTGTCAAGTTCAAGGGCACCAGCCGCGTTCTGACTACCCGCATGAAGTCAGTTGGCGAGGCTATGGCTATGGGCAGAACCTTTGAGGAGGCCCTGCAGAAGGCGCTTCGTTCCCTGGAGCAAGATCGCGCTGGTCTGGGCGCAGACGGCCACGATGTCTTTGACGAGAAGAACTTTGATGAGCTGGTCAGCAAGCCAACACCAGAGCGTATTTTCTACGTTGCTGAGGCTCTGCGCAGAAACTGGAGCGTTGAGCGCATCCACGATATGACTGGTATTGATCCATGGTACCTGCATCGTATGGCAGGCATCATCAACGCCGAGAAACGCATCAAAGAGCTGGGACTTTCCGGTCTCACCACCGATAACATGCTTGCTGCCAAACAGCTGGGCTTCTCGGATGAGCAGCTTGCACACCTTACCGGCACCAAGACAGACGTTGTCCGCGCTGTGAGGGAAGTGCTGGATGTCCGTCCGCAGGTCAAGACTGTAGATACCTGTGCTGGTGAGTTTGGTGCAACCACGCAGTACCACTACGTCACATACGAGAAGGGCAATGCCACAGAGTACGTCGAGGCAAAAAAGCCACGCGTTATGATTCTCTCCGCTGGTCCTAACCGCATTGGCCAGGGCATTGAGTTTGACTACTGCTGCGTACATGCTGCCTACGCTCTTCGCGAGCAGGGCTATGAGACGGTCATGGTCAACTGCAACCCTGAGACTGTCTCTACAGACTACGACACTTCCGACCGTCTGTATTTCCAGCCTCTGACCTTTGAAGACGTCATGGACGTCATTGAGGTTGAGAAGCCAGAAGGCGTCATCGTTACCCTTGGCGGCCAGACTCCAATCAAGCTGGCACGCGCCCTGAAGGACGCTGGTGTTCCTATCATGGGTACTCAGCCAGAGGCAATTGACCTGGCAGAGGACCGCGACCGCTTTGCAGCGCTGCTTGACCGCTTGAACATTGCTTGCCCACCATCGGCAGTTGCTTCTACCATGGACGAGGCTCGCGACGCCGCTCGTCGCATTGGTTACCCACTGATTGTCCGCCCAAGCTACGTTCTTGGTGGTCGTGGCATGGCCATTGTCTACGACGATTCCGACCTGGTCACCTACATGGAGTCTGCTACACACGTCACACCAGACCGTCCTGTCTACCTGGATGCCTTCCTCGAGGACGCCATTGAGCTGGACGTTGACGCGCTCTGCGACACCGAGGAGTGCTACGTGGGTTCCGTCCTGGAGCACATTGAGGAGTGCGGTATTCACTCGGGCGACTCCGCCTGCTGCTGGCCGCCCTTCTCGCTCTCTGAAAAGATTGTTGACCAGATTAGAGCCATCACCAAAAAGTTGGCGCTTGCCTGCGGCATCCGAGGACTCCTGAACATCCAGTACGCCGTCCGCGACGAGCACGTTTTTGTCATCGAGCTCAACCCTCGCGCTTCTAGAACCGTGCCTTTCTCGTCAAAGGCAACTGGTGTCTCCCTGGCTAAGTACGCATCTCGTATCATGGCTGGCGAGAAGATCAGTGAGCTCAGAGCACAAGGCCTGCTTCCAGACGAGAATCGCACCGTCGATTACTACGCGGTCAAAGAGGCGGTCATGCCT
>CABSWT010000010.1:0-40258 GCA_902481575.1 uncultured Atopobium sp.
CTATGCCTTGACCAATGGCTCCTGCGGCAAGCCACGGAGCGGCGTTTGACCAATCTCCCTCAATTGAATAAACGCCTGGACAAACGTAGTGTTGAGGCTCAATGGTATAGATGGCGTTCTGCGCATCAAATGTAGCGCAAACACCAAAATCTCCCATGACTTGCTCTGTGATAACCAGATAATCCTTTGACTGGATAGAACCTGTAATCTGAATAGAAGAAGAGTCGCTCAACAAAGGCAATGACAGCAAAAGACCAGAAATAAACTGAGAAGAAATATCTCCTGGCAGCTCAAATGAACCGCCAATAAGTTTGCCCGAAACCTCAAGGGTCTTCTCGTCTTGCCAGCTAAAAGACATGCCATGGGCAGAAAGCTCTGAAATAAGCGGATCAAGAGGTCGTGAAAAAAGTCTTCCTTCTGCAGAAATTGTGGCGTTTACGTGCAGCGCCCCAAGAAGGGGGAGTAAAAATCTAAGCGTTGTGCCAGATTCTTTACAGTTGAGTTTTACACTTTGAGGACGATTCTGACCCTTTGCAGGAACAACTCTAAATCCCTGTTTGGTTCTAGCGATGGTTGTACCCAAAGCTTTAAGACAATCAACGGTTACTTGGATGTCCTCTGAGATGTACGGACAGGTAATGTTTGTAGTGCCGTTTGCAAATGAAGCGCAGATAAGCGCGCGATGAGCGCATGATTTGGACGGGATTGCCTCTACCGTTCCAAATAAATCATGAGGTGTTATTGAAACATCCATACTGTGTACGCTCCGTATCTACTTGCTTGATGTAAGAATACCGCAGTTGAGTGTTACAGAAGGATATGGTTAAAATATTTGAAGATTAAAGGAGGAAGCAAGTGAATAAGCCTTTTAGCGCCGTAACTCAGGTTTTGCGTGCTTATACATACAATCAGGTTAAGGCTGTAGTTGAGGTTCTTGTTGATTCTCCTGTACACAACGTTGAAGTAACCATGAACACGCCAGAAGCTGCTTCGTTGATTCAGAAGTTGTCCCGTGAATATGGCTCAGATATCAATATTGGCGCTGGTACGGTGCTTACTCTCGAAGATTTACAGACGGCTCATAAGGCTGGCGCTACGTTTGTTTTAGCTCCAACGATGCTCTCTGAAGAGATGTTTGACTACTGCAAAGAGCATGAGATTTTGAGTGTTCCGGGAGCGTTTACGCCAACAGAGATTGCTCATGCATTTGCCCTTGGTGCTGACATTGTTAAGGTATTCCCAGCAAATGAGGTTAGCTACGGGTATGCTAAAAAAGTATGTGAGCCTCTAGGAAACTTGCCTCTTATGGCAGTTGGCGGTGTTACAACAGACAATATTGCTGAAGTATTTGCTGGTGGATACTCCTATGTAGGAACTGCTAATGGCATTTTCAACAAAAATGACATCTTAGCTGAAGATAAAACCGCTCTAAAACAGTCGGCATGTAAGCTTGCAGAAGAGCTAGAGCGTCTAGGACGTTAGTCTTCTTTTGCCAACTCAATAAGCTGTTTAAGCTCTGCAAATGACTTACGCTCAATGCGTACATCACCAATACCGTAGATAAGTGCCAGATCAATAGAATCCGCATGGCTTTTCTTGTCATGAAGTGCCGCAGAATAAAGTTCCTCTACTTCAAATGAGGTGCTGGTAGGAAGGTTATAAGCTTGTGTGAGTGTGGTGATACTCTCTGCGTCTTCAACAGAACAAAGACCAAGTTTAGAACAGGCTTTTGCCATCATGGCCGTTCCAGCAGCAACACAGGAACCGTGTCCAAGTTCAAAGTTGCTAAGCGTCTCAATGGCATGACCAAGCGTGTGCCCAAGGTTGAGTAGTTTTCTTGATCCTGCTTCTTTAAAGTCTGCTTCAACAACTGATTTCTTTATTTCAATGCACGCTTGAATGAGCTCTTGTCTACGCGATACATCGATGACCTGCATGGGGTTTCTCG
This sequence comes from uncultured Atopobium sp., assembly GCA_902481575.1. Lineage (GTDB taxonomy): Bacteria > Actinomycetota > Coriobacteriia > Coriobacteriales > Atopobiaceae > Lancefieldella. The sequence continues at coordinate 1,949 of CABSWT010000010.1, forward strand.
CCAAAGAGATTTTATTGAAGAGCTCATGTCCCAAAAGAACGCCATATTTAATAAGTTCTCCGCAGCTATCCTGCAAAAGTGGTGCAGGAATAGAATTCAGCAGCTCAAGGTCAACAATAACCGCCCTAGGGTTATAGAAGGCTCCAACTAGATTTTTGCCAAAGGGCAGGTCAATGGCGGTCTTTCCACCAATTGAAGAGTCAATCATCGCCAAAAGCGAGGTGGGGATGTGTACGAGCGCACAACCTCGCATGTAGGTAGCCGCAACAAATCCCGCAAGGTCTCCGATGACTCCACCGCCAAGGCCAACCACAATGTCTTCTCGTGTAAAACGATGTTCTGCAAGAATGCTTACCAGCTTTTGATACGACTCAAATGATTTTGCGTGCTCACCTGTGGACACTGTGGCAGTGGTAACAGAGTAGCCAGCTGATTCCAACGAGGTAAGTAGCTCTGTGCTGTAAAGCTTGTTCAAATCTGGATGAGTGACCAAAAGAATCTTTGAACCTGAGGTGTGCGAGCGAATGAGCTTGCCGGCTTGTGCAAGCAAGTGATGTCCTACATAGATTTGATATGAGTCGGACGTAAGGTCAACAGAAATAGTATTCATGAGCTCCTCAATTGCTGGTTAGCTTCATTTTAGCATGGGAAAATACCAGAAGAAAATTACGCAAACCGTTACAAAAGGCAGTAAGTAGGCTGGGGTATACTTATGCACCATGACTCCGTAGCTCAGTGGATTAGAGCGTTTGCCTCCGGAGCAAAAGGTCGTGGGTTCGAAACCCACCGGGGTCACCACATGCAAAAAACCGGCCGTCACTGACTGGAGATTGTTTATATGTCATTGCAGGGTACTGAAGGTAAGAAAAGTGTACGTTTAGAAGAAACGTATGAAGGTCTGACACCAAAAGAAGTTGCAGAAAGAGTTTCTGCAGGTAAAGTTAATACTAATACCGATGTCAAAACTAAATCTATTGCTCAGATTATTGCAGAGCACAGTCTTACGCTCTTTAACATAGTTAATGTTTTGATGGCGCTGCTTGTTGTTGTAACGGGACAGTATAGAAACGCGCTCTTCATGAGCGTGGTTCTTGCAAACCTGGTCATTGGTATTGTGCAGGAGATTCGTGCAAAGCGCATGATTGACCGTCTGTCTCTTATGACGGCTCAGAGCGTTTGTGTCATTCGTGATGGGAAAGATACTTTTATCAAACCTGACCAGCTTGTCATTGACGATCTTGTGCGCTTAAAGACAGGCGATCAAATTCCTGCTGACAGCATTCTTGTGTCAGAGCACGTAAGCGTTGACGAAAGCCTTCTAACTGGTGAGGCAGAGCCTGTGCAAAAAACCGCAGGAGACGAGCTTCTTTCGGGTAGTTTTGTCGAGAGGGGCAGTCTTGTTGGTAAGGTGTGCCGTGTAGGCCAGGAAGGCTATGCTGCACGTATTAACGCAGAAGCAAAGTTTGTCAAAGAGATCAACTCAGAGATTCTTACTACCATTAAGTCGATTATTCGTGCAGGATCCATTGCTCTGATTCCGCTGGGTATTGGCCTTTTTGTTCGTACGTATTTCATTGGTCACGCCGATTTAAATGAAGCACTTCTTTCTATGATTGCTGCCGTTATTGGCATGATTCCTCAAGGACTCGTTCTTCTCACCAGCTCGGTGCTTGCTATTGCAACCATTAGGCTTGGCCAGAAGAATGTTTTGGTCCAGCAGCAATACTGTATTGAAACGCTGGCACGCGTAGATACTCTTTGTTTGGACAAAACGGGTACTATTACCACGGGAAACATGGAAGTTGCTCGTGTTCTGGATGCTTCGTTTAAGCCAATTACCGAGGCTGCGGGTGCTCTGCAGGCGGCTGTAAATGTTGTCGGCGCAAATAAAGATGATGCCAACGACACGGCTACAGCAATTCTTGCGTATGCATCCAAGCAGGGGATTCAAAGCAAGCGTCCTTCTCGCGTTGTGGCGTTTTCTTCCAAGAGAAAGTACTCTGGCTGCGTCACTGAAGATGGACAGGCATTTGTTATCGGTGCAGCTCAGTTTGTGCTTGGTCCTGAGGCGGCAGACGTAATTGCAGGCTCCGATGCGTTTGCATCCATTGAACGCGTGCTGGTTGCCTGCCGCGTTGACGGCTTTGACCAAAACGACGCTTTGCAGGGAACGCCTCAGCTCCTGGGTTATGTGGTGCTCAGGGACCAGATTAGAGAGACCGCTCCACAAACCATTGCATACTTCCTTGAGCAAGGCGTTGACCTGCGTGTTATTTCGGGTGACGACCCTCGTACGGTCTTTGCTATTGCTGAGCGCGCGGGAGTCCCTCATGCCGACGGTTGGGTAGACGCAACTACGCTGCACACAGAAGCAGATATTGCTGCGGCTGTCGAGAAGTACCACGTATTTGGTCGCGTTACGCCAGAGCAAAAGCGTGAGCTTGTTATTGCGCTTCAGAATCTTGGCCACACCGTCGCTATGACCGGCGACGGCGTAAACGACATCTTGGCCCTGAGGCAGTCGGACTGCTCTATCTCTGTTGCTTCAGGTTCTGCAGCAGCTAGAAACGTTGCAGAGATTGTCCTGGCAGATAATGACTTTGCGCACATGCCAGAAGTTGTTGCTGAGGGCAGACGCTCTATCAATAACCTTCAGCGCTCCGCTGCGCTCATTCTTGTTAAGACGGTTTACACTGCAGCGCTTGCACTCTATTGCATCATTGCGCCGCCGTATCCTTTTATTCCTGTTCAGATGTCACTTTTGTCTTTTGCAACCGTTGGTCTGCCATCGTTTGTGTTGGCGCTAGAGCCAAATCACGACCGCGTAAAAGGCAACTTCTTGGTCAACATTTTGCGCAAGTCACTTCCTGCTTCTATTGCGGTAACTATCACGCTTGCACTTCTTATGACCGCAGGTCACCTGTTTAAGCTCAACTTGTCTCAGGTATCTACGATGGCACTTATCACCACTGCAACAGTTGGTTTTGCGCTGCTTAGAAGAATCTCTTTGCCGCTTACCAAGCTCCGCATAGCACTTCTTGTTGTATGCATTGCCATTGTTGTTGGCGGATGTACGGTGGCGCAGGACTTCTTCCGTATTGCACCGCTCACCCCACGTATCTTGCCATACTTGGCACTTTGTCTGGTGATTTCCGTTATCATCTTCAACAGAATTTCCGAGCGTTACATTCACAACTATGCAAATGACCGATTCTTTGACCTGGTTGTGAGATTAATGGGAGGAAAGTCAACTTATAGCTCTTCTGCTGATACAAACGATTAAACTGAAGCACAAGCAAAGAGTTGTGGAGGGTGTATGCGTTGTCCAAACTGTGGATCTGAGGTCGATGAAGGGGCTTTAACCTGCCCTCATTGTCAGATTGATCTAAGTTTGACCCAAAGGATTCCTGTTACTCAAGCTCACTGGTGCCCTCATTGCGGCGCCTTGGTGCCTGCTGCCGCAGAAAGCTGCCCAAAGTGCGGCCTCCCTCTGCCACAGGCGGTGCCTGCCGCTCGTCCCGCACGAGCCATCAGGCCCACGCGCAACATCTCGCTCCCAGAGATTGACGCCGCTCCAGCACCTGGCGAGAAACACGATCCACTCGCAGATGCAGACCCTCATGCATCATCTTCTGCTGCAGCAGATCCCACTGTTTTGCAGCAAATGCCAGCCGACAACGCTGACCCAGATGCCACCAGCGCGTTTGCCTCGGTAAGTCGCAGACCAGCTCCTCGTTTTGAGTCTGCAATTCCTTCCGAGCCTTCAAAAGAGAACCTTCCTGAGGCAGAAGGAATCCCTCGCACACGCGTTATTCTGCTCTCAGCGCTTCTTGTCACAACGCTGGTAGTAGCTGCTATTTTTATCATTACGCACCCGTGGGACCCACAGGCAACCGATAATCGAGCAAAGGTTGAGGCTCCAGTCTCATCTACTCCTACTACCACTCCTGTTACGCATCTAACGGGACAAGATACCAGCGCAACTCAGCAAAACACAAGTTCAGATGCTGTTTTTGATGCACTTGATAGCGATTATCAGAAGCTGGGAGATCTCTCAAAGCGCCTTGATGATAACGAGAAAACCTTTGATCAGCTTGCCATTACCGGCTCTGATCAAGAGCGTGCTGATGCCCAGCAGGAAGCAGAGCAGATATCGCTGGATATCAGTAATGTTATCTCTGACCTTTCAAGCCTTGATGACTCCAATGGAAACTATCGTCAGACCATTGAAAATCTCACTAAGCTTGGCAACTGGCTTCGTAATCGCTCCGATGCTTTGAGTGAGGGATGGAAGCGCTCGGTTGCTTCTAACAATCCTTCTCAGGACAAAGACAACATCTTGGCGCCAGTTGATAACATCAGAGACTCCAGCGGCTCCAGCTCATACCAGAAACTTTTTGATGAAAATTACGTGAATTGGAAGCCACAAAAGCAGTAAATCTCTACCGTTCAGCTGCTTTAATTTCAAAAATCTCATCATACTGGTAAAATAATTAGGTTAGAAAAGAAGTTCTTTATTACTAAGGGTTTCTCGCGTTTTCTTCTTCTCTTAGATGTAAAGAAGCTTGGAGGAATTATGTTTGGACTTGATCCATTGTATACACCAGAGCGCCAGGTCACTGGTACTGAGGTAGCCGTCTTTGATACCAACAAGGGAATCATTAAGGTTCAGCTTGACGGTAAGGGCGCACCTATTCATGTAGCAAACTTCTGCGAGCTTGCAGAGTCTGGCTTCTATGACGATACCAAGTTCCACCGTCTTGTTCCTGGTTTTGTTCTTCAGGGCGGAGATCCTAATACTCGTGAGATGAGTGTTGAGGATGTTATTTTTGGCAACCCTGGTCCTGATGGAATCCCTGGTACCGGTGGCCCTGGTTATCGCATCAAAGAGGAGTTCACCACCAATCCTAATAACTCCCACGTTGATGGTGCACTTGCTATGGCTCGTTCTCAAGATCCAAACTCCGCAGGTTCTCAGTTCTATTTCTGTCTTGGTCCACAGCATGGCTTGGATTCTGGATACACCGTATTTGGCACAACTATCGAGGGAATGGACGTCATTTCCCAGTTAAAGGTTGGCGATATCGTCAATTCCATTAGAATTGAAAACGCTTAAAGCCAAGTCGCACAGACTCTTGGAGGATATTGTGAATCAACAGGCATTTGAGTTAGGTAAATCTGCATATGATCAGGGCGACTGGTTTGTAGCTATCAGTCAGTTTGATGTGGCTAAAGAGCCAGGCGAGGTAAACGGTCAGATTGACCACCTTCTTGGAAACGCTTATATGAAGCTCGGACAGTTTGATTCCGCAGCTTCTGCTTACAAGTCCGCTCTTGCTGACGCTTCCTACGGCAAGGTTGGCGCTCTCTCTACTAATCAGGGTCGCGCACTTCTGGCTGCTGGTAGGGTACAGGAGGCTATTGCTGCCCTTACAAACGCTGTCCAGGACACCTCTTACGCAACTCCTTATAAGGCACAGCTTGCTCTTGGTTCTGCATACGAGAAGATCGGTGATATTCGCAATGCCGGTATTGCTTACAGAAACGCTGCAGTAGACGAGAAGAACCCTAATCCTTCATCTGCTCTCTGCAGTCTTGGTGCATGCTTTATGGGTCTGAACAGACCTGTTGATGCAGTTGAGGCATATCGCACTGCACTTGATTTTGCTAATCCTTTGGAGAACTCCAATAAGATTTATGCAGATCTTGGTCTTGCGTATGTTGCAGCTAATCGCATGTCTGAGGCAGTTGACGCCTTTACTCATGCAACTGCAGACGGCAGCTTTGTCCTGTCTAATCAGCAGCAGTCTGCTTTTGATGCAGCTCGCAAGGCTATTACTGCAATGACTTCTGGCAAGCCATCTGAGACTGATGCCTTCCTTCAGGCAGCTGGCTATGGTGCCTATGATCCACTGGATCCTACAGGTATGTCCGGCGAGCTCATTCCTTCTGCAGAAGACACTGGCTTCTTCCAGATTACTGAGCAGGAGATTATTGAGCAGGATAAGAAGGACAAGAAGATTAGGCGTAAGCATCGCCATACCGGCCTTAAGGTCTTTATCACTATTCTAATTTTGCTTATCTTGGCTGTTGGTGGCGCTGGTTATGCTTACTATCGTGGCTATGGATGGCCAACCCAGCAGTCTGTTGTTCAGGATATTTTCAACGCTAAGGCACAGGGTACCGATATTGGTCGCTATGTCTCTAGCTCTGTTTCTAGCACCACGCTTCAGCAGATTTCTAACAGCCTGCCATCAAGCTCCGCTGTCACCATCAACGGTGTTGACCAGAGCATGACTCACTCAACAGTAAACGCTTCTGTCAGCCTTTCTAACGGCGGAAACGTTGACTACACCATTGAGCTTGTTCGTGATGGTATTGGCTGGAAGGTGGCAAGCGTTACCACTTCGTATGTCAGCCAGAATAACCAGAACACCGGTACAACTTCTGGTACCAACGGTTCTAACTCGGGAACTACCTCTGGAACTAATGGATCTAACTCCTCAAATTCCTCCAATAGTTCCTCCAGCTCTTCAAAGTCTGGCAACTAGTACTAAACTGTTTTAACTGTTCTTTCTGCAGGATTATTACGCACACGCGTAGCACGTTTGATTGGATATCATGTCTATCTTCGATTCGCTCTTCGGAGAATATGGCGGAGACCTAGCCATCGATTTGGGAACTGCAAACACTCTTGTTGCAGTTCGTGGTCAGGGTATTGTCATCAATGAGCCATCGGTTGTTGCAATCGATAAAAGCGAGAGCCGCGTTTTGGCCGTTGGCGCTGATGCAAAGCGCATGATTGGCCGTACTCCTGGCTCCATCATTGCAGAGCGCCCTCTTAAAGACGGCGTCATTGCAGACTTTGATGTTACCGAGGTTATGCTTCGTTACTTCATCGAGAAGGCACGTGAGCGTAAATATCCTTGGTCACCACGTCCACGCGTAGTTGTTTGCGTTCCTTCTGGCGTTACATCTGTCGAGAAACGCGCTGTTTTTGAGGCAACTATTCAGGCAGGTGCTCGTCAGGCATTCTTGATTGAAGAGCCTATGGCAGCAGCTATTGGTGCAGACCTGCCAATTGAAGATCCAACAGGCTCCATGGTTGTAGACATCGGTGGCGGTACTACCGAGGTTGCTGTTATCTCTATGGGTGGTATTGTTGTCTCGCAGTCCATCAGAACTGCAGGTGACGAGTTTGACCAGACTATTCTTGAACATGTTCGTGATGCGTATAACCTCTCTATTGGTGAGCGCACCGCAGAAGATATCAAGATCAAAGTTGGCTCAGCTGCTCCTCTTGCAGAAGAGCTTGACGTTGAGGTTAACGGTCGTGACGTCATGAGCGGTCTTCCAAAGACAGTTCGTATTGAATCAGAAGAGATTCGTCGCGCTCTTGATCGTCCTCTTGATGAGGTTACCAAGGCTGTTAAAGATGCTCTTGATGTGACTCCACCAGATCTTGCATCTGATCTTATGTACTACGGTATTTTGCTTACTGGTGGTGGCGGAATGCTTCGCGGTCTTGACCAGAGACTTCGTGAAGAGACTGGCGTGCCCGTTAACGTAAGCCCAACCGCTCTAGAAAATGTTGTTACCGGTTGCGCAAAGGTTCTTGAGGCTAACGCATTGTCCGGTGGATTTGTTCAGAGTGCAGGCCAATAAATATGCCATTGTCTAATCAGATCCAGGGCGCTTCATCAGGCCTTGGATCTAACAATAATAAGCATACGGGCGGCCGTAGTTTTATTATTCTTTCGCTGCTTTCAATTGTGTTATTGACGGTTAGTGCTCGTATGGGTGCAGGGGGACCGCTCGAGATGGTTCGAGGCGGCTTCTCTACTATTACCATGCCTTTTAGAATGGCAGGTTCTGCTATTGCTATGCCTTTTCAGGGCATTGGTAACATTTTTAGTAACTTAACAGCAGATCAGCAAACGCTTTCTGACCTTAAGGCAGAAAACGAGCAACTGCGCTCAAGAAACGCAGAGCTCGAAGAGACAAACCAGTCCACGCAGCGCCTGCAGGGTCTTCTCGACCTCAAAAATACTTATAACCTGCAGTCTACAGGCGCTCGTGTCATCTCTGGCTCTACTGACTCGTTCAATAACACCATTGTGATTGACAAGGGAACTTCGTCGGGACTGGCTGTTGGCATGCCAGTTGTTGATAGCGGCGGCGTTATTGGTCAGATTATTGAGTGTGGTCCTACAACTTCTACTGTTCGTCTTATTACTGACGAGAAGAGCGGTGTGGCCGCTATGGTTCAAAGCAGCCGAGCTCAGGGTATGCTTATGGGTTCTGCTTCAAGGCAGATTACCCTTAACCTGATCAACACCAACCAGAAGGTTGCTGTAGGCGATACAGTTGTTACTAGTGGTCTTGGTGGCGTATTCCCTAAGGGTCTTCCTCTGGGTAAGGTTACCAGTGTTGAAGCAGCGCCAGGATCGCTCTACTACACCATTGTCATTGAGCCTTTTGGAAATGTCAGTACTAATGAAGAGGTAATGGTTATCACGTCTCTTTCTGAGGAGCAAAAAGCTACCGCAGATGATATTGCAGAGGCAGATAAGCAAAACACTCCAACAGCAACTAATTCTGACAGTAAGGATAAAGACTCCAAAGACGGATCTTCGGGTTCGTCATCAAGCAACTCTTCTGGCAGTGGCTCTACCAATAACACAACAAATTCCCAACAGAATGCAACGGTTGCTGCTCCAACGGGTACTACACAACATAACAGCGGAAGAACAGATTAAGGGGGATGTATGCAGGTTTCTGATAGAAATAAAAACACACGCAGCATCGCCGTTCTTGCTGTTGTTTGCTTCATTCTTCAAATTATGCTTACACCACAGGTTTCTTTTGGTGGGGGAGTCATCAATTTTGCACTGGTTTTCTCGGCAGCTATCGCCCTGAGATATGGTGGTAAAACTGGCGTAATAAGCGGCTTTATTGCAGGTCTAATCTATGATCTGACTTCTGCCAATCCCATTGGCCTCATGGCACTCTTGCTTGTGGTGAGCTCTTATTTTATGGGCCAAGAGGTAAGAGACAGAATTTCTGGCAATTTTGGTACCTCTATGGGTTTTGTGGCGCTTCAGACCTTTGGCGTCACCTTTATGTATCAGCTCATTAACTCTTTGATTGGCTCTGGCGGCAACTTCTTTGAGGGACTGTTGTTTAAGTCTTTCCCCACCATGCTGTTCACTCTTTTGGCGGCTCTACCTGTTTTCTATGTGCTTTCGCATTCCCAAAGATCTCACTCTTCTTTGGGTGGAACAACGCTCTATCGCGGATCTCACCGAGCTCCACAGCGCCTTAAATAAGGGGATAGTATGAATTTCACCCTTGTTATCCTTGCTTGTTGCGCTGTTGCAGCAATTGGTTTGATCATCGTATACTTGACCTTTGGTAGAAAAGATTCGCCATTTACCTTTGATATTGGCGGCGGCGCTCCTAAGGCTTCTGGCGGTTCTGATGGCTCTGCCGAGAAAACCCTCTCGTCCAGACTTATCGGTTTTGCAATTGCCGTCGGCGGTATGTTTGCCGTGCTTATTGGTCGTCTTTGGACTATGCAGCTCTTATCGTCAGCTGACTATACTGAGCAAGCAGAGCGCAACCGTACGCGCACCGTTACCACGGCAGCGCCTCGTGGCCGTATTCTGGACAGAAATGGCGTGGAGATTGTTACCAACAGGCCAAGTCCAACGGTAGTGGCTCGAGCAGATGTTGCAGAAGACTACGTTAAACTGCAGATTCTTGCTAACCTCTTGGGCATGCCCATGCTGGCGGTGCGCAGAAAAATTATGGATACCTCAGATGGTGCTCAGGCGCTTCGTACTGTTTCTGTAGACGTATCGAGGCGCGTAGTTGCCTACATTTACGCTCACGGTGCTTTGCTTGACGGTGTTTCAATTGAGGAACGTACGCAGCGCGCATATCCAAACGGTTCCCTTGCAGCTCATGTTGTTGGCTACACCGGAACCGTTACACAAGAGCAGCTTGAAAGCAGTAAAACTGCGGATGGCGGCTTTGTGTATGCCCACGGCGATATCGTGGGACAAACGGGTGTTGAGTATCAGTACGAGTCCGCTCTTCAGGGTGTTCGTGGTGAGCAAACGGTGTATGTTGACGCTGCTGGTAATGTTCTATCTCACTCAACGTCTATTGCTCCTCAGAGCGGCTCAGATGTTGTTTTGACCATTGATGCAAACATCCAAAAAGCAGCAGAAGCATCCCTTGTCAGTGTTATCAACACCGTTAGATCACAAGACTTCCAAGGTCGCAGTGCAAGTGTGGTGGCGCTTGATTGCACCAACGGTGAAGTTATTGCTATGGCAAGCTATCCAACGTATTCACCTTCAATGTTTGTTGGAGGCATTTCCAGTTCTGACTGGGATACGCTTTCTTCTGAAGAGGCAAACTACCCGCTGATGAACCGCGCTATTGCCGGCCAGTATCCATCTGGTTCTACCATCAAGGCGCTTACTACCTTTGCTGGACTCAAATACGGTATTTGCGATGGAAATTCCAGCTGGTATTGCACGGGCTTTTGGACAGGATTTGGCGAGCAGTACGGTATGCACTGCTGGCTGCTTTCTGGACACGGCACCGTTAACCTTATTACCGGTATCACCAACTCGTGCGACATTGTTTTTTATGAGATTGGTAAGGGCTTCTTCTACAACAACGATCATCCCGAGGGTATGCAGGAGACATTCCGTGCCTTTGGACTTGGAGCTCTTTCTGGTATTGACCTTCCAGAAGAGGCGTCTGGTCGTGTTCCAGATGCTGAGTGGAAGTGGAATTACTTTACCAGCTCGCCTGATGATGCTCGTAAGTGGCAGGGTGGTGACAACTGCAACCTTGCTATTGGCCAGGGCGACTTGTTGGTAACCTGCCTTCAGATGGCAAATGCGTACTGTGGCATTGCAAACAGAGGTCCAATTTATAAGCCACATGTTCTGAAGAGCATTAACGCCAGAAACGGTAATGGCTCTGTTATTGAGTACAAAAACGAGGTCATTCTGTCGCCAGAAGAAAAAGACGAACACCGAGACATTGTTGCTCGTGGTCTTTACGGCGTCGTCTATGAGGAGTCCGCTTCTCAGACTATCCACTGGACCAACCTTGATGTCACGGTTAATGGCAAGACGGGTACTGCTGAGCAGCAGTCTATTGGCGAGCCAGTTGGTTGGTTTGTTGGTTATGCGCCTGCTGATAAGCCTCAGTACGTTGTTGCTGCCAACCTTGACTGTGCGCCTTCTGGTGCAGGTTCTGGTATGTATATTGTTCGAGACGTCTTTGGCGCAATTTATAATCAGCCAGACAACGTTGGTAGGTAAGGAGGCGAGAAACCCATGGCACTTGATTCATCTGCAGTTACAAAACAGAGAATGAACTCTCCCTTTAGAAGGCGTGGAGGTATTCCTTCAGGCGGTCTTGCTAAGAAAGAGAGGCTTACTGGTAAGAATGTTCTGAACAATCTTTATCTAGCGCAGCTTGTTCCCGCGGCTCTTCTCGTCCTCATTGGTATTGTGGTTATTTGGACCGCATCAATGAACATTGCCGAAGCTAGTTTTCCTAGGCATCTTCTTGGTATTGGCCTGGGCCTTGTTTTTGCCACGCTTATGTGGCGCTATGACTACAGAGCACTAGCAAATATGACAAACGTGCTGCTTGTTGGCGTTGTTGTATTGATGATTTTGCCTAAGGTTCCAGGCTTTGGTGTCTCGGTCAAGGGTATGACTGGTTGGGTTAATATCCCGTTTGTTGGCTTTAGATTTCAGCCGTCTGAGCTGGGAAAGATTGTCACAATCTTCCTTATGGCTTCAGTGTGCGCTCAGTATAACGGCAAGGTAGAAACACTGAGAGACTATGTAAAGCTTTGTGGAACGCTGATGGTTCCATTTGGCTCCATTATGCTTTTGCCTGACCTGGGAACTGGTCTGATTATTTTGGTTATCGGAGCTACTATCATCATTTGCTCCGGCGCAAAACGTTCTTGGATTCTTGTGACCGTTCTGTTGCTCGTTGCCGTTGTAGCTCTTGTTGTTGTGACCTCTATGATTCCTGGTATTCCTCACATCCTTAAGGAGTACCAGATGAAGCGTCTTACCGTCTTTTTGGATCCATCTGTTGATCCTTCGGGAGATGGTTATAACCTGCAGCAGGCAAAAATTGCCGTAGGTTCTGGTGGCTTTATTGGAAAAGGACCGGGTAACGCTACACAGGCAAGTGGTCGATTCTTGCCTGAGGCACACACAGACTTTGTTTTTGCGCTTTTCTCGGAAGAGTTTGGCTTCCTTGGTGCATTCATTATGCTTTCGCTCTTTGCGTGGATGATTTTTGCAACCATTCTGTTTGCTATGAAGACCGAGAATACCTTCTCTAAGCTGGTACTTGTTGGTTGTGCAGCCATGTGGTCGTTCCAGGTTTTGCAAAACGTTGGTATGTGTATTGGCATCATGCCTATTACCGGTATTCCTCTGCCTTTTATCAGCTTTGGATCTACATCGATGATTGCCCAGCTTGTCTCTGTAGGAATTGTTCAGTCAGTTTACAGACATAGAACTAAGGCGGCATAAGCTATGGCAAAAAGAAACAGCTTAGGCAAGCTTGCAACTTCTGTACTGCAGGAATTCCGCGGGTCGCTTTCATCTCTAGAGCCAACTTATACGCATATCTACGTTGATTCCCTTGCTTCTGAAGAGGTAATCCTGGCTGTACATTCGTATTTTATGCCAGAGAGAACAGATGCTACGGTATGCGTTTCTAAGCTTGCCGATGGTGTCTCGTTTACCTCTGGAGGTATTGGTCGCACGGGAAAGAATGCTGCTATTCCTGATATTGCGGTGATTATTCCTACGTCAACATCACAGTACGAGGACGCCCTTACCATGTTGGTAAGTCATTCAATTCCATGTGCTGTGGTTGTTGAGTCTGCAGTTGAAGCGCAACAAATTGCCGACACGCTCTACAACACAGGGCTTATTAGCATTATTGCAGGCACCACTGAAGAAGTGCTCTTTGATCGACTCTCTTCATGGATTGCAACGGCAACAGAAAAATCAGTCTCTTTTGCGGCAGCGTATCCTCTTTGTAGAACTCAAGTAGTCAAACAGATAACTGCTGCTTGCGCTAAAGAAAATGCAGCTATTGGAGCTGTGGCGATTGTCCCTGGCTCTGATATGCCGCTGATGACTGCACGTCAGATCAGACTGGCACTTGATATTACCGCCGCCTATAACATCAATATGAGTGTTGAAACCATCGCCGAACTTCTCGGCGTTGTGGGTGCGGGCTTTGGATATCGTACAGTTGCACGCACGGTCGCAGGCACAGTTCCAGGATTTGGCTGGGCGCTTAAGGCTGGCATGGGGTACGCAGGAACTCACACTACCGCCCGCGTCATTCACGCATATGCTCGCAAAATTGCCCAGAAGCGCGATGGGGTAGCAGCTGATTCTTCTACCAAAACCGGAGCTTCGAGCGCTTCCACAGGCGCAAGCGCAACAGCAGACACTAATTCACAATCAAATACCGTAGAGATAGCAACCACACAGTCCCTCGCCAAAAGATAGAAAGTAGACTATCGTGCGTGTTAAACGAGAAAATCTCTTCCATCTCATTGAGCCCATGCTTCCGCATGTCGAGAAACCCTCAAGATACTTAAATCACGAGTGGGGAGCAGTAGAGGAGCAAGAAGGTCCTTTTCACGTTTGTATGGTTTACGCTGACGTGTACGAGGTAGGTCAGCCTAATTTGGGCATTGCCATTCTCTATAACGCTTTGAATAAGGCGCCTCATATTTCTTGTGAGCGCGCCTATCTGCCTTGGACTGATATGGCAGCTTTGATGCGCAGGCGCAATGTTCCTCTGCTTTCGTTGGAGGGTGCTGCACCTTTAGCATCTTTTGATGTAGTGGGCTTTACCCTTGCGCATGAAATGATCGCTACCAACATTATAGAAACGCTTGATTTAGCAGGCATTCCATTGCTCGCTGAAGAACGTGATGAAGAGGATCCGCTTATTTTTGGTGGCGGTCCTTCTGTTTGGAACTCAGAGCCAGTGGCCCCGCTCTTTGATGCAATTCTATTGGGTGATGGCGAAGAAGCGCTGGTAGAAATGTGCGAGTGCGTGAGAACTTCCAAGCTTGACGGGGTTTCTCGCCAAGAGATTTTGCACAGGTTGTCTCAGATTCAGGGTGTCTACGTGCCATCGCTTTATCAGATTGTGCACGATGACACCGCAACACGCTGGGGTTACGCGGTTCCTAAAGAGAGAGGTGACGCTCCAAGCGTGGTTTATAAGCGCTGTCTGCCAGATCTTTCGGTGACTGATCCTGTGGCTCAGCGCATTGTTCCGTATACCGAGATTGTGCAAGACAGGCTGGCGCTTGAGATTCAGCGCGGCTGTGCTCGTGGCTGCAGGTTCTGTCAGGCTGGTATGACGTATCGCCCTGTTCGTGAACGCCCAGTTCAGCAGATTGTTAAAGCAGGTGAAGAGGGTCTTTTGAAGAGTGGCTACGATGAGGTTTCGCTCACGTCGCTCTCTACAACAGATCACTCTCAGTGTGGCTATATTCTTCGCCGTATGAATTCTGACCTACGTAAACGTGGCGTGCGCATCTCTATTCCGTCACAGCGTATGGACGCGTTTGGCGCGGAGATGGCAGACGCAGTTTCTACTTCAAGGCGCGGTGGCCTGACGTTTGCGCCAGAAGCAGGCTCACAGCGCATGCGTGATGTTATCAACAAGAACGTCACCGAGGATGATCTTGAATCTGCGGCAAGAAACGCGTTTGAAAACGGTTGGCGCCGCATGAAGCTCTACTTTATGATGGGCCTTCCAACCGAGACTGACGAGGACATCCAAGCTATTCCTGCAGTTGCAAAGCGTATTTTGGACATCGGCCGAGAAATTGGCGGCAAGGGCGTTACGGTTTCTGCTTCTGTTGCCGTATTTGTTCCCAAGTCCTACACACCATTCCAGTGGGTTGGTCAGATTTCTCGTGAGGAAGCCCAGCGTAGGCAGCAGTTATTACTGTCTTCTAACCACGATAGGGGACTCAAGATTGCCTATCATGATTCTGGCACTTCGCTGGTAGAAGGCGCGCTCTCAAAGATGGGTCGCGACGGCTTTGATCTGATTTACCAGGCGTGGAAAAATGGTTGCAAGTTTGATGCGTGGACCAGTGAGTTTAATCTTGACGCTTGGAATGCAGCTGCAGAAAGTCTGGGTTTCTCGCTGTCTGATATTGCAACAGAAACCTTTGATATCCAGGCAAAACTTCCTTGGGATCACACATCTCCTGGCGTGTCCAAGGGCTACTTACAGCGAGAATATCGTCGAGCCATGGACGAAGTCACCACACCAGACTGTACGTTTACCTCTTGTACAGGATGTGCGGTATGCCAGACTTTGAAGGTCGACAACGTTTTGATGGGGGTGCGCTCATGACGGATACGCAGCTAGAGAGCGTAGCTCCTGAGGTGGTTGAGCTGGTGAAGAAAGACTGGCGCGCTGGTAGGCCACAGATTCAGCCAGAGATTATGACGGAGCGTGGAGCAGAGATTTTTAGGCTTCGCGTGGCTTACAAGAAAGACGATCGCCTTGCGTTTTTAGGACACCTTGAGCTTATTGGTACTATTGAGCGCTGTGTTCGTCGAGCTCAGCTGCCATTTAGGGTGGGAAACGGCTTTGCAAAGCGTATGGGTGTGCAGTTCTCTCAGGCGCTTCCCGTTGGTGCTTCGTCTGAGGCGGAGTACTTTGACTTGAAGCTCACCGAATATGTGGACCCGGATGAGGCGCTCGAGAGGCTGTTGTCGGCAACGCCTCCCGCACTTGCTCCGTTTGCCGTCAGCTACGTTGACCGGTCGCTGCCAGCGCTTGAAGCATGGTTGAATGCCGCTCATTGGAGATGTGACATTTTGGGAGAAGGTCTTAAGTCCGAGGCGTTGCGTTGGGGGTTTGAGGATCTTCTCGCCAAAAAAGAGCTGACGTACATGCGCGGTGACAAGCAAAAAGTGGTCAACTTGGAGACAACGTTTGCGGGTTACAACATCTCTGAGAGCTCATCTGATACGTGCATTTCATTTGAGCTTGATACGTCGCAAGATCCACGAGCGGCGCTTAGACCTGCAGTTTTGATCTATGAGGCGCAAAGAATTGCAGCTGAGGCAGGGCTCGATGGATTGCGAGGCATTGACTCGTTGAAGGTTTGTCGCACCTCACAGGCACACGTTTCAGAAAATGGACTCCTTGTGAAGCCTCTATAACATGTAGTTTTGTCTTGGAATTTTCTGAAATATGCAGTAGACTATTTCGAGTTGTGTTTCTCGCCGAGGGACATGGGACACCGACAGTTTCCCGCGGATGCCACAGGTCACGGCGGCGAAGATCTTTGCTCGGATCTTCAGAAATGCAAAGATAGTATTAATCGTTGCAAGAATCAGCAATGAAGGGTTACACACATGTACGCAATCGTAGCAACTGGTGGCAAGCAGTATAAGGTTGCCAAGGGCGACGTAATCAGCGTCGAGAAGCTTGATGCGCAGCCTGGCGATAAGGTAAAGCTTGATGTTCTTATGCTTAACGACGGCAAGAAGGTTGTTGCTGACGCTGCCACTCTTTCCTCTAAGAAGGTTACCTGTGAGGTTCTTGAGCAGTACAAGGACAAGAAGGTCCTCGTCTTCAAGTTCCACAAGCGTAAGCGCTATCACCGCGCCAACGGTCACCGTCAGAACCTTACTAAGCTGAAGGTTACCGCGCTCCCTACCGCTCGTAAGGCTGCTGCTAAGGCATCCGACGAGTCTGCAGAGTAATTGGTCACTTCTGATATTGAGATAGGCAGGTAGCATTTATGGCACACAAGAAAGGTCTCGGCTCTTCCCGCAATGGTCGCGACTCACAAGCACAGCGCCTTGGCGTTAAGATTTACGGTGGTCAGGCAATCAAGGCTGGCCAGATTATCATCCGTCAGCGTGGTACTCACATCACTCCTGGCGTAAACGTTGGTCGCGGCAAGGATGACACTCTCTTTGCACTTTGCGATGGCGTTGTTGAGTTCAAGAAGGGTGCTAAGCACGTCGTTAACGTCGTTGCTGCTGAGGCATAAGTTTTCTTGAACATTTGCAGTTCATTCAAGGGGTCCTTCGGGGCCCCTTTTTATTTCTCGCGGTATTTTGCTCTTACCCTTTGCCGCTTACAGTTTCTAAATTGTTTCTTAATGTATTTCTTGACACAATCTGGCTAAGTAATGGTATTCTTCTTACATTGCAATTTACGCTTTTGGGAGGAGGACATATCATGCGCGCTACATGCACTCAGCAGTGGTGGTGGAACAACTTGTCTTTCTCCGGTCAGCGATGAGTTGCTTCTGCATACGCATTTAGAGGCTCTCGGGTGACCGAGAGCTTTTTTTGTGCGTACGTTTCTCGCTAAATCCGGATGGCGAGAAACCCGTTCAGTTGAAAGTTTTGTTTGTTCATTTTGTTTTGCGTTAAAGGAGTTTGTATGTCTACAGAAAATCTCAATCAGGTCAACGCCGCAGACACAGAGACAGGATCTGCTGAGCAGGCACCACGTGTTGTTGCTGTTTCCAAGTCTGCAGGCGTTTTGGATGTCACTTCTCTTGTTCTCGTTGCCGTTCTTATTGCTGCTGGTTTTATTCTTAACCTAACCGTTGGTAAGGCAATTAGTGCTATTGGCATTGGTCCAGAGTTCATTATTGCGTCGTTCTGCCTGGCTATTCTTCTGCTTAAGCCAAACGCTGTACAGAGCCTGGTTATTGGCCTTATTGCAGCTACCGTTATTCAGCTGACCACCTCTGTTCCTGGCGCTGATTTTGTTGCAGAGGGCATTGCTTCACTTGTTATGTTTGCTTTCACAAAGTCCGCTCTTGCAGATAAGCCAGTAATGCCTGCAATTGGCTCTTTTGTAACAACTCTCATCTCTGGTCTCATCTTTGCTGCCATTGCTATTCCAGCCAAAGGTGCAACTATTGAGCTTTTCTACGTAATGCTTCCTGTCATCGTGGGAACGGCATTCTTTAATGCTATTGTTGTTCAGGTTCTTGCGGCTCCTCTTAAGAAGGTTTTGGGTCGATAAGTTCTTAGATACGCACATATTTCCTGGAGAACACTGTGTCTATTATTGAAGTTCAATCTGTGTCATACAGCTATCCTGATAGCTCAGCACGCGCTCTTAATGAGCTCTCGCTGAGCGTTCAGGAGGGCGACTTTGTAGGTATTGTTGGCCCTTCTGGTGCAGGTAAGTCTACGCTTGCTCTTGCGCTCTCTGGTGCCATTCCTCACCACTTTAGAGGTAATTTCTTTGGCAAGATTCTTGTCTCTGGAATGGATACCTGTACAGTTGCCTTAACTGATATCTCTAAGATTGTGGGATCCATTACCCAAGATATCAATGCGCAGATGGTTGCTTCAATTGTTGAGGATGAGCTTCTTTTTGGTCTTGAGAACTTTGCTGTTCCTCATGCAGAGATTCCAGCACGAATTACCTATGCTCTAGAGACAGTTGGCATTGCTAATCTTCGCTTTAGAGAGATTGCCTCTCTTTCTGGTGGTCAGAAGCAAAAGGTTGCTATTGCAGCTTTTTTGGCACTACAGCCACAGGTTATGGTACTAGATGAGCCAACAGCAGCCTTAGATCCGACGTCGTCAGAGTTAATCTTCCAGACTCTTTCAGAGCTCAACAAAACCAAGGGTATTACGGTTGTGGTGATTGAGCAGAAAGTTGGTCTTCTCGCTAAGTATTGCTCAAAGATTGCCGTTATGGACAAGGGAACCATCTGCGCTTTTGGCAGCGGAGAGGAAGTGTTTTCACAGGTAGATTTGCTGCAAGAGGTTGGTGTTGACGTTCCTCGTTGCGTGCGCGTCTCAAAGGGCGTCTATGAGCTCTCTCATCAGTCTGAGTATGCTCACTTATTATCTGAGGCGGACAGAGCTGTCTGCGATGAAACTGCGTTGTCAGTTCAGTCAGCCGCCAAGCAGCTTTCGTGCTGTGTAGGCGCTCTCCAGCATCGCAACATTTCCCTTACAGAGGACTCTGAACCATTAGCTACTAATGACGTTGAGTTAGCAGGGGAGACATATCTTCCAAAAATAGATGGTCCTGTGGTTGCTGAATCGAGTGGACCATTTGACAGGATTGGTGTTCTTCAAGATGCAGAGCAGCCAAGCGTTCAATCTGTTCTTGACGTTATTGACGCTACCTTTAAATATCAGAATAGTACTGATGGCGTAGAGCGCGTTTCTCTCAGTTTGCATTCTGGTGAGCTTGTTGCCCTTGTGGGTCAAAACGGCGCCGGCAAAACAACTCTGACTAAGCTGGTAAATGGCCTCTTGCGCCCTCGATCGGGAGACATTCATATTAAGGGTGCCTCTTGCAAGGATTGGAAGACATCGCAGATTGCCCAGCATGTCTCAACGCTGTTCCAAAATCCCGATTACCAGATTTGTAAAGAGAGCGTTCTTGAGGAGATTGCGTTTGGTCTTGAGCTCAAGGGTGCGTCTGCAGAGAATGCCCGATGC
The DNA here is from genome assembly GCA_902481575.1 of uncultured Atopobium sp. Lineage (GTDB taxonomy): Bacteria > Actinomycetota > Coriobacteriia > Coriobacteriales > Atopobiaceae > Lancefieldella. The sequence goes on from CABSWT010000010.1 coordinate 21,505, forward strand.
AAGGCACTAGAAGTCATTGAGCGTATGGGGCTGGATGCAGAGGGGTCTCCGTTTATGCTTTCTCGTGGTCAGCGTCAGATGGTTGCGCTTGCATCTGTGGTTGCCTGCGAGCCAGATATTCTTGTGCTTGACGAGCCCACATCTGGCCTGGATTACAAAGAGTGCATGCAGGTCATGAATATGGTCAAATCACTGTGCGAGAAGGGTTGTGCAGTTCTTATGGTGTGCCATGACATGGAGGTTGTTCTGGACTTTGCCACAAGAATTATCGTTATGGCACATGGCAGTGTGTTAGATGATGGGGAAGTTACACAGATCTTCTCGACAGATGAGGTTTTGAAGGAAGCATACGTTGAGGCTCCTCAGATGATTCAGCTGTCAAAGCTTGCGGGCGCGCATGTAGATCCGTCATTTGCTGGGCTTAGCAGTGCTTCTGAGGTGCTTGAGGTATTGCAGCACCAGTTTGAGATTGCTCGTATTGCAGCAACGCTGAATGGTAAGGAGGCTCCTCGTGGGTAGTGTTATTGATTACACTGAAGGAACAAGCTTCCTTCACAAGGCAAATCCTGTGGCCAAGCTTGTATTTGCGCTTGAGCTCTTTGTAGCCGCCTTTGTTGCTCAAGGAACACTTGAGGTGCTTGCAGTGCTCGCGCTCACTATTCTTGTGGGAGTTGTCTCGCAAAATGCTCAGAAGACTTTTAAGCTGGTATTTGGCTTTGCCGTCTTAGGCCTCATCTTGTGCGTGGTACAGACGCTTGTTGCCCCTGCTGGTCAAACGCTCTTTTTATTCATCACAGTAGGGGGTTTGGAGCGCGGCTTTAACGTTGCCCTAAAAACAATTGCGCTGGCACTGCCACTGCTTTCTATGCTTTCGCTTATGCGCGTGGAAGACCTGATGAACGCTCTGGTAGAAGTGGCGCATGTTCCATATCCTTATGCGTTTACCATTGCGACGGTTTTGCGCTTTGTGCCTGTCTTTGCTTCCGAAATGAATCACATCATGGAGGCTCAAATGGCTCGCGGCGTTGAGTTTGATACCAAAAATCCACTCAAGAAGCTCCAGCTCACCATGCCTTTGATTGTTCCTCTGTTGGTAAGCTCGGTTAAAAAGGCTGATGCTTCAGCACTTGCGGCTGAGCAACGAGGTTTTTATCTAAGGAACGCTTCATCTGCATTTAAACGCTATCCTTTGGCTCCATCAGACTTTGCTTTGATGATTCTTGGAGTTGCGGTAATTGTTGTTATCCTCGTGTTTGCATAAGAACTTCTCGCGTTTTCACTGTGCTTCGCTGGTAAATGCCGTAACATTAAGGTATTAGAAGGAGGACACGTGGAAACTTTCACTGATCTTTGTCATATCAACGTTAAAGGCGGAGACGGCGGCGCAGGTTGCATGTCTTTCCGTCGAGAAGCATATGTACCTAAAGGCGGCCCTGATGGTGGCGATGGCGGTCATGGTGGCAATGTTGTCATTGTTGCAGACCCGCAGCTCTCGTCCCTGATCGATTACCGCTACAAGCATCACTTTAAGGCTGAGCGCGGCACACACGGTAAGGGAGCTCGCCGTCATGGTTCTGATGGACAAGATTTGCTGCTCAAGGTGCCCCTGGGAACCGTTGTGCGCGAGCTTGATCCTGATACACAAGAGCCTCTTTATGAGATTGCTGATCTTACCTCCCCAGGTGAGCAGGTAGTTGTTGCTCCTGGTGGCAACGGCGGCCGCGGCAACATTCACTTTGTTACCTCGGTAAGGCGTGCACCCGCATTTGCCGAGAAGGGCGAGCCAGCCCAAGAGCATTGGATTGAGCTAGAGATGAAGCTCATGGCAGACGTGGCCTTGGTGGGCATGCCTTCCGTTGGCAAGAGTTCTCTTATCGCACGCATTAGTGCTGCTCGTCCAAAGATTGCTGACTATCCTTTTACCACTCTTGTACCAAACCTTGGAGTCGTCCGTGCGCAAAATGGACAGTCATTTGTCTGTGCGGACGTTCCTGGTCTTATTGAGGGCGCCTCTGAGGGCAAGGGCCTAGGCCATCAGTTCCTTCGCCATATTGAGCGTACAGCACTCATTGTCCACATGGTTGACGTTACCGGTGGCTATGAAGGCAGAGACCCAGTAGAGGACTATCACGCCATTAACGAGGAGCTTAAGGCCTACGCCTCAAAGCTGGCTGATCGCCCTCAGATTGTGGTTGCAAACAAGTGCGATATGCCTGGCACAGAAGATGCTATTGAGGCTCTCAGAAAAGCTGCAGAGGCTGACGGCAGGACTTTCTTTGCCATCTCTACCGTAACTGGTTTAAATCTTGATGACTTTGTTACCACCTGCGCAGCAGAAGTAGCAGAGCTCCGTAAAGAAATTGCCATTACCACGCCTACGGTTGACCGCAGTGAGGCTTGGGAGAACCAGCGTCTTCGCCGTGATAACAAGCTTCATATTGAGCGAGAAGAGCGTCATGCTTGGCGTGTCTCCGGCGGCCAGATTGAGCGCATGGTCATCCAGACCGATTGGGACAATGATGAGGCTGTGGCGTATTTGCAGCGTCGTCTTGACCGTATGGGTCTTGAAGTTCAGCTGGCAAAGGCGGGTGCTGTTGATGGTGATGAGATTCGCATTCTTGAGCTCACCTTTACCTATGAAGATCCTAACAAGCCAAATACAGATGGCATAGAGATTCCTGACGAGGATGCCTCTGACCAGCAATTTGATGATGTTGAGTTTGAAGATGCTCCATCTGATGCGTCTCATATAGCTGAGGCTTCTTCAGAAACTGAGTAGGATATGGCAGTTGACGTCTTAAATAATATGCACCCTGGTCTGCCTCGTTTGGGACAGGATAAAAACCGTACGTACCGTTTGGGAATCATGGGTGGAACCTTTGACCCCATTCATAATGGCCACTTGGTAGCTGCAGAACAGGCATATGATGACCTCGGCCTTGACGTGGTTGTCTTTATGCCTGCTGGACGTCCTGCGTTTAAACAAAATAAGGGAGTTACCAGGGGAGAAGACCGTTACTCAATGACGCTTCTAGCAACCTCAGATAATCCTCATTTTGTAGCTTCTCGTTTTGAGGTGGACTACGAGGGTATTACGTATACCGCTGATACGCTTAGAAGATTGCGCAAGGTATATCCGTCTAACGTTGAGTTTTTCTTTATCACCGGCGCAGATGCAATTGCTGACATTGTTACGTGGAAAGATGCGCAGACGGTCGCAGAACTTGCTCATTTTGTTGCTGCAACACGTCCTGGTTATGAATTAAGTCGTGCTCAAAAGGTTATTGCGGACTCACCGTATGACTTCAAAGTAACTTATCTTGAGGTTCCCGCACTTGCAATCTCATCAAGCTACTTGCGTAGTAGAGTTCAAAAAGGTCAGAGTCTTAGATATCTGACTCCTGATTCAGTTACAGGCTATATTCATAAGCATGGCCTTTACGGCGCTGATACAACTCCGCTTAATTAAGTAGTTAAGGCTCAAGAAACCTGCTGATCAGAGATTCATACGCTAGAAGCAAGGCAGTGTCATACAGATACATATGTGGTTTGATTCAAAACTTTGTAGGACATAATGGAAAGAACACTTATAGCAAAAGATATTGTCTATACCGCAGAACATCAGGCGCTCATTGATCAGCTTGAGTCTGATTTGAAGAGTCATATGTATCACAAGAACCCTAAGCGTTTTGCGCATTCTATCTCTGTGGGACATTGTGCAGAAACCCTCGCGCAGGTCTATGGTGCAGATATGTTTAGCGCTCGTGTGGCGGGTATTTTGCATGATTGGGAGAAACTTCTTCCTGATGCAAAAACCATTGAACTGGCAGAGCATTTTCGTATCCAAACAGCAGCTCCGTATCAGAAAATCGTAGGGCTTTTGCACGGTCCTCTCGCCGCAAAAACCCTGCCAGCCATCTATCCTTGGCTCTCTGATCAGATGCTCAGTGCTATTCAGAAACACACTGCGGGCGACCGTCAGATGAGTAAGCTGGACAAAATCTTGTATGTAGCGGATCTTATTGAGCCCTTGCGACCAAGTTTCAAGTCAGTTGAAGAAGCGCGCGAGGTATATTTACACGGCGGTTCTCTCGATGAGCTTTATGAGACGGCGTTTTGTAACGTTATGATGTATGTGATTTCATCAAGGAGTTATTTGTATCCAAACTCAATTGCCCTATACAATGAGATGATTGAAAAGACATTTGAGTAGCCTAGCTACATGAGAAAACGGAGAAATTCATGGCTGTAACTTCACTTGAGCTTGCAAAGACTGCTGCAATTGCTGCAGATCAAAAGAAAGCTGAAGATATTCTGGTACTAGATCTCACTGGTCTCAGTGATGTTTGCGATTACTTTGTTATCTGCACTGGTGGCAACGCTCGTTTGGCTGACGCTATTGTTGATGAAGTTCGCGAGAAGGTCACGGCAAACTGCGGCATTCGTCCAATTTCTACTGAGGGTCGCGACGGTCTCAATTGGATTCTTATTGATTACGGCTCAGTTGTTGTTCACGTATTCCAGCCTGAGGTAAGGTCTTACTATCGTCTTGAGCGACTTTGGGCAGATGCTCCTCGTGTAGAGCTGGATATTGAGGGCGCTATGACTTCTGAAATTCCTTACGCTGATCTTCCAGAGGATGCTTTGGCTCCAGCCTTTGAGCTTTCCGAGGATGACCTGGTAGACAATCTTCCAGAATCTGCTGATCCTACTGAGTAGGTTTAGCGTCCTAGATTTGCTCGTTTTTGCCTGTAGGCATGGTGTCAGAAACGCGATGCTCAAAGCGTAGGTCTCTACCATATTGCACAGCGTCTGCACCAAATTTATCTTTGAGTTTATCGGTTACCTCGGAGAGATGACGTAAGTCACTCCGAGGTTTCTTTTTTGTTGTGGGTCCAGAAGCCGCCGCATCAAAGGTGTCTTCAAATTGATCAAAAAGAGACGTTTGAACAGGCTTGCTCTGTGTCTCATCTGTAAATGAGCTTATGCCAACACCAAGTAGTCTTACCGGTTGTCCTTCTTTCCAAATGGTTGAAAGAAGGCCAACGGCGACCTCTGCAAAGAGATGCTCATCATCAGTTGGGGTAGGCATTCTTTTTTGAGCGGTATGAGACTCTGTTGCAGAGGCTTTTACCTTAAGCATTACGGTATATCCTTGTAACTGTTTTCGGCGAAGACGTCTGCCTACAACACCAGAGATGTGTCTGATGGCTTCTTCTATTTCTTGTTTATCAAACAAATCTGTTTCAAAGGTTCTCTCGTTAGAAACAGATTTAACATCGCGAGGTTGAGCAGCTTCATGGACCTCTGAGATTTCTTTTCCCTGCGCGCGCAAAATCATCTTTGAGGCAGTATTGCCAACAAGGGAAGTGAGATACATTGCATCTGCTCTTGAGAGCTCTCCAAGCGTTTTAATTCCCTGTTGATGAAGTGTCTTTGCCATAGCAGGACCAATGCCGCTCATTGCTTCAATAGGCAGAGGAGCCAGAAAGCGACCTTCTGTACCAGGAAAGACCGCAGTAAGACCTCGAGGTTTTTCTTGTTCAGAAGCAATCTTGGCAATTGTTTTATTTGTTCCTAGACCAATAGAACAGGTAACACCTAGTGCTGCAACTTTCTTTTGTATGCGCTTACAAATTTCTAAAGGATTTTCTTTAGAAAATCTTCCAGGAGTAATATCAAAAAATGCCTCATCAATAGAAACTTGTTCAACAAGGGGAGTCTCATCTTTGAGAAAACCCATAACAAGAGCACTCATTTCTGAGTATCTGTCATAACGTCCCGAAGTCCAAATTGCATGAGGACAAAGCCTTACCGCAGTAGCTGAAGGCATGGCAGAATGAACGCCATACTTTCTTGCTTCATAAGATGCGGTTGAAACAACTCCTCGTTTTTGAGGAGAACCTCCTACAATTACTGGTTTTCCACGCCACTCAGGATGATCAAGTTGTTCTACGGATGCAAAGAACGCATCTAGGTCAAGAAGGCCAATAGCCTTACCATGCCATTCAAAATCACACGATTTACGTGCGGTTTTATCCGATATGTTCTTTGACGTTTTCATAGATTTAGTGTATACTTTTTGCGTAAATAGAACAAGTGTTTCATACATAAATTACGAGTACTTTTTGAAGAGAGCAAATTTATACTTTTCGAGGTTAACGCGTTGTTGTACACTTGTAACCCGATTTGTGGCTTTGCGGTGCAGCCCATCTAACATCCGAGGCACCGCTCGTATGGAGGAGTTTTCATTGGCAGTTAAGATTCGTCTGGCCCGTCACGGTGCCAAGAAGCGTCCGTACTATCGCGTAGTTGTCGCTGATGGTCGTATGCCTCGCGATGGTCGTTACATTGAAGAAGTCGGTCGTTATAACCCACTGACTAGCCCAAAGACGATTGATATCAACCTCGAGAAGGTTGACGAGTGGGTAGCAAAGGGCGCTCAGCCAACAAGCGCAGTTTCTCACCTCATTGAGATCGCTCGTACTGGCGCTCCAGTTGCAGAGAAGAAGACCAAGCTCTCCAAGAAGGCACAGGCAAAGGCTGCTGCAGCTGCAGAGGCTGCTGCTGAGGCTGCTGCCGCAGCTGCTGAGGAGTCCGAGGCTCCAGAGGCTGAGTAAATCGTGTCTGAATTCACAGAGCCCACTGAGGTAGACGCTGTCGATCAAGACATTCAGGAGATGCCTTCTGACAAGGTAGCTGACCTTGTTGAGTACATCGTTTGTGGTCTTGTCGATAATGAAGATGCTGTTGCACTCGACGTCACCGATCGCGAGGATGGAGCCCTAATTGAGGTTTCTTGCTCTGAGGAAGACGCTGGACGTGTCATCGGCCGCAAGGGTAGAACCATTAAGGCTATTCGTACTTTGGCTCGTGCTCTTGGCCAGCGTGTTGGCACCTCCGTTGATGTCGAGGTTGTAGGCTAATTTTGCGTAAACACTGGCGAGCAATTGCTCAAATTGTTAAAACGCATGGTAAAAGAGGGGAGGTTGTGACGGTTCCCGTTCACAGCCTTCCTTCTCTTATAGCTGAAGGCATGACGGTTGTTCCTGTTCCGCCTGCACTTAAAGGCCCAAGGAAGTACTTGGTTGTCTCTGTTGAGTCAGATGACAGAGAAGGTAGTCTTGTAACTTTTGAAGACGTAACTACCATCTCTGACGCAGAAGAGCTTGTAGGTAAAACGCTTCTGGTAGAAGAAGATTGTCTTCCAGAAAACTTTGGTCTGGTCAATGTTTCTCTGCTTGTTGGTAGAGAAGTGCTTGATATAGAACATGGTTCTCTGGGTGAAATTTCAGAGGTTCTTGTTGGACCTACACAAAATGTGTGGGTAATTGAGGGACCTTTTGGCCAGGTAATGATGCCTGCCGTTGATGAATTTATCAAAGAGGCTCCAGTTGAGGGTCCTATTACCGTCTCAATTCCTCAGGGTCTTCTTAGGTTAGGTGAGTAGCATGCGTCTAGAAACGCTCTCAGTATTTCCTGAGGTCTTCTCGCCCTATTTACATGCTTCTATTATGGGCAGAGCTCAAAAGGCAAACATTTTTGAGTTCTATGCACATGATTTGCGTGACTGGACACATGATAGGCATCGTACGGTAGACGACGCTCCTTTTGGCGGCGGACAAGGCATGCTTATGAAGCCTGCTCCTATTTTTGAGGCAGTTCAAGAAATTTCTGGTCAGGCTGACGCCAAGCCCCACGTGGTGTTTTTCTCGCCAGTTGGTAGACCGTATTCTCAGGCTATTGCTCAAGAGTTTGCTCAAAAAGAGCGCATTCTGTTTGTTTGCGGCCGTTATGAGGGCATGGATGAGCGTGTCTATGAGCTGGCAGATGACGTTATTTCTATGGGAGATTACGTTCTGACGGGCGGAGAGCTTCCTGCGCTTACCGTGATTGACTCGGTTGTGCGCCTGCTTCCCGGTGCGCTTGGCGATGAGATGAGCTCGCAGGATGAGTCTTTCTCTGACGATGGCCTTCTCGAGTATGCTCAGTACACGCGACCAGCAAACTTTGAGGGGCGAGAAGTTCCGTCTGTGCTTCTATCTGGAGACCACGGAGCGGTAGCAATCTGGAGACGACAATCCGCACTTGCTCGCACTCGTGCGTGGCGTCCAGACCTCTTAGAGAGCGCTCAGCTCACTGAGAAGGACAGAGTGTATTTAGCAGAGCTTGATCAGCAATCTGGTGATGACGATGAGTAGTGGACATTCCAAAGTTCTTGAAATTTTTGAATACCTGGTAATTGTTGCAGTTGCTGTTGCGCTGGCGTTTTTTATTAGAACGTTTGTCGCTGAGGTATATGAGGTTCCAACAGGGTCCATGCTCAATACCATCCAGCTGGGGGATCGTTTGGTAGGAGAGAAGCTTACCTATCGATTTGGTGGTACTCCGCAAGCAGGTGATGTGGTTACCTTTACCAGCCCTCAGAATCCCGATACGCTTTTAGTTAAGCGCGTCATTGCTACAGCAGGTCAAACGGTAGATTTGCGCGACGGTGCTGTGTATGTTGACGGTCAGCTTATGGACGAGCCTTATACTGAAGGCAAGCCAACCTATTCTCTTGCGGATCGCGCAGGTGCCGTAATTCAGAATTATCCGTATACTGTTCCTGCAGGTCATATTTTTGTTATGGGGGATAACAGAACAAACTCGCTGGATTCCAGATATTTTGGAGCAGTTGCGGTTTCTACCGTGACCTCTAAGGCAATGTTTATTTTCTGGCCCTTTGATCATGCTCGCGGGCTATAGTACTTACGTCGGACATTTGAGAGAAAGAACATCATGGGCACAACACCACTTACGTTTCAAGATATGATTTTGACCCTTGAACACTATTGGGCAGAAAAAGGCTGCACGGTCATGCAGCCATATGACTCTGAGGTAGGTGCCGGTACCTTCCACACCGCAACTATCCTGCGCTCACTTGGTCCCGATGCCTGGCGTACCTGCTATCCACAGCCTTGTCGTCGTCCTGCTGATGGACGCTATGGCGAGAATCCCAACCGCCTGCAGCACTACTATCAGTTCCAGGTTTTGATTAAGCCATCTCCTGCAGACTCTCAAGATCTCTATCTTGGTTCACTTGCCGCTATTGGCCTTGATCCAAAAGACCACGACGTTCGCTTTGTTGAAGACGACTGGGAGAGCCCAACGCTTGGTGCTTGGGGTCTTGGCTGGGAGGTCTGGCTCAACGGCATGGAGGTTACTCAGTTCACGTATTTCCAGCAGGTAGGCGGTATTGAGGTAGACCCAGTTCCTGTTGAGATTACCTATGGTCTTGAGCGTATTGCTATGTATACTCAGGGTGTAGATTCCGTCTATGACCTGGTATGGAGTTACCTGCCAGATGGCACGCCAATGACGTACGGTCAGGTATTTTTAGAGAACGAGCGTGAGTTCTCAACTTATAACTTTGAGGTAGCCAACATTGAGCTTATGCGCGAGAAGTTCGACGAGTATGAGGCAGAGTGCCACAGCTGCCTTGAGCGCAAGCTTCCACTTCCTGCCTATGACTGTGTTATGAAGTGCAGCCACGCATTTAACTTGCTTGATTCTCGCGGTGCTCTTTCTGCTGTTGAGAGAGCTAACTATATTCTTCGCGTTCGCACCGTTGCTAAGGCATGCTGCGAATCGTATTTGGAGGAGGTTGCTTCTAAGAAAGCACCTGCAGCAACTACTCAGGAGGAGGTGGCTTAAATGGCTGAGGTTAGAGACTTCCTTTTTGAGATTGGTTCTGAAGAGATGCCTTCTGCTCCATTGCAGAAAGCTATTGCTCAGTTCAATAAGCTTGTCGTTTCCGGACTTAAAGACTCTGGTTTGTCATTTGGAGAGGTTAAGATCCTCTCGACACCTCGTCGTTTAACTGCCTATGTAAAGGACGTTGCTGAGGCTACAGAAGAGATTTCCGAGGTCAAGCGTGGTCCTAAGGCAGAGATTGCTTTTGATGCAGAGGGCAATCCAACCAAGGCTGCTGAGGGATTTGCTCGCAAGTGCGGTGTAAACGCTGATGCGCTGACTCGTCGTGTAGACACTGACGGTCATGAGTATGTTTTTGCAGAGCTCAATATTCCTTCAGTTCCTGCTACAAAGATTCTCTCTGAGCTGGCAACTTCTTGGATTGCTGCTCTTGACTGGCCTCGCAGCCAGCGCTGGGGCTCTTTCCACGAGCGCTATGTTCGCCCTGTTCGTTGGCTTTGCGTCCTCTTTGGTTCAGAGATTGTTCCTGTTACGTACGCTGATGTAACTAGCTCAAACACCACCCAGGGCCATCGTGTTCTTGGTCCTGGTTACCATGAGGTAGCAAGTCCAGCAGACTATGAGCAAGTTCTTAAAGACGCTGGCGTTTTGCTTCAGGAGCAGAGAAAAGACGTTATTCTCGCCGGCATTAAAGAGGTAGAGGCAGCTCGTCCAGGCTCTCACGTAGATATGCCAGAGAAGGTCTTTGAGGAGGTCATTAACCTAACTGAGTGGCCTCAGGTTCTTGTGGGTACCTTTGACGAGGAATTCCTTAACGTTCCTTCAGAGATTATTACTGAGTCCATGCTTTCCAACCAGCGCTATTTCCCAATTTATGACGCTGAGGGTAAGCTGACTCGCGAGTTTATTGTGGTTTCTAATGCAGACCCATCTTGCGCCGAGCGCGTCATTGACGGCAACGAGCGCGTTGTTCGTGCTCGCCTCGACGACGCTAAGTTCTTCTTTGAGGAGGACTTAAAGCATACGCTTGATGAGTTTGCTCAGCGCTTAGAGACCGTTGTCTTCCAGGAGAAGCTTGGCACGGTTCTCCAGAAGACGCAGCGTATGGAGGCTCTTGCTGCAGAGATTGCGCTCGACGAGACATCCAGCAAAGAAGAGGCTGAGCTTGCTGCTCGCGCCGCTCACCTTGCAAAGGCAGACCTTGTCAGCCAGGCAGTAGTCGAGTTCACCAGCCAGCAAGGCGTCATGGGTGGCTACTACGCAGAGGCAGCTGGCGAGAAGAGCGATGTAGCTGCAGCTATTCGCGAGCACTATCGTCCTCGCTTTGCTGGCGACGAGCTCCCAAGTGGCCAGATTGGTCGCTTTGTAGCTATTGCTGACAAGCTTGATACCATCTGCGGCATCTTTGCTATCAACGAGCCACCAACCGGCTCTTCCGATCCTTATGCCGTTCGTCGTGCAGCTATTGGTGTTATTGCACTGGTCCGCTCAACGGCAAACCTTGACCTCAAGAAGCTCATTGCAAGCTCCCTGGAGCTCTACCGCCAGCAGGGTCTTGTTGTTGACGAGTCTGTTCAGTCTCAGGTTGAGCAGTACTTTATTGGCCGCCTTGCATCTATTGCAAAGGACGAGAAGATCTCTGCAGATGCTATTGAGGCTGTTAGCGCAATTGGTGTTATCAATCCTGATGAGTTCCTTCAGCGTGCTCGCGCACTTGATGAGGCACGTCAGAACGAGCCTGAGCTCTTTGAGGATCTTGCTACTGCTTATGCACGTGCAGCTCACCTCAGTGACGCTTCTCTTGGCGTAGAAGTTGATACAGAGCTTCTCACTGAGCCAGAGATGTCATTGCTCGCTGCTTGCGAAGAAGGACAGAAGCAGGTGGCTTTCGCTCTTGCTGGTTCAGACTATGCTGCTGCTGTTTCTGCGCTGTCTCAGCTGCGTGAGCCAATTGATATTTTCTTCGACAAAGTACTTGTCATGGATGAAAATGATACCGTTCGCCGAAATCGTTTGCGTCTTTTGAACAAGTTTGCCCAGGTATTTAGTAATGTCGCCGATATTAGTGTGCTTTCTCGCAAGAAGTAGGGTACGCTTAGATTGATAAATGTTTGTATCTTTCTGAATACTTGACTGAAAGGGTTACAGCATGAGCACACTTGACATTGATAACAACTCTCTTGGTGATGGTCTGCCTATCGTCTACGTTTTGTCAGACTCTCGTGGAGAGACCGGTGCCGCAGTAGTTAAGGCTGCTGCTGCTCAGTTTGGCGATGAATCCGTAGAGATTGTAAGGGTTCCAAACATTCATAGCGTTGATGATGTTCGTGCATACTTCAACGAGCATGAAGATGAGAATCGCCCTCGTGCAGTCTTCCACACCTTTGCAGATGGCTCTCTCAGAAGAGAGATTCGTCGTGAGCTTGATCAGCGCCTCATCCCATCAATCGATCTTCTGGGACCAGCGGTAAACGTTATTTCTACGCTTACCGGCGAAGAGCCAAGCCACGCAATTGGCGCATTCTTTGAGGGAGTTACGCGCTAAGAGAGCGCTGATGCCTCAAAATATCAAAAAGTTAAATGAGCATCCATTTTGGGTGCTCGTTTTCTTTATGGAGAATTTCACAATTTGCAACCATAAGTTTGTAAATAATTCTGTGAACGGTCGATATTGACCGCTCACCGTTATTTTGTTCAGATGAATCGCGTAGGTTGGTAACATACTATGAATGTGAGGACAGAACCAACTGTGTTTGGTTTGATGTCTTTACGTTCAATCGTGTTGGTGCACGCTTTGCGTGTGACAGTTTGAGAGTTTGGAGTGTTATGTCCGAGAAGCACGTTTACAGCTTCGGAAAGGACCACGCCGGTAACGATGTTACTGAGGTCGCTGGCGCATCCGTAGAAGAGGCAAAGTGGATTGTTGGTGGCAAGGGAGCAAACCTTGCAGAGATGTCTAAGATTGGTCTGCCTGTACCTCCAGGATTCTCAATTACTTGCCAAACTTGCGTTGCTTATTCCAACAACGGCAACGTCTGGCCTGAGGGCGTCACTGATGAGATTGACGCAGCTATGGCTACCCTTGAGGAGCGCATGGGCAAGAAGCTCGGCGATGCAGAAGATCCACTGCTTGTCTCCGTCCGTTCTGGTGCACCATTCTCCATGCCTGGCATGATGGACACTGTTCTTAACCTTGGTCTTAACGATGAGTCCGTTCAGGGCCTCATTAAGCAGACTGGTAACGAGCGCTTTGCTTGGGACTCTTACCGTCGTTTTGTTCAGATGTTCTCTGGCGTTGTTATGGGCGTCTCTGGACAGCTCTTTGAGGATGCAATTGCTGCTAAGAAGGCCGAGAAGGGCGTTAAGCTTGATACAGAGCTGGACGCAAATGACCTTCGTGACCTTGTAACTTGGTTCAAGGGAATCTTTGCTGCAAACGTTGACGTTAAGGAGCACCCAGAGGTCTCCAAGAACGGCTACGCTGTCTTCCCATCTGATCCTTACCTCCAGCTCCGCCTTGCTGAGCAGGCAGTCTTTGGTTCTTGGATGAATGACCGCGCAATCCTTTACCGCAAGCAGAACAAGATTCCTGATGAGCTTGGTACTGCAGTTAACGTTCAGGTCATGGTCTTTGGTAACAAGGGTGAGACTTCTGCAACTGGCGTTGCATTTACTCGTAACCCTGCAGATGGTACTAACGAGCGCTACGGCGACTTCCTGATCAACGCTCAGGGCGAGGACGTTGTTGCTGGTATTCGTAATACTGAGCCTATTGCAGACCTCGTTAAGGTTCCTGCACTCAAGGAGGCAGGCGAGGAGCTCTTCCACGTCTTTGAGATTCTTGAGGATCACTACGCAGACATGATGGACATCGAGTTCACCATTGAGAATGGTAAGCTCTGGATGCTTCAGACTCGTGTTGGTAAGCGTACTGCTCTCTCTGCACTTAAGGTTGCAATTCAGATGTACGAAGAGGGTCGTATTACTAAGGAGCAGGCTGTTTCTCGCGTTGCTCCTGAGCAGCTCGATCAGCTTCTGCACCCACAGTTTGATCCTAACGCTGAGTACGAGACCATTGCTAAGGGTCTTAACGCTTCTCCTGGTGCCGCTGTTGGTGCTGCAGTCTTCTCTTCTGCAGACGCTGAGGCTTTTGCAGAGGCAGGCAAGCCTTGTATTCTTGTCCGCTGGGAGACCACTCCAGATGACCTCCACGGCATGGTTGCTGCAGAGGGCATCCTAACTTCCCACGGCGGCAAGACCAGCCACGCAGCTGTTATTGCTCGTGGTATGGGCGCTCCTTGCGTCTGCGGTGTTGATACACTTCGCATTGACGCTGCTAACAAGCGCTTCACCGTTGCTGATTCCGGTCTTGTTGTTAACGAGGGCGATGTTATCTCCATCGACGGTACCACTGGTGACGTCATCCTTGGTGCTGTTGAGCTTGTTCAGCCAGAGCTTTCTGGTGACCTCCAGACCATCCTTGCATGGGCAGATGAGGTCCGCCTTGACGAGTCTCGTGGTCGCGTCATTGGCGTACGTGCAAACGCTGATAACCCAGCAGATGCTCAGACTTCCGTTGATAACGGCGCTGAGGCAATTGGTCTTGACCGTACAGAGCACATGTTCCTTGGTGAGCGTAAGCACCTCATTCAGGACTTCATTCTTGCAGACTCTGAGGATGTTAAGCAGCTTGCTATCGAGCAGCTTGGCCGTGCTCAGAAGGGTGACTTCCTTGGTATGTTCAAGGTAATGGACGGCAAAGACGTTGTTGTCCGCCTTCTTGACCCACCACTGCATGAGTTCCTTGATTCCCCACGTGAGCTTGACGTTGAGATTGCTCATGATGAGGAGCAGGGTAAGGACGCCGCTGCAAAGCGTGCTCTTCTCGCTAAGTTTGATGCCTTCCAGGAGGCAAACCCAATGCTCGGCCTCCGCGGCTGCCGCCTTGGTATTGTCTACCCAGAGCTCAACGTTATGCAGGTTCGCGCTATCGCAAGCGCAGCTGCAGAGCTCAAGCGCGTTGGTCTTGACCCTCGCCCAGAGATCATGGTTCCTCTGGTTGGCTTCGAAGAGGAGCTCATCCAGGTCCGTGAAGAGGTTGAGGAGACCATCAAGCAGGTTGCTGACGAGTACGGTGTTGAGCTCAACATCCCAGTTGGTACCATGATCGAGCTTCCACGTGCAGCTATCATGTCTGAGGAGATTGCTAAGCACGCAGACTTCTTCTCCTTCGGTACTAACGACCTCACCCAGACTTGCCTTGGCTTCTCTCGTGACGATGTTGAGTCCGCATTCATGCCTCTCTATCTTGAGCGTAAGATTGTTAAGACCAACCCATTTGCAACCCTTGATAAGGGTGTCGCAGAGCTTGTCCGTATGGGCGTTGAGGGTGGCCGTAAGGGTAATCCTAACCTCACCATTGGTGTCTGCGGTGAGACTGGTGGCGATCCAGAGTCCATCCACATGTACTACAACCTTGGTCTTGACTATGTCTCCTGCTCACCATACCGTGTACCAATTGCACGTCTTGCTGCAGCACAGGCTAAGATTCAGGCTAACGGTGGTCCACAGAAGATTGCTACTAAGTAGGTTTTCTTCTAGACACACTGCAACAAACTCTAGAGGGCGGCTTCGGTCGCCCTCTTTTGCTAGATAGTAATATCCTGCTATTATGAGGAAAAGATGCAGGTACAAGGAGGTTCTATGTTATCCATTAGACGAGAAGATCTTGAAGCTCGCGAGCATCAAATCTTATCTCCTGAAGCGGCTTTTTCTGATCAAAGTAAAGGTCGTGCGATTGCAGAGGAACCTGACCAGTACCGTACTTGTTATCAGTGTGATAGAGATCGTATTCTGCACAGTAAAAGCTTCAGAAGACTTGCTCACAAGACACAGGTTTTTCTCGCCCCAGAAGGGGACCACTATAGGACTCGTCTTATTCATACGCTTGAGGTTTCGCAGATTGCACGCTCAATTGCGCGTCCTCTTGGCTTAAACGAAGATCTGACTGAGGCAATTGCACTTGGACATGATTTAGGTCATACGCCGTTTGGCCATATTGGCGAGAAGGCGCTTTCGCACGCCATTAGCCTGTATAGGGGAATGGACCCCGATGCTCCAGAAAATGAGTATATTTTTGCCCATAATCAGCAGAGTGCCCGCATTGTTGAGTATCTGGAGAAAGACGGACAAGGTCTTAATCTTTCTCATGAGGTTATTGATGGTATTAGATGCCATTCAGGTAATCTACGCGCAGAAACAGCAGAAGGAAGAATTGTTGCCATTTCGGACCGCATTGCGTATGTAACGCATGATATTGATGACGCAAAACGAGCAGGACTTCTTTCGGAGGAGTATCTCCCAACTGAAGCTCGAGAGGTGTTGGGAAATAGCTCACCTGAGCGCATTGAAAACATGGTTCACGATATTGTCTCTGAGAGCTCTCGCGTAGGCGACATTAAAATGACCGACTCTATGTGGGGCGCCATGATGACCATGAGAGCATTCCTGTTTGCTAATCTGTACGCATCAGGAGACGCAAAATACGAAGAACCCAAGGCGTATGACCTCATCATTGAGCTGTTCGATTATTTTGTAAATCATTTGGACGAGGTTCCTGCAGAATATAAGTGTCATGATTTTGATCATCCAGAAATTCAAGTAGCGGATTACGTGTCTGGTATGACCGATAGGTATGCAACCAGAGTGTTTGAAGATCTTCGCCTGCCGTGTTCCTGGGGTAAGAGAAGATATGTAAAGTAAGTTTTATCCAAACTAACCCTTGTACAGTGGAAAGTATTCACGTATACTTTCCGTCTGTGTGTTAACTATGTGTCGTTCGCAGGAAGCGTCGGCACCTCTAGAGATGAGGAAACAATGGACTACATTCGCGCTATTGAGCGTCAGCAGATCCGCGAGGACATTCCTGAGGTCCGCGTTGGTGACAACGTAAAGGTTCACTATCGTATTGTCGAGGGTGACCGTACTCGTGAGCAGGTCTTCCAGGGTGACATTATTCGTCTTTCCGGCGAGGGCTCCCGTGAGACTTTTACTGTTCGTAAAATCAGCTTTGGCATTGGTGTTGAGCGTACTTTCCCACTTCACTCACCAAAGATTGCTAAGCTTGAGGTTCTTCGCCACGGTGTTGTTCACCGCGCTAAGCTCTACTTCCTGCGCGATCGTGTTGGTAAGGCTGCTCGTCTTCGCGAGAAGCGCTAATCAACTTCATATGCTCTTTAAAGCCGCCTCCGGGCGGCTTTTTTAGTACCATAGTCATGTAGTTTGGAGAAAACATGGCTGATTCTGCTAAAGACATACTTGCTCGTTTAAGCGATGCCCCGGAGACTGAGGTATACGAACTCATAGCTCGTTATAGCGAGGACCCCCGTAAACAGGTTATCAAGGCTCTAGAATCAGCTAAAAAGCGCATTGAAAAAGAACAAGCCGAGAAGACCCGTGTAGAAGAAATGTATCGCTTTCAGAAAGAGCTTTCTGGGGGCGGACTTGTTGTTGGTGTTGATGAGGTTGGCAGAGGTTCTGTAGCTGGTCCTTTAACGGTTTGTGCGGTCTGTTTGCCAGAGGATCCTATCATCTATGGACTAAACGATTCCAAAAAATTAACTGCAACAAAGCGAGAAATTCTAGCGGCACAAATTCAAGAAGTTGCTACAGCAATTGGCATTGCTCATATTGCTCCTCAAAGGATTGATGAAGTTGGTATGGCACAGTGTTTAAGAGACGCTATGCTTCAGGCTGTCAAAAACACAGGTATTGAGCCTGAATGCGTCTTGATTGATGGAAATCCTATGCATATCCACCCCAAAGAAAAGACTCTTGTTAAGGGTGACGCACGTATTGCATCTATTGCCGCCGCTTCAATTGTGGCAAAGGTAACACGAGATGCTTTAATGGTGGCCTATGACGAGGAGTACCCCGGCTATCACCTGGCAGAATGTAAAGGATATGCCTCTGCTGAACACATTGAAGCTATTGGTGAGATGGGACTTTCTCCTATACATCGTGCGTCGTTTTGTGGAAACTTTGTTAAGACGCAAAGACTGTTTTAATACATCCAATTTAAGCAACCTGATTAACTTTCAGACGCAAACATGGACCCGTTCATTCCAAGAGGATTGAACGGGCTTTTTCTATAGCCACAATCCCGTAATATCAAATTTTTTACTTTCGTCAGAATCATTACGCTGTTTAGACAGACAGCAGTCAAGTTAGTGTCAAAGTGCTCCTGCAAACTGAACTCTCCCACTATGAAAGGAGAGTTATGAGCAAGAAAGACACAAGCAAGTATCCAGGTTCTTTGCCTAATGAGGTAGAGGAGAAACCCTCACCACAGGAGGAGCCAAAAGATCAGGACAAGGCTTCTGAAGAGGATGACGAACAAGAGGGAAGAATTCCGCTAGAAGAGATGTCTTCTCGCCAAATTGGTGAGAAAGGTGAGGAGATCGCTGCAAAATATCTCATCAAAAGAGGCTACAAAATTATCCAAACTAACTGGACGTGTCAGATTGGTGAGGTTGATATTGTTGCTCAAGATGGCGATAACGTTGTGCTTGTTGAGGTAAAGACAAGACGTATTTTGAACAAAGACGATAGCATCATGCCTGAGCTGGCTGTAAATAGGGCAAAGCAGGAAAAATACAGAACGCTTGCGCTTATGTATGCAGCGCTTCATCCAGCACTTACCTCTATTAGATTTGATGTTGTTGCTATTAATCTGGTAGCTCCAAGCACAGCAAGCCTAAGGCATTTAATTGGAGCATTTAGCTGGGACGAGCAATGAGTCAAGCAACCATCTGCGTTCATACCGCAACTCTTAGAGGAATTGAGGCAATACCCGTTGATGTAGAAGTAGGTATTTCAGGCGGCATACCTGGAATAACCATAGTAGGTATGCCTGATAGCTCCATTATGGAATCTCGTTCTCGTGTGCGCTGTTCACTAAAAGCTGCTGGTTTTACCATCCCTCGATTGCTGGTAACAATCAATTTGACGCCTGCGGATATAAAAAAGACAGGTACTGGATTTGATTTGCCTATAGCCG
>CABSWT010000011.1:0-32767 GCA_902481575.1 uncultured Atopobium sp.
AGCTTGTTGATGCTGCAAAACAGACGGCGAGAAGAGCGGGGGAGTTGTCGGGTGCACGCGGAGCCTCAGGTGCAAATGAGCCGCAGGTAGACGGGTCTTCTCGCCAGGAGAGCACGGTGCTGAGCAACGCTGAACGCCGCGAGCTCAAGAAGCGCTTTGACTCGATTGAGCGCCGTATGGGCAAGGCTCAAGAGCTGCCTGAGCAGATTAAGGAGCAGATGAGCTTCGCTGATGCTACCGACGCCCAGCGTTTGATGGAGCTGCAACAGCAGCTTGATGACGCAGAAGCTGCGCTTATGGAGTTGGAAGACGAGTGGTTAACGCTAGCAGAGAAACTTGGTGAAGCGTAAATGGGAGAGTTGCTCTCTAGGTTTGTATGGCCAAAATACGGACGCAAGAGTTTTGTCGCCTTACTTTGCAAAGCAGTTGAAGTCGTTGATGACCTGCTTACGCCGTTGATTATTGCACGCATGATTGACCTGGGTATTCACGGGGCAAACATGTACGACATTATTCGCTACGGAATTTTGCTGGTAGTTATTGCAATAGTTGGCTTTAGTTTTACGCTTGTCTGTCAGGAAATTGCTTCAATTGTGTCTCAGCGTACAGGAACTGACCTGCGTAATGAGCTTTTTACGAAGATTCAAGAGCTCTCAAGTGCCGATGTTTCTGCGCTGGGAACAGACACGCTGGTAACAAGGCTGATTAATGATGTTAACCAGGTGCAGGTGACCGTTGCTCTGGGTATTCGTCAGCTGGTCAGATGGCCAATCCTTGCTGCGGGCTCCATTATTGCAACCCTTATGCTTGATGCTAAGCTTGGTATGGTCTTTTTACTGGCAACCGTACTGGTTGCAACTATTTTCTTCTTTGTAGCACGTAAATCTACCGCACTCTTTACTGAGCTGCAGAAGCGCCTTGATACTGTTTCTTTATATATGCGACAAATGCTTTCTGGTATTCGTGTGATTAGGGCATTTAGGCATGAGGCAGAAGAGAAGGAACAGTTCTCCAAGGCAGTTTTGGCTCAGACAGAAACAGCAACTGATGCTGCAAATTACTCAGCTCTTCTGAACCCAGCAACCTTCCTTGTCATGTACCTGGGAATTGCCGTAACGCTTTGGCTGGCAGCACCTCAGATTACCGCCGGCACACTCTCTCAAGGTACCGTGGTGGCACTTGTCAGCTATATGACTAGTGCACTTCTGGCTATTGGCTACGTTGCTAACCTGGTTATTATCATCACGCGTGGAGCAGCTTCTGCCACTCGTGTGATGGAGGTTCTGAACACCAAGCCAGCGCTCTCTGATAAAGGAAACAAGCACATCAATCTCACTGAATCCGACTTTGCCGGAACTGCTGTAGCGTTTAAGGACGCCTCGCTTGTCTATGGTGGAGGAGGAGAGCCAGCGCTTTCTGACATTAACCTCTCTCTACAGGCAGGTCAGACGCTGGGAATTATCGGTGGTACTGGCTCCGGTAAGTCTAGTTTTGCTGCCCTTATCCCGCGACTCTTTGACACAGAAACCGGCTCTGTAAGTGTCTTTAGTCACGACGTCAAAACCTATACCTTTGAGCAACTGCGTGCCCTTATTGGCTACGTTCCACAGCATACTTCGCTGGTCAGCGGCACTATCCGTACCAATCTCTGCTGGAAGAATCCAGACGCCACCGATGAGGAACTCTGGGCAGCTCTTGAGGTTGCTCAAGCAGCAGACTTTGTGCGCGAGAAACCCGATCAGCTTGATAGCATTGTCGAGCGTGGTGGCAAGAACTTCTCGGGAGGTCAGCGTCAGCGCCTGACTATCGCCCGTGCACTGGTAGGAAGCCCACGCATTGTCATCTTGGACGACGCTGCTTCCGCGCTTGATTTTGCCACGGACGCATACCTCCGCGCAGCCCTTCGCAAGCTTAGTGCAACCACTACAAGCATCATTATTTCTCAACGTGTAGCTGCAGTTATGCAGGCAGATAAGATCCTTGTTCTTGACCATGGCAAACAAGTGGGACTAGGAACGCACAAAGAACTTCTCGCCACGCGTCCGCTGTATAAAGAGATATGTCTTTCACAGCTTCGTCCTGAGGAGGTGGAGTAATGGCCGATATGTATTCCGGCGGAAGCACCTCCGCTATCGCATCCAGCGCTCCTGAGCGCGGCAAAGGCGGCTCCGCTGACGCTATCTCCATGTCCGCAGCAGAAGTCACACGCCGACTAGCTGCATGGATTTCTCCTCACAGAGGTTTTCTGGTTCTGGCGTCTGTGTCATCTATTGCAACCGTTATTCTGCAGCTCTGGGTACCCATCATTGTGGGTAGTGCCATCGACCAGCTCATCAGGCTGGTCCAGGGCGCCGAGGCAGCACTTTTGCCTACGCTCGCTCAGCTCTCACTGGTAGTTTTGCTTGCAAGTGCTACGCAGTGGCTAGCTTCTTGGTCTACCAATAAGCTTACCTACCTGGTTACACGCGATCTCAGAGACGCATCTCACGCCAAGGTTGCAAACTTACCGCTCTCATACATTGACACGCATTCTCAGGG
Organism: uncultured Atopobium sp.; assembly: GCA_902481575.1. GTDB lineage: Bacteria > Actinomycetota > Coriobacteriia > Coriobacteriales > Atopobiaceae > Lancefieldella. The sequence continues at coordinate 2,539 of CABSWT010000011.1, forward strand.
AGACTTGCTCTCTAGGGTAGTTAACGACGTAGATCAGCTTGGTGACGGCCTTCAGCAGGGCCTGACGCAGTTCCTTACGGGCGTGGTGACCATTATTGGAACCTTATGCTTCATGTTCTATATGTCGATTCCTATGGGCCTTGTAGTTGCTCTAGCTACGCCGCTCTCTATTATTGTTGCTTCCGCCATTACCAAGTATGCAAGTTCATCTTTTAGCAAGCAGCAGGGCTACCAGGGTCAGCTTGGCGGATACGCAGAAGAGATGGTCTCTAACCAGGAGCTTATTACTGCTTTTGCCCACAAAGATGCCATTATTGAGCAGTTTGAAGCTATTAACGAAAAACTCCGTGTTGTTGGAGAGCGTGCGCAGTTTGCCTCTTCGCTCTCTAACCCTTCTACGCGTCTGGTAAACAACTTCATTTATGCACTGGTAGCTGCTCTTGGTTGTATTTGCGTACTGACTGGTGTTCCTTCTGTGCTTACCATTGGTCAGGTGCAGAGCTTCCTCTCGTATGCTAACCAGTACATGAAGCCTTTTAACGCCATTTCCGCAGTTGTTACACAGGTTCAGACAGCCTACGCAAGCGCTCGTCGAGTCTTTGATCTTCTCGACGCAAAGGAAATTAAGCCAGACCCAGCAGACGCTGAAGTCATCCAGAATCCACAGGGCTTCATTGAGTTTGATGACGTGGCGTTCTCCTATGATCCCAAACACCCGCTGCTCAGCCACATCTCATTCAGGGCAGAGCCTGGCCAAAAGATTGCTCTTGTTGGCCCTACCGGCTGCGGTAAGACCACCCTTATTAACCTGCTACTCAGGTTCTATAGCATTGATTCTGGCGCCATTTATGTAGACGGACATAACACGCAAAAGCTCACAAGGGCATCGCTCAGAGAGCAGTTTGGCATGGTGTTGCAGGATACGTGGCTCTTTAAAGGAACCATCAAAGAAAACATCCGCTACGCAAAGCCAGACGCCACGGATGAAGAGATTATTGCTGCAGCTCAAAAGGCTCAGGCTCACGAGTTCATCCAGCAGCTTCCTCAGGGTTATGACACCATGGTGGGAGAGTCTGGCGGATCTTTGTCCCAAGGTCAGCAGCAGCTTTTGTGTATTGCCCGCGTTATGCTAGCTAATCCACCTATCCTGCTTCTGGACGAGGCAACCTCAAGCATTGATACGCGAACAGAACAGCTGGTACAGAAGGCATTTGACACCATCATGAACGGCAGAACATCGCTGGTTGTTGCCCACAGACTCTCTACCATCCAGGGTGCCGATTGCATTCTTGTCCTCAAGGATGGCTCAATTCTTGAACGCGGTACTCACGATGAGCTTTTAGCTAAGGGCGGCTTCTACGCCAAGCTGTATGAGAGTCAGTTTGAGGGTACAGACGCATAAATTAGAATGAAATTTTTGAAAGAGCCAGCACCTTGAATGGGCTGGCTCTTTTAATGTCACCTGTAATTGACAAACTGGAAGTTATTTTTGCAAGGTGATAAGTCCTGCACAGTCAGACATTTTTTCAAATCGCATTTCTGGAAATTGACCTTTTAGCTCATCCCATACAAAATACATTTCATCACCGTCCCATTCATCTGCCGCAATCCGCATACATTCTTGAAGTAATGACCGAGTTTCAAATGCTATATCTCCGATATATATACATCCTCCCTCGTTCAACAGCTTAAATAATGATGTAATAAAATCTACTTTTTGAAAGTCTGTAAGATGATGGAGAGAATATGTAGCAATGATCGCGTCATACTTTTGTTTCTGTATAGGTTCCACTAAGCCATTGGAAAAATCGCCTTTATACAAACTTGCTTTAGGCATTTTCTCTTTTGCAATTTCAATCATTCTATCTGAAAAATCTTGTCCGTAAATCGTACAGCCGTTTTCATATAATCTTGAAGTCAGTACTGCTGTTCCAAACCCAATATCTAAGACAGTCTTCGCAGATGAACAAATTACACGATTATAAATTACATTAAGAATAGATTTGTAGCCTGCAAAAGGATACGAGCCGTATTTGTCAGACAAACCTACACTCTTATCATAATCATCTGCCCATAAATCAAAACTTTTTTTATCTTGCATATTTCACCTCGATAACTTCTAATTTGTCACTTTGTCTATGCTACAAATTAGATCACATCGGTTTTTGAAAAAATACTTTAATATATAAAAAGCCAGGAATATTCCTGGCGAGAAATTCTGGTCGGGTGGACTGGATTTGAACCAGCGACCCCTTGACCCCCAGTCAAGTGCGCTACCAAGCTGCGCCACCACCCGTTTGCTTTTGATACGATAGCATTCCAACATAAAATGAGCAAGCAATTCCCGGTAACCGTGAAGATAGAGTGGGCGAGATATGGATAACTTCTTTCAGCGTGCATTTTCAGTGGTCAAGCAGATTCCCGAGGGCAGGGTCAGCACATATGGGCAGATAGCTCACATGATAGGGGAGCCAAGAAAGGCTCGCTATGTGGGATTTGCTATGCACCAGAGCCCAGGTGTTGCGGGCGGTGTACCGTGTCACCGAGTAGTCTTTAAAGACGGCTCACTTGCTCCAGGTTTTGCATTTGGTGGACCTGATGCACAACGAGAGCTTCTTGAAGCAGAGGGCGTGCAGTTTCTAGACAACGGTAAGGTTGATATGAGACGCTTCCTGTGGGAAGTATAAAAAGATGAAACAATATTTTATGTTGTGGAATATTCTCCCAGCTAAGAAGCGCTTTTTGCTGGGTACAATCGCAGTGAGTTCCTGGTAGTAGGCACGTTCCGTTTAATGGAGGTCAAATGAAGCGTAGCTCTAGCATGAGCAAGTTCTTTACTGCAATTTTTGTACTACTGGTAACGTCAGCCTTAAGTGTGAGCATTTTGTCTGGCTGCTCACAAACAGAAAACAAACAAGACCAGACACAATCCACCACATCAGAACAAAAAGAAGAGAAAAAGGACGAGAAAAAAGAGGATTCTTCAAGCTCCTCTAGCTCCTCATCAAACAATTCCAACGCTACCGGCTATGGCACCTATCATATTCCTGATGGATTCAGCTTTGATAACAGCCTGTATCCAGACCTTCAAATTACCACTCAGATTGATAAAGACAGCCTCTGGCCCATCATTATTCGCATTGAGGGTACGGCCGATCAGTTTGATTTGATGAGAAAAGCAACAATCGATGCAGCTCAGAGGGCTCAGGTACTTGAGTCTGCAGAAGAGATTGGCAACACCGTTGACCAGGCTCTTGCTCACCCAACAAACTACAATCTGACCGACTGCGCAATTCTTACCTCTGCACCAGAGTCCTACCGCAAGACCTACGTCATTACGTTTACCGTAAAGAGCCACTACGAGGTCAAGAAGTAGTTTGAACTGTACTGCTTATTAGCTTAGCTGCAACAAACATTGCTCCCAAATGGCGCTCGAACAATGAACTGCCTCCCATTTCTTATGTCCAAGAAATGGGAGGCAGTTCATATGTAGATGATTATGATTCTGTAGCGTGTTAGCGTTGGCTTTTAGGCCTGGCGTACAAAATAGCGCAGCTTTCTTGTGTTCTGCTGAAGAATCGACATGTTCTTAATCAAGATAGCCAGGCAGCTAGGCGGTCGCACTACCTGATATGCATCTCTATGCATAAACTTCATCTAATATGCTTAAACATGAATAGACTTATATAAGAAATTTAACTATCGATAAATTCTGTATCTACGGAACACACCTAAGTCGGATAATCTGCTCAGATGAGGGCATTTTACACATCTAATGACGATAATCTGCATGATTGAGGTATTTTCTGCGTCATGTATACGTCTTTTTAACAGATTATCCGACTTAGGTGTGTTTTGAACTGACTCCTATTTCTCGTGTCCAAGAAATGGGAGGCAGTTCAAAGCCGCGTGAAAACGTGGCTTTTTCTTTATGCAATGTTGTTGAAGCTGCAGATGTTCTAGCTTAATATCCCTGCTTAGAGGCTGGGATCTTTGCTTCAGCGATGGTGTCCAAAAACGTTTGGGCATCACGGCAAGCCATAAGCTCCTCAGGAAAATCAACCTCTTCAAGCAGCTTAATAACAGAATGCGCATCAGCAATGCGGGTTGCAATGTGAGCATCTGAGCCAAAAGAAATCTTGCAACCCAGTTCAGCGCAGGTCTCTGCAATCACACGACAACGCTCAATAGCAACCTCACGCTGGCCTTCGTCGTGTGTGGCCTCGTTCATCTCGATGAGCTTGCCGCGATCACGACACTCTCTGACAAGTGCGGGAACATCAAAATCTAAACCACTGCGACCAAGGTGGCCAAGAATCAAAACATGTGGATTATCCAGCGCATTCACGTACATCTGGGTAATTTGCTTCTGCGAGGCGCCAACAGCCCACTGCTTGCTATGAATGCTTGCAACTGCATAATCGCAGGTACTCAGAATATGCTCACCAAGAATATGTGGCTGGCGGAGTTTATCGCCATTAATACCCTGGTCAAAGGTTATATCGTAGGCAAACAGATTGCCCTCAAGGTCAACAATATCAACCTCGGCGCCGTGAAGCAGCCTAACGCCGTACCAGGTTTCTGGCCAAATAGCGGTGTTCATAAAGAACTGGAAGTTCTTAATGGTCTGCTGGTCATACAGCATGGACGAGAAGTGGTCGGTGATTCCGAGCAGCTCATAGCCACGCTCAGAAGCTGCGCGAACGTTCTCCTCAATGGTTGAATAGGCGTGCCTTGAGTACAGACTGTGAGTATGAACGTCGCAAGTAATGCGCATGACGTGCTCCTTTGAATCTCAATCGACAACTCTAGTTAATCACGGCCGCCATCATGAGGCAACCCTGGCGAGAAGACCGGTCTTCTCGCTACCTGCACGGACTACAGCTCAATACTCAGCTCAACGGGGCAGTGGTCGCTGCCGTAGACTTCGCTCAAGATTGAAGCGCTTTTGACCTGCTCAGCAATGCGATCGGAGACCAGGAAGTAGTCGATGCGCCAGCCCGCGTTGTTCTTGCGCGCGTTGAAGCGGTAGCTCCACCAGCTGTACGCGCCGGTCATGTCGGGGTGGCGGTACCTAAACGTATCGGTAAAACCTGCGTCCAAAAGCTTGGTAAAGCTCTCGCGTTCCTCGTCAGAGAAGCCTGCGTTTTGCCTGTTAGAAGATGGGTTTTTAAGGTCAATCTCGTTGTGAGCAACGTTAAAATCACCGCAGGTAATCACTGGTTTTTTCTCAGACAGCTCAGCCAAAAACTCACGATAGTGCTGATCCCACTCAAGACGCTCGTCCAAGCGTGCAAGCTGGTCTTTTGAGTTTGGCGTGTACACGCACACAAACCAGAACTTCTCAAACTCCAGCGCACAAACACGTCCCTCATCGTCAGCAACAGGGCATCCAATCTGGCGAATTACCTGTAGAGGGGTTTCTCGCGAGAAAACCGCTGTACCTGAATACCCCTTTCTATCTGCGTAGTTCCAGGTCTGAACGTAGCCAGGGAGGTCCAGCTCAACCTGTCCTTCCTGCAGCTTAGTTTCTTGAAGGGCAAATACATCAGCATTTATGGTTTCAAAAATTTCCGTGAACGAAGGCTCTTTCTTGAGCACGGCGCGCAAGCCGTTGACGTTCCAAGAAATCAGTTTGTACTCTTGAGTATCGCTCATAGCTCCTCTTTCATGCTGCGACCTGGAGGTTTGGTTGCAGCGGATACATATCACAGCAGCCGCGAGTGACGCACATCTCACGCTCCGGATACGGCGCCGAGCGGTGCGTTTGCGGCAATAAACTTTCAATAAATCCATGGTATACGACCAGCAGCCGTCAATACCGCTACAATAGAAACATTCATAGCTGGCAAGGAGGATTCATGCTTCGTCAAAGCTACAACACCTGGCAATGTGGAACTCACACTCTCTCGTTGGCGCGTCCTAGGATTATGGGCGTTCTCAACGTCACTCCAGATTCGTTCTCTGATGGCGGAAAGAACTTTGATCCGGATGCTGCAATTGCTCGTGGACTGCAGATGCTGGATGAGGGTGCCGACATCATTGACGTTGGGGGAGAGTCTACTCGCCCAGGTCACACACCTGTTCTGCCTACAGAAGAGGCCGAGCGTGTGGTGCCCGTGGTACGCGCGTTGGTAGCTGCCGGCGCAATTGTCTCCATTGACACGCGTCACGCCGAGGTAGCAAAGATGTGCGTCCGCCTTGGAGCATCCATCATCAACGACGTTACCGGCTTCACCGACCCAGAAATGGTAGCAGTAGCTGCGGAATCTGACTGTGGCTGCATCGTGATGCACTGGAATAAGGACGGCCTTGGTGCTCGTGTTGAGCGCAAGCAGGTGCAGCTGGATGACATGCGTCCTTCTCGCCTTACTGGTAGCGCAGCTGCTCGAGCTGCAGCTACAGGAGCCGAGACGCGCACGCTGAGCTCGCAGCGCCGTTTTACCTTGCCCGAAGAGGCACCTATCATGCGCCAGATTATGGGCTTTTTGGGCGACCAGGCTCGCGGCTTGATGCGCGCTGGCGTTTCCAAGGACCGTATCTGCATTGACCCAGGTCCGGGTTTTGACAAGTTTGCCGACGAGGACGTTGTTATTCAGCGTGCTACTCGTTCGATGGTTTCTATGGGATATCCGCTGCTTTGCGCCGTGTCCAGAAAGCGCTTTGTCGGCGCTGTTTCTGGCGTAACTGAGGCTACCCAGCGCGACGCAGCTACGCATGCAATTTGCATTGCCGCAATCACCAACGGTGCCCGTATCCTGCGCGTTCACGATGTTGCGGGAACCGCTCAGGCTATCAACGCTTACTGGGCTATGACCGAGCGCGACCCTCGTCAGGGATTTGTGGCGCTTGGCTCCAACGTAGGCGACCGTGTGGGTTATCTGGCCCGCGCAACGCAGCTCATCGATGAGATCCCACTGACCTGCGTTGTTTCTCTCAGCCACGCCTACGAAACTGAGCCTGCATACGGTATTGCTACGCCTGTGGTAAATGCTGTTGCCGAGATTAGAACTGAGCTCCATCCACTTGTGCTGATGGACAAGCTGCTTGAGGTAGAGAACGCTCTCAACCGCACGCGCAAGAAAGGCGAGGAGGGCCATGGACCTCGCACTATTGACTGCGACCTTCTGTGGGTTGAGGGCGAACAACACGCAGGTAAACATCTTACCCTGCCTCATCCACGCATGGGTGAGCGCGATTACGTGCTTGTTCCTATGGAGGATCTGATGCATGATCCTGTGCGTTTCTTCTCGCACGGCGGCGTAGAGATTGCCCCTCCTGACCAGCGTGTTGGTCACGTAACCGAGGACTTGGGAGCTATTACGTGGGAGTAGCACAAGAAGCTCTGGAGCTAGCACGCGACGGTGCCCAAACGGGCGAGTTTGTGTATCGCATCTCTGACGTGCAGGAATGTGCTGCATCTGGCCAAGACGAGCGCTCTGAACTGACCTTCGATCCAGCGTCCGCACCAGCGCGTCCGTCATCTGGCGAGAAACCCTTTGAGGTTGCAACTGTTGTGCGCTTAGGGGTCTCGATGCCCTATGTACCAGCGGTTCCATACGTTGTGGCGCTGGGGCTCTGTCAGTTCTTGCGAGCCGTAGATGAGGACTTTGGTATCCGCTGGCCTTACGATATCTGCTATAAAGACCAGGTTGTTGCCTCAATCAAGGCAACCGCAGGCTATCAAGAGGGCATGTTTGCTGTGGTGAGTATCGCAGCAGACCCCAAGGTGCTTTGCTCAGCGTTTGACGTTGCGGACAACACAGAACTTCTCGCTAATAAGGTCTCTGCGCTGGCGGTTCAGAGCGTAAGCGTGTGGGAGCAGCAGGTTAAACGCGCAAGGAGTTTTGCGGGACCAATCGCACTGATTCTGAGCGACTACTTTGATATGGTTCCTCTGCTTGGACAGCAGGTCAATAAGGTATACCCCAGTGGTAACGTTGCGCTGACCGCTCGATTTGGCGGCATTGACGTGTGGGGTCATGCCATCCTTGTTGACCAGGACGGTAAAGAAATCCTTGTAAGCGAGGAAGAAGCTTCTGTTGTGCCAGCGGTTTAACCGCTGCTCTAGCTGTCAATCTAACTGCTGCAATGCAGCTGCGGAGTCAGTTACTCGGCGGCTTGAGCAGACTGCTTCCAAATCAGATAAATGCCACGCATAGTAAGCTGCGGATCGACCACATCAAAGACATCTGTTGCTTCGCTAACGGTGTTTGCCAGGCCACCTGTTGCAATAACGGTTGCGCCTTCAATACCAGGCTCTTTGAGCGTTCTGGCAACCAGACCCTCTGCCTGAGCGGCGGCGCCTACTACAATACCTGCCTGAACAGCGCTTTCGGTGGTGTTGCCCAAGACAGTCTCGGGAGCCTTGATAGGAATGCTAGAAAGCTTGGCTGCGCGCGCAAACAGAGCGTTTGCAGAGATCATAATACCTGGTGAAATAGCGCCTCCGCGGAATACGCCGTCCTTATCAACAACGTCCAAATTGGTTGCGGTGCCAAAATCAACCACAATAACCGGATAGCCATAGCGCTCAGTTGCGGCAACGGAATTTGCTACGCGGTCGGCACCCACAAGCTCGGGGTGGGGGATATTGAAGCGAATCTTATCCGTGGAAAGCGCGTTAATGCGGGTCAGAGGCTTGTTAAGCAGCAGCTCAAAGCAGCGCTGCCAAGCACGTGTGATAACAGGAACCACGCACGAAAGTCCACCCGCCTCAACATCATCTAGACTCAGTCCATCTTTCTGGAAGAACGTGAAGAGACGACCGTGCAAAATGTCGGAGGTGTCGCTTTGATCGGTAGGCATTCTCCAGCCGCGCACCATAGTGCCTTCGCTGTCAAATAATCCAATGGCAGTTTGCGTGTTACCCACATCAATCGATAAAAACATTATGCCTCCGAAGGCTGTAGACCAGCTTTTTTATGACGTATTAGATTTTAGCCCATTGGGCGTATCTCTAAAGTTGTCGTGAGTAAGAAAAAAGTTGTTTTGCAGTTGTTTTGCAGTTGTTGCGCAGCTGTCGCGCACAAGAATTATCTGCACAAAATGTGAATTTCTCGCCAAGTACTTCTAGCAACAGAAGGGTTGTTCTGCTATACTTTTTCAGCTTATTGTCTTGATTGAGCACGTGCTCATAAAGACACCCCTGCTCTGGTCGGAAACCAGAGCCGATGTAAGGAGTCCTGCATGAAGCAAGGTATTCATCCAGAGTACGTAGAGTGCACCGTTCGCTGCACCTGCGGAAACACCTGGACCACACACGCAACTGTTCCAGAGATGCGTCTTGACCTCTGCGACAAGTGCCACCCATTCTATACGGGTCAGCAGAAGCTTGTCGACACTGGTGGACGTGTCCAGCGCTTCGCCGATAAGTTCGGTGGCGCAGCAAACGCTGCTCTCGAGGCTGCTAAGGCTGCCAAGGAGGCAAAGGCTGCTAAGGCTGCTGAGCAGGAGGCTGCTCGTAAGGCTGCTGCTGAGACTAAGGCTGCTGAGAAGGCAAAGCGTGCTGCTGAGTTCGCAAAGAACGCACCAGCTGCAGAGCCAGAGGCTGAGGCTGAGGCCGAGGCATCTGCAACCGAAGAGGCAGCAGAGTAGCAGGTATTTGCTCGCGCAAAGATTGCAGAGTACAGAATCGGGGTGGCTTCGGCTGCCCCGTTTTTGTTTGGCGAGAAACCCTCTCAACTCAGAGGGTATACTTGAAAGTGAAAAATCTGCCGTCGGAGGACGAATGGAATCACTGTATACAAAGTACCGCCCGCAAACGTTTGAGCAGGTAGTTGGCCAGAAGCACGTGGTCGGTACCCTTGAGCGAGCGGTCTTGGAGCAAAAGCTCAGTCACGCATACCTGTTCTGCGGACCTCGCGGCACAGGCAAGACTACCATGGCTCGCTTGCTGGCAAAAGCTATCCTCTGCCATGAGGCGCCTGGTCATCTGCCCGACGGCACTTGCGAGGACTGCCAGCTGATTGCTGTTGGTCAGCATCCAGATGTCTTTGAGATTGACGCCGCTTCTAACACCGGCGTTGATAACGTGCGAGAAGAGATTATTTCTCGTGCTAGCTACGCTCCTGTGCGCGGCAAGGGCAAGGTCTACATCATCGACGAGGTGCACATGCTTACCTCGGCGGCATTTAACGCCCTGCTCAAGACGTTGGAGGAGCCTCCTTCGCACGTGACGTTTATCATGTGTACCACCGATCCTCAGAAAATTCTTGCAACTATTCTTTCCCGCGTGCAGCGCTTTGATTTCCGCTCCATTGCTGCTGACGAGATGGCAGAGCACCTGGTCAACGTCTGCAAAAACGAGGACTTTACCTACGAAGACGCAGCTATTGATCTTATTGTGCGTCATGCGCGCGGCGGTATGCGCGACGCCCTCTCTTCTCTTGAGCAGCTCTCCGTTTACGGCGGCGGCGTCATTTCTGAGCAGACGGTTCGCGACGTTTTGGGCCAGTCTTCCGGCTCTCTTATTAACAATGCTGCAATGGCCTTGGCTCAGCGAGACATTTCTTCGCTTTTTACCACGGTAAACACGCTGTTTGAGGGCGGCAAAGATCTGCTGCAGTTTACGCGCGAGCTTGCTGTTCACGTAAGGGATCTCTACATTGCCGCAGCTGTGGGCGTTGATTCTCCAGCGCTGGCAAATTCCACCGCATCAACTGAGCAGCTTACTAAAGAAGCTCAGGCCTTTGGGTCGGTTGACCGTCTCTCCAGAGTTCTGACTGTTCTGGGTGACGCCGCAAATCAGATGCGTACCGCCGTGAACCAGCGACTTGTCCTGGAGGTTGCGTTCACCAAGCTGGCGCGTCCTAACACGGAGCTTTCATTGGAAGCACTGGCAGATAGGGTAGCAGTTCTTGAGCAGCAGCTTGCAAACGGTGTTGTTGCAGCTCCAGCTGTCGAGAAACCCGCAGCTCCCGCACCTGCTCCGGTTCCACAGCCGGCTCCTGTTGCCGTACCTGCTCCAGTACCTGTAGCGGCTCCTGCACCAGTTCCAGCTCCGGTACCCGCACCACAGGCGGCTCCCGTTCCAGTTGCAACCCCAGCGCCAGCTCCAGCTCCGGCACCTGCACCAGTCGCTGTGCCTGCATCTGCGCCAGCTCCAACACCGCAGCCTGCACCAGCACCCGCAGCCGCACCAGCTCCGCAACCGGCACCTGCGCCACAACCTGCGCCTGCGCCTGCTCCAAAGGAAGTTGACCAGGCAGACGCACTTCTCGTCAGACAGTGGAAAGAAGTCGGCAAGGTTTGTGCGTCTAAGAACGCCGCTCATGCAGCACTGCTGGTCAGCTCAACGCTTGAGTCCGATGACGGCTCTGAGCTGGTAGTTACACTGCCCAAGGGCTCCTCGTTTGCCATGAGGATGCTCAGCGCGCCGGCAGTTTCCGAGTTTGTAAAAGAGTGCGTTGCCCAGGTCATGGGCCCGCGCCGCATCAAATATGTTGAGTCGAGCCTTGCCGCAACGGCAATCTCTCGAGAGAAACGCGCAGCTCAGGTGCCGGCTCCGGCTCCTGCACCTGCAATTCCAGTGGCTCCCGCTGCGCCCATCGCACCAGCTCCTGAGCCAGTTGCGCAGCCCGCTCCTGCCGCTGTTCCCGCTCAGGCACCTACGCCTGCTCCAGCACCTGCAGCTCCCGTTGCACCAGCGTCAGAGGCGTCATATCCGATGCCTTGGGATGAGCCTGCGTCTGGCAGTGCGCCTACTGAGGCACTCGACTACGATCAGGTACCTTACAGCGATGACGATATAGCTGCAGTTATGGACAACTCCGTTGAAGATGTCGCTTCAGCTCCAGTTGCGCCTGCACCCGCGGCTCCAGTTGCACCCGCACCAGCGCCTGCACCTACAGCACCTGAACCTGAACCAGTTTCGGCTCCAAAGCCTGCTCCAGTACCAGCCTCGCCAGAGGACATCGCTGCTCGTTCTGCGCTTCCTCCAGAGCTCAACAGCGTGGCAGATATGCTTGAGAAGGTATTTGGACCAGCGGTTTCTTTGTCGGTAGAGAAGAAGCTGGATACCGAAACTCCCGTAGACCCTGCAAACAATTAGAACTTCTCGCGATATTCTCGCGATATGACGCTTTGGTGCATGGCTTCTCATGCGCCAGCGCAAAAAGCGCAACTTGTCTAAAATAGATACGACGATAGGAGAACATATGGCACGTGGTGGATTTAACATGGGCGGCATGAACCGCAATCAGATGATGGCTCAGGCTCGCAAAATGCAGGAGCAACTTTTGGAGGCCCAGCAGAAGGCTTCTCTTATGCAGGCAACTGCAAGCGCTGGTGGCGGCGCTGTTAAGGTAACCGCATCCGGTGACCTGCGTCTGACTAACATCACCATTGATCCTGAGGCAATTGATCCTGAGGATATCGAGATGCTCCAGGACATGATTCTGGCTGCTGTAAATGATGCTCTTGAGTCTGCAGAGTCTCAGGCATCTGCCCAGATGAGCGCAGTAACTGGTGGACTGAATATCCCAGGACTGTTCTAATCCATGGTGTTTGATACCACAAATGATGGTCGCGCGCTGCAGCGTTTGCTTGACGAGTTAGGCCGACTACCAGGCATTGGTCCAAAGTCTGCTCAACGCATTGCCTACCATCTTCTAGAGGTTGATTCCGAGGAGGCTCGTCGTTTGGCGCAGGCTATCTTGGAGCTTAAGCAGCAGGTGCATTTTTGCCCTATTTGCTTCAACTATGCGACGCGTGACGAATGCGACATCTGCCTGGACTCTTCCAGGGACCGTAGCAAAATTTGCGTTGTTTCTGAGCCCAAGGATGTCTCGGCAATTGAGCGTACCGGTGCGTTCCATGGCCTCTACCACGTCCTGGGCGGCGTAATCTCGCCTATGGACAAGATTGGTCCCGAGCAGCTCCACGTGCGCGAGTTGCTGTCTCGCTTGGCCGACGGCACCGTTACCGAGGTAGTTCTGGCAACTAATCCGGACGTTGAGGGAGAAACAACTGCAACGTACCTCTCCAGAACTATCAATCCGCTTGGAATGACGGTTACCCGACTGGCAAGCGGACTTCCCGTAGGCGGAGACCTTGAGTACGCAGATGAGGTAACATTGGGACGTGCAATTGAAGCACGTCGGGAGGTTTAAGCATGGCAAACCACATGAGAACAAGTTCATCTGGCGAGAAGACCCCTGAGGCTTCATCGGTTGACTTGAAGAATATTTCAACGCTTCGTGCAGGTCAGGGCGCACAAATTCCTCAGAGCCCACGACAGGCCGATAACACGCCAGAGCCTCCAAATAGAAAATCGATCATCATCTTGGTGGTCGCAGCTATTGTTGCGCTTACTGCTCTGTTCTTTATCGTGCGCTGCGCTACAAGCACTAAGAATGAATCTGCAAGCCAGCAGCCAAAGCAGACCCAGTCCGCCTACGCTGACGAGAAACAGCAAGACGAGCAGGCAGTTGACGGCTCAGTTACCTTCCACGGCATGAAGTATTCCCTGGAGAAGCAAAGCGATGGTAAAACCGCTGTTGTTCGTACGAGTGACTCGGGAACTAAGAGTGTTCTGTTTGAGGTTGAGGGAACTCCTACCAGCCTGATTCTTTTTAACGACACCATTTTGGTTCCAGAGAATCGCGATTCTGGCTGGGATGTTGTGGCATGTGCCCTGGTAGATGGCTCGCTTCCAACACTTATTGCCGATAAGGACGGCAAGGCTGTTGGTGGAAACGGAACCATCACCGCAGCTACGCTTGACGGAACTACGCTAAAGGTAACCGACTCCACAGGAAACACCACCAGCGTTGCTCTTCAGTAAAAGCAACGCGAAGAAATTGTGGATTTCCAGTAGGCGTTCATGTTTCTGAGCTGCGGATATTCTCGCCAAGTGGTTATTTTCAAGAAAATTTTCAAATTCGTTGGAAATAACGCTAGACAAGAATAAAAGTTCCCTGTATTATTTCAATTCGCAACAAGGCGTCCGGGGTATTAGCTCAGCTGGTTAGAGCGCCGGCCTGTCACGTCGGAGGTCGCGGGTTCGAGCCCCGCATATCCCGCCATTGCATGTTCAAGCCCTCTTCGGAGGGCTTTTTCATTACCAAAAAAGTCCAGCATAAAAGATTTAAATTACATCTTTAATTTATTGAAACCAAGTCAGAAAATAGAGCATTGTGTGCTATCTTTACATCAGAATGTGTCTAAGTGCTTCTGCTACAGAAACATTTAAAAGCAGAGGTAAAGTGAGGTGGATTGTGCGGAATCAGAATACTTTGGATGCGCTGTCGCAACGCGATAGCGTAAGTTCCATATCCGCAGAATCTTCCAATACGGAACACACTTCAGATTTGATCAAGAAAATTGCTGTTTTTGATTTTGATGGAACCGTCATTTCTGGACAGTCAGGACTCTTGTTCTCTGCGTATTTGCTTCGCCGTCATCTGTCCTCAATTGCACGTACGCTCAAGCTTGTGTGGTGGGGAGCTCGCTACAAGCTGCACCTTCCTCAAAGGCAGGAAGAGGCGCGTGAGCTGGTTGTTGGCGCACTTACGCAGTATAGCGTTGAGTTTGCAAATGCTGTCATGCACGATTTTCATCGCGAGGTAATTGAGGGGATGTATCGCCCTCAGGCGCTGGAAGAGGTGCGTCGTCGGCAGGCAGAGGGTTGCTGTGTGCTGTTGGTGTCAGCAACGTTTGAACCTATCGCGGAATTGGCCGCAGAGAAGCTGGGAGTAGACGGGTTTCTCGCCACAAAGATGCAGGTGGGAGCCGACGGGCACTATACCAGTAAAGTTGACGGCCCCGTGATTGAGGGCGCTCAGAAGTTGGTCTCGGCAACTGAGTGGTGCAACCAGCGCTTTGGCGAGGGCAACTGGGAGATTGCGTACGCGTACGGCGATCACTACTCGGACGCAACGCTTTTGTCGGCAGCTCAAACGCCGTGCGCTGTTTGCCCTGGTCCAACGCTTGCCAGACTTGCAAACAAGCGCGGCTGGAAAATTTTGAACTGGTAGCAAAGATTGAACTAAGAGCAACGATTGAACTAAGAGCAGCACCTGAACCGATAGCAAGAATCAACCTGTAACAACGGTCGGCCTGGTCACAAGCCAGATAAGTGAGAAAAGCAGTCCCTCAAGCGGACGCACGAGGGGTACTTGGAGAACCAATGGAAATTTCGCGCAAAACTGACTATGCAATCCGCATGCTTTCTTCGCTGGTGAGAAGCCCAAAGAAGCTTCTTTCTGTTCGCGACGCCGCAGAAGAAAACGATATTCCATACTCCTTTGCTCGCTCAATCCAGCATGACTTGGTCATTGCAGGCGTAATTGTCAGCACGCGCGGCGCTCACGGTGGCATGATGTTGGCCATTGATCCTACTGAGGTAAGCGTTCTTGATATTGTCGAGGCAGTTCAGGGACCTGTTTTTATTTCTAGCTGTGAGTGGGCAGGTCCTAATAACGAGCCATGCCCTCGTCATAATTCGTGCTATTTTGGACCCCTTTGGTGCAGTGCCGAGAAAACCTTGCGCAATTTCTTTGCGTCCGTGACTCTGCATCAAGTTGTTGTAGAGGGTCTTATGCCAGAGATGGTGGGCGAGTTCCAGCTGGTAAAGAATGAGAATGCCCAGCGTAACGAGCAGATTATCCAGAATGCCACTGCAGCTATTGAGGCTGAGATTACTGCCGGCACCTTTGATAACCTGCTTGATGGTGAGGTTATTTCTGCTGAGAAAAAGCCTTACGAGTTCAATATTGGTCGATAAGAAAATCTCACATACAAAAATGAGTGGCGAAGTGGAACCTGCATCAGAACTCACTCCGGAACTGCGTGCATTTGTCGAATTCGTAGCCAAGAAAGGTCGCGAGTTGTATCGTGATTTACCTTGGCGTCGTACGTATGACCCGTATGCTATCTGGATTTCTGAGGTTATGCTTCAGCAGACGCAGGTCAGCCGCGTAGAAGGCCGCTGGCAGAGGTGGCTGGAGCGATTTCCAACGGTTGACGCACTGGCAGCCGCAGCGCCTTCGGATGTGCTTGAAGAATGGCAAGGTCTGGGCTACAACCGTCGCGCTTTGTCCGTACATCGAGCTGCTCAGGCAATTTCTGAGGCCGGCGGCATCTTTCCACAAGATTCAAAGGAGCTGGTAAAGCTTCCAGGCATTGGTCCGGCCACTGCTGCAGGTATTCGTGCGTTTGCGTTTAATCTGCACGGTGTTTACCTGGAGACTAACGTGCGCACGGTCTTCCTGCACGAGCTGTATCCGCAGGCAGAGGGCGTGCCGGACTCTGAGCTTGTCCCGCTGGTAGAGCTAACGTGCCCTGCGAGTGCTGCAGACGCCGTGGACGCCGGCGGCGCCGCGAACGATGCCACAACGGAGCTCACACCACGTAGCTGGTACTACGCCCTTCTCGACTATGGTGCATATTTGAAGAAAACCATTCCCAACCCTTCTCGAAGGTCCAAAAGCCACGTCAAGCAGTCGCGCTTTGAGGGATCTCATCGACAGAAGCGAGCCGAGCTCTTGCGCGTTCTTCTCGCCCATAAAGACGAGGGAGGAGCGGAGTTTGATATGCTTCACCAGGAGCTTTGTCAGATTGAGGTTAACGCGGGGCGAGAAACCCTTGATGAGCAGGTTACCCTTGGCTTACTTGAAGAACTTGCGAAGGAAGGCTTTTGTCAGAAAAATGATGAATACTGGTTGCCCTAAATGGTTATAATTCATAGTGCTGACGAAGGGGTCAGTATATGAACATAAATGCTAATGATTATCATTTGCATTTGTTCACCACAGGTAACACGGCGCTACCCAGGCGCTTAACATCGCGCTCACAAGCGCTTTGACATGCGTTGACGTGCCACTCGTTAACGCGGGAGAGGAGAAAAAATGGCAGTAGAGTTTGAGAATTCTCAGACAAAGAAGAACCTCGAGGCAGCTTTTGCTGGTGAGTCCCAGGCTACCAACAAGTACAGCTACTATGCTACCCAGGCTGCAAAAGATGGTTATCAGCAGATTTCCAACATTTTCACCGAGACTTCTGGCAACGAGAAAGTTCACGCTAAGCTTTGGTTCAAGTATCTCCATGGCGGCAAGATTCCAGAGACTGCAGAGAACCTCAAGGACGCAGCAGCTGGCGAGAACTACGAGTGGACTACCATGTACGCTGACTTCGCTAAGGTAGCTGAGGAGGAGGGCTTCGCAGAGATCGCTGCTAAGTTCCGTCTTGTCGGCAACATCGAGAAGACTCACGAGGAGCGCTATCAGAAGCTTCTTGAGCGCGTTGAGTCCGGTGAGGTCTTTGAGCGCGAGGGTGTCAAGGTTTGGAAGTGCCTCAAGTGCGGTCACCTGCACGTTGGCGCATCTGCACCAAAGGTTTGCCCAGTCTGCGGTCACCCACAGGCATACTTCGAGGAGCAGTCCCTCAACTACTAAGTTGCAGCTTCAACTTTTAGTGCGTTAAAAGTGTACCCGCCAGCAGGTCATCGGCTTGCTGGCGGGTATTTTTGTGCGCGGATGTTGCGGTGAGATTGGGTTTCTCGCTATGTGTTTAACGCATCTAGTGGGCCGCTCGGCGCGCGCCTGACATGTGTTCCGTGAACCGCCCGGTGCGCGCCTGATTTCTTAAAAGAATCTGTAACTTTTGCCTAAATGCTTCAAAGAATCTGTGGATTTGCCTGATTTCATCAAAGAATCTGTGTCCAAAATACAGAATCATTGCACTTTTCAGGCTTATCGCGGTACTTGAGTCTGGATTCGCAACTCAGAAGCGCCTGGCGAGAAGCCCGTGCACTTGCGGCACCCGCGACACCCGCGGCACCCGTGCGCTCGCAGGTCAGCGCCGGACCAGCGTGCCGTGCCCCGCGCTTATCCCTTGAACCAGCGATTGGGCTGCTCGTAGGAGGGGCAGATGTCGCTCATGGGACAGCCGACGCACTTGGGATTGCGAGCGGTGCAGGTTTCTCGCCCAAAGTGAATCCACTCTTCGTTGACGTCTTTCCAGAGTTCGTGGGGGAGAAGCGCGAGCAGGTCCTTCTCGGCAGCCAGCGGCGTGGAAGCCGAACTCAGGCGCATGCGCTTGGAGATCCTGTACACGTGCGTGTCCACCGCGATGCCGTCGACCACGTCAAACATCTTGTTGAGGACGATGTTTGCGGTCTTTCGACCAACGCCCGGGAGCGTGACCAGGTCTTCCATGGTGCCTGGAACTTCTCCGCCGTACTCCGTCAGCAGAATCTGTGCCGTCTCCACGCAGTGCTTAGCCTTTGCGCGCCAGAATCCGATGGTCTGGATGACCTCTCCGACCTCGACAGCATTGGCGGCCGCCATGGACGGTGCGTCGGGCCAGCGGCGAAACAGCTCGGGCGTGACCTTATTTACCGCGGCGTCAGTAGTCTGCGCCGAAAGCATAACGCTGATGAGCAGGGTAAACGCGTCGTGATAATCCAGTGCGCTCTGGACGCTTGGATAGAGTTCGTGCATGCGTCGGCACAGCTCAATGCTGCGTTCTACCTTGACTTTCTTTGATTCTCTGGGCATAACCTCTCCTCAATTCCTTCTATGTGTACCCAGTATGTAGTTACGTTATCACGTGAGGCGAGAATAGCAAAATAGCTGCATAACAGCTACAATAACAGCCCAATTGAAAAGTTATCAAACCTGTTCGTGGGACGTCGCGAGCACGCGCGGCGGACGTCGCTGGCAGATGTTTGTGCGGTCAGCCGTTACGGCATACGCGCCTGCGCGCCAGTCGCGCCACGTCCAGCAAGGTTTGGTGTAACCCGCATGCGTTTGCATGTGGGTTTAGCGGCATGGCGGGAGACTGTGTGTTTATCAATAGAGTTGCAGCTCAACTACTGAGCGCACCCGAGCTTGAGAAGCTGAAGCGAGAGCTTTCGCGTGGATCAGACGCCACACTGTCCCTCTCGCAAAGCGCTCGTCCGCTGATGTTAGCTGCACTTTGGGCGCAAAATCCCCGCCCGTGCCTGTTGGTTGTCGCAGGAGAGGACGCCGCGGACCGCACGGCGCGCTCGCTTGCTGCGTGGCTGGGAAACGACGCCGTGCTGCGTTATCCCAACCGCAAGGATCGTCCCTGGTCGGATACCACGCCTGACGACGCCCTTATTGGAGCCAGGTGTCGCGCCATCGCCAAGCTTTCCGCTGGCGAGAAGGTCATTGTAGTTGCAAGTGCTCACGCGCTGATGCGCAGAGTTCCCCCTGTTGGTTCGGGCTATTTTCTTCCAGCGACGTTCACCGTTGGCGACGACGTCCCCTTTGAGGATGTGGCCTCGCTGCTCGTCGGCATGGGATACGCCGATGCAGGCGAGGTAGATGCGCCAGGCACCTTCCACATTCACGGCGATACGGTTGATATCTTCCCAGCTCAAGCTACAAGTCCTGTACGCATTGAGTTCTTCGGAGACGAGATTGACCGCATCAGGCGCATGGTGGCAGCAACCGGACAGACTATCGGTGCCATCGATGAGGTGACTGTTGCCCCAGCTAGAGAGCTTGCGTTTACCAAAGAAACAATCCGCCGCGCAGAAGAAGCGCTCTACACGCGCGCGCAAGAAAACTCTGCACTCGCTGCTGACCTGGAGCTTATTCAGCGCGGAGCTCAGGCGCCTGCACTTGAGCGCTATCTTCCCGTGTTGTACGGAGGCACTGCCAGCCCTCTTGAGCACATCTCTTCAAAGACGCTGGTTGTTCTTGCGGAGCCACGCTCGCTCTTTGATGACTGTCAGCGTGCCTTTGACGAAATTTCTGCATCCGCAACAGCATCAAAAGTGAAACTAGATGGTCTGTATACGGACCCCAAGGCTATGGACTTTGGCTCGCAGCAGCGTTTGTCCTTCTCGTCACTTCTACGTACGGGAGCTGCGGTAACGTCGGAGCTCTCTGTGGTGCAGCCGTCTATTGCAGGCTCGGACACAAAGCTTTTGGGTCGTGTGAGGCAGCTGGTGCAAGACCGGGATGCCGTGGTATTTGCAGTGCCCGATCGTGCGGCTCGAGAGCATCTTAAGTTGCTTTTCTCGGATGAGTCCATTCCGTTTGAGGAGTCGCTGGGTACGGCGCTTGAAAACGAACCTGATCAAAACGGTGCTTACGCGCCACTCAAGCGTGGTCGCGTCACGTTTACCGATGCACCTGTTCCCGCCGGAATCATTATCCCTACAGCTAACCTAGCAGTGCTTTCTGTCTCGGACTTGACGGCCAGGAGCGCGCGCAACAAAAAGCGCTCCAAGCGCATTGACCCTACAACGGTGACGTTCCCGTTTAAGCCGGGCGACTACGTTGTCCATGCAACGCACGGTATTGCGCACTTTACCGCTATTGTGCGCCAAGAAGTTGCAGGTAGAGAGCGTGATTACTTCCTGCTTGAGTATGCCAATGACGATAAACTCTATGTGCCCCTGGAGCAGGTTGACCGCATCACGCGCTATGTAGGACCCGACGGCAATAATCCACGCCTGACTAGACTTAACACGGCGGATTGGTCGCGCGCTACTAACAAGGCAAGAAAGTCCGCCAAGAAACTGGCGTTTGACCTGGTAGACCTCTACACGCGCCGCGCTTCGGTGCCGGGCTATGCGTTCTCGCTGGATACTCCCGCTCAGGAAGAGATGGAGTCCAGCTTCCCGTATCAGCTGACACCAGACCAAGAAAGCGCAGTTGCAGACATTAAGCTGGACATGGAAGCGCGCAAGCCAATGGATCGTCTGCTTTGCGGTGACGTGGGCTTTGGCAAGACAGAGGTGGCGCTGAGAGCTGCGTTTAAGGCGTGCCAGGATGCTCGTCAGGTTATGATTTTGTGCCCAACTACCATCTTGGCTCAGCAGCACTATGAGACGTTTTTCTCGCGATTTGCTCCGTTTGATTTGAAGGTAAGCGTGCTTTCGCGTTTTGTCACGCCTGCTCAGCAGCGAAGGGCGCTTGAGGGGTTTGCGGATGGAACCGTAGATGTACTGGTAGGAACTCATAGGTTACTCTCCGCAGACGTCAATCCGCACGACTTAGGCCTGGTTATCATCGACGAAGAGCAGCGCTTTGGCGTACAGCACAAAGAGCAGCTTAAAAATATGCGCGAGCAGGTAGACGTGCTGACGCTCTCGGCAACGCCCATTCCGCGCACCATGCAGATGGCCATGAGCGGCGTTCGTGACATGAGCCTGATTCTGACGCCGCCGCCTGGCAGAAAGCCTGTTCAGGTAATGGTGAGCGAGTACAACCCGGATCTTGTTTCCGCAGCTATTAGAAGTGAGTTGGAGCGAGAAGGACAGGTGTACTACGTGTCCAACCGCGTGACCACTATTGATGAGGCGGTGGCTCGCGTGGAGGAAGCTGCGCCGGAAGCTCGCGTGGGCGTGGCTCACGGTCAGATGAGTGCTCGCGAGGTAGAGAACGTCATGCTCGCCTTCCAGGAGCACGAGATTGACGTTTTGGTGGCCACCACCATCATTGAGTCCGGCATTGATAACTCGCACACTAACACGCTGATTATCGAGGACTCACAGCGCTTGGGACTGGCTCAGCTGTACCAGCTCAAGGGCCGTGTTGGTCGCGGTAGGCAGCAGGCGTACGCGTACTTTATGTTCCCGGCGGAGTTACCGCTGACGGAAGAGGCAACCGAGCGTCTGACTGCAATCAATGAGTTCCAGGATCTGGGCAGCGGCATGCGTATTGCCATGCGTGACCTGGAGATTAGAGGTGCGGGCTCCCTTATGGGAGCTGAGCAGCACGGAAACCTTTCCAGCGTTGGCTTTGACCTCTTTACGCAGATGTTGGGCGAGGCAGTTGCCGAGGCTCGCGGTGAGTCCGCTGAGTTGGAGCAGGCTGAAGTGACCATTAATCTACCTGCAGATTTCTATCTTGATGAGGACTATCTGCCAGAGGTTGACCGACGCGTTTTGGTGTATCGCCGTCTTGCTGCAGCTACAGAGCTTTCTGATGTTGATGCACTTCAGCAAGATACCGAGAATAGCTTTGGCGCCCTGCCGCTTGCGGGTAAGAACTTGTTTGATCGTGCTCGCGTGCGTATTCGCGCGCAGCGTTTGGGCGTAACGTCAGTGAGCCTGACAAATGGACGCCTGGTATATCTGGGTGTGGAAATTCCTCGCGAACAAGCCCTCAAGTTGAAGGATCGCGGTGCTATTGTGTATCCAAAGACGCATAAACTGGCGTAT
The DNA here is from genome assembly GCA_902481575.1 of uncultured Atopobium sp. Taxonomy (GTDB): domain Bacteria; phylum Actinomycetota; class Coriobacteriia; order Coriobacteriales; family Atopobiaceae; genus Lancefieldella. Next base: position 24,683 of record CABSWT010000011.1, read on the forward strand.
CCGTTCCACCGCAATGAAGAACAGCTGATGCCCGCTGCCTTAGGAGTTCTGGAAGAGCTTGGTGGCGACGATGAGGTTGAGGAGTAAATATGAGCCAAACAGCAGGTCAGACGTCACAGGTTAGCGCCGTTGACACAATCTTTGCCGCGCCACACCTCAGGTGGGGTGTTATTGGCTGCGGAATCATTGCAAATCAGATGGCAGAGGTGCTGGCTTCGGTTGGTAGAACCATCGACGGGGTGGCCAACAGGACACAGGAGAAGGCCGTCGCTTTTGCAAAAAAACACCACGTCAAGCGCGTGTATGACAGCATCGACGATCTTCTCGCCAGCGACGAGATTGACGCGGTGTACCTGACCACGCCTCACAACACGCACATCATCTACCTGCGCAAAGCACTTCAGGCAGGCAAGCATGTGCTGTGCGAGAAGTCCATTACGCTCAATTCCGCTGAGCTGCTTGAAGCCGAAGAACTTGCACGTCAAAACGGCGTTCAGCTCATGGACGCCTGCACCATTTTGCACATGCCGCTCTACAAAGAACTGGTCAGCCGCGTAGAGTCGGACGAGTTTGGCCCAGTCAATCTGATTCAGGAGAATTTTGGCAGCTACAAAGAGTTTGACATGGAGAATCGTTTCTTCAATCCCAAGCTTGCTGGCGGCGCCCTTCTGGACATTGGCGTGTATTCGCTGACGCTCGCTCGTCTTTTCTTGAAGAGCCAGCCTCATAACGTGCTCTCTATGATGAATCCGGCTCCTACCGGCGTTGACCAGACAGACGGCATTTTGCTCAGAAACGCCGAGGGTCAGATGGTTGTTCTGGCACTGACGCTTCATTCCAAGCAGCCAAAACGCGCTATGATTTCCGCGGATAAGGCCTTTATTGAGATTATGGAGTACCCACGCGCAGACGTTGCCACCATCACGTGGACTGACGACGGCAAGCAGGAGAAAGTCCAGGTAGGACGCACGGCTGATGCTCTGGCGTACGTGCTGGCAGATCTGGAGTCTGCTGTTGCAGGAGACGCTTCTGCTCAGGCGCAGCTTGAGGTCTCAAAGGACGTTATGGAGCTCATGACCGGCCTGCGCAATGACTGGAATTTCCTGTACCCTGAGGAGCAGTAAGTTCTATGACATCTGACGAGAAGATCGCCCAGCTAGCTGCCGCAGTTGATGAAGAAACAAAGGCTCGTCCCGGAGCACCGCAGACACATCCGGAGTTTGATCGCCTGGTTAGAACCATCTGGCGTCTTCGCCAGGAGGATGGCTGCCCTTGGGACAAGGAGCAGACGCACCAGTCTATCTCAAAGAACATGATTGAGGAGGCCTACGAGGCGGTCGAGGCGATTGCTGAGGACTCTTCCGAGCACCTTGAGGAAGAGCTTGGCGACGTGCTTGAACAGGTAGTGCTTCACTCGCAGATTGAGGCAGATAGCGGTGTAGCGGGCAGTGGGGCGCACGACCGCGCAGCGGGCTTCGACATCGACGACGTATGTCGAGCGCTCAACCAGAAGCTGGTACGCAGGCATCCGCACGTGTTTGGGCCAGAAGCTGGCTCAACGTCATCGGCCGCGGCCGTCTTGGACGTGTGGGATAGCGTCAAGGCTGAGGAGCGCGCCAGTGCAGAAGATACCGTGCACACCGAGGGTCTTCTCGACTCGGTTCCACAGGCTCTACCTGCGCTCATGCAGGCCCAGAAGATTTCAAAGCGTGCCGCAAAGATGGGCTTTGAGTGGGCGTCAGTCAGTGACGTGTGGGACAAGGTTGCCGAGGAGCGCGCGGAGTTTGACGCCGAAGCTCCAGGAACACAGCAGAAAACGGACGAGTTTGGTGACATCTTGTTTGCGCTGATAAACGTTGCTCGCTGGGAAGGCGTTGATGCAGAAGAAGCGCTGATGAGCGCCTGCAGGAAGTTCCGCGCTCGCTGGTCGTACATGGAGAAAGCTGCTGCTGAGAGGGGCTTCTCGCTTGACGAGAAACCCGAGCTACAAGAAGATTTGTGGCAAGAGGCTAAACGTCATCTGGATGCGTAAGCAAGCTGCATAGATTGCAGCGAAGACGTGCGACGTACCGCAAAGCTTATGACTTGCCGTGGAACGACGACTTCTATTCGGTAAAACGATGAAATTCCAAACTGAGGCAGGGCTATCGGTACTGCCTCTGCCATAATAAAGATGTTGCAATTTGTTGCGACGCATCACCAAACAAACCAGAAATGAGATCCGTGATGAGTCAAGACACCACTAAAAAGAGTGGTACAAAAAGAAAAACAACGCCCACCAAGCGTTCCGTTGAGCCTCTTAAAGAGACTACCGCGGAGCATGCCTCTGGTGCTCTCAAAATATTTTCAACTAAAAAAGCCGAGAAACCCCAGGTAACTGAGAAATCTCAATCTGACTCAAAAGCTGTTGAGGTTAAAAAGCCTACGGTGACTCCAAAAGATACAGCGTCGTCAGAGGGCACGACGCCATCAAAACAAGCATCTTCCCAGGAGAGTTCCAAGGACACCAAGTCTAAAAGAACTGTTCAAGTTAAGAGGATTGATAGGACTCAGAGGTCCGAAAGAGGTCAGAAGTCCGAGCGCGGACAGAAGGCTGAAAGAACCAATAAACCGCAGTTCAGCGTAGCTTCTCTGGTAGAGCTTAAAGACAACGCACTTGACTTCGCGCGTAACCACACCAAGCTTGTCGTTTTTCTCGGCGTTGTAATCTTCCTGCTTGTGGGCTTGTATCCGCCAATTCGTGGCTACTACCACGCTGTTCGTGAGCACGATGAGTTGCTGCTAAATCAGCAGAAGCTCGAGGAAGATCAAAAACGTCTTGAGTCCGAGGTTCAGGGTCTGCAGACAAAAGAAGGCATCATAGATGAGGCCCATAAGCAGGGCTTGGTTTCTGGCGACGAGGAATCTGCACGGGTAGAGGGTCTTGATAAGAAGAAGGACGAGAATACCGTTCAGCATCCTAACTATCCGTGGTACATCAAGGTTGGGGATTTTGTTTTTGGATTTACACCAGGCGATTCCGGCAATACTGAGGCTCCTAAGAGCGCAAACTCTGACGATTCTACATCTGCACCAGCTCCTGGAGAGTCTCACGAGCAGAAGAACTCTGGAGAAGGTGGATCTTCTGAGGGGTCCGGCGCCGATAACTCAAAGTCTGATAGTGGGAACTCACAATAATGCTTCTAGCTGCAATTGATATTGGAACCGTAACTGCTCGACTAGCGCTTGCGCAGGTAGAGGACAGTCGCGTCATTCGCATGGCCAAATACACCGAGATTGTCAATTTGGGCGAGGGTGTTGATACGACAAAGCGCCTGCTACCTGAGGCAATTCGCCGTTGCGTTGGTTGCGTTTCTTCTTATGTTGATCACGCGAGAAAAGAGGGCGCTGAGGCGGTTGTTTGTACGCTCACAAGTGCTGCTCGCGATGCAGAAAATGCTCCTGACCTGGGAATGGGTCTAGCATCACTGGGACTTGAGCCCATGATTATTCCAGGTGAAATTGAAGGTGCGCTCACATTTCTGGGTGTCTCTCACGATTTTGAGAATCATCGCATTCTTGTTGCCGACAGCGGTGGAGGCTCAACTGAGCTGGTCGTTGGCACGCTGGCAGGCCAGCCTGCAGCCCAAGGTGCAGGTCAGCAGCTTGAGGGACAGCAGCTCGACATCAATTTTGTCGAATCCGTTGACCTTGGTTGCAGACGTCTGACCGAGCGCTTTAATCTGTCTTCGGATCACCCATCAGCTGAAGACATTGACGGGGCTCACCAAATGGCAGCTCAGATGATGTCTGAGGCTATCGGACGAGCTCAACAGCAGTGTGCGGCGCCAGAGCTTCTGGTTGGTGTTGGAGGAACCGCAACCAGCCTCATTGCCATCAGGGACCATCTTGACCCGTATGACCCGTCAAAGGTGCACCTCAACCACATCTCGCTTGACGAGATGTTGCAGATAGAGGGGCTTCTCGCCAGCAAAACGTTAAAGGAGCGAGAAGACATAACAGGACTTCAGGCAAAACGTGCGCCTGTCATGCTCGCGGGCACTATTTTGCTTGCAGAATTGATGAAGAATTCGGGCTTTAAACACCTGGTAGTAAGTGAGAGTGACCTGCTCTTTGGCCTGGTGATAACTGCTTCTGCCGTTCACCAGGGAAAGCAGTCGCCTGTGATTTGGAAGCCAATTTTGCGCCCGCTGAATTAAAAGTAGTGGCATAATAGCTAGACATATCCGGGGGCGTGGCGGAATTGGCAGACGCAGGGGACTTAAAATCCCTCGACTTCGGTCTTGCGGGTTCGAGTCCCGCCGCCCCTACCACTTTTGTTGCAGAATAAATGTCGTTTTAACTGCGTATTTGCAGAAGATATTTAAGCAACAAACCCTAACTGGCATTATAAGCACATAATGCCTGACCCGCGGAAACTTATCTCATGGGACAAAAATGGGACAGAGTATGGTTTGATATATAAAAGTTCTCTCAAATAACGTCTATAATTTAGAAATATAGTATGAAAGGCGGTTATTATGGCATGTAAAAATAGCTGTGTAGCTTCGGTGAATATGCTTCTGGAATTCGTTAGTTGTTAATCGATGAAAGGTGAGAGTGTTATGAGTAATCAACGTATTTTTGATATGGAACTTGTGAAAGTTGAGAGTTTGGAGAAAGCTGTTAGGACGCCATTTTATCAAACTGATTCCACAGGCGGTTCAGTATGGGTTATTAAACCTGGTCAAACCTTACCAAAGCATTATCACCATAATTCTGATGATATATGGGTTGTATTGCAAGGAACAGGGGTATTTTATCCAACGCCGGATACTGAGGTGCCTTTTACAAAGGGGCAAGTTATAGTATCTAAAAAGGGTGAATGTCATGGTGCAAAAAATACTGGAACGGAAGATATTGTCTTTGTGAGTATCGTTGCTCCGGTGCCTGCTGATTATGATCCTGTTTATACTAATTAATATGAAAGCCCATAACGAGATACCGTATACTTTGCCAGCAATATCTCGTTAAAATTCAAAAAATGGGAATTATAGAAGTTATGCTCTATAATTTCCATTTTCACTATAGGGAAAGAGCATATAGAAAGGAAAAATAATGTTTCAAAGCCTGATGGATATTCGGAAAGATACGCCGCAAGATATTTTAAACTCATTAGTTGAAATAGCAAACAAGGCTTTTGATAATAGAGCCGGAAAAGTGGAAAATACAAGCAAGATGCCTTATCGCCTTATTTATAGAGGAGAGGATAATCTTTTCAGCTGCTTACAACTGGGAATGCTTGCATTGGAAAAACAGTCCGATTTTTTAGACTATGTGATTTCTTGGAAATGGATTGATGAAGAAAACCCAAGTGAAAACGAGGATATATTGAAGGAAATCCGTACACCGATAAATTAACCTTTTAAGTACATTGTTTTAAAAGGAGGCTGCATGACAAAAGAAGAAATTTGGGAAATGACCCTTCCAAGATACTTGCGAAATGATATAGAAGCATACATAAAAGGAGTAGAAGAAAATTCAAGTCTCCTGGATTGTCTTTGGGGAGAAGTCTACGGATCTATAAATTCTGCCCTATACAGTTATGTAATATCTGATGAACAGGCAAGATTTTTACGAAAAAAATACTTAGGCATCAATTTGGAGGACGACGAGCATGTCGATTGATTTTACGGATTGCCCGGTAAATAAACTTCTTTGGTATGGAGGTGCAAATGGGAAGAAAATAGGCATTCAATATGATAATGAAAGCTATATGCTGAAGCTCCCTTCCTTCGTTAGAAACAGCTTGAAGCAGGATAATGATAATAGTTCTATCAATGAATATCTTTCTTGCCATATCTATGAAAGCATAGGGATAGATACCCAGAAAACCATTCTTGGAACATATAAAGATAAGCTTGCCGTAGCCTGCAAAGATTTTACCGATGATGGCTCTGTATTAAAGGATTTTGCTTCCCTCAAAAATTCTATTCTCAGTAATACAGAGAGTGGATACAATACTGAATTAGATGGTATTTTAGAAACTATACAAACACAAAAAGTCATATCCGGCAAACTGCTTGAAGAACGTTTTTGGGATATGTTCATTGTAGATGCTTTCATTGGAAATGTTGACAGGCATAATGGGAATTGGGGATTTCTTATTAACAAGTCGAAAGGGATCATACACTTAGCTCCCGTGTATGACTGTGGCTCTTCCTTATATCCTAATCTCACTGAAGCCGGCATGAAAAATATCCTTTCCTCGGAAAGGGAAATGAACGATAGAATTTATGTTTTTCCAAGTTCAGCAATTCAGTATAAGGATAGAAAGATTAATTATTTTGAATTTCTAAATACTACTGATAATATTGCCTGTTTAAAGGCGCTTAAACGAATTTGTCCTAGAATCGATATGGATAAAATTAATGCTATTATTGAGAGCACCCCGTATATTTCAGGTATTCAAAAAGATTTTTATCGAACTATGTTGGCACAGAGAAAAGCAAAGATACTGGATAGCGCAATAGAAAGATGTTAATAAATTAAGCGCTCTCTTGAAGACTTCTATTTTTCCTACCTGTTACCAGCAAGCATAATTTATTTGGCAGAAAAGACTTTATATAACAATATAGATAGCTAATTTCTATTCTGCCAGAGAAGTATCATTTTCCATGGGAATGGCTGTTTCATTTACAGCTTCCTTCTCTTCCCTTGAATCCTCTATGCTTTTCAAGGGGGATGTAAGAATTGCAACAAAAAGCCCTACAATCAAAGCACAGGCTACAGATAATATTTTAAAGGAGATTTTTAGCAGCTTTAAAATGACGGGAAAGAACAAAAAACTCAAGAACAAAAATCCCATAGATGGTTGTGGTAGTGCAATTCCAAATAAATACATTGCTAAATCAGATAAAAAGAAGTAAGGAATTAAAACTATAATAAGGTATATCGTAAAGTATATGCATAACTGAATCATAAAATACCTCCAAAATCTATATCTCTTTGGTTCTATTCTACGTTAATTGATACAAAAATTCTATATGAATAAGCAAAATCGGTCCTAAGCATTTTCCTCCTTGACTATATATACTGGTCTAAAAAAGAAAGGAGGACTTAAAAAATTGTAGTTCATGTTAAAGCCAAAGACCGTCAGACGGGAAAAGTTACTATTCTCAGAATAGAAGCAAAAAATACGCAGGAAGCGAAACAAATTGCTATGAGAGACTATGGCCATTCCTACGAAATTCTTTAAACATTAAAAGCTAGGTTTTATGCGAAAAACAGCATGAATCCTAGCTTTTTTATTGCTCTTCGTAGTCCCTATGTCTCCAGCCAGCAAGCAATCTCTATTTGGTTCCATTCTTTACACACGTGCTTAATGCGTGTATATTATCTGGTTAAAAGGAGGCCGAAAATGAAATACGTTTATCCTGCAGTTTTTACACCTGAAGAAAATGGACAATTTACCGTAAACTTTCCTGACTTAGAAAACTGTTACACTTGTGGAGATGATTTAGGAGATGCTCTTTATATGGCTGAGGATGTTCTAGCTATGACATTAGTAAGTTATGAAAACAATAGTACTCCTATTCCGACTCCCTCTAAAAAGCTAAGCTTAGAAGATGGAGAATTTCAAAACTTTATTGCTTGTGATACAGATAGTTATAGAAAGCAAAACATTTTTATACACTGATGGAATTGTTATACAATTCATGCGGTGCGATATCTTGGCCACCTTCCCACTCTACGGAATGGTTTGCAACCCTTACTTTTTTAAATGTTTCAAGGTCTTTTAATTCCCCATACCACACCCCGCTTATGTATGGCGAGACATCAAAGATTTTCTTTTCCCCATTTTCGTATAAAAGCAAAAGCTTATAGTCGTCCTTAGGAGAAACGCTCAATAATTCTGGCTGTAACATATCCCCCCTATTTAAAAGGCTCAATAGTAAAAGTTTTTTCGCCCTTCTCCAGTAAATCCCAGTTAGCCAAAAGGTCATCATAAAGAAAAGAAGCCTGTGAAATCAGGCTTCTTTTTTATCTTCGAGAGCGCGAGACGGGAATCGAACCCGCGACCTTCTCCTTGGCAAGGAGACATAG
>CABSWT010000012.1:0-31048 GCA_902481575.1 uncultured Atopobium sp.
AAAATACCGACCTCCTAATCGTTAGATTTTGGTCTAACTTTTGGGGGTCGGTACACTTAGTGCAGACTCCTTTTTGTTGTAGATAAACCAGAGGTTTATGGAGTTCCTGTTCCTGTTCCAGTTCCAGTGCCCGTTCCTGTTCCCGTGCCCGTTCCTGTTCCGGTGCCCGTACCAGTACCAGTACCAGGAGTGGCTGGAGTAGTAGGAGTGGTAGGAGTAGTGGTGGTATCGTCCTCTTCCTCCTCCTCGGTAGTCTCCTCCTCTTCCTCTTCGTCGTCATCTTTCTTTTCTTGCTTAGCATTAGCGGAGCCACCAACAAATTTCCAGTAACTATTAGGCTTGTAAGCAATAGTTTCAGTGGTCTTTGGGAACTCAGCGCGAGCAACGCCAGAGAGAGCTGCGTTCATGTAGTACGCCCATACGTACTGTGCAGTAACAAAGGTAGAGGACTCTCCGCCGCCGATAATAACAGGGTCACGACTATCTGGATATCCACACCAAGCTACGGTTGCAAGCTGTGGGGTATAGGCGCAGAACCAAAGGTCCTCGGAGTTATCGGAAGTACCCGTCTTACCTGCAACTGGTTGGTTGAAGGTCTTCAGGTTGTAGGCATAGCGACCAGTACCAGAGGTAAGAACGCCGCTCAGAACATCGGTAGCAGCTGCAGCAACAGCAGGACTAATTGCCTGAACTGGGTTGTCCTTGTGCTCGTAGATAACGTTGCCATTACGGTCTTCAATGCGCGTAATTGCAACAGCATCACGACGAACACCGCCTGCAGCAAGGGTTGCAAATGCGGTGCACTGCTCAATAGGGGTTACGCCCTGAGAACCAAGAGTGGTAGACAGGTATGGCTGTAGCTGAGTGCGAATACCCATGGCATAGCACGTCTGAAGGATCTTATCGATACCAATAGCTTCAGCAACCTGTGCGTAAACAGTGTTGGAAGAGTAAACCGTACCTTGACGCAGTGTAATTGCACCGTAGCTGTAGTTACCAGCGTTTCTGACCAACCAGGTTGGCGTAATTTGCATAGGGGAGTTGCCGTTAAGAACAATCTCTGGGTTCATACCCTCAGAAAGGGCTGCTACCAGCGTATACATCTTAAAACTGGAGCCCATCTGACGGTTACTACTGGTTGCAATGTTGTACTGACTCTTTGAGTAGTCCTGTCCACCAACCATTGCTTTAATGTAGCCAGTTTGAGGATCAATAGAAACCAAAGCAGCGCCTAGGCGAGGGTTGCCAAGCTCAGCAATACGCCTTGTAGCAGCCTCATCAGCATCTTTCTGAAGGTCAGGATCAAGCGTAGTGTAAACGCGCAATCCACCCTGAAGAATAGTGTCGTTATCAAAGTCTTCCTGAAGCAGGCTACGAATGTAGTCAGTCCAGTAAGGGAACTGGCCAATGTTATCGGTCAAAGTACCAGGATTAAGCACTAAGTCCTCAGCAACAGCCTCATCGTATTGCTCTTGCGTAATATCACCTGCGCGAAGCATACGCTCAAGAACAGTGTTGCGTCTTTCTCTTGCAGCCTCTGGATTGACAGTTGGATCATAGGCAGAAGGTGCGTTTGGAAGACCAGCAAGCGTTGCAGCCTCAGCAAGAGTCAAATCACTTGCATGCTTGTTAAAGTAGATAATACTTGCAGCTTCAATACCGTAAGCACCATTACCGTAGTAAATGGTGTTGAGGTACATATTAAGAATCTGGTCCTTAGTAAACTTTTTCTCCATCTGAATAGAGATGTAAGCCTCGCGGACTTTACGCTTCAAAGAGCGCTCAAACTGCTCGTTAGAAAGAACGGTATTACGAACAAGCTGCTGCGTAATAGTGGAAGCACCTTCGCCACCACCAAAGAGCGAGCCAACAGATGCACGAACAATACCCCACGGGTCAATACCGCTGTGGGAATAGAAGCGCTTATCCTCAGTGTCAATGGTGCCTTGAATAACATAAGGAGAAATCTGATCCAAGGTAACAGAACGACGCTGCTGCAGATAGAAGTCTGCAATGTCGTTGCCCTTAGAGTCATAAACGCGAGTAGGCTCTGCTACCAGATAGGCATCAGCAGAGTTGTAATCCGGCAGATCCTCGAGCCATGAAGAAACAGCTGCACCCAAAGAAAGAGCAAGTGCAAGCGCGAGAAGAGCCATAAAGCCAAAGAATCCGGCAATGCCAAAACCTACGGCATGTGTGTTTGCGTGTTTACGTGCACGACGGGTTCTAATACCCATTGAGCCTCCTTGTCATAGCTCTCACTATTATAGTCTGATATTTATGTTTCAGTGAATAAAGAGTTACAACTCTGTTGTATTCTGATAGATAACATTTTGAATTGATACTATTTGAAGCAGTAACTATATGGTTTAACAGGCTTGCGTTGAGAGGATACAGAGTGCTTTCAGTAGAAGAACAGCTCCGTGTTATTACTTCAGGAACTATGCAGATTGTTCCTTTGGATGGTCTAAAAGAAAAACTCAAGAAGGGCACTCCTCTTAATATCAAGCTTGGCGTTGATCCAACAAGTCCTGATTTGCATCTGGGACACGCAGTTCCTTTGCGCAAGATGCGTCAGTTCCAAGACCTTGGCCATAATGTCACCTTGATTATTGGTAGTGGCACTGCGCTGATCGGAGACCCTTCCGGACGCGATTCTACCCGTCCTCCTCTCACTGCAGAGCAGGTAGATGCTAATGCAGAAACCTACGTAAACCAGGCAATGAAGATTCTTGATCCAGAAAGAACCACTGTTGTTCATAACGGTGACTGGATTAAGCCTATGAATCTTGAGACCATGCTTGGCCTTATGAGCAAGTTCACTATTGCTCGTATTCTTGAGCGAGAAGACTTCTCTAATCGTTATCACAACCAGCAGCCAATTGCACTTCACGAGTTCATTTATCCCGTGCTTCAGGCATACGATTCAGTTGTTATCAAGGCAGATGTAGAAATGGGCGGAAACGACCAGATCTTCAACTTGCTTGCTGGCCGCGATCTTATGCGTGATATGGACATGGAGCCTCAGATTGCGCTTACTATGCCTTTGCTTGTAGGTACTGATGGCACTAAGAAGATGAGTAAGTCTTACGGTAACTATATTGGCCTGACTGATGAGCCAAACGATATGTTTGGCAAGGTCATGTCTATTACTGACGAGATTATTCCAATGTATTATCGTCTCTGCTCTACGCTCTCTATTGATGAGCTTGATGCAATCGATAAGAGCTTTGAAGACGGTACCGCTGATCCTTACCAGCTCAAGCGCGCTCTTGGTAGAAATATTGTTGACCTTTACCACGGTGAGGGAGAAGGCCTTAAGGCTCAGGCTGCTTTTGATGCTCAGTTCAAGAACAATGAGGTTCCTGACGACGTCAAAGAGTTTGCCATCTCTCTTGAGGCTGATGAGGATGGCCTTATCTATCTGCCAAAGATTTTGGTGGAGGTAGAAATTGCTTCAAGTAATGGTGAGGCTCGCCGTCTTATTGACGGCGGCGGTATTAAGATTAACCAGCAGCCTCTTCCCGCAAAGACCTATAAGGTTGAGCCATCGGTTCTTGAGAAAGCTCTTCTCCAGGCAGGTAAAAAGCGCTGGGCTCAGCTCATCTAGTCGACAATGGCAACCAAATAAGGAAGCTTACACATGTGGAGACAGTTTGCTCTAGCAGTAGCAGTTGTACTGGTTCTTTGTTATGTACCGGGATATCTTTTTTCTCGCGCTATTGGCACTAAACGAATGACATCCCTTGTGGTAGCTCCGCTTATCTCGGTCTGCCTCATTGGTTTTTCTGGAATTGCAATATATCCTTTGGGTCTAAGAGGTGTAACGCCGCTTTTGGGGGGCGTTGGTCTTTTTATCTTGATTGCTGCTGGGCTTTCGTATCTTATTCAGAAAATCAGACCCATCCAGGAAAATCAATCTCATGTAAACCTTGGCGAGAAGGACTCTCTAAACGGAGTCTTTCTCTTAGTGACTGCTGCTATCTCTACTGCAATATTCTTTGTTATTTTCCACAAAGCAATTAGAAACCCCTCTTGGTTCTTGCAGTCCGCTGATAACTACGCGCACCTTGCGTACATTACAAGAAGTGTTCAGTCGGGCATTTATTCTATGCTGCATGCTGCCTTTTATACAGGAGCAAGACCAGAGCTTCAGACCCCCTTCTTTGACGAGGGCTTTTATCCAACTTTATTTCATTCTTTAGCAGCTGTCACTGCAGCAATTACAGGCTTTAATGAGGTACTTACAGAAAATGTGGTTTGGTTTGTTTTTGTCGCGGTTATATATCCAGTGGGCGTCTGTGCTTTGCTTCAAGTGATAGGAAAGAAGAATGTAACTTTTAGTTTACTGACTGCATTTGCGGCATTTGCACAATTGGCTTTTCCTATTCGAATGGTTACGGTTCATGCAGTCTTTCCTAATGTAGCTGGCTTTTGTCTTGTCCCCACTGTTGCAGCAGTCTTTATATTGTCTTTTAACGAGAAGACATCCTGCAAAGAAGTATGCTCATCAACTCATAGCGTTCAAAAATTTTCTGTAAATATTCATACACTTTGTTTATGTTTTATGGGGATCATTGCACTAGCATTGGTCCATCCTAGTGCAGATTTTTTGTGGGCTATTTTTGTTTTACCATTTGTTCTTTGTAACTTGCTTCCAAGTTTTGCTCAGTATTTGAGTAAGAAATTTGAATTAACAAAACCGAAGAAAATCATTCTATTGATTTGTTTAGAGTGCGTAATTCTTGGCTCCGCTATTGGTATGTGGAATATCGTGCTTAATTCAAGTTTTATGGCACCGACAGTCAATTTCCTCTGGGAAATTTATGTTGATCCAATTCAGTCAGTTCTTTCTGTATTGAATTTTGGCCTGCTTTTGAATTTGCCACAGATTCTCTTTGCGGTTGCGTTCTGGATTGGATTTGTCAGCTGTTGTATGAATAAAAATTGTCGCTGGCTCACTCTGGTATTTCTCATGACTGCCGTTATTTATGTGGCTAGTCTTTCTGATGTGGTTCCTATTAAGAGGTTTTTCTCGGGATTTTGGTACACCGATCCAGAAAGAACCGCCGCGATGGTAGCAATAGCTGCAGTTCCTGTTGCAATTATTGGTATGGAAACATCTATCACGCTTGTATTTGACTTCATTAAATACGTTATTAAGACGGTCAAAGAAAAAGGAAACAAAGGCGAGAAAACAAGCTCAGAGAATTCTGCTTGTACCATTTCTGCAAATGGAGATCAATCAACCTGTAAGCCCTGCATGTTTATTAAGAACTCTGGCATTCTTATGGGCATCGTGGCGGTGTTATGGGGCTGCGTACTTTTGAGTCCGTGGAACTTGGCAAGCTTACCTAAAAAAGAGCATAGCGAAATTCGTTATGGCATCATATGGCTCAATGAGGTCTTTGAGCCTCGTGAGCATACAACCTATAAGGCAAGTGAGGATGAGTTTGTAAAAAAGGCTCTCCAGATTGTTGGTAATGACCTGGTAGTTAATAATCCTTACGATGGCTCTCTTGTTCTAAACTCGCTTTATGGCATGAACATTTTCTACCGTGCGAAGGTAGAAACAGAAGAGCTGCCACAAAGCGTAATTATTCGTACAAGGCTTAATGAGGTAGCTAGTAATCCAGAGGTTCAGCAGGCAGTGCGAGAAACTGGTGCAAGATATGTCCTGTTGTTAGATTTAGAAAATCCAGCTTTATTAGGAGACCAAAGCTATTATTTCTCAGGTTTACAGATTACTGATGAAATTCCTGGATTTGAGATTGTTCTTCAAGAAGGACCTTATAGACTGTATAGAATCACCGCTGTTGAGTAAGACTTTGGTAAGATTACATATCAATATCGTCCTAAACGGTGTTTAGCGGGAAGCCCGATTGATGGGGAGTAATTTTGAAAGGCATTATTCTTGCAGGAGGTAGCGGTACCAGGCTTTATCCGCTGACAACCGTTACATCTAAACAGCTTTTACCTGTTTATGACAAGCCAATGATTTACTATCCGCTGTCAACGCTTATGCTTGCAGGTATTAGAGATATTTTGGTTATCTCCACGCCACGCGATCTGCCAAATTTTAAGAAACTCTTGGGTGACGGCTCTGACTTCGGTATCACCATCAGTTATGCCGAGCAGCCTTCTCCCGATGGACTTGCTCAGGCATTTGTTATTGGTAAAGAGTTTATTGGTGATGACGCTGCAGCTTTGATTCTTGGAGACAACATCTTCTTTGGAAATGGCCTTTCAGGACTTGTGAGAAAAGCTGCTCAGCAGGCACAAACTGCTGGTCGTGCCACAGTTTTTGGCTATCACGTTGATGATCCAGAGCGTTTTGGCGTTGTTGAGTTTGATAAGAACTACAACGCTATTTCAATTGAGGAGAAGCCAGCTCATCCAAAATCTAACTACGCAGTAACCGGACTTTATTTCTACGATCAACGTGTTACTGAGCTGGTAAAGCAGGTTCAGCCAAGCGCTCGTGGTGAGTACGAGATTACTGACCTTAATCGACTCTATCTTGACGATGGCACGCTTGATGTTGTTACTCTTGGTCGTGGCTTTGCGTGGCTGGATACAGGAACTATGGAGTCTCTTTTTGAGGCATCTACCTTTGTTCGTACTGTTGAGACTGCGCAAGGTCTGCCTGTAAGTGTTCCAGAAGAAATTGCTTTTGAGAACGGTTGGATTGACAGCTCTAAACTCATCGAGTGTGCAGAACGCTACGGTAAATCAACGTATGGTGAGCACCTCAAGAGCGTTGCAGAGGGACGTATTCTTCCTTCTGAAAAAGGGGAATAACATGCGTATTCTTATTACTGGCTCTCATGGTCAGTTGGGCAATGAACTCAAGCGTCTTTTTGAGACTGGTATCTCTGAAATTGGTCCTATTCCAAAGTTGTTTGTTGATCCAGATGTTGACTATACCGATGCAGAAGAACTGGATATTACCAGTTCAGAAGCGGTAAATACATGGTTTGACCAGCATGAGCGTTATGACCTTGTTATTAACTGTGCGGCCGCAACAAATGTAGACGGCTGCGAAAGCAATTTTGAGATGGCCTTTGCGGTAAATGCCCTTGGTCCTATGAATCTTGCACGAGCTTGCAGTGCTACGCAGACAAAGCTTGTTCAAGTATCTACCGATTATGTCTTTAGTGGAAAAGAAAGCTCGCCTCGTACAGAACACGATGCTCCTTATCCTGTTTCTGCGTATGGGCGCTCCAAATTGGCGGGAGAGGGACTTGCGCTTGCGGCAAATCCTCAAACGTTTGTAGTGAGAACGGCATGGCTTTACGGCTATGTTGGCAAGAACTTTGTGGCAACTATGCGCGCTCTTGGCGCAAAGTATCCAGAAATTAGTGTTGTTGATGATCAAGTAGGTAATCCTACCAGCGCAAATGACCTAGCTCACACAATCTTGTGCATTGCAGCCACTGAGAACTATGGCATCTACCACGCAACCAACGAGGGAACGTGTTCGTGGGCTGATTTTGCAGAGGCTATTATGGCTGGTAGTAATCTCGACTGTAAGGTTACCAGGGTAACCTCTGCTCAGTGGAAAGAGATGCACCCAGAAAGCGCTTCTCGCCCCGCGTATTCATCTTTGGTAAATGGACATCTTGAGAGTACCATTGGAAATTGTATGAGGCCTTGGCAAGAGGCTCTTGCGACATATCTTTCGAAGGTAGAAAGAGGTTAGTGTGAAGACCTATTTAGTAACTGGTGGAGCTGGATTTATTGGTTCAAACTTCATCTACTACATGCTTAGAAGAAATCAGGACATTCATATTTTGAACGTGGACGCCCTGACCTATGCTGGCAACCTTGAGAATCTTTCGGAATATGATCAAGACCCTCGCTACACCTTTGCTCACGTAGACATTAGGGATAAAGAGGCTCTGACGCAGCTGTTTGAGACTCATCATCCCGATTATGTTATCAACTTTGCTGCAGAGAGCCACGTAGATCGATCCATTGAAGATCCGGGTGCCTTTGCTGACACTAACGTTATGGGTACTGTTGCGCTCCTGAGCGTTGCAGAGTCTTTCTGGAATGATGGCCAGGGCTCCTACGGAGACCACAGATACTTGCAGGTTTCTACTGATGAGGTCTATGGCTCGCTACCACTTGATGACCCAGAGGCATTTTTCCGTGAGACCACACCTTTGAATCCACACAGTCCCTACTCTGCATCTAAGGCTTCTGCTGATATGTTTGTAAAAGCCTGGCATGATACGTACGGATTTCCTGCGGTAATCACGCGTTGCTCCAACAACTATGGTCCTTATCAGTTCCCCGAAAAGCTCATTCCTCTGATGATTGAGAATTGCCTGGAGCACAAGGCGCTTCCAGTTTATGGTGACGGACTGAATGTTCGTGACTGGCTCTACGTTGATGATCACTGCAAGGCAATTGCTATGGTTCTTGAGGGCGGCAAGCTGGGCGAGGTTTATAACGTTGGTGGTCATAACGAGCGCAATAACCTTTACATTGTTAAGCGCATCATCAGTGAAGTTGCAAGAATCACCGGTGATACTCAGATTACTGAGGATTTGATTTCTTACGTTACTGATCGTAAGGGCCATGACCGCCGTTACGGTATTGCGCCAGATAAGATTAAAGAAGAGCTTGGCTGGTATCCAGAAACTCCATTTGAAGAGGGCATTGTTACCACTATCAACTGGTATTTAGAGAACCGCGAGTGGGTTAAGAATGTAGTTTCCGGTGATTATCAGGATTACTACAAGAAGATGTATGGAGGTCGATAATGCGCACATACGATACAGAAACGCTTAAGCATCTCCAGCAAGTTGAGCTGATGATTTTAAAGGACTTCGTAGACACGTGTGAAGCCAACAACATCCGCTATTTTGGTTTTGGCGGCACCGCGATTGGCGCTCTTCGTCATAAGGGATTTATTCCTTGGGACGATGATATCGACGTTTGTCTTCCTGCAGAAGACTTCAACAAACTCTTAGATATCTATGATAAAGAGTGGTCAGAAAAGTATTCAATCATGAATACTGAGAGGGACATCAACTATCCATTCCCAACCACGCGCATTATGCTCAAAGGAACACAGTTCTGCGAAGAAGCACTTGCGCCACTTCCTCTTGACCTTGGTATTTTCCTAGATGTCTACTGCTTTGATAATGTTTCGGATGACGAGAAGGAATATCAGAAGCAGGCATTTGATGCGTGGTTCTGGTCACATATGCGCATCCTCGTTGACGTTCCTCGCCCTGTTATTTTGGCCGACGGCATCAAAGGAAAGCTCTTAAAGGCAGCAGTTACTATGGGTAGGGGAGTTTGCAAACTGCTGCATCTCTCTACTCAGAAAATGTATGAGCGTGAGCAGGAAGCCCGCAACCGCTTTGCTCACGTTAAGACAAAAAGAATTGCCTACCTGCACGATACGGATAGGTTTGTAAATACCTATCCAGTAGATGAGGTTTTTCCTGTCGATAAGCTTGATTTTGATGGAATTCAAGTAGCGTTCCCTAATCAAAATGATAAATTCCTTAGGATGCTTTACGGCGATTACATGCAAATGCCACCAGTTGAGAAGCGTAAAAACCACTATCCAGCACGTTTGGATTTTGGTCCTTACTAGGGTCTTCTCGCCTGTAAAGCAATACATAAAAGGTAAAACGGCATCTCAGGTGCCGTTTTTTTGTTAGATTGGCAGTCTATGGCAATCTTCTAAAGTTATTATGTTCAAAATATGTTCATACTTGTATAAATTTGAACATAGGAGTATTATGACTGAAGTAAATTGATTTGAAAGTTTATTTTCGCAGTTGATTGGTCTTCATTTGGAGGAACCGTGGCACTAACAAACAACGTGTTTTCTGTATTAAAAACTATTGCTCTTTCTGACGAGAAGCTCAATCAGAGACAGCTTGCAGAAGAAACTGAGTTTTCTTTGGGATCAGTTAATTCAGCAGTAAAAACGCTTGAGGACCAGGGTCTTATTGAAGAGGGACTTATCACACCAAAGGGTCTTGAAGCTCTGAAACCTTATGAGGTTAAGAATGCCATTATTATGGCAGCTGGTCTGTCTTCTCGCTTTGCACCTATTTCATATGAGAAGCCAAAGGGCGTCCTGAAGGTTCGTGGAGAAGTTCTGATTGAGCGTCAGATTCATCAGTTGCTTGAAGCCGGTATTACTGACATCACTGTTGTTGTGGGTTATAAGAAGGAGTACTTCTTCTATCTGGAGGAGAAGTATGGCGTCAAGATTGTTGTTAACCCAGATTATGCAACAAGAAATAACAACTCTACGCTTTGGTATGTGAAAGATCAGCTTGATAATACGTATATTTGCTCTTCTGATGATTACTTTACTCAGAATCCTTTTGAGCACTATGTATATGAGGCCTATTACTCAGCAACGTATGTTGCAGGAGAGACTGATGAGTGGTGCCTTAAAGAGGGACGTGGTGGACGTATTACCGGCGTAGAAATTGGCGGTTCAAATTCTTGGATTATGCTTGGTCACGTCTATTTTGACAGGCAATTCTCAAAGAAGTTTGTAGATATTCTTGAGGCTGTCTACGACAAGCCAGAAACCGTTGATATGCTCTGGGAAGAGATTTACGTCCGTCATATCAAAGAGCTTTCCATGACCATTAGAAAGTATCCTGACGGTGTTATTTACGAGTTTGATTCCCTTGATGAGCTTCGTCAGTTTGACCCAGCATTTATTGAGAACATCGACTCAGAGATTTTTGACAACATTGTCTCGGTGCTTCATTGCCAGAAGAAGGATATCCACGGTTTCTATCCTCTAAAACAGGGACTTACCAATTTATCTGCTCACTTTATTGTGGGATATGGTGATGATGCTCAGGAGTATGTCTACAGGCATCCAGGTGTTGGTACCGAGAAACTCGTTGATCGTGCAGCTGAAGAAGCTGGTCTTCGACTTGCTCGTGAGCTTGGCCTAGACAACACCTTTATTTACGAGGACCAAAAAGAAGGTTGGAAGATTTCCAAGTTTGTGAAAAACGCTCAGAATCTTGATCCTCATAATCCTGAGCAGCTCAAGCGCGCAATGGAAATGGGTTATAAATTGCATCATAGCGGCGCGTCACTTGATCGTTCTTTTGACTTTGTCAACGAGGGTCTTAATTACGAGAAACTCCTGCTTGAAGAGGGTCCTATTGAGATTCCTGGCTACTATGAGCTTCGCGAGAAGGTCCTGCGTTTGAAGAAGTATGCTGACGCTGATCAGTATCCAGTTATTATTTCTCACAATGATTTCTTCTATCTGAATTTCTTGATTGACGAGTCAGACACCTACAGCCTTATTGACTGGGAATATGCGGGAATGTCAGATGAGGCTAATGACTTTGGTACCTTCACAGTTTGCTGTGAGCTTACTGATGATGAAGCTAATGCTGCTATTGATTACTACTTTGGAAAAGAGGCAACGTTTGAGCAGCGCAGACACTTCTGGAGCTATGTAGTCTTTGCTGGTTGGTGCTGGTATCTCTGGTCTCTGGTTAAGGAAGCAGAGGGCGAGAACGTAGGCGAGTGGTTCTTCATTTACTATCGCTACGCTGCAAACAATATTGATCGTGTTCTTTCTTGGTACGAAGACGCTCAGAACTAAGGGCAAAAGGGGAAAATTATGTATTACGGTCTTTTAAGCGGTATTCTTTGGGCGGTTGATACCGTTATTCTTGGTGTTGCTCTTGGTATGAGTCCTTATGTTGATTCAGCTCAGGCGTCATTTGCCAGCGCATTCATGCACGATTTCTTTGCTGCTGCAGTTCTTTTAGTCATGATGGCTCAGAAGGGAAGACTTAAAGACACCCTTGAGGCAGCAAAAACAAAGAGTGGTCGTGTAGTCATGCTTGGCGCACTCCTGGGTGGACCAATTGGTATGAGTGGTTACTTAGCTGCTATTAATACCATTGGACCTGGTTACACCGCTGCTATTTCAGCTTTCTATCCTGCAGTTGGTTCGGTTTTAGCATGGCTTTTGCTCAAAGAAAAGATGAACTTAAAGCAGGTTATTGCCCTTATCGTTGCTCTTGTTGGTGTCATGGTTATTGGTCTCTCAACGGCAGCAGGCGAGGGTAACGGAAACGTTCTTGTGGGTATCTTGGGCGTTGCTGCTTGTGTCTTTGGCTGGGGATCTGAGGCGGTTATTTTGGCTTGGGGTATGCAAGACGATGCTGTTGATAATGAGACTGCTCTTCAGATTAGGGAAACCACCTCTGCATTTGCATACGGTCTTCTCATCTTGCCATTGGCTGGTTCCGTTGATTTTGCTGCACAGGTTGCTCTGACTCCTGCTAATGGCGTTGTGTTTATTGCTGCTCTTGCAGGTACCGCCTCATATCTCTTCTACTACAAGGCAATCGACGCCATCGGTGCTTCTCGCGGTATGGCACTGAACATTTCTTACTCTGCGTGGTCGGTAATTTTTGCAGCTCTTGCAGGTATTATCCTGCCAACAATTATGCCTGAAGCAATTCCATCTCCACTGGTTGTAATTTGCTGCATTGTCATTATTGTAGGAACGGTTCTTTCTGCAACTCCAGACTGGAGTGAACTCTTTAATAAAGAGTAGGTTAGCTTTATTCAAACAAACTAAAAAAGACCCGTAGCCGTTTGAGCTACGGGTCTTTTTGTGTAGAGAACAGATGGAGTTAGCCGTTACTTTTTTGTCCGCTCTTATAAGCCATGTTGATGAGCTTGGCCACAGGAGTTGGCCAGAACTTCTTGAGCATCTCAAGGTCTTCCTGTTCACGACGGTTATCGTGAATAAGGTGGCTGGTTTCAGAGTCTTCATGAATGCGGTGAAGCATCAGTACACGGGTGTCGTACAAGAAATCACCCTCACGCTTACTGATTGCTTCCCATGCTTCCCAGTCTAGGTTAGAGCCAAATCCAGCCTTGAAAACAGGCACTTCAAGGTTGGGGAGAACCAGCGTGGTGCTTGGACAGCAAATAGCACAGCCCAGCTCAAGCGCACGACGTTTAGCCCATGCTTTACCTGCATTTTCTGGCTTGGAGAGCGAGTACAAGAGGCGACGCTTTACCTTAAGCAAGCGATTTTCAAGAACTTCTTCACCGTCACGCAGCTCTCCGTAATTGGTGAAGTAAATTAGTGGGCGAGAAGAGCTGTTCACGCGTTCAAGCATGTACTCTGCATAGTTTGGTTTGTAGATATCATCTTGGTGAGCGATGGTTACTAACGGAGTTGTACAAACGCTTACGGCAAAGTTCCAGTCGCCAGCAATACCTCCCGGACCGGGATTAACATGCATGGGAATATTGTATTTCTCGCAAAGAGACTGAATCAGTTCATTTGGTGTTGAAGTAGCCAAAAGAATATTCGTAGACAGCGTTTGCTCCTTGAGCGAGAGAATGCATTCTTCTAGATAGGGACTCTCGCCATAAGCGCAGACAGCAAACGTGTGATCCTGAGGTGTATACATTGCTACATCCAATCGATTAGCTCCGATGTCTAGTATTATAAGAATGTTATCGGACGATGGCGAATGGGAGCCTTTGTGGAGTCTGACGGATATAAGACATACGAGAACCCCGATGAGCTAAGAAAGATCCAGATTCTTTCTACGCTTTTGATGGATGAGCTTGACCGCGTCTGCACGGAGCTTGGCATTTCGTACCAGGCGTACGGTGGAACAGCCATTGGCGCTGTGAGACACAAAGGCTTTATTCCTTGGGATGATGACGTAGATATCTCGATGTTCCGCGAGGATTATGAGATTTTTTTGGAGAAAGCACCTGCGCTTCTTCGACCAGATTTTTGCATTCAAAACGGCAGGACGAACAATTACTTTCCTGCAGTAAATACAAACCTTTCTTTAAAGGGAACAGTGTGTGTTCCTGATGAGTTTATGACCTGCCCCTTTACGTACGCTATTTCTATTGGCATTTTTCCCTTTGATAAGATTCCTGCAGATTCTAAGAAGCTTGCCAAGATTAAGCGCCAGACATGGTTCTGGGGTCGCTTGAACTTCCTGCTGGTTACTCCAACTCCGCGCGTACCGCTGACTGGCTGGAAAAAGAAAGTTGCTCTTGCAGGATGCTTTGTCATTCATCACGCCTTGAAGCTTTTTAGGGTTTCATCTGCGTATATTCAACGTAAGTGGGACCAGGCTGCTCGTGCTGCAGAGGGCGAGAATACCAATCATTACGCAAGTTTTGTTGAACCTGATCCAGAGAACTGGTCTATGGATAAAGAAGACGTTTTTCCAATGGTCCGTGTTCCTTTTGAGGACATTACTACTACGCTTCCTAAGGAATACGACAAGCTCTTAACCAGAGGATATGGTAATTACATGCAGCTTCCTCCAGAAAAGGATAGAAAGAATCACCATCCTGGCGCGCTAGATTTTGGCAAGTGGAAAGATGTGGATGTTACTAAGGGAAGCCGCCAGGCATTTGAAGACTTTGGTCAGAAAAGCTAATTATGACTATTGATACTTCTGCGGAACAGCTTAAGAAAAACTACTTTTGGAATACGCTTGGTTCCTTAATGAACGCCGCCTCAACCGTGCTTATGTTGATGGTGGTCACGCGTACCATGGGAGCTGCTGCTGGCGGTGTTTTCTCGCTTGCGTATGCTGTGGCTCAGCAGCTTATGGTCATTGGTCACTTTGAGATTAGGACGTACCAGGTCACCGACACAGAAGAAGTATTCTCGTTTGGTGTGTATCTTGCGGCACGAATCATCACAACCGTTTTGATGATTGTGGGAATTATCATCTTTACCTTACAATCTCAGGGATTGAGCTATGAGGGGTTGCTGTATGCCTTTATTGCATCGCTTCGCTTATTTGACGTTGTAGAAGATGTTTTCCATGGCATGTTCCAACAACATGGTCGCTTAGATATTGCTGGTAGGGCATTCTTTTACCGCGTGCTTGCAACCGTTGTTGGTTTTGCAGTGGGTGTACTTCTTACAAAGAACTTGCTTGTTGGTGCGGCTCTTTCTTTTATTGCATCGCTGGTAGTTATGATTGCGCTTGTTATTCCTCCTACTAAGAAGATGGCAACGCTTAAGCCCACCTTTGACGTTAAGCAAATTACAAAGCTCTTGGTTACTACCGCTCCGTTGTTTGCTGGTTCATTCTTGCTGACGTACGTTGTTGGCGCTCCTCGTTATGCGCTGGGCGCTTTGAGTGACCAGGCACTTCTTACGTTTTTTACGGCATTAGCCATGCCTGCTATGGTTATCAATCTTTTAAGTAACTTTGTCTTTAAGCCACTACTTACCCAGATGGCTGAATATTGGAATAACCAGCAAGACAGGCAGTTTGTAGGTCTGATTCTTAAGGGCTTTGCCGTGGTTGCCCTGGCCACTGTTGTTTCAATGGCCCTGGCGTGGCCATTGGGAGCTCCGGTTCTTGGACTTTTGTATGGTCTTGATTTTGAGCCATATAAGCTAGAACTTTTGCTTTTGCTCTTTGGTGGTCTGCTCAATGCTCTTACCGTTATTTTGTACTATGCCGTAGTAACCATGCGTAAGCAGGTTGCCGTCTTTGTGAGCTACGCTGCAGGTGCAGGCTTTGCTGCGCTTACCGGAGGATGGTTTGTGGGCAACTTTGGCATCATGGGCGCCTGCATTCTCTACGATAGTTCACTGGCAATTCTCGCGCTTGTATTTGGCATCTTCTGCTTCTTGGGATTCAAAGATCAAAAGAAAAAGTCCGCTGCGTAAGCGGACTTTTTAAGGTATTGCCTGTGCGAGCGTGCCGCCAGAGAGCTGACATGTCGTTTACACGCGAGTACGCTGGTTTAGATCAGTTACAAAATCAAGGTTCTTCTCGTCACGTGCATCTTTATCACGCAGAGCAAGCTCACTAGAAAGCTGCTCAACCTTATAGGTGAGCTTGGAGATTGCACAGGACTGATGGAAGAGCCTGATGAGAATCATCACAATAACCAGCATCAGGACAAAGTTTGCAGGGCTCATAAAGCCAAACAAACTTGAGAAGAAATAAGCAAGCTGAGGGATGAGAGCAAACAAAACGAGGATACCTGCAGAAACAACCCAATAGACTGAGTCGGAAATGCGAATCTTTGATTTGCGAACACTATTGATGACAATGCCCATGGCAAAAAGGGCGCCAATAAGCAGCAGAATTCTCAGAACTAAAGTCATGGTGTCACCTTATCTAAACCACTGGAAGAGCAAAAGCGAGAGGCACGTGCGAGCCATGTACATAATTGAGTTATAGAAGCTCAAATAGGACTCGCCGCCTTGACGCTCACGCATTTCAGTTTCAATCTCGACAACCTTTGCACCGCGGCGCATCAGCAACGAGATAGTGTCTGGCTCGGGGGAGAAATCAAAGGAGCGCGCATACGTCTCAATAAGGCCGCGGTCGTACATGCGCATGCCTGACGTAGGGTCAGTGATGGTCTGACCAGTACTTGTTTTGATAAGCCAAGAAATAAGCTTGGAGCCAATCTCTCGGGGAGAGTTTCCGCGAGCTTTGGTGACAAAGCGAGAAGCAATAACAATGTTTGCTCCCTCGTTTACCATTGCTTGCGCCATAGGAGCAATGTATTCAGGCCTATGCTGGCCATCGGAGTCAAACTGCACCACTGCATCGTAGCCATGCTCTTTTGCATAGCGCATACCAGCCCTAAAGCCTGCAGAAAGGCCTCCGTTAACAGGTAAATTGAGGTAGTTAAATCCACGCTCTTTACAGATATCCAGTGTGCGGTCAGCGGAGCCGTCGTTGATTACGATGTAATCAACTTGAGGAGCTACCTGACACAACTCTGTAATAGTTGAAGCAATGCAGGCTTCTTCGTTGTAAGCGGGAACGACTGCAAGAATTCTCACAAGCATCCTTTGAATTGCAAATTACACGTTAACTGCATGAATATCATAGCTCAAAAGATGTATTAATCTTGACTCGTATATAGTAGATTACCTAAAGAAATTGAAAGGTGAACGCTATGGAGTTTCCAAAAGAGCTTAAAAACCCTACTCAATCGGGCAATTTTACGTTTTATGACACCTCGATTGAAGGTGTAAAGGTTGTGGACGTAAAGCTGTACGGTGATGCTCGTGGTGGCTTTATGGAGACCTACCGTGAAGAAAACTTTGTTGCCGGCGGCATTGAGGCTTCATTTGTGCAGGACAATCAGTCCTCATCCGTTCAAGGTGTGCTCCGCGGCCTTCACTTCCAGATTGAGCATCCGCAGGCAAAGCTTGTGCGCGTAATCTCCGGCACTGTTTTTGACGTTGCGGTTGACCTGCGAGAGGGAAGTCCAACCTGGGGTCAGTGGGAAGGCGTTGTTTTGTCCGCGGAGAATCGCAGACAGTTCTTTGTTCCTCGCGGCTTTGCCCACGGTTTCTTGGTACTCTCCGAGACTGCAGAGTTCTGCTACAAGTGTGACGACATCTATCACCCAGGTGATGAGGGCGGCATTATGTGGAACGATCCAGAGCTTGGCGTTGAGTGGCCAGCGTTTCTTGGCGAGAAAACCTTAGATCCTGCAAAGGTTATTCTTTCCGATAAAGACAAGATTCATCCAGCACTTTCTTCACTTAAGAAGTAACAAGCGCTGAAGGCAAGTTAGGTAGTATGAACGAACGTAATCGTCGTGAGCGAGAATCCACAGCTCACGAGCTTAATCGCATGAACGAGCCAGAGTGGACAGAGGAAGCTTCTGATAAAGAACTTTCGTCTTCGCCGCTCCCTCGTGCAACCCAGATGGAACTTCTCGCCCCAGCGGGAGGTCCAGCGCCATTTACCGCAGCTCTTGCTGGTGGTGCTGACGCAATTTACTGCGGCTTAGGCAACAGCTTCAATGCTCGCCGTGGTGCGGACAACTTTGATGACGAGTCGTTTGCACGTGCGTGTAGACAGGCCCATCTAGCTGGCGCTCGCGTGTACGTTACCGTGAACGTTGTTGTTAAGTGGGACGAGATGCAGCGTGTCCTGCGCCTGATTCGCCGCGCGTGGATCCTTGGCGCAGATGCTTTTATCATCCAGGACTGGGGTCTTATGGCTCAGGTCAGACAAACCTGGCCAGAGATTGAATGTCACGTATCAACGCAGGCAAACATCCACGATACGCGCGGTGTTGCTGCCTGCAAAAAGCTTGGCGTGGGTCGCGTCACCCTGTCTAGAGAGCTTACGAAAGAAGAGATTTCTACCATTTCCAAGCTTGGCGTTGAGCTGGAGTGTTTTGGTCACGGTGCCTTGTGCTTCTGCTATTCGGGCATCTGTCATATGTCATCTATGCGAGGAGACCGCTCTGCTAACCGCGGAGCCTGTGCTCAGCCGTGCCGCTTGCCGTATGAGCTGCTCAACTCTAAGCATGAAGTTGTCTCGATGGGTGGCATTGACAGGCTGCTGTGTCCTAAGGATTACTGCACCATTGATGACGTGCCTGACATGATTGAAGCAGGCGTTGGCTCGCTTAAGATTGAAGGCCGCATGAAGGCGCCTGAGTACGTGTACTCGGTAGTGTCTTCGTATCGTCAGGCAATTGACGCTGCCGAGAAGGGCGTGGACAACCAAGCCGATGTGGCACGCCGTCACCGCTTGCTTAAACGCTCGTTTAACCGCGGCCTGACTAACGCGTACCTGCATGGCACCGCTGGCAACGAGATGATGAGCTATGAGCGTTCCAACAACCGCGGAGAGATCGTCGGTGAGGTTACCGGAGGGCGCCCACTTGAGGACGCTCTTGAGCGCAAGAGTGGCCTCAATGGTGGTCGTGTGAAGCTCCGCCGCTACAAGCAGGCGGACGTTGACCTTATTGCTCACGCTCCCATTGGCAAGAATGACCTGCTTGAAATTAGGCCGCTCGATGAGCCTGACAAGTTCCTGACCGCTCTTTGTCCTGTTGACGTTGAGCCTGGTCAGACAGTTACCGTGCGCACTTCTCGCGTTATGCAGACTGGCTCCACGGTACGCATTATTCGCTCCGAGGCAGCGCGCGTGGCGGCTGAGCAGATTTCTTCGCTGGAATTTCCTCGCAAACGTGCCGTTGACGTGGCTATTATTGCCCGCATTGGCCAGCCCTTTACGGTGACGCTCGCTACCGCAGACGGCGTTGCACGTGCGTCTGCTGAGGGCTTTGTGGTGGAGGAGGCTCGCACTAAGGCGGTAACCTCTGACGAGCTCATTGAGCACGTTGGTCGCATGGGAACCTCTCCGTTTGAGGCCGTAAGCTTTGACGTCCAGATGGACGATATGTGCGGTATGAGCTTTAGTGCTGTCCACAAGGTCCGCACCGCAGCATGTGAGCAGCTCGAGACCGCACTTCTCGAAGAGTACCAGAACCGCGAGCAGAAGATTGCTCCGCTTTCTCGTCTTGCTTATCAAAAGGAGCGAGAAGCCCAAGACAAGGAGAAGCTTTTTGCCTTTGATGAGGCGGCTGCAAAGGCAAATGCGTCGCAGGCAGAGGTGTGTGTTCTGGTTGAAACTCCAGAGCAGGCACGTGTTGCGCTCAAGGCGGGAGCAAATCGTCTGTATGCAACTACCGATGCGCTCGCAGAGACTTCGTGGCCAGAGGATCTTCTCGCCAAGGTAACTCCATGGCTTGATGAGGTATGTCGCGAGGTTGACCACAATCGCCTGGACCCGTACGTTGCTGCAGGTAAGCCGGTTGCTGTGGGCAATATCTCTGAGCTGGCGCTGGCTGTTGAGCGCGGAGCCATCCCTGAGGTGCGCGAGTGCATTCCAGTCCACAACGACTACGCTTTGCAGGCACTTGCCGACATGGGCGCAGAAGGTGTCTGGCTCAACTCCGAGCTTACCCTCCAAGAGATCTGTCATATGGCGAGAAACGCCTCGATTCCTGTGGGTTATATGGTCAGCGGTCGTATTCGCACCATGACAACTGAGCACTGCATCTTGATGTCTACGGGCAAGTGCATCCACGATTGTGACGCCTGCAAGCTGCGTCTTGAGGAGCACATGCTCAGAGGCATCGACAACGATTACATGCCGGTCAGGACTGATAGGCACGGTCGCTCTAAGATTTGGAGCCCTAAGCTCTTTGACGGCGTGCCAGAGGTGGCCGAGATGCTCTCTGCCGGTGTGAAGCGCTTTATGGTAGACGCAACGCTTCTGAGCACGGAGCAGACACAAGAGGCTACCTCTCGCGTAGCTGCTGCGATTGCGGCAACAGCGTCGGGTGCATCATTGCCTGCACGTCTGAAAGATGCGTCAGTTGGACATCTTTTCTCGCCAATTGGATAGTGCAGAAATAAGTTTGGAATTTTGGGTAGGATACCCATGTTGTAAGTTATGGGCGCATCCGCGCTTGAAGAGTTTGAATAGGAGCAAACATGGCCATTAATCGTGACCTTTTGAATGCAACCCTTGATGTTATCCGTCAGAGCCTTCAGACCGATGGCGGCGACGTTGAGCTTATTGATGTAAGCGATGACGGCACCGTTACGCTTGAGATGACTGGTTCTTGCGCTGGCTGCCCAATGTCTGCATATGATATGTCTGAGGGTATTGAGCGCATCCTGATTGAGCACGTTCCTGGTGTAAAGCGCGTTCAGCCTGCAATGCTGTAAGTTATCGCTCGGCGTCAAAAGTGAACGTTTGGCGCTTATCGGTTGTGAGCTACATGCGCATAAACGTGTTTTTTATGCAGAGAAGTTGTGGTGAACCATAATTGACCTGCGTAATTACAAAATTTATATATCACGTCCCGCACATTATTGTGTAGGGCGTGATATTTTATATAAATGGATAACTAGTTTTTCTGACCATACATTTGTATGACGTAAGAAAGGTGGACGTTGTGGTTCTTTCTGATTGCGACATTAAAGCCGAGATTGCTGCTGGTCGTATCGTTATTGAGCCTCTGTGTGAGCAGAATGTGCAGCCTGCATCGGTTGACGTATGTCTTGGCTCAAACTTTAGAATCTTCCGCAATTCTACGCACACCTCAATTGATCCACTTGTAGCTCAAGAGGGTCTTACTGAGTCAATTGATGTTCCTGAGGGAGAAGTTTTTGTTCTTCATCCTGGTCAGTTTGCGCTTGGTACTACGCTTGAGCGCATTGCTATTCCTGACGATATCCTTGGCAAACTTGAAGGTAAGTCCACCTTGGGTCGCTTAGGCCTTATGATTCACTCAACTGCAGGTTATGTTGATCCAGGTTGGGACGGAGAGCTCACATTGGAGCTTTCTAACGTAGCTAACCTTCCAATTATTTTGCATCCTGGCATGAGGATTGGTCAGCTTTCCTTTGAGCGTATGAGCTCTCCTGTTGAGCGTCCTTATGGCTGCAAAGATCTTGGCAGCCATTATCAGGGTCAGCGCGGAGCAACTCCTTCGCATGTTCTTTCAAAGTAGTTTTAGTAAGTAGGACGTATTGTGTGGCTTGATGCTTTCTATCATTCATTAAACCCAGTAGCACTTTCTCTGGGTCCGCTATCTATCAGGTGGTATGGTCTGGCATATCTGGTGGGCTTTGTGCTTGCTGGCGTAGTTATGTATAGAACTGCTCAGCGCTGGAAACTTAACGTTACCCTTGATGACGTGCTTAATTTGATGGTTGGCATCTCGTTTGGCGTTATTGTTGGCGCCCGTCTGTTCTACGTTATTTTCTACGGCGCTGGTTATTACGTGGCTCATCCACTTGATGCATTTGCCTTAAGTCAAGGTGGCATGAGCTTCCACGGTGGCCTTGTAGGCGCTGTTGTTGGCGGCTCTATTGTCTGTAAGGCATCGGGCCTCTCTATCCCTACCATCTGTGACCTGGGAGTTATTGGTGCGCCGCTTGGTCTTTTCTTTGGACGCTGCGCAAACTTCATCAACGGTGAGCTTTGGGGAAAGCCAACAGATCTGCCTTGGGGAGTAATGTTTGAGACAGGAGGAGCGGTCTACCGTCATCCTTCTCAGCTCTACGAAGCACTTCTCGAGGGCCTTGTGATGTTTGCCATTTTGTACGTCCTTTCTAGGAAGTACCCTCCTCGTCCACAAGGAACGTTCATTGGAACGTTTTTGATGCTTTATGGCATTTTTAGGTTTGTCGTGGAATTTGTTCGTGTTCCAGACGAGCAGCTTGGCTACCTTTTTGGCAGCTTTATTACCATGGGACAGTTGCTCAGTCTGCCTTTAGTTGTACTTGGAATTGTGGTGCTTGTTTTGGCAAGAAGGCTAAATTCACCACAAGTTGGAAGGAATTAGAAGCATGTTTAAAAAGGCGCTCAATAGCCTTTTCTCCATACTTTTAGTGCTTGCGCTCTTACCAGCTCCTGCATTCGCAGAAGCAGCGGGGGAGTTGACCACTACTGCTACTGCAACCTCCTCAGCAGAGAATGCTCTTACTGCTCAGGACAACGCTTCTGGTACGGAAGCTGCTTCTGGTACGGTAGAAGCTACAAGTGGTGCAACCACAACCTCTGAAGAGACAGGCCCTGGCGTTGAAGCAACCACAAATGAGACTGACTATCCACACAAAACGCTGGACCAGGCAGTAGAAACTCTGACTAATTCCTTCTATAAGCCAAAGCCTCGTTATGGTGTAGACACTAACCTCAACACTATGGTTGCAGAAGAACTGCGCCGTATTGGTGCTGGAGAGGTTAACGTTAGAGTGACCTCTGTTCAGATGTCCTCGACAGCTTCATATGCTCACGCAGGTATTTCTACTGATTTTGCAACTAATGGTTCTATTGAGTACTTCTGGTTGGATGCTGCTGGCTTTACTAATCAGAGAAGCACTCTTATTCTTCGTCAGGCAAAAGTTACTTTTGAACTTTCCAAGGATGGAAAGACCGTCCAATATACCTGCAATGTTTTAATCCCTTGGGATGAGGCAAAATCTCAGGCACAGCTTGCTGACGTATCTCAAAATCTTTCGCCATCATATGCTGCAGGACAAAATGAGTCTTCGGTAACTTCAGACTTTACCCTTCCACATAAGCTTGTTTCTGCTGATGGGAGCCAGCTTTCATGGTCTAAGGTTACTTGGACCAGCTCAGATACATCTACTGTTCGTATTGATGGTTATGGTACTGAGCCTTATAAGGCAACAGTTACCCGCGGTATTCGTGACAAGCAGGTAACGCTGACTGCAAATGTCTCTTTGAGCAGCTCAGACGCTCCTCAGACAAGCTATCAGAAAACCTTTACCATAACGGTTCCCGGAGATCCTTCGGCTATTACCGATGCACAGAATAATCTGTTGAGGCGCATTAACAGGCGTTTCTCGGCATCAAGCATTAAAGATGTGTATACCAATCACTCCATTAATGCTCAGGCGGTTACAGACGACCTGCAGATGCCTACGCCAAAGAACTTTGGCTTGGACGGAAAGCGCTATCAGTTTACGTACACTTCCTCCAATGCTGCTATTACGTTCAATGGCTATAGAGGAACGGTGTACCAGCCTCTACCTTCTGCTTCTGCGCAGCAGGTAGACATCACTCTGACCGTTACCGATAAAGAAAATCCTGAGGTATCAGTCTCTAAGACTCTTACGGTTACGGTAAGCCCGCTTAATCAGGCTGATATTGATGCAGAGCTTGCTTTGATGAATGAGTCTAAGGCTCATTTCTGGGATGCGCTTGCCACTCCTTCTGGTCAGCAGAATAAGCAGGATAGCGTTTCTGAGTCTCTGGCCACGCCAAACAAGTTCTATCGTGCTGCTGACGGCTCTTTGACCTGGTCTTATGATGTTAACAATACTGATAAGACCGCAAGTGGTATTGTGCCTTCGGAGTTCCCAACATACGACCCCATGGGTCCTGCTGATCAGGCGCGGACGTACAGTTCTTCTCAGCCAACAATCATTCAGAACGAGAATCTTGTTCTCGCACAGACTCCTGAGTACAACACGTCTGTTACGGTTTCGGCACTTCTTTCAAGTGCACGCTATTCTCGCTATGCAAGCTTGTATCCAGATAATGAGCAGTTCCAGGCCCTTGCTAATCAGAAGGTCTCTGCCACCTTTACCGTGGCAGGCGAGAAGGGCGCTCGACCTGTAGAGGAAGACCCAGATCCAAGTCAGCTTGTTTCCGTCACTCTTTCTGTAGTAGGTCTTGATAAAGACGGTAAGCCTCAGCACTGGGCTCCTACGCAGACTATTGAGGTTCGTAAGGGTACCACTGCTGACAAGGTAACGTATGACTACCTGAAGAATAATGGCCTAACCTATGATGCAGCAGGCGGTTATTTGTCTTCTATTACGTCGCCTTCACAGGGACTTACGCTTGCAACAGCGCAGGTAGATGGCGCCTATAAATGGTGGCAGTTCTTTGTAAACGGTCAGCTTTCGGACAAGATGGCAAACAATGTTACCTTGGACGAAAACACTACCATTACCTGGACATATGGTGGTCAGGATAGCTCCATTCCAACTCCTCAAAATGAGTTGGTCATCAATCCATTTGCTGAGCACCCTAACTACGAGGCATCTTGGAGCGGTTTTGGTAGCGGAAACGGTTCCACTACTACGCAGAGTACCCCCATTAATTCTGCAGCTCTTCGTTGGAGTGTGACTGAAGGAACTCAGAATACACCTGGATTTGTTTCTGATCAGGTCATTGTTCATGATACGGTCTATTACGTAAGCGGTTCTACTCTCAAAGCAGTTGACGCTGCAACAGGTAACCTTATTGCCGAGGCACAGATTGGCTCCAAGGTCTCGTACTTTGCACGTCCTCTGTACGTTAATGGCATGATTGTTGTTGCTACCGATGATGGATGTCTTACTGCATTCTCGGCAACAACTATGGAGTGCATCTGGAAGACAGAGCCGCTGGATACCACCAATGCGCTGCAATCTGTTTCTAGCCTGACGGTTAATAACGGCACCATCTTGGCTGAGTTTACTAAGATGAGCGGATTTGACGCAGCTGGTGGCTACATGGTTGCTGTTGACGCTACAACTGGTGCGCTTCGCTGGAAGCAGAATGCACAGCCTGCAAACATTCCTGGAGCAACCTCTGGTCAGCCTTCAGGTTATTACTGGTCTGGCGCAGCGGCTTCTGGCTCTGACTTTATGATTGGCGACGAGTCCTCCTCTGTCAGGCTTATCAACGGTACAACCGGTGCCATTGAGGCTGAGCTTAACCTTGGCTCACCAATTCGCGCAGGTATTGTTCCTGTCTCTGTTGATCAAAACGGTAATGGAACCTATCTTGCCGTAACCAGAAATGACGGTACGCTGCACCTGATTAGAAGAAACGGTTCTTCTCTTGTTGAGGAGAAGCAAGTCAAATTTGCAGCAGAATCCACCTCTACACCAACTATCAGCGGTTCTAACGTCTTTGTTAACGGCGTCGATGCTGAGGGCTACGGAACTATCTCTGTGATTTCTCTTGACACCTTTACGGTGATTGACCAGGCTCGTGCTGGCAAGGGTAAGTCTCAGAGCACCCCTCTTGTTTCTGTTCAACAAAACGGTACCTATGCCTACTTCACGGTAAACGGTCTACCTGGTGGCGTATGGGTATACAAGTTGGGCACCAGCCGAGCAGCTCAGATTTACACTCCTGATAAAGATCACCAGAACTACACCACCTCATCGGTCATTGCAGATTTTGAGGGCAATCTTTACTACACCAACGACTCCGGCACGCTTTTCTCGCTTATTAATCAGAAACCTTCTGGCGAGAATACCCAGCCATCTGGAGACATTTTTAGCAGGACAGATTCCACAGCTACAAACGTACCAGCTCAAGATCCTTCATCTCCAGCTGCGCATGAAACTTCCTCGATCACCGCTTCGAGTGCTGGTGAGGAGGTTACAAAGGCTCCATCTGAGAACAAGACTGCAGACACTAACTCTGACGAGAAGCAGCTTCCACCTACTGAATACTCAAATAAGCAGGCCGCTGCCCCACAGCAGGTGTCCTCTGCGCCTACCATTCCACTTCTGAGTGTCTTTGGTTTCTTTGCTTCTGGTGCAGTTCTTGCAGTGTTTGTAGTGTTGCTTAAGAAAGAAACTGCTGCAATTCACCATGTTTCCAATGGCCGAGGCCAGGTGAGATAGTGGTTAAGCTCACAAGAGAATCCAAACGGATTCTCTATTTGGCAGCATCAATAGTATCTTTTGTGTTCATGCTTTTCTTTGCATGGACATTAGTCCAGTATTTCTTTACGCCCGCTTCAAGCACTTCTGCTCAAGAAGCTCCTACCGCACAAGGTCAGACGGCAGCAGGTGCTTCTGGCACGCAAGCAGACTCTCAGACGTCACAGACGCAAGGGAGCTCTACTCCTGATGCTCAATCAAATGCTGATGCGTCTAAAACGCAGGATTCTTCTAATCAGAAAACGTCGGAGCCTTCTAACTCTGGTAACTCAACAAACGCTGTAGCTGCTCCTCGTAAAGAGAATAATGCGCTTTCTGTAAGTGTTACGGTTGACGGCTCTGCAGCCAAAGGGTCTTCATTTACCGTCAACCTCCAGGTGCAAGAGGGTACGTCAGTCTATGATGCGTTGCTTGCAAGTGGAGCCGGGGTAAATGCACGTAGCACGTCGTTTGGTATGTACGTTGCGGCTATTAATGGGCTTGCAGAGCGTGACCACGGTCCACAGAGCGGCTGGGTATACTCAGTTAACGGTGTTCAGCCTAACTACACGTCTGATGCATATGTTCTGCATGATGGCGATTCGGTTGTTTGGATGTACGTTAACGCGGTGAACTAATGAATCTCGCGCGATCAAGCTTTTCTCGCCTTCATCCACTTGCTACGGTTGTACTGTTTGGATGTGAGGTAGCACTTGCCGCATTTTCTTTTCAACCTCTCTGTGCACTGATTGCTTTTTTAGGAGCGCAGCTTTGTACAATTCAGTTGTTTGACACCAAACATGCTGTTAAACAGCTTGTTTGGTATGCTCCAATTATTATATTGATGGCGATAATTAATCCGTTTTTCTCGGCATCTGGATCTACCGTTTTGTATTCTTTTGGGCACACGCAACTGTACGCAGAAAGTCTGGTGTACGGGGCTACCTCGGGTCTTGTGCTCGTAAGTACTTTGAGCTGGCTTGAGTGCCTATTTGCAGTAGTATCGCCGCTCGAGATGTTACAGCGATCAAGCGTGCGCTTTCCGGGATTGCAGCTGGTCTTGAGTCTTTCTGTGCAGCTTATGCCACAACTACTTTCTGATCTGACAACAGCCCGTCAAATTCAGTCAGCAAATACCGCAGCTAGAAGGTGTGATTCTGCTGTGCAGTCACATCAGCAAAGCCGTGTTCCAAGTCAAAGCCGTCTTTTGAGCGCGAGAAAAACTATTGTGCAATCAGCTGCCACCATTAACGCAGTGTGCATGAGCGCGCTGGAGAAGTCGATGAGTACGTTTCAGTCTATCGTGTCTCGAGGTTGGGGGATGGCAGGGCACAGGAGTAGATGGAGCGCTGAAGTGCTTGACGCCTATGATACTGTGGCGTTGCTGGTATTTACTTTCTTAAGCGTTATAGCTGCGGTTTCTTTGTATATGCTGGTACAAGCCTGGCAGTTTTATCCTACTATGCCAGAGTTCCAAGTGAGCTTTTGGTATCTGGGCGTAGTGCTGTTTACCGTTTTACCAGCAATTTTTGTGCGTATTGATACTGTCTTATGGGAGCAGTCTGTATGAGTGAGCATTCTTCCTATATTCAGAATTCACTTACTACTTCAGCTAGTAAAGAAGTAGTTCTTGCTATTCAAAATCTCTCGTTTGCGTATGCTCTAACTCCAGACCGCAACGTCGTAGAAGATTTTTCCTGTGAGGTTTGTGCTGGTCAAATTAGTCTTTTACTGGGACCAACTGGTTCAGGCAAGTCCACCATTTTGAGCCTTATCAAGCCCGAGATTGCGCCTCAAGGTAGGCGAGAGGGCTCCATTATTGTTTGCGGCCAAGAGGTTTCTAAGATGACGCAGGCACAATCCGTAGACACCATTGCATTTGTGCCGCAAGCCACTTCACAAGCACTTGTGTGTGAGACACCTTTGAAAGAGCTGGCTTTTGGCCTGGAAAATCGAGGCGTTTCAGAGAAAGAAATGCGCCGTCGCATTTTTGAGACGGTCAGTTTCTTTGGCATGGAATCGCTCTTGCATAAACGCTGCAACGAGCTTTCCGGGGGAGAACAGCAGCTAGTGGCCCTTGCTGCAGCGCTTGTCTTGCGCCCAAAGCTGCTTTTGTTGGATGAGCCAACCTCGCAGCTGGACCCGTTTGCGCAGAAGAGTTTCACCGCGCTCCTGGAGCGAGTGGCGCGCGAGCTCAACGTTGCCGTGCTTGTTGCCACCCACGACGTTGCCGCGTTCGAGTACCTTGCTGACGCGCACGTCAGCCTCGGTGGCGAGAAACCCGATGCGCTCCAAGCAGACAGCTCTTCTCGCCAGGCGCTCTGTCCTCGCAGCTCCGCGCCAAACCAAGCATCCGCCGTGGCTGACAACTCGCCTGTGCTCGAGTTCAGCGCCGTGACGTTTGCGTATCCACAGAGTGATCAGCTGGTGCTCAACAAGTGCTCGCTTGAGGTCACGGGGCGAGAAATTCGTGCGCTCGTAGGCGGCAACGGCTCAGGTAAGTCAACGCTGCTAAAGCTTGCATCAGGTGTTCTCCGTCCAAGGCGCGGACATATCTACAACCAGCTTCAGCATTCCCAAGGATACATTCCACAAAATCCTGAGCTGCTCTTTACCTGCCAAAGTGTGGGCGAGGAGCTTGCTCAGTGGCAGCAGAGTGGCGCCTATTCTGATCAGGATGTTGAGGAGCTTCTGGAAGCTTCGGGACTTCTTTCGCGAACAACATATCAGAAGCTTATGTCTTCTCATCCATACGATCTGTCTGGTGGACAGCAGCAACTCTTAGCCCTCGTAAAAGTGCTGCTTACAAAAGCGCGTCTGCTTATTCTTGACGAGCCAACAAAAGGCTTGGATGCCCCAACCAAGGATGCTGTTGTCAATTTGCTTTCTCGTGCACAGTCAGAAGGTGCAACCATAGTAATAGCAACGCACGACATGCAGTTGATATCGCGCGTTGCTGATAACGTTTCTTTAGTATTTGATGGCCAGATTTCTCTGACAGAGCCAACTTCAGAATTCTTTGAGAACTCTTGGGTATGGTCGGCGGAGTAGGTGGCTAGAACCTTAAGAACGGCTCCTCATCCTGGCCAAGCTCCTCAAGAAGCTCATTGTCAAGATCGTTGATGTCGCCAAACTCCTCGTGTTCATGCTCCTCTTCATCTTCCTCATGATTGTGAGTATGCTCATTGAAGCCGTAGGCATTGGCCGTCTCATCATCAAACTCAAGTGTAGGAAGAGCGCTGGTAATGCTGCACAGACCAACTCCTGCAGGCATAATCTTTTGCCACTGAGCAATCAGAGGAGTGGTAGGAACTTCTCCCAGCTCAACAATAGAATCCAAGAAAATCTCTTTTGCGCCGTCGAGCAGGTCAGATGAATTTGCAACCTCAATAAGGTGCTCCGAGAAAAGCTCAAGCGCATGATCTGTGGAATCTGCCTCAACAATGCAAGGCATAAGACAGTAGTTGTCCGAAGAATCAAGCTCGTCGTTGTAGCTAAAGTTTCCCAGATAGATCATGAAGACCTCCTTGTTGTAGTTTCAAATCATCTTATGCCAAAATAAGACAGACCTTCTCGATATTTTTATTTTGACGGTAAGCGTGAGGTTCTTGTGGATAATCGGCACACGTTATCAATAGTCTTAGAGGTTGTGGCACTCTTTGCTACGCCTATTATTCTTGCTGTTGAAATGATATATTTTCCC
This sequence comes from uncultured Atopobium sp., assembly GCA_902481575.1. Classification (GTDB taxonomy): domain Bacteria; phylum Actinomycetota; class Coriobacteriia; order Coriobacteriales; family Atopobiaceae; genus Lancefieldella. Next base: position 29,706 of record CABSWT010000012.1, read on the forward strand.
GATTTTACCGCGGTATCTTCAATTATTTTAGCGATCATTTCAGTTGCATTATTTATGTTAAGTTTTGAGGCAAAGAAGCCATCAGTTGCCAATTTGGTACCTACTGCCGTCTTTAGCGCCTTAGGTGCTGCGGGAAGAATTGCCTTTGCGCCACTCGCGTACGTAAAGCCTGTTTCCGCAGTTGCTATCTTCGCGGGAGCGTTTCTTGGCAGGCATGCGGGCTTTTTAGTAGGTGCCTTATCTGCGCTTCTTTCAAACGTTTTCTTTGGCCAGGGCTCGTGGACGCCATGGCAGATGTATGCGTGGGGGCTTGTTGGCTATCTGGGAGGCCTTCTTGCAACTTTGACCTCAGCTTGCCCTGCATCTTCTAAACGCACATCCGTCCAACAAGGCGAGAAACCCTACAAACTTCCACCTTTCTTGCTTATGATCTGGGCATTTATATCCGGGCCATTCTTTGGCCTTGTAATGAACGTATACTTTGTTATTGGATTTGTACATCCTTTAACGCTTGAATCCGCTCTTCTCGCGTTTGCGGCTTCAATTCCGCTTGATCTAACGCACGGTATAGCAACGCTTGTTTTTTTGATTTTGTTATGGCTTCCGTGGCAAACATCCGTTAGCCGAATCCTCACAAAATACAATCTCACTGGTAGGAGCTTTAGATAAGCCATCTTTTTCCGTTTACCTAAATTACCTTCCATTTCGCGACCTTTGATCTAGACTGTATTCACTGTCAGCCCCCGGATTTTGGGGGTAAAAATGCAACCTACATCTATCCTTACTGCAACGGCAAACTCAACACTTGAGCTGCTTGCTCCTACGCGCTGCGTTGTGTGCGAGAAACCCGGCCAGCTCCTCTGCGATGAGTGTCGGGCAAAGCTGCCATGGATTTCTCAGCAGTGGGCATGTCCTAATTGCGGCGCTCCATACGGGAAGCTTGTTTGTTCAGAGTGTGCAGATAAAAAGAAACGACCTGTTCAGTGGGAGAGTAGAGCGGTCATTTGTGCCATGGGATTTAAGGGCCCTCCTGCACGGTTGATCTTGACGCTTAAGGATGGACACGAGCTTCGACTGGCACCGGTAATTGCTGCAGCTATGTTGTGCGCGCTTGAAGAAGCCTCAGCATGGAAAGCTCGTGACGGTACCTCTCGCTTTGATAGTTCAAAAATTGATGGCGTTTCCTTTATTCCAGCAACTGCAGAAGCGTACGCGCGCAGAGGCTTTGATCATATGGAACTTGTAGCTCAATCGTTTTGCCAGCTTACAGGCTTACCTTTGTATGACGTGCTTATACGTCCTCATGCAAAGGACCAAAGAACACTCTCATCCGCTCAAAGGCA
>CABSWT010000013.1:0-29043 GCA_902481575.1 uncultured Atopobium sp.
CGCTAACACGCTGCAGAATCATAATCACCCGCATATGAACTGCCTCCCATTTCTTATGTCCAAGAAATGGGAGGCAGTTCACAGCGCTCGTAAAGGATAACTACCCCAGCAATGAAAGCACTTCTCTCTTGGCAGCCAAAAACTCTTCGCTCAGGTCAAACGAAGCCAGTTCAGCACCTTGGTCAGCATCTTTGTCAGAGCCTACCGCCGCCGTATCTGCGCAGCCTTGCGGCTCAACAACGCCCACAATCCTGGTTACCACGCCCTGTGCGGGACTCCCCGCCATCACGTAAATGCGCGAAGCCATCGCAACAGCCTCATCAACATCGTGCGTAATCACCAGCACCGAGAGGCCAAACTCTTTTACGGAAGACATGAGCCATGCACGCATTTCTCGCCGTGTGAGAGCGTCAAGTGCTGAGAAGGGCTCGTCCAGCAGCATGATATCTGAGCCGATGAGTGCTGTGCGCAGGAACGCAACGCGCTGTCTCATACCGCCTGAGAGCTCGTGAGGCCAGCTTTGCGCCACGCGCTCAAGTCCACCGCGCACCAGCATCTCCTGGGCCCGTGTGCGCGCCTCAGCGCGTGAGACGCCCTTCAGCTCAAGCGGAAGTGCTACGTTGTCGATGATTCGTTTGCTTGGGATGAGCAAGTCTTTCTGGAGCATGTAGCCAATGTGGCCCGGATGACCCGTAACGTCAGAGCCATGCAGCAGCACCTTGCCCTCTTGCGGCTGCAAAAGCCCTGCAAGCGCGTGGAGCAGCGTAGTCTTGCCACAGCCCGAGCGACCAACCAGGCAGGTGATTGTACCCGGTTGCAGCTCGATTGAGATGTCCTGAGCAACTACCTGGCCGTTTCCCCAGACCAGCGTAAGGCTGCGTGCTTCAAGCGCCGGAGCATTTTGTTGCGGACCGCATGCAGCCACAGCTCCAAGGTCCTTCTCGCCAGGAGCTTCTACGGTTGCACTCTCTGTTATGTCGGTAGTTTGCTTATCCAAGGTACTCACTAGTAAATCCTGCGGATGGATCAATCTTATTCTCAAGTAGCTGCTGGTTATTGAGCCAGGTATAGAAACGCTGCCAACGAGCAGAGTCAATAACACCCCACTTCTCGGCGTCGTCAATGTATTTGGCTGCCAAGAACTTCTGAGAAGCTTTAACCAGGTCAGCGTCAAGTTCTGGAACAGCTTTGAGTAGAATTTCTGCCGCTTCATCAGGGTTAGAAACGCAGAACTCATAACCTTTTCTGGTAGCGCTTAAGAAGGCCTTAACAGCGTCTGGATTCTCTTTTGCAAAGCCATCATTTACTGCGATAACTGGCGTGTAGTAGTCAAAATTCTGATCAATAGCTGCAAACGCAAAGTAGTTGTACGCAAAGTTCTGAACACGAGCGTTTTGAACAGCCCACTGCTCATACACCCAAACAGCATCAAACATCTTTGCTTTTAAGCCAGATACCTCGTCGTCTACCTCGTAAGGTACCATCTTAAGCGTTGAAGGGTCTCCGCCATCAGATTCCATAACAGACCTGATTGTTGCCTGTTCAACAGGGAGATTCCACGTTGCGTAAGTGCGGTCATTAAGGTCTCGCGGACGAACAATGTGATCCTCTTCACGGCTCATAATGCCCGAAAGATTGTGCTGAATGATAGCAGCCACCGCCGTATATGGCAGCGGATTAGAAGACGAGAGGCTGTTAGCAATATAGTCCTGATAGGTAACGCCCATCTGAGCGCCGCCAGCGCCAATCAGTGCGTCGGCGCCATCGGCAGGTGGCTGCTGAATGGTTACCTTGAGACCAGCTTGGTCAAAGTAGCCCTTCTCCTGAGCCACATAAATGCCGGTGTGGTTAGTATTTGGGGTGTAGTCCAGGGCAAACGTAATTTCCGTAGTTCCACCGGAATTCTGCCCACCACCCTTGTTGCTGTTGGACGGAGCGGAAGGCTGCTCAAGCGAGCAACCTGCGCAAAGTCCAGCTGTCGAGAAACCCATCGCAGCTAGAAAGCCTTTTCTTGTCAAACTCTTGCAATCAGATACGTTCATGCAGTTAATCACTTCTTTCTTTGAACCAGTTGAGATTAGTGCGTGGATCCTCCACTGTCTTGAGAGGTATCCCAAGGCAGTGCGCGCTTTTGGACAAGTTCTACGAGCTTCATCAACACGAGCGACAATGCAGAAACCACCACAATTGCCGCAAACATCCTGTCGTACGCAAATGCTTTTCTAACGCGCGTCATGTACACGCCAAGGCCAGCATCGCCACCCAGCCACTCTGCAATTACTGCGCCAATAACAGCGTAGGTCACGCTCATTTTGAGTCCCGAGAAAAACTGTGGTGCAGCAGCGGCCAACTTGACGTGCCAGAAAACCTGCACACGACTAGCTCCCATAGTGGTCATTAGATCAACCATGTCGGGATCAATTGATTTAAATGCCGAGTTCAGCGCTACGGTAATGGGGAAAAACGTTGAAATAGCTACAAGAACAATCTTTGGCAAGAGGCCATACCCCAGCCAAAGCACCAAAAGCGGTGCAATGGTCACAATAGGAATAGTTTGTGAGATAGTTACAAGTGGAGAAAGCAGGTTATCCAGCGTTTTGAAGAAGTCCATAAGAACCGCAAGCGCAAAGCCAATAAAAACTCCAATGGCTAAGCCAATAAGGGATTCTAGAAGCGTAATTCCTGTATGAATCATAAGGAGCTGGAAGTCTTTAACCAGCGCAAATACAACCTGAACAGGAGTTGGCACGAGGTAATTTGGGATAATTCCCACAACAATAACAAGCTGCCAAAGCACTAAAAAAGAAGCAAGGGATATGGCTTGCAGTGTAAACTGAGAAAGTTTTTTCATATGCCCTCCTTCTTGTAGTGCGTAAGGACGGCATTGGCTCCCTACGCTGGCATTACCCAGATCAGGTTAATGGGTCGCAACATACGGTGCTGCCTCTCAGCCGGGCCATTTCCCAGCTCCCCGTTTTAATTATTATAGCGCGGACGTCTCTAACATCAAATAAATAGTTAAACAATCCCGAAACAGTGCACTTTAAAGTCCTATACCCCGAAGCCACGCGCTCCTAGCCTAACAGGGCTAACCCAGAAGCTCCTTAAGTCCCAGCTTATCTGCCTCAGTAATTTGACGTACGACTTTTGCTGGAGAACCAACAGCAAGAGAATTATCTGGAATATCCTTAGTGACCAGGCTATTAGCACCAATAACGCAGTTATTGCCAATAGTTACACCAGGAAGCACCGTTACATTTCCACCAAACCAGCAGTTATCCCCTACCGTAATAGGCAAAGCTCGCTCATACCAAGCGTTTCTCTCCTCGGCATCTAAAGGATGCTGAACGGTGTACGCCTTAAATTGAGGCCCCACAAAACTATGAGCACCAAAAGTGATAGGCGCACAATCCATCAGGTATGCACCGTGGTTGATAAAGCTATGTGGGCCAATCTTGATATTGAAGCCATAGTCAACATTAAAAGGAGAAACTGCTGCACTTCCCTCTCCTAGTTCACCGAGAAGTTCAGTCAAAATCTGACGGCACTTTTCTTTATCACTTGGACGAGTCTGATTAAACTCCCAGGCAAGATCCTTAGCGCGCCAAAACGCAGCGCTCTGCTCCTCGTCAGAGCCGCCACACCACTCACCTGCACTCATACGCTCAAGCTTTGATTTCTTATTTTCTGAATTTGCGGTGGTTTGCTTTGGATCAATATCGTACATAGCCAACTCCTTGTGCTTCTTTATGTAACAACAAGAAGTGTAATAAAAGAAGAGCCCCTGACGAGGCTCTTCTCAGCTAGTTTAAAGTTCTTGTAACCAACTACATTGCATCAAAAACATTTACCCACTTAAGCAGGAACTCTGTTTCTTTTACACGACCGCGCGCAAGCTCTGCTGCAGCAATAATGCCAAGCCAATCGTTTACATACTGACGTGTGCAGCCCTGCTTGGTGCAATAAAGATTGATGTACTTCTCGGCAAGTTCCTCATCACCGTGGAGAAGCAGGTGCAGATACGTTGTAGCGCAGTCTGCAGCGCCGTTGCCCTGTGTTGCGTGGGCCCAGTCAAGAATTACTGGAGCGCCATCCTCAGCGAGAATAACGTTGGAAGGAACAAAGTCACCGTGGCAGACCTTAGTGTGAGGCTTCATACCGTCAAGCTTAAGCAGAAGCTCATACCTTGTAGCCTCATCAAGAATGTCTGGAATACTATTAATCATTCGGGTGAACTTATCTTTTTGGCGAGTCAGAAGTGGCGCCTTATGAGCGTGGATGGCCAGCTCAATATCAACAAACTTATTGAGGTACTCATCCTCTTTTTCTGGATGCTCTTCAATGAGCTGTCTTATTGTTTTGCCTTCAACTTTTCTGGTTGAAACAGCCCAGCAATTACCAACCTTACTGATCTCTGCAAGAGCTGGAACATTAATACCGGCCTGTTCAGCACGAGTGAGGTTTAAAGCCTCATTCAGAATATCAGCAGAAGGCTTACTTCCGCTGAACACCTTAACGACTGTGTCTCCGTTGTCGTACACAACTTTGTTATTACGCTCGACAATTACCTTTTTATCAGCTTTGAGCTCCATAACAACCTCCAATAAGGTACTCATGCGGATACTCACTATCCACCTAGTAGTATTGTCGTTCTTCTCTAACTTCTCCTGGCGAGAAGAACACTCTTATTGGTTAAACGGTTGGCAAATTCGGTGAACGTAAACATCTCCAGTTAAAACAAGGAATCGTCCTTCTGACAAAGATCCCCCGCTTTTTATGAAAGCGGGGGATCTGCATACAAGGTGAATGTATGTTGCTTACTGCTCTTTACGAGTGCGAGCATATGCTCCAACACCAACAAAGCCAGCGCCGACCGTTGCAAACGCAACCATAGCTACTACGCTTGCGTCACCAGTATCAGGCGTGCGGTGCTTACGCTTCTTACCAGGCTTCTCTGGAGTTGGAGTTGGGGTAACTGGAGTCTCGGTGTTGGTAATGGTAAAGCCATTAACCATATCACCAGTTATCTCAGAAGTGTAACCCTTAATAGCATCCTCAGAAACGGTGTAAGCAATGACGTGATTATCTGCTGCGTAAAGATTTACACCAACAAATGAACCGGTCCAATTGTTTGCCTCAGAAAGGACAAGGGTCTGACCAGTGTCAACACCATCAGCAAGCAGGTGAACGGTTACAGAATCCTTCTTTGTACCATTCCAAACCTTGGTTACTGGAACATCGCGAGTCACGGGAGCGTCGGCCTTATTGGTTAAGGTAGTAACGTTACCGTTAACCTCAGGAGTCTGAGCAGTCCAACCAGTTGGAGCAGACTCCTCAAAGGTTAAAGTTACATTGTCAGGAAGTCCAGTAAAGGTGTGCTCCCAGTTATTAGCTGCAGAAAGCTCAACGGAGTCAACACGATAGCCATCAGCAACAAGATAAACAGTGAGCTTCTCTGGAATAACTGCATCTGGATTTGCGGAAGTGTCCCAAACCTTCTTAACAGTTACATCCTGTGTGCCCTCTTCACCAGTAATAACGGTACCGTTAGAACCAATGCCACCACCACGCTGTGCAGTGTTGCCATAAATGAGCAGCTTAGCCTTATTCTGTGCAGCAGCAATTGACTCATGGCGTGGGTTGGATTCAAGAGCAAGCATATCGGTGTTGTTAACGATATTGTTTACTTCTTCAGTAGTATGACGTGCAGCAGCTGGATCAGCTTCACCAAGGATTGAAGGAAGGTTGATAGTAACAGCACCGTCCTTTGTCCAATGTGCAGAAGCGCCGCCAAGCATGTAATCAGAAATGGTTGCGCCAGCAGACTCGCCTGCACCACGAACAGTTGCAATCTCATCACCAGCGCCGTTAGCGGTGTTGTTGAAGAATGCTACACCGTTCTTAGAATGGAACTCAGCATCACCAGTTGGACAGAACCATGCGCCGCCGCCAATAACTGTTGCAGTATTGTCTTTAATAAGTGCGTTATTGATATGAAGGACATAAGGAACAGAAGCAACGTAAACTGCGCCGCCCTGGTCATTTGCAGTGTTATTGATAATTTCGCCAGCATTAAGAGTTGCGTTAGCAGATGCAATATAAACACCAGCACCTACACCCTTATCACCAAGCTGGTTGGTGCCATTACTGGTGGCCTTGTTTCCGTCAATAGAGCCACCGTTCATGGTGAAGCCGGCGCGATAAATGTTTGGTCAGTTATTCCATGGAGCACCAACCCTGGAGTAAGAAACCTTCTGACCACCAACAACGCCAACAAACTGGTCGTAGGTAGCAACGCCACCGCCAGCAATGCCAGCAGTGTTGTTCTTGATGATGCCGTTGTTCATAACAGCGTTGCCGTTCCAGGTTACGTAGATACCGCCACCGGACTCAGAAGCAACATTATTAGTAATAGAGCCACCGTTGAAGGTAAAGTCTGCCTTTGACTTAGAGTCACCATACTGAGGATTACCTGCGTAAACGTGGACGCCTGCACCGTCAATAGACTTGTTATTAGTGATATATCCACCACCCATAGTGGCTGTTGTTGTCTCACCATTAGGATCCAAAGCATAGAGCATCAGACCACCAGAGGAATTAATGGTAGAAGCATTGCCACCAGTGATGGTTCCGCCAGTCATAGTGAAATCAGCATTTTTTACCAAAATGCTACCAGAGTACTGATTGGTAAGAGTGGTGTTCTGAATAGTACCGTCACGGAGCTCACCTGTTGCACCATTTGCAACAGTAACCGCACCACCAAGAGCGTTATCAACCGTGCTGTCCTGAATGGTGCCGCCGGCCATAACAAATTTTGCACCAGCGCCAGTAGTAAGAACTACGCCGTTATTTCCAGGATAAGGTTTTGCCTTACCGTTTTTAATAACGCCACGAAGCAAAGTAAAGCTACCACGGTTCTCAACAGCAAATGCAGTGTTGTTACCGTCAATGGTGGCACCATCAAGAGTAACTGCACCGCCAGAAGCAATCTTGAACATATAGAAATGATTAGAGCCGGTCATGGCACTAGTAATAGTTCCACTACCCGTCAATCTAATGTTCTTATTAGCAGGAACCTGGACTGGAGCAGTAATGGTAAAGTCTGCGTTCACCTGAACGATAGACTGTGAACCATCTGCTGGAGCAGCAGCAATAGCAGCCAGCAGCTCAGCCTCTGAGGTAACAGGGGTGGTGTCTGCAAGCGCTTGCTTTGCAAATCCTCCAACGAGCGAGAGTGCTAATACAAAAGTAGCAACAATCGCCATGCTCCAACGTGAAAGCCTTTTCATGGCAAAACTCCTTGCGCTTAGGGAGCCTGTAGTAACAAAAGCAATAAAACAATTAATATAAAAGCGTAAAACAGTACAACTTTAGCGTACCTTACTCTTCTTTGTCTAGCTGTTCAGGCTCTTCTGGGCGATGTTTTAGGCGATCGTATTCTTCTTCGGTCAAAACATCTTCAATTCGCAGGTTAACACCAGAAACTTCAAGGCCTGTCATACCGGTGATTTTCTCGACAATCGTACGCTTAACGTCTTCAAAAATCTGAGGTGCATAAGAACCATATTTAATAAGAACAGACACGGTAACAATTAACGAACTATCAGGCTGCACTTCAACAGTGACACCTTTAGCTGTATCAGATGCGCCAAGAACGTCTTGAACCCTGTTAAGCCAGTTTCCGCGAGCGCCCACCACGTTAGGAACATCACGCAAGGCCAACGAGACAATCTTCTCGACAACTCCGCCAGAGAAGGTAAGAGAGTCTGTATCCTTTAGATCTGCATCGGAAGGAACATCTGTTGTTTCTTCTGCAGGAACAATTTCTTCAGAGGTGGTCTCTTGCGAATTAGTAAGCTCTTCTGCCACAGCTCTCTCCTATCTAATTTCTGTCCGTAAATAAGGAACGAATCTTTGCCAAAATGGTTGCCTTTCCGTCAAAAATCTGACCAATGGCAACTCCTACCAGTACAAATAATGCAACAACCAGCATTTTAAAAAGGCCAAACGTAAACAAAAGAATTGCAAACAAAAGGCCTAAAAATCCGCCAATAATAGCACCTGGATGGCCAACGACATATTTTTTGCACTGTTCTTGCATTTTTTGGAAAAAGTTTTTATCCATTGTCTTTGACCTCCTTTGCGTCTGGCTCTGGAATGCTCAATCGAATGTCTTGACCAGTCTGCTGCGCAGAAGCCTGATTGGAAGGCTGTTCATACGTTTGCTCTTCAACAATCTCTGGCTCTGACACAACCTCTTTTGCCTGGGATAAAGACGAGCTTTCTTCATCTTTTGGCGAGAAGGAACTTGGCTTGATAAAAGAAAGATTGATACTAGAAACACAAGGTCCGCACACGATAGCAAGACCAGACTGAAGCGCGTTGTAGAACTCAGAGCCCTTAGCAGTAACATCAACAGGCTCTTTAGGGAGAATATCAATCTGTACAGCTACAGAATTATTTTTAGAAATCTGCACGTTAACACGGTGAGCTAGGCACGTTCCGTCTTCTTCAATGATATGTGCTGCCTGAGAAGAAATAGCATCTTTTGTGACGGAGATTGTTCCGCCCTCAACAGTGGCTACCGTGAGCTTTACCGTTTTTCTAATAAAGAGAGCTCTAAACAACACCACAACAAGGCCAAAGATGCTAATTGCTGCACAAGCGTTAAGCGCAATAAGATATGGCTTGGTGAACAAGAGGTTAGTTGCCTGATGTGTCCAAGGACCAAACCACGTTAAGGCAAGAGCTAAAAATACAAATGCACTTGCAAGAACATAAAGTATGTAGCAAAAACGCTTGAAGCCGCTCATGGCACCTCCACTTTCTTTTATATAAACAGTTTAACCCCAATACCGGACAAAAAGAGAATATAAAAACTGCCTCCCGGCGGAAGGCAGTTTTTAGTCTGTATATACCGTTAGCAGAAAACGAACTTAAGCGTTCTTCATAACAACGGAGCGAACAACTCCCGCCGCGTCATCACAGGAATCAAGAACAGTCTCCATGCGGTCAAAAATACGAAGCCAAGCAACCGTGTGGCGACCAGGCATTTCATCACGGAACAGGCGGGACAGTGCGTTGTGGTAAATAAGATCGCCCTCGTCCTCAACATGTCCAACGGCAATAGCCTTCTCCATTACGGTAGGATCTTTCTTGTAATCACTCAGAACACTCAGCATCTCCTGGACTGTCTTGCATGCGCGAAGGGTAAGCTCAGCAAGCTGCATAGCCTCTTTACGAGTATCGTCAACGTTAAAGAGATCAAGGCGCTCAGCAACAGAATTCATTCCGTCAACGATGTCATCAAGACGAAGCGCCAAGTCAGAGATGTCCTCACGCTCAAATGGTGTGACAAAGGAAGCGTAAAGCTCCTTCATAATGTGCTGGACCTTCTCGTCACACTCACGCTCGTAAACCTTCATCTGAGGAATACGTGCAGCAGTCTCGGGAAAGCCTTCCATAATGACCACATACTCTTCAGCGGTTTCTACAATTTTGTCGCCAAACTCGCGGAACATGGTGTAGAAGACGTCCTCTTTTGGCTTACCTAGCATGAATCCTCCAATAAAGTTGAGTGGTTCAATAGAACTCGTAAAAGACAGTTATACGTACTTAGAAAATCATCAGGAACAGTTTTGCAAAAAGAAAACCAATAAGTCCGCAGCCAGGGAAAGTAAACACCCATGCTGCTACCATTTCTTTTGCAACACCCCAGTTAACTGAACGAATATTTTTTGCAGCACCCGCGCCCATCATGGCGGTCATTTTTGTATGAGTTGTTGAAACAGGAAGACCAGTCAGTGTGGAAAGCAGCAAAGATGCAGATGCCGAGAAAGACGCAGCAAAGCCCTGATAACGCTCAAGCTTTACCATTTCCATTCCGACTTTTTTAATAATCTTTCTTCCGCCAATTGCAGTGCCGATAGACATAAGAGCAGCACACAGTACCTGCAACCAGAGCGGGAATACATCTGCACCAGCAGCTCCATGACCTGCGGAAAGTGCAATTGCAAGCATAGCAATGGACATGAACTTCTGGCCATCTTGTGCACCATGCATAGCCGCAACAAATGCTGAGCCAACAACCTGCAAATGGCCAAACATCTCATCAGCGCGCTGTCGATCAACATTAACGCAGAGCTTGTTAATTGCTTTAACAATGATCCAGCCAGCGGCAAAACCTAATGTGGTTGAGAAGAGCAGACCAATTAAAACCTTGCTCCACTCGCCCCAGTTAACTGCACCAAAATCACCATGAATAGCAAGTGCTGCACCGGTGAGACCTGCAATAAGGGCGTGTGACTCAGAAGTTGGAATACCTAAAGCCCAAGCTCCTACTGCCCAAGTAACAATACCAACACAGCCTGCGGCAAGAGCAACAAGAGCCTCATGGTTATTACTACCAAAGTCAACCATACCCAAAATTGTGTCTGCAACTGCAGTTGAAATGAGGCACATAGCCACCAAACCAACGAAGTTGCATACAACACTCATGATAATTGCATGGTTAACTTTAATTGAACGAGTTCCAACAGCCTCTGCAATAGCATTAGCCGCGTCGGTTGCACCATTTACAAAGATGCATCCAAAAACAAGGACAACGACGAGGGCCAAAAACGGATTGGCAACCATCATCTCAAAAAAGTGTCCGAGGGTTATCATTCGGTACCTTTCAAGCCACTTTCATAACGGGACAATGATAATCGAAATATTGTTCAATTATGTTTAAAAACATTCGAATAGCTAAATCAGCGCAAGTTGTTTCTTACGCCCTGCCTTCCCTCTTATGAAAAATGCAAACTGACCCGGGAGAGCTACCAAGTTAACCCAGAAGAGTTGCCTCAAAAGGACACCTCAGGTTACTAGGCAAGCTTTTTGATAATAGCTGCAGTAATTCTGGCAGAGCGCTCAGAAGCCTCACGCTCAAACGTCAAATAATCAACGCTTGAAGTAGTGCCAGGCTTATCGGACATAAGCCTAATCACCACAAACGGTGTGTGGTTAAGCCAAGCAACCTGGGAAATTGAAGCGCCCTCCATCTCGCAACAGTCAGCACCAAACGTTGTGTAGATATGGTCTGCTAACTCTGATGAACTTACAAACTGATCTCCTGAAGCAACGCGGCCAGAAATAACCTGCAGTTGAGGAGCTACTTCTTTGGCTGATGCAAGTGCGCGCTCAATAAGACTCTCATCTGCTGTAAACGAGAAAACCGGAAGACCTGGAATTTGACCAGCGGCAAAATTGAGAGGACCAACGTTCATATCGTGTTGAACTAAATCTGAGGAGATAACAATATCCCCTACCTGCAACTCAGGGTTTAAAAGCCCTGCAATACCGGTATTAATCACATGCGTTACCGCAAATGTATCAATCAAAATCTGTGTACATGCTGCAGCATTGACCTTGCCAATTCCCGACTGTACAACAACAACAGGAACATCTCCCAAAAGGCCTTCAACAAACTGCATACGGGCCTGATCATACGTGCGCTCAACGGTCATCTGCGCTTTTAGTAGCGCAACCTCTGGTTCCATGGCTCCGATAATTCCAATTTTCATATTAAGCTCCTACTCCTGCAAGCCAACTAGAACCAGCCAGGGCTCTTACAATTTTGTCTCGTACACTCATTTCGTTTGCATCATCTTTGATGTGAACATGAATGATTACCTTGATGCCTGTCTCAGCAATGCTTGATGCTTCAACCTCAATAGGAAGTGTTCTATCAAGCTGAGGTGCAACTACCTCTTGAACAATTTCTGTTATTTCTTGCGTTACCGCATTCAGATCAACGGTTGGTTTAAGCACTATAGTAATGGGCACCTCTGTCATATCCCACCTGGTACGATGCGCAAGTGCTGTTTTATTAAGTACTGAATTAGGAATGATGTCTACCCTACCTCCACGAGCACGAACTATGGTAGAGCGCCAATTCATATCAATAACCTCACCGGAGATAGTTCCAATGCTTACCTGATCTCCAGGTTTAACTACACCTCCCAGCATAAGGCCCAAGCCTCCCGCCAGGTTAGAAATGGTGTCCTGCAGGCCAAAAGACAAGGCAATGGAGGTAACTCCCAAGGCGGTTACAAACGCTGTTGGTTGAATACCAAAAACAGGCTGCAATACCGCGAGAATAGCAAACGCCCAGATAACTCCGCGCAATATGTTGACAAAGATAGATGCCGACGGCAGCTTTGAAGAGTCCAAGGCCTTTTTTGAAAGTTTTATTGCAAAGCGCTCTACAAGAAAAGCCACAAGGAACACAACAACAAAGATAACCAGCTTAAAAATGAAATCTTGTGGAGTGAGGCCCAAGATCAAGCCGTCATGCATCAATACCATGGCTATCCCTCAATTTTAACTATTGGAGCAAAGCCCTTCATGAGCTTCTTTGTCTTATTAGTACGCGTAAACTTAACCTCAATAGTATCGCCCTGAACTGCCAAAACAATGCCTGGGCCAAAGGTCTTGTGAGAAACCTGGTCTCCCACGGCAAAACTTGCAGAAGCGCGGGCTGGGTCTTTCTGAATGGGAGCTGTACGTGGAGCTGGAGCACCGCCGGTAGAGCGCGTACGAGAACCAAAAACGTTTCCACCGTAGACCTCGGAGCCGCGACCAGAACCAAAGGTTCCATGACGGTCTCCTCGCTTTGCCCAACCAACTCCAGAAAAACCTGCAGAACCAACACCAATAGCTTTTACGTGCTCTTGAGGAATCTCTCCCACAAAACGCGATACAGGATTTGCCTGAACAGAGCCGTAAGTCCTTCTGGTAGATGCGTACGTAAAATACAGACGCTTGCGCGCACGCGTAATAGCAACATAGGCAAGTCTGCGCTCTTCTTCTAGCTGAGCCGCTTCTGCCTCATAATTTGCATGTGGGAAGATTCCCTCTTCCATGCCAGCAACAAAAACTGCAGGAAATTCCAGACCTTTTGCAGCGTGAATGGTCATGAGCGTTACTGCAGAGGTAGAACCATCCAAGCTATCCAGGTCAGAGCGAAGCGCCAGCCATTCCATAAAGGCCGGGAGCTTCTCTGCCACAACCTGTGGATGCAAGCTCTCCTCCTGAGGCGCAGGAGCCGTCTCTACAGCAGCACCAGCGAGTGCGCCGGTAGCAGCATCAAAACCAGCCTCACCCAGCGAAGCTGCATCTTGCGCATCAAGCGCTCCAGCTTCTCTGAGCTGCTGCAGACTCTCAAGCGTTTCTTCAACGTCATCATGTGACTCATCAAACTCTGCTGCAACGCCAAAGAACTCTCGAATGTTCTCGATACGTCCGTCAGCCTCAATGGTATGCTCCGCCTCAAGTGCACGAATAAGACCAGAGCGGTCAATAATTGCCTCTACAACCTCATCAAGCTCACCATCAATATGGCGGCCATGCTCAATAGCTGACGTAAACTCTACCAGCGCATTTCTCACCTTTGCCGTAAGAAGGCTCTCCTCCATTACACACGCTTCACATGCCGAGAAGAACGACAGACCGTTATATAGTGCGTACGTCTGAATCTTCTGAATGCTTGTTGCACCAATACCGCGACGAGGAGTGTTGATAACGCGCAGCGCGGCCATATCATCATCAGGGTTTACAACAACCTTGAGGTAGGCCATAACGTCTCTAATCTCTGCGCGATCAAAGAATCGAGTGCCGCCCACAATCTTGTAAGGAACACCTGCTCTCAGCAGCATATCTTCAAGGATACGAGACTGCGCGTTAGTACGATAGAACACGGCAATGTTGTCGTATGACGTGCCCTTATCGTGCAGTTTTTCTATCTCAGAGCCAATCCAAGCGCCCTCATCACGCTCATCGGATGCCTGATACACCTGGATCTTCTCGCCATCTCCTTCATCAGTGAAGAGGCGCTTTGGCTTGCGGTGAGAGTTGTGCGCAACAACTGCGTTAGCAGCCGCTAAAATATGCCCTGTTGAGCGGTAGTTTTGCTCTAGCTTAACTACAACTGCTTCCTCATAGTCTTTCTCGAACGCCAAGATGTTTTTGATGTCTGCTCCGCGCCACGAATAAATAGACTGGTCATCATCGCCAACAACCATAAGATTGCGATACTTGGATGCCAAAAGCTTGGTAATTGCGTACTGGACGCCGTTGGTATCCTGATACTCGTCAACGTTGATATAACGGAAACGCTCCTGGTACTTAGCAAGCACGTCTGGGTACTTGGAGAGCAGCTCAAATGCCTTAACCAGAAGATCATCAAAGTCCATAGCGTTGGCTTTATCCAGACGCGTCTGAAGCGCACGATATACACGAGCCACCACGTGATCCATAGGACTTGCTGCCTGCGCCTCTACATCATCAGGATACAAAAGAGCATTCTTAGCAGCAGAAATCTTAGAGCGGATGGAGTTGAGTGGGAACTGACGAACATCAATATCTAAATCAGACAGAATGGTCTTTACCAGGCGTTTTGAATCGTCATCATCATAGATGGCAAAGTTAGGCCCATAGCCAAGACGCTCACCATCTTCTCTGAGAAGACGAACACACATAGCGTGGAACGTGCAGACCCACATGCCGCGAATATTGTTAGGAAGCAGCGCCTCAAGGCGCTCACGCATCTCTGCTGCAGCCTTGTTAGTAAACGTAATAGCCAGAATCTGCCAAGGACGAACTCCCTCGTCAGCAATCATGTGCGCAATTCTAAACGTCAAAACACGCGTCTTACCCGAGCCAGCTCCTGCAAGAACCAACAGAGGTCCCTGAGTTGTCATAACCGCCTGATGCTGGGCAGGATTCAAACCTTCAAGATCAATCTGCATTACGCCGTCCTTGTGTCAATCATTCTTAGACTAAAAGTGTACCCCGATAACCGGACATTAATTGCGCCACTTTGCTCCCACTCCACAATTAAAAAACCGGCCCTCAAAAGAAGACCGGTTTATCTGCAAGAACGTGTCTATCGAATCCATGCTCACGTATGGCGAGAAGATCTTCTAGCCCAAACACTTGCCTTAGTTCATGGAGTTTGTCTGACGGCTCTTTGCGCGAGCAACAACAGCCAGTGCAATCACGCCACCTGCGACACATGCCATAACAATAGCGCTAAGCGAGTGATTCTCATCACCAGTGTATGGAAGCACAGAGCCTCCATAATACGGGATAGCTGCAGGATTTAGAGCTCCTGGGAAGCTTGGTGTCAGAGGACCGCCAGGGTTGCCTGGGATGCTTGGAGTACCAGGATTCTCTGGAGTAACAGGGTTTTCTGGGGTAACAGGAGCAACTGGCTCTGGCTCCCACTCTGCAACAAGAACAACCTTAGGAGTGGTGGTGGTAAGGGTTACCTGATCTCCTGCCTGGTAGGTAGTACCGTCAAGCTTCCAGCCCTTAAAGATGTAGCCATCACGAGTTGGAACGGTTGCAGAAACTGTCTCGTTCTTAGGATCAGTGAGCGAATCAGCGGTGTTGCTATCAATACCAAAATAACCGCTCTGTGCTGCAGGAGCACCAGTACCACCGTTTGCGTCGTAGCTCAGTTCATACTCCTGGTTCCAAACGGCAGTCAGGGTATAAGGGCTTCTCATGTTAAAGACCGTAGTCTCAGAAACATAGCGCTTATCGCCAGCTGGGTTGTTGTTTGCATCTGCAGGAACAGCAGAAGCACCAACATAGCGGAAGTGATTATCAACGTAAGAACGCTTCCAAAACTCAAACTTATAGCCGTCGCGGACAGGCAGGTCCTCAATGATGTTGTACTCAACAAAGCCGTAGGTGCGAGGGTTATTTGGAGTCTTGGACTCTATATAAGTTGCGTTGCCGTAGATGGTGCCGCCATTTGCATCATAAATGAGCTGGTTTACTGCAGATGGCGTAGGTGTAGGAGTTGGAGTTGGAGTTGTCTCTGCAGGAATAACGTGGATGTGATAGCCAACCCACATAAGGTGAGTGGTGTTACCGCCAACGTTAGCTGGATCAGAGGAATCTCCCTGCATAGTAACAAGGAAGAAAACGGTAGCAGGCTGGTTAGCAGGAGTTACTTGACGGCCAGTGAACTGAAAATAGAATTGACCACCATTATTGGTAACAGTATTGCTGTTTCCATAGAATGCATAGGTAAAGTCATTATCAGTAGCTGGAAGCTCTGGATAAGGAGCGGCAGTAACCAGAGTAGTGGTTACACCAAAAGGAGCAAAACCAGGACGAGTAGTGGTGTAGTGAGAATACGCGCCGGTGTCTCTAATGGTCTGACCAACACGAACGACAATCTCGCCATACTGACCAGGAACAGGGGTCTGGTGGCCAGAATGCTGAGGGTTGTCTGTAAGGACCCTGGATGTATCGGCATTACCGTCAGCCGAGAAAACAGAAACCTTTACACCTGGTGTAGATGTATCGATATTGTCTGCAAACGCAAGTTTTGGTGCAGAAACTGCAAGAACTGCAACAAGCGCAAGCGCAAGCGTGCACGCAATTCTCTGAAGCGTCTTAATGTGGCGCATAAATCCTCCTGAAACTATTACAAGTAATTACTTACTCTTACGACCAAAAATCAGTTGTAAGAGCATAGAGGACAAGGCAATTCTTAGTAAATGAGCCAAGAGAGATTACATATATCTTTCATAGGTTTTCCACGCTTTTTCCATATGTTTTGCGCATAAAAAAAGCGCGGCGAGAAACTCACCGCGCGTAAATGCATAGGTAGTAATGCTTGTAGGTCAAAAACTACTTAACCAGCAGGAAGTATGCAATAACAGCAATACCCAAAATAATACGGTACACACCAAAAGGCTTGAAATCATGCTTGCGGACATAACCCATAAGCGCACGAACCATAACCAGCGAAACAATAAAGGCTACCAGGCATCCTACACCCAGAATAACTGCCTCGGGAATGGTAAAGGTATTGCCCTTCATAAAGTAGCGTACAAGTCTCAACGCAGAAGCGCCGGCCATAGTGGGAATAGCCAAGAAGAACGTAAACTCAGCAGCCACTGCCCTCGAGCAACCAAGTGCTAAACCGCCCAGGATGGTTGCACCAGATCTTGAAGTACCTGGAACAATTGCAAGTACTTGGAAAACGCCAATTCCAAGCGCGGTCTTCCAGTCCAGGTTATCAATGTCTTGTACGCGGGCCAGGTTGTCGGCAGAGGGGGCCTTAAGGGATGCTGCAGCATCTGGGCTCATGTGCTTGCCTCGGGGCACCTCAACCTTTACTGCTGCAGCGACCTTCTCGCGATGGAGCTCAAGCAGGATGAAGATGATGCCGTAGAAAATAAGAGTTGCAGCAATAACAAAGGGGCTTCCAAGATGCTCTTCAATGAAGTCATTGAGCGGCAGGCCAATTGCTGCAGCAGGAACACAGCTGACCACCACTTTTGCCCAGAGCTTCCAGGTGGAGCGCTTCTCATCCTTGGATTTCTTTGGCGAGAAGGGATTGAGCTTGTGGAAAAATCCCACGCATACTGCAAGAATTGCGCCAAGCTGAATAACTACTAGGAACATATTCCAAAAGTCTTCAGAGACGTTGAGTGGTAAAAACTGATTGAGCAGCAGCATATGGCCTGTTGATGAGATAGGTAGCCACTCAGTAATACCCTCAACTACGCCAAATAACGCTGATTTAAGCGCTTCAATCCACAAAATTGCCGACTCCACTAAAACCTCCTTGGGGACTGATTACGAACCTATTGTACGCAATCCGTTCGCCCTTTCTTTTCCTACCGTTCACGGTCTTACCTAACGACTTTACTACTTTAAAAGTGCCTTGTTTTCTGCAAAGTTGGCATTTGGAGCCAAAAACAAGTAGAATTGACACCCTCGCACGAGCGGAGAGAAGCGATTATGCGTATTTTTAAGGTCAAGTGTTATCTGACCTTGCGCTTGAAGCCAGAAATGAGCGGATGGCACTAACTGCGCACTAATCGGAAGCCCCCAATCGCGGAGGTCGATTTGAACAAATATATGCGTCACAGACGCTTACCTTCATGCTCTACCCTTATGACAGCACTCCTTGCAGCAGTGCTTGTTGTTAATACCTTTTTGTTTGGCGTCTCAAGAGCTCAGGCAGAGACTCTTGAAGAGCTCCAGGCCAAGGTAGAGCAGACCAATTCTGATTACGATGCCGCCAATCAGCGTGTGGCTGAACTGCAAAAACAGATTGCAGATAATGAGGCGCGTATTGCAGAGATTGAACAGCAACTCCCAGAGCAGCGCCTAAAAGCTGCAGAGTCTATTAGAGCAATGTATCGCATGCAGCAGGGCTCCATGGGAATTATTGATCTGCTTTTATCGGCAGACAACTTTAATGATTTGATTGCTGTTATTCAGTATCTTGAGATTATCCAGAACAAAAATTCAGATGCTATCAACCACCTGGTTGATCTTAGCAAAGAGCTTTCTGAGACTCAGTCATCTTTAAATGCACAGATGGCAGAAGCAGAGGAGCAGAAGAAGGCTGCTGAGGATGCTATGAATGCAGCAATTGCAACAAGAGAGCAATTGCAGGCAGAGCAAGCTCAACAGGCAGCAGCAGAAGCAGCTGCTGCAGAAGAAGCACTAAAAGAGGCTTCTGCTGAGACCACCTTTACCAACGCTTCTGGTAATACCACTGAGGTCACTACCCCATCAACTCCTTCAGCTCAAAATGTTGATTGGTCAAGCGATAAGACCAACTTTGTAAGCAGCTGGGGCGCTCGAATTGACGCCTATCTTGCTGGCTCCCCTCTTGCTGGCTACGGCTCAACCTTTGCCGAGGCTGCATGGGCCTACGGTGTTGATCCTCGTTTATCGCCTGCTATTTCTGCAGTTGAGAGTACAAAGGGTAGGTATAACTTCCTCCCCTACAACGCATGGGGCTGGGGCTCTTCAAGCTGGGGTAGCTGGGAAGAGGCTATCTGGGATCACACGGCTGGTCTTGCTGCTGGTTATGGCGGAAGGCTTTCTGTCTCTGGTGCTGCAAAGTACAACCCAGCTAATCCAAACGGCTGGTACTCGGCAGTTCTCACGCAGATGGAACTCATCTAAGCCCCTGGCCACACAACCTTTAGAGAACGTTAATACCCCGCAGCTTACCTGCGGGGTTTTTGTTGTCGGGTGCGACTAGGCGGTGAGCACGACCATCGCTAGGATGAGGGCAAAGCCGATGAGGTCGGCAACGCTAAAGGTAGTTCCAAGAACCAGTGCGGTGGTAATGGTTGCCATAACGGGCTCGATAGTACCCAGCAGGACCGCTCTAAGTGAGCCTGCATCCTTAACGCCCTGCAGGTAGAGGCCGTACGCCAAGAAGGTTCCCACCAGCACACCAATAACTACCAGCAAAACACCAAAAGCATCCAGCTGAGGCATGTGGTTCCAGGGCTGATAGAACACGGCAATCAGCGTGCCTGAGAACAGAAAAGCTAGACCATTAACGGTAAAACTTCCCCACTTTTCCATCAGAGGCTTTGGCAAAATCGAAAGAGCTGCCTGAGCAAACGCGCACATAACGCCCCAGAAAATACCTGCTGTCGGCAAGCTAAGCGTGCCTGGATTTCCTCCTGTTACCAAGAGATAGGTGCCAATAAGCGCCAAAACAATACCAAGAATCTCTCGACGACGAGGCCAGCGCTTGCCAACCACACAGACAAAGGCTAAAACGCCCAGCATGCCCAACGACTGCATGATTGTTGCGGTTCCAGAATTAGTAGCATTAACTGCATAAATATAAGCAACTTGCGAGAAAAGAATGGCAAACAAGCTAACCACAAATATTTTTGCCAGCTCTTTTGGCTTCCTGATGACAGTTGTGAGATTTTTCCTATCAAACGCAAAAGCAGTTCCTAAGAATAACCAGCAGGCACAAAGCTCGCGAATATCAATCAACCACATCGGATCAACGTGATAGGTATCAAGCAGGTATTTTGCAGCGGTTCCAAATGCGCCCCAGGAAGCTCCACCAATCAAGACAAAGAGCATTCCTCGATAAATTTTCTTCTTGTTATCAGGGGTTATTTCAGCGTCATCGCTTCCAAGTGCTTCCTCTTCTGCAGAAGCCTCTAAAACGTCTGCAGTCTTAGAAGACTCCACATCACTCTCATGAGAAATGAAATCATTCATCTGGGTATAAATCTTTCATTACAAAATACGGATACAAGTGTCACTTTTTCTCTGACGCGGTAGTATCACAATAACAAAAATCCACCTTACCCTGCTCCGCGCAGAGCCTTAGGTCTCTAAACGGCTCAGTTAGGGCAAGATGGTCCCAAAAAACGGCATTAATGCTCACGTAAGTTTTCGTATAGATTGGCAGCTTATGACATCCAAGTATTCGCAGATGGACAGCGCGTTTTCTGTTGGTACGCTTCATGCAGAAGACAAGAGCTTTGAGGTAATCTCAGCTGAGTGGGTTAACGAGATTTCTGGCTACGCCTACATCTTTAAGCATGTTCCTACAGGTGCTCGCCTTATGTGGTTTGCCTGCGACGATGACAATCGCTCATTTGCCATTGCTTTTAAGACACCTCCTGTAGACCACACAGGCGTCTTCCACATCTTGGAGCACTCGGTTCTCTGTGGATCCGATGCCTATCCTGTCAAGGAGCCTTTTGTTAACCTGCTCAAGACCTCTATGCAGACGTTCTTGAACGCAATGACCTACCCCGACAAGACGGTATACCCTGTGGCCAGCACCAATGTAGCTGACTTGGAAAACTTGATGAGCGTATACCTAGACGCCGTTCTGCATCCTGCAATCTATAAGCGCAAGCGCATCTTTGAGCAGGAAGGTTGGCACCTAGAGGCTGACGAGCAGGGCAATCTGAGCTACAACGGCGTTGTCTTCAACGAGATGAAGGGCGCCCTCTCTGACCCTGATCGCGTGCTCTACGATTCTGTGAGCGAGGCTCTCTTCCCTGACACCGCCTACGGCAAAGAATCCGGTGGTAAGCCTCGTGCAATCCCCGAGCTCACCTACGAGAACTTCCTGGACACCCACGCTCGCCACTACGACCTCTCTAACAGCTACACCTTCCTCTACGGCGACCTTGACTGTGAGCGTGAGCTCTCCTTCATTGCCCAGAGATTTGCAGCTGCCGAGAAACGCGATGCAGGTGCCCCTAATCCGCTTAACCTACAGGCACCCGTGTTGCCCGAGCCTTGCCAGGTCCGCATGAACACCACAGCCGACAACTCCAGCGTTGGCCTGGGCTACGTGCTTGGAACGCCTGACCAACGCAACAAGATGATGGCAGCAGATATCTTGTTTGATACCCTCATGGGCTCCAATGAATCCCCGCTCAAGCGTGCAATTCTTGACGCAGAGCTTGGCGATGACTTTAGCTACTATCTCTCCGATGACCTTGCCCAACCTATGCTCTTCTTGCAGCTCAAAGGCCTTAAGGAGGGCGCAGCTCAGAAGTTCCGTGAGCTGGTAGAAACCACCTGCCAGAAAATTGCCGCTGAAGGCATTGATCCAAAGAAGCTCAATGCTTCCATTGCGCTTGCAGAGTTTAACTTGCGCGAGAATGATCAGCCATACTCAAACGGTATTGAGTACACGCTGCGTTCGCTTTCAAGCTGGCTCTATGACGACGCACGTCCTCTGGACTACATTCGCTACGAGGACGCCATTACCTACGTCAAAGAACTTGCAGCTCAAAAGGGCTTTGAGAAGCTGCTGCTGGAGCTCATCTGCAACAGCAAGCACGCAGCTCAAGTTGAACTTGTCCCCACAGATGAGGGAGAAGCTCAGGAAGAAGCCACTGAACTGGCACAACTTCGCTCCACGCTCACTGATGAGGACGTCGAGAAGATCTGTGCAGAGGTAGAGGCACTGCGTTTGGAGCAAGAAACACCTGACGCTCCAGAAGACTTAGCCAAGCTGCCGTCCCTCTCGCTCAGTGATATCGGTGCAGGTAGAGAGCGTCCTGCAGGCTTTGAGGTTGAGGCTCCTCTGCCATGCATTGCGCATGAGCTGGACACTCACGGCATTGACTACGTCTACCATTACTTTGATCTGACCCGCGCGGTTACCTTTGAGGAGCTGCCGCTTGTGGGCATTCTTGCTGAGGCGCTGGGCAAGCTTGATACAGCATCACACACCGCCTCTGAGCTGGACATTCTTATTGAGAGCAACCTTGGTCACCTCTCGTTTTTCACTGATATCTACGACCAAGACACGCTTGACCAGGCGCACCCCGCCTTCATTGTTGCCGCAAGTGCTCTTGTCGAGAAAACCCAGGGACTTGCAAGCATTCCTTCTGAGGTCTGGTCCAGCACATGCTTTGACGACTTGGGCCGCCTCAAGAACATCTTGATTCAGCGACGCATTGCGCAGGAACAGTACTTTGTTGGCGCGGGTCATACCGCTGCACAGAATAAGGCTTTAACCTCCTATTCTGCTGCTAGCCGCGTAACCGATGCGCTGGCAGGTGTTGGCTTCTACGAGTACCTAAAGAACCTGCTTGCCAACTGGGATGAGCGCGCTCCTCAGCTTGCAAAAGACCTGGATGCACTTACTTGTAAGATTTTCCGTGCAGACAACGTTACGGTCAGCTTTACCGGCTCCACCCAGAGCCGCGAGGCATTCTGGCAGACAGCAGGAGTCCTTGGCCTCAAGAAGGGCAACACATCACAATCAGATAACGTAACGCCAACGCTTATTGTTCCTGAGGGCAAGCTGCAGCGCGTGGCCTACCTCATTCCATCAAACGTTTCCTACGTTGGTCTCTCCTATCCAAACGTTGCCCACGCAACCAATGAACAGCAGGGTAACTGGCTAATTGCCACCAGGGTTCTTGGTCTTGATTACCTGTGGAACGAGGTTCGCGTCAAGGGCGGAGCTTATGGCGTTATGTTTAGAAACTCCATCGCTGGCCTGCAGAGCTTTGTCTCCTACCGAGATCCTGCGCTTGATGCAACCCTTGACCGCTATGTTGGCGCAGGTAGCTGGCTCTCTGAGTGGACTCCAGACGCTGACGAGTTTGAAGGCTACGTAGTTGCCTCTGTTGCAGGTGTTGACGCTCCTGTTCCCGCTCGCATGCTTGCTCGCAGGCAGGACATTGAGTACTTCAACCACCGTGACCCAGAGCGTTTGCTTAAACTTCGCGAGAAAATCCTTCACGCCCAGGTTGAAGACATTAAAGCACTGGGAAGCACTATGCCTCAAAGCTATGATGACCTCTCGGTTGTTGTCTTTGGCGCAAAGGATGCCGTTGAAACCTCCAAGCTTGGTCTTGAGGTTGTCGACCTCTTTGGCGGCCAGGAAAACTAGGCCTGGTAGCTGCAATAGCAACGCAAAAACCCTGTCATGTGCACGCATGACAGGGTTTTTCTAGTAAGGTAAAACGTACCGCTCGACGACCTTCTCGCCAGATGACGCGTTTAGGCAGTAGGCTACTCGCTTCTCAGTGCCTGAACTGGGTCTGATTTAGCCGCCCTACCTGCAGGAATAAGACCTGCAAGAAGTGTTAGAACAACGCTAATCAGAATCAAAATGAGCGCACCATTCAGCGGCAAGACCACCAGGTTGTCCACGTTAAACATGGCTTTGACCACAGCATTTGCGGGCAAAATGAGCAGCTGCGTAATGCCAATGCCCATAACACCAGAAATAAGACCTTCGATAAACGTCTCCGCGTTGAATACGTTGGCAATGTCTCGCCTGGAAGCACCAATAGAGCGCAGAATACCAATCTCTTTTTTACGTTCAAGGACCGAGATAAACGTAATGATGCCAATCATTATGCTCGAAACAACAAGCGAGATGGAAACAAACGCAATCAGCATGGCCGAGATCATATCAACAATCAGTGTAACGGAGCTCATCAGCGCGCCGACAATGTCGGTATAGGTAATTACCTTAGACTCCTCACCAGCTGCCTTTGCATCCGCATTGTATTTATTAAGAATTTCAACAATCTTTTCTTTACTTGCAAAGTCTTTCGGATAAATGTTGATTGACGTGGGCTTATTAAGGTCCGCATATCCCATCTTAGAAAGATTTGACTCATACGTTGCTGGCGTTGCCCTTAGCATTGACGCAGCAATAGCTGCTAGCTGCGATGGGTCAGCATTGAGCTTAAAGGCACTTGCCAGAATTGACGGATCTACCTGCATCGCGTTAGACATGTTAGCCACTACGCCCTGCATAGCTGCATTGAGAGCTCCTGCAATCTGACCCTGCATCCTCGAAGCAACCTGCGTCATAACGCTTGTCAACGCGGACTGTACGTATGCGCTCATAGCACGCGTAATAGCTGCAGAAAGTGCACTTGCAATCTGTGACTGATAAGCGCTCATAAGCCTCTGAGAAACCTCAGCCTGAACACTTGGAAGGTCTGGATTGGTGCCCAGTTTATTTGCCAAAGCAGTAACCAACTGTTGCTGCAAGTCATCGGTATCAATTGCAGAAGAAACTGTAGTTACTATCTGCGTACGTACCTGGTCCGTTGCTAAGTAATCGGCCATGGTCTTGCCGGGGTTAGCGGCACTCCAAGAATTCCATCCCAGAGCAATGTTGCCCATGAGTGAAGAAATAGCAGCTTGTCCTCCTGGTTTGAAATTAACGGTAATGCCAGAAAGAATCTGCTGAATGTCTGCTGCAGAGAGCTCTGGGAAAGCCGCCGCCAACGCAGCTGGATCAAGCGAAGACGTAACAGAAGACAGAACATCGCTATCAGACAAATTAAGCTGTGACGGATCAAAAGCAGGTAACTGCACGTCAGAAAGGTCAAGCGAGGACATATCCAAGCCAGACAGATTAATTGACGAGAAGTTCAGCGCCTGTGGATTAAAGTTGAACGCTGAGGAAAGCGCATTCGAATCAACGGAAATGAGAGAGCTAATAGAAAGTCCCTCAGAAGTTTGACCGTTCTTCTCGTCCTCAAAAGTTTTACCAGTGAAAACGTCAACATCTGGACGATTCATCTGATCCTGAACAATAGGAGAAGCTGCCGCATCAGAAATCATCTTCTGAGTCAGTTGTGGTGTGTAGTAAATGCCCTCTGAGAGCGCTCCTGTGGTAGTTGGATCTTTTGCCTGGACAACACCAACAATATGCAGGTCAGGCGCATTAGAAACAAGGTCATTCATGTATGTCTGGTCGTCAGACTTATCCGTCCAGACGCCAAGATTGCCGTCCCAAACATAGCGCTGGTTGGGCATAACCAACTTAAACGTTGGAGACATCAGCTGCTCATAGGTGTACGTGCTATCAGACTCTTCGATAGTGCCTGATTCTCCACTTGCAATTTTATCAACAGTAGAGCGCAGACCAGCGTAATCACGCAGGCCAAGCGTGTACTCCAAAAAATCATCCATGGTGCCGTTGGGGCGCAAGACCAGAACAGCCTCATTCCAAGCAGAAGGCCATCTACCAGCGCGAACTGTATAGCGATCCTCGTAAATAGAAGGATTGCCAGGAAGCTCATTAAAAAGCGAGGTGCTCATAAAAGAAGCAAGCGGACTATATGACGGAATCTTAGGCGACACTTTAGAGAAAGTAACGTCTGGCTGTACCTGAACAGGATCAGAAGAGGTGGAATCCGCACCTGCTGGCAGGTAAATAAAGGGGCTTACAGAATAACCATACGTAATGGCGCTTGCGTAGGAGTTGATTCCGCCGCCATTGTTATCGAGAAATGCCTTCAGGCTGGTCAAATCATTAGAACCAATGCTTTCAGCCTGCATGCCTAGCCTGTTGTTAGTAGGAATAGCGCCTTCAGCAGGTTGATTTTCTAGCTTTGCAGCTTCTGCGTTTTTCTGATTTTGCGTCATCTCGCTTTGTGCATCTTGCGTTTGAGAATCAGCCGAGTCAGAACTGCTTCCACTTCCAGAAATAAAGGAAGAAATATTAACGGACTGCTCAGAGATGGTGAGCGGATACATTGAAAGCGTATCCTCCTCAACCTTTTTGATGTACTCGTTTGCACCATTTGCCAGCGCCAGAATTGCCGCAATACCAATAATGCCAATAGAGCCTGCAAACGCTGTCATGAGCGTGCGGCCCTTTTTGGTCATGAGGTTATTAAACGAGAGACCCAGTGCAGTCAGAAGCGACATAGAGGTCTTGCGAGAAGGCTTGGCTTCTCGACGAGAAACGCTTGCAACATCAAATGGATCTGAATCAGCAGTTACCTGACCATCTGCCAATTCAACAATACGCGTTGCATACTGATGAGCCAGCTCAGGATTATGCGTAACCATAATAACTAAACGGTCCTTAGCCACCTCTTTGAGCAAATCCATAACTTGTACGGATGTTGAAGAGTCAAGTGCACCTGTTGGCTCATCTGCCAGCAAAATCTCTGGATCATTTACCAGTGCACGAGCAATAGCCACGCGCTGCATCTGTCCGCCAGAAAGCTGATTTGGACGCTTATTTGCGTGTGCTTTGAGGCCAACCTTATCAAGCGCTTCAAGCGCACGTTCATGACGTTCTGTCTTGGAGACACCAGAAAGCGTCAGTGCGAGTTCAACGTTACTCACCACGCTTTGATGAGGAATAAGGTTATAGGCCTGGAATACAAAACCAATGTGGTTGTTTCTATAGGTATCCCAGTCTCGCTCTTTGAACTTCTTGGTAGAAATACCATCTACCAGCAAGTCTCCAGAATCAAAGCGATCAAGACCACCAATAACATTGAGCATAGTGGTCTTACCCGAGCCTGAAGGGCCAAGGATTGCTACAAACTCGTTATCTCTAAACGCAACGGAAATATGGTCCATTGCGGTTTGTTCAAATCCACCAGTGTTGTAACGCTTTGAAATACCTTTGAGCTCAAGCACGCGTTGCTTCTTTCTTGTTGGACTGTATGGAGCGCGGGACTTTCCTGTTAGTTGACTGCGTCTTCGTTAGCTGTATCTGTATCAGCTACATCGGTCTTCTCGCCAGCAGCTGTCTGAGCTACTGCGTCCTCTGCAAATGGATCAGCAGTGACGTCCTCAATAACCTTCTGCTGAGCCCAGCTTAAGCCGTAGAACAGGCCAAAGAGCAGCCAGAACCATGGCGCATAGAGCATGACAACCATCAAGAGGGCAAAAAGTCCTCGGAGAAGAGTCCAAGGAAGCACCACAATCAGGAAGAAAAAGAATGGCAGTACAAAGAGGATTGCTGCAAGCGTGCGAAGTACAACTGCCACTGTCTTAATCAACGAGAAACCTGTATTGCGTGCAATAAGCAGACCTACCAGGCCAGCAATGCCAAAATACAGCATGATTGGCGCAACAAAATAGGAATAGAACAGCGGTGTAGAAGGGTCTTGAGGCAGCGTTTGCCTAAGAACCATCAACACAATTCCCAAAACCGTTAAAACGCCAAGAAATGATGCGTTTCCAATAAAAGTCTTTTTCGTCATAGTTAACTCCTTTGAGAAGGGGTATTAAGTATAGTGTAACTAGTACCTTGTTCCCGACCTTGTCTATTTCATACGCGAGATGCCGCTAAAACCACTGCTCTCCATATGTTTCAGGGTCAAACGTTTGAATTAAAGGAGTTTTTCATGACTGATGCAGAACTCAAAGCAAGCGCCGAGGCGTTTGTTAACGAGCACTGGGAAGAGATTATTGAGGATATCCGCTACCTTGTGCAGGTAGAGTCCGTTGAGGACCTGTCTCTAGCAGAGCCTGGCAA
The DNA here is from genome assembly GCA_902481575.1 of uncultured Atopobium sp. Classification (GTDB taxonomy): domain Bacteria; phylum Actinomycetota; class Coriobacteriia; order Coriobacteriales; family Atopobiaceae; genus Lancefieldella. Next base: position 27,575 of record CABSWT010000013.1, read on the forward strand.
GCCTTGGGGTCCAAAGTCTTATGAGGCACTTCGTCGCGGTCTTGAGATTGCAGAGCGCCTGGGCCTTGAGACTACAGATGTAGACGGCTACCTGGGCTTTGGCGACCTTCCTGGTGAGTCCGAGAAGTACCTTGCTACCATCGCTCACTCCGATATTGTTCCTCTGGGCAAGGGTTGGACGGTAGACCCTCTTGATGTTACCCGTCGCGAGGGCTTCATTCTGGGCCGTGGCGTTCTTGACGATAAGGGCCCTCTTGCCCTCTCGCTCTGGGCAGCTCACTACTTTGTTGAGCAGGTCAAAAAGACTGGCAAGAAGCTTCCTTACACCCTGCGTGCCATCGTTGGTAACAACGAGGAGACCGGCATGGGTGACGTCCCTTATTACCTCTCCAAGTATCCAGAGCCAGCATTCTGCTTCACGCCAGACGCTGAGTTCCCCCTTATCTGCGGCGAGAAGGGCGTGTACCACGCACAGTTCACGTCTCCAAAGATTGCTGGCGCACACAGCGAGAAGATCGTTGAGCTTGACGGTGGTACCGTACCTAACGCTATTCCAGGTCTTGCAAGCGCACTTGTTCGCGCTGACGCATCTACCTTGGCTGACACTGATTCCATCAAGGTTGAGGACGCAGGCGTTGAAGATGATGGCACCAAGCTTGCTCGCATTAACGCAACAGGTAAGGGTGGACACGCTTCCATGCCAGAAGGAACTGTCAACGCAATTGGTCTGCTTGTAACCTACCTGCTTGATAACAACCTCTGTGGAGAAGAAGAACGCGGCTTCTTGACCTTCTCGCAGCAGCTTTGCTCAACAACTGATGGTACTGGTACGGGCATCCAGAGTGCTGATGACAAGTTTGGTCCACTGACCTGCATCTCCGGCACTATCCGCACCAAGGGCGATGTCTACGTACAGACTGTTGACTCTCGCTATCCTACTTCCACCACGGGCGAGGCTATCACTAAGCGCATGACTGAGCTTGGCGAGGATCACGGCTGCGCCTTTGAGGTTCTCTCCGATGCTGTGCCTTTCTACATTGACCCAAGCTCCCCTGAGATTACTACCCTGCTTGATACCTTCCATGAGTACACCGGCAGCGATGAGCAGGCGTTTGTTATTGGCGGCGGCACCTATGCACGTCACTTTAAGCGCGCAGTTGCCTTTGGTCCTTATGACAGCAAGGCCGCAAAAGACCTGCCAGAGTGGGTTGGTATGGAGCACGGTCCTGACGAGGGAATCTCTGAGGAGTGGCTCAAGCGCGCCCTCAAGATTTACATTGTCAGCATTGCTCGCCTGATGCAGCTTGACCTGTAAATTAATTGAACAGCAGAAACGCTAAAACAAAGCCTCTGTATTCCATTTGATTTGACTGCCTCCCATTTCTTAGACATAAGAAATGGGAGGCAGTTCATGTGCGGGTGATTATGATTCTGCAGCGTGTTAGCGTCGGCTTTTAGGCCTGGCGCAC
>CABSWT010000014.1:0-29017 GCA_902481575.1 uncultured Atopobium sp.
CGTAATGTATACGTCTTTTTGACAGATTATCTGACTTAGGTGTGTTTTGAACTGCCTCCTATTTCTCGTGTCTAAGAAATGGGAGGCAGTTCACGTAGAGGTTCTTTGTTATTGCATAAAATCGCCAATACATTATTTTGCATAGAGGAATTGATTTTTGCATATCTTTTGTATAGCCAATTAATCTCAGTCAGAAGAGTCACTTACGATTTATTTACGTAACAGGTATGCAATTTTCTTTAAATTTCCGCTTGTAAAACAACATAACAAATTGTATCTGAAGATATTTTAGTGTAGTATGATACGGTAACAACGCGGGACTATGCATAAAACATACGCATGTTTTTAAGGCATCGTTTGAGCAGATGGGGCTGTGAGATGGCTAAGGCAGGTGTTACCAAAAAGACCGACCCAGGTTTGGGTAGGACAGTAGCAAGGTTGTTACAAGAAAGTGGCAAGCGCCAGGTAGACCTGTGCGAATTCTCACATTGGTCACGTGCGTATGTCTCTTATATTTGCACCGAGCGTCGTAAGTGGCCTTCATTTGATAAAGCAAAGGTTATCGCTGACTTCTTCTCCTTAAGTCTTGATCAACTTTGGGTTGAGCATCTTAAAGATCTTGTTGATGCTGGCGTGGAGCTTACAGAGACGCAGAAGAAGAATTTGGCTGAGGGTATCAATCTTCCAAATCCTACTGTTATGCATGACGGAAATGACAATAGAGAATACCTCCAACCTGTTGCTTCCTCGGGGAACGGCTCAGATTACACGCTCCCGGAAATTCTTGGCGTCGAATAAGTATTTTTGACTATTTTTATTGTTTTCAATGCCATACTTGCTGTATACGCGTATGATTCAGCGTTGTTCAGATTGCATGGGGCTATCTGAAGAGTAGGAGATGTGCAAGATGGCTGGACTACACTGTTCAGACTGCGCTTTTAGCTCGTTCAAATTTAACGAGGACGCCCAGATGTATCAGGCGTACTGCTCGCGCGGCTATTTGCTGGCTGATTCACATATCCATGAGCTTTTCGCCATGCACTTTGCTAAGTCTCCAGAGGATTTTGTTCCCGTCAAAGATCCGTTTAATCGCGAGTATCTAAGGAAGTCATATATCTGCGGAGAATTTATTAAGCGTAAGGATAATTTGGGTTAACGGTATGTCTTAAAACCCTGTTATGTAACATAGCAGGGTTTTATTATGCCTCTGACGTGTTTCTCGTCTAATCAATATCAAAGAATTAAGTAAATATCACAAAAGTTGTTATGTAACGATTATAGATTTCTACATAATTAGTTAACTTTCTGTTATATGTTCCTCTTAAAACAAGGTAGTATTGATTTGGGGGAATCTCCTTGTTACAAGGGGATTTAAAACATTTATAAAGGAGCGGCAGCAATGTCGAGGCGACCACAAACAGAAAGTTGTGACACACGTCACAAGCTTCTTAAATCCGCAGAGCAAGAGTTTGCTTTACAGGGATACGATAAAGCTTCACTTCGACAGATTTGTGCACATGCAGGCGTTACCACGGGCGCTCTTTATTTCTTCTTTGATAACAAAGAGGACCTCTTTAAGAATGTTTTGATTCCTGTCACTGAAGGCGCAATTCAGATTCTTGAGGATTACAAAGATCATCTGCTGGTCTCTGGCGAAAGAAATCTTGAAGACACTCCTTTGGGTGATAAAGAAACGCTCGAGAAATTCTTGGACCTTCTGTACGGCAATAGGTACGTGGCGCAGATTCTTGTGAATAATCGAGAAAACCCATATGTTGCCTATTTCTTTGAAGAGTTGACTGAGGTAATCTCTGCAACAATTAGAGCTATTCTTTATCCTAACGTTGCACAGGTTAAGCCCTATGATGAGTTTATTATTACGTGGCTTGCACAAACTGAGATGACCACTATTGTCAATATTCTTAAAAATGATGAGACTCGTGAAGAGGCTGACGGTCACATAAATTCAGCAGTAATGTTTACGCAAGGTGGCATCAAGGCTTTAGTTGCAGAGCATTAAGTGTTCATCTATGCATAAAAATTGACAAAATCTACTTATTTCCGTTATCCTCTTACAAGGTATAAATCACCCAAAGGAGACCTTTATGAAGTTTAATAAGCTCGGCCTCGTAGCAGCCTCCGCCTCCGCAGTTTTTGCTCTTGCGGGCTGCAATCTTATTCCAAATCTTGCTGATCCAGGAACCACTACTGGCGGTGGTCAGCAGCAACAGCAGCAACAGCAGACTGCACCTGATGCAAATACTGCAACTAAGCCTTCAGATACTCGTGCTGGTGACTCTGACGCTAAGGACCTCTATAACTCTCTGATGGATAAGCACAACACTTCCGAGCAGATTACTAACACTCAGAAGTACGTTGATGATGTTAAGAAGACTGGCGATAAGACCGAGGTTCTTATCGACACCGATAAGATTACCGTTACCGTTACTGGCATTGGCGTTGACTTTGAGAACTCCAACGGCTATATGGTTGAGGTTGTCAACAAGACCGATACCAACATCTTCATTCAGTCCACCGACACCGCTATTGGCAAGGATGAGCTGAGCTTGTTTGTTAACGCAGCTCCTAACGCAACTACCAAGGGCTTTGCATACTTTGACCCAGGTGTAAAGATGGATCCATCCGCAACTGTTCGTGGTACCATCCTTGCTCTTTATGGTTCCGACTACAGCATGGATTCCTTCAGCGTTATGTTCTAAGTTTTATTTAGTTCATTGACTGCAAAGGCTCAGCTTTTTAGCTGAGCCTTTTTTGTTAGCGAGAAACCCCGTCAAAAGCAGTTAAATGAGTCAGTGTTAAGTTATTAGAATCCGTTAGACTATAGAGTTGTTAGCTATTAGAAAAGCATATATGCACTGCATATAAGGAGCTACGATGCTAGATTTAGATAAAAACACAGACAGGTCATATAACGATCTTATCTTTTTAAAACCTCTTTTTCACAATAAGATTTGGGGCGGCAGAAGGCTTGCTGAAGAGTATGGCTATGACATTCCTGATGGCTCAGTAGGAGAGTGCTGGGCAATTAGTGCGCACTCTAATGGAGACTGTGAAGTTGCTTCTGGTCCATATGCTGGAAAAACTCTTTCTGAGCTCTGGACAACTCATCGAGAGCTCTTTGGTAATGCAGAGGGAGATCGCTTTCCACTCCTTATTAAGATTCTTGATGCAAAAGATGACCTTTCTGTTCAGGTTCACCCAGATGATGAGTATGCTGCAGAGCACGAGAATGGCTCGCTTGGTAAGTCTGAATGCTGGTACATTCTTGATGCAAAAGAGAATGGCGATATTGTTGTTGGTCAGAACGCTTCCTCAAAAGAAGAGTTTGCAGCCATGGTTGAGCAGGGAAAGTGGTCTGAACTGCTCAATTACGTTCCTATCAAGGCTGGAGATTTCTTTAGGATTGATCCTGGAACCGTTCACGCCATTAGAACGGGCACGCTTATTCTTGAAACGCAGCAGAGCTCAGATATTACATACCGTGTGTATGACTATGATCGTTTAGGAGACGATGGCAAGCCTCGTGACTTGCATCTGGCACAGAGCTTAGAGGTTATTGATTACGCTCAGAAGGCTCCAACATCTGGAGAAATTACTGCTCCAGAAATTGATGGCAAAACTGAACTTATGAGCTGCAAGTACTTCTCGGTAGAAAAATATGAGATTCACGAGTCAAAAACTATCGCTCAGCCATGGCCTTTTATGTGCGTAAGTGTTATTGAGGGAGAAGGTGCGGTTTGTGCTGATGGCGGCAACGGAGTAGAGCATAGGATTTGCAAAGGCTCGCATTTTATTGCACCCGCATCTTCTGGTAGCCTGCGCTTTACGGGCACTATGACATTGATTACCTCTCATCTTCCTCACACAAAGTAGGATGATACATAAGTCGAATGCAGCTTAATTTGTAACATTTGACTCGTTTCAAGTAGAATATAAAAAGTTGGGACTCCCATACGCTTATAGGAGGAACGTATGAACAAAGAGATGATTACTCGTCGCGCTTTTGCGGGATTGGCTGCAGGGGGTGCTGCTAGCACGCTTGCCGCTTGTAATAGTGATGCCCTTCAGGCAATTTTGAATCCTGATTCCGTTCTTGGTGGAGCTGGTCAAGATCCTCAGAATGGCGATCAGGGCGGTACTGGCGATGCGACTTCTCAGTCAAATCTGGTTAAGCTTGAGGAGACTCCAGATAATCCAACACTAACCGGAGATCTTTCCAAGATTGTTACTGGTGTTTGGTGTGTTGACAATGGTGTTGGAACTAAGGGTGGATCAAAGGAAGGCAAAACCTTTGACCATGGCGGCATGCTTAATCAGGGCTATAACGATGGAACCGTTCTTTACTATTCTTTCAAAGAAGACGGTACTTTCTTCATGCACAATTTTAAAGGCGTGAAGAATGACGGTAAGTGGGAAGCAAAAGGAACTGTTGCCATTCAGTGTACGTATGATGATGGTGATAGTGTGCCAATGCTTTTTGATAAGGACGATAACAACTATCTGAAGTACAGTGATGCCAAAAGTGAGATTACGTTTAATTTCAAAAAGCTTTCAGATAATCCTGACGATACTTCACAGATTGCTTATATTGATGGTCAGGTAGTCAATTTTGCTGCCACCATTCCAGGTACGTACTATCTCTTCGGTCTGCACTATGCAGATGGCTCTAAAGAAGATTTAACTAGTGAACAGATTGAGTCTATGAATAAGGGTTCGGGTGCAGCGTATACCTTCTCTGCTCATAAGGAAGGAAATGCTGCACTGTTCTATCCAGACGGTAGTGTTGCCCCTATTCAGATTGTTGCAGAGGAGCCTTCGGCAGATGGTCTTTCTTTCCCTATTCTTGCTCAGGGCTTTTCAAAAGACGGACAGATAGCTAAGTCTGTTCTGTACACTACTGCGGAGGATAAGAAACTCCTTAGCATTGATACCCCTGGATATACTCTCAAGTTTGCCCTCATTAATCACCGCGAGGATAATTGGGCTAAATATGAGTATCCACCAAAGGCTGAGTTCCCTTGGCAGCCAGATGGTAAGGGCGGCTATACGCTGGTAACACCTACTTCTTCTGGTTCTGGAAATGGCGGCAGCTCATCTGGAAATGGCGGCAGCTCATCTGGAAATGGTGGCGGCGGCAAGGGTGGTACTGGTAAGAAATAACCGCAACCTTTTCTAGCATCTTTTACTAACAAAAAAGCAGGCATACGATATGCCTGCTTTTTTCTTGCATGTACTCTAGGTACGTAAAGAGCGTGCTTGCAGCTTACGTTGATGTTACGCAGCGTGTGCGCCGCCCTCAATCTCACCAGTGCAGTGTGGGCAGCGAGTTGCGCCTTCCTTAACCTCTTCAAGGCAGTGTGGGCAGTGTGGAGCTGCAACCTCTTCAACAGCCTCTTCTTCGTCCTTCTTAAGCTTGGAAGCCTTCATGAACTTATTGAGGGCCTTAACCATGCAGAAGACAATGAATGCAATGATCAGGAAGTTGATGATTGCGCTGATGAATGCACCAAAGTCAATGCCGTTCTGGGTGCCAGGAACTGGAATAGAAAGACCAGAAACCTCGGTACCACCACCAGAGATCAGCTTAATAAATGGGTTGATGATGTCATTGACAAGGGAGGTAACAATAGCGGTAAATGCGCCGCCAATGATGATGCCAATAGCCATGTCCATAACATTGCCCTGCTGGATAAACTCTTTGAACTCCTCGACAAACTTTTTCATTTCATCCCTTTCGTTTAATTGGTAGAAGACAGATATTTCTACTCGCGTCTACGGTGTGCGCTTATGCGCTGATCAGACCATAGATGCGAGAGTATTTATCAGTTAGATACTTGGTGTAGTAGTGGACGTCAAAAGGCTCGCCGCATGCACCCATGATGAGCTCCTTGGAGTCTTTTGCACGGCCCCAGGTCCAAATACGGCTACCCAGCCACTCCCTAATAGGAGCAAGATCTCCAGATGCGCAGACGGCGTCAAAGTCCATACCCTCAGCAATCATGGCATGCTTGTACTGTGCACCATAAGCGCTACCAAGTGCATAAGTTGGGAAGTAGCCAAACTCACCCCATGACCAGTGAACATCCTGAAGAGCACCTTCGGTGTTGTTGGGAACCGTAACGCCCAGGTACTGCCTGTACTTCTCGGCCCAAAGAGCTGGGACATCCTTTGCAGTAATCTCGCCAGACAAAAGTGCCTGTTCCATTTCATAACGGATAAGGATGTGCAGAGGATAGGTGAGCTCGTCCGCTTCGGTACGAATAAGACTTGGCTGTACCTTGTTAGCTGCCGAGAAGAGCTGGAAGGCAGTGACGCGATTAAGCTGGCCAGGAAAATGCTTGCGCATAAGTTGAATAAGAGGCTCAGCAAATGCTTCAGAAAGGCCAACGTAGTTCTCAAAGAACCTGGACTGAGACTCGTGCATGCCCATAGAAGTGCCGGTGCTCAGAGAGGTAAAGCGGTATTCCCAGTTAATTCCCTGCTCGTAGAGGGCGTGACCGTTCTCATGCAGCATGGAATAGACATTGGAGAGAACGTTATTCTCGTAAGCGTGGCTGGCAACCATGACAAAGCCAATACCAGGGCCACCAGTGTAAGGGTGCTCAGTTTTGCCAAGCCAGTAAGCGTCCTCGTCAAGACCCTGAAGCTTTACCAGGTCTTTTGCAAGGTCCCACTGACGATTGACATCAAACTTGCCCTCAAGAGGCTTGGTGCTTGGTTGGCGCTTGGAAGCCATACAATCGGCAACCAGAGGAACTACTACTTCTTTAACGTTATTGAAGAAGGTGTTGTAGAACTCTCTGTTGGTACCGTGCTCAAAATCGCTCAGCAAGAGGTCATAGGGATCTTTGGATGCATCGCGGGCCTGGCACATTTCTTTGCGGAGCTCGATTAAGCCGTCCAGTTTTGGTGCAAAGAGCGACCAGTCATCACTGCTCTTTGCCTGCTCCCAGACCTCGTTGGCCTCTGTGGTGAGGCGGACAAAGTTGCTCTGAAGCTCAACAGGTACATCTACCAGCTGGCTTCTGTCACGGCGCAGAATTTTGACCTGTGCGCGATGAGTCTCATCAAGCAGAGCGCGATTCTCGTGAAGTCTATCAAGCAGTGCGCCAACAGCAGGATCACAGAGGGTCTCCTGGACCTGCTCGCCAAGGATTGCTAGGGCTTCTCCGCGCTCTTCAGCAGCCTTTTTTGGATCGATACATGGTCCAAAAGAGCCAATCTCATTAGCTGCGTAGTTGAGAGCAAAGAGCTTCTTCTCAAGTTCATCAAGTTTAGCGATATCATCGCGGGGATTTGAAAGCGCTGCGTTCAATTCAACAGTGTTATGTGCGCTGTCCATAAAAATCCTCTCTACAAAAAATAGGTGTGACCAGTTACTTTACCGGTCAACAGAAACCGTTTAGCGTATGCGCCATATTTTACCCTGTAATTTATTGATATTTGAGCGATACTAAAAAGACTACGTCCTAAAACAATAAGTACATCTTTTCGGCACAATTTTTGCCCAAAGATGGCTTGTAAGGAGTAAGAGTTCTATGGATGACAGCAGAATCTCGTTTGATCAGTGGGGTGATCTGTACGCAGATCGCGTTCAAACCATGCGAAAGAGCGAAGTGCGAGATTTGTTTGCAGCACTGTCTCGTCCAGGTGTCATTGCGCTGTCTGGTGGCCTGCCGGATATTTCTTCGCTGCCACTTGATCAGGTTGCAGAGTGCGCTCGACGCTGCGTTGCTGTTGAGGGACTTAGGTCTCTTCAGTACGGCAACTCTGATGGCCGTATTGAGTGCAGAAGGACCATCTGCAAGATTTTAGCTGCTCAGGGCGTCGAGGCTGATCCTGACGAGATGATTTTGACTTCTGGTTCCCAGCAGGCGCTTGATTTCTTGGGCCGTGTCTTTCTTAACCCAGGGGACGATATTATCTGTGAGGGTCCAAGCTATCTTGGTGCGTTCCAGGCATTTTCCGCGTATGAGCCTACTGTTCACACCATTGATATGGACGAAGAGGGTATCAGAACAGACCTGCTTGAGGCAAAACTTAAAGAGCTTGCAGACCAAGGCAGAAAGCCTAAGTTCATCTACGTTATTCCTAACTTTAATAATCCTGCCGGCATCACCATGTCTATGCCAAGGCGCCTCCGTCTTCTTGAGCTGGCTCGCCAGTACAACATCCCTGTTGTTGAGGATGATCCGTATGGTCTTATCCGATTTGAGGGAGAAGATCTAACGCGCCTTAAGACGCTTGATCCAAATGTCATTTATCTGGGAACCACGTCAAAGATTTTTGCCCCAGGACTGCGTCTTGCATGGATGGTTGCACCTCGTCACTTCCTTGAGCGCATCAACCTTGCTAAGTCTGGCTCTGACCTGTGTACCAGCCCCTTTAACATGATTCTTGCTGAGCACTACTTCAATGAGGTTGATTGGCAGGCAGCGCTTGAGGTGTCTAAGTCTCGCTATAAAGAGAGAAAAGACGCCATGCTGGCAGCGCTTGCAGAGTTCTTCCCTAAAGACGTTACCTGGACAAAGCCGGAGGGCGGTTTGTTCCTGTGGGTAACCTTCCCGCCATACCTCAACACTGAGCAGTTGCTTCCTCGTGCAATCGAAGAGGGAGTTGCCTTTGTACCAGGCGTTTATTGCTATCCTGACCAGCGCATTAGTTCAAGCATGCGTCTGTGCTACTCATTTGAGACGCCAGAGCGCATCCACGAGGCAATTCGCAGGCTGTCTCTGTGCGTCCAAGATCGCATGGCGCTGTATCGCGCATTCCTGGAGGCAGGTGCTCTACCTGAGTCTTCTCATTCTGAATCTTATTCTTCTGCAAGGGAGTGTTAAGTATGGCTACAAAAGTTGCTGTCATTATGGGTGGAGCCTCATTTGAGAGGAACTTCTCGCTAAAAAGTGGAGCTCTTGTTTCTGAGGCTTTGGAGAAGCGCGGCTATGAGGTTTTGCCACTTGACGCTGACGCTCACCTGGTAGATACCCTTCGTGCCGAGAAACCCGATGTTGCGTTTGTGTGTCTTCACGGTGCGGGCGGAGAAGACGGTGCGGTACCTGCACTTTTGGAGTTCCTCAAGATTCCGTATGTGGGCTCAAGGCCTGCATCTTGTAGGGCAGCCTGGAACAAGGCTGACATGCCGTTTATTGTGCGCCAGGCCTGGTCAAAGGAGGAGTCTGAGGTCATCTGGCCTCCTCAGATTGTGTTGACTGCCAGCGCATTTAAAGACCTTGGCGCAGCTGCCGCCCTTGACCTGGTTCCCGAGCGCCTTGGCGGCGGCGTTGGCTTCCCTCTGGCGGTTAAGCCTGTTCACGGTGGCTCTGCTATGGGCCTTTCCAAGGTTGATAGTGCTGACCAGCTTGGACCAGCTCTTCTCGGCGCACTTGGTTTTGACGACTCCGTCATTATCCAGCAGTGGGTTGATGGCGTTGAGGTAAGCGTTACCGTGCTCTCTGACGCAGATGGCGAGAAAACCCTGCCACCAGTTGAGATTTCGGTAACCGAGGGTATTTATGATACGGATGCTCGCCTTGATCCAGAGCGTATTCAACACTTCTGCCCAGTTCGTCCTGAGTCTTTGGCCGCTCTTGGCGCAGATCCAGTTGAGGCTCGTGAGGCGCTTGAGCGCGCAGCTCTTGAGGTGTTTACCGCGTACGGCTGCAGAGATCTTGCTCGTATTGATTTTATTTGGGATGGACATCACGTTATGGTCATGGGTCTGAAGACGTTCCCAGGACTTACCGAGACCTCCCTTGTTCCAATGGCTATTGAAGCTGCAGGATACGCTGTTGAAGATGTCCTTGCGCAGCTTGTTGAAGGTGCGCTTAAGCGCGGTAACTAGGGGGTTTCATGGAATACGTATTGGGTATTGATGTTGGTGGAACCACCATCAAGCTGGGACTTTTTTCTGCAGAAGGAGAGTTGCTTTCTGAGCAGAAGGTCAAGACGCCCTCACTTGATAACGAGGATGGTTATCAGACAGTAACCGATGCCATCAAGCTGATTGTTCATGGCCAAAAAGCAAGCCGCAACGATGTTATTGCGTGTGGTTTGGATATTCCAGGTCCTGTTGCAGATGACGGAACCGTTGGTCTTCTCGCCAATGTAGACATTGACCCTGAGGGATTGGTGCAGTCAATCAATATGTGCCTGCCAAACGCAACCATCGCGTTTGTCAACGACGCTAACGCTGCAGCTTTGGGCGAGGCGTGGGCTGGCGTTGCTGTGGGCGTGCCATCGTTTGTGCTGATTGCGCTGGGCACCGGCGTTGGCGCAGGTGTTGTCGTAGACGGCAAGCTTGCTGCAGGTGCTTTTGGTGCTGGCGGCGAGATTGGCCACATTATTGTTGAGCCAGAAGAGACGCTGACCTGCGGTTGCGGTCGTCACGGCTGCTTGGAGCAGTACGCTTCCGCTAAGGGAGTTGTCCGCCTGTACCTGGAGGAATGCGTTGCTCGAGGCGTTGTTCCCGTAAACATTGAGCACGAGACCGATACCGTATCTGTGTTTAGAGCTCATGCTCAGGGCGATGAGTGCGCAACTCTTGCTATTCACAAGATGTGCCACTACCTGGGACTTGCTATGGCACAGGTTTCGTGCGTAGTTGATCCTGCCATGTTCTTGATTGGCGGTGGCGTTGCGGGCTCGTTTGCAACATTTGCCACCGAGCTTCGCGAGAGCTTTGAGCAGTATGCTCTGCCCGTGAGCAAGGGTGCTCGTATTGAGGCAGCTAGCTTGGGCAATCAGGCTGCAATGTATGGCTGCGCATATGAGGCGCTGCGTCTGAGAAAAGAACGCTTTGGCCAGGAGGATGCAGAGTAGGAGTAGGTTTCTGGTGCACGTTCTTCTCGCCCAGAAAAGCATGGGTACGTTTGAGTACCTGGCGAGAAAAACATCAGAGTTTCCGACACAAACGCCGCACTAAATGAAAGTACGTTCAATAACATAATTTTCTGGTTACAATTTACGTAAAAGCGTAGGTATCGAAGCTGCTCAGTGCTAACATTGAGCAGCTTTTTTGGTTGTGTTTGGAACAATTCCGAGCACTAGGATGAAAGGGGAGTGCTGTGGCTGACGAGTCAAAGTATGACATCGTTGCTGCTACTGGTTGCCCAACCGGTATTGCGCACACCTTTATGGCTAAGGAGGCCCTGGAGAAGGCCGCCGCAGCTAAAGGTCTTACCATTAAGGTTGAGACGCACGGCCAGGTCGGTGTAGAGAACGAGCTCACCGCAGCTGAAATTAGGAACGCCAAGGCAGTAGTTGTTGCTGCCGATAAGGACGTTCAGGCTGAGCGTTTTGCCGGAAAACCAATGGTAAATGTTGGTGTTACTGCTGCTATTAAGGACGCTGAGGGTCTTATCGACCGCGCCCTTGTTGCTCTGCCTGAGGGTGAGCTTGCAGAGGCAGATGACGCTCCAGTCTCAAGCACCATTGAGAAGGAGTCTGTAGGCCACATCATCTACAAGCACCTCATGAACGGCGTTAGCCACATGCTGGTCTTTGTTGTTGCTGGTGGTGTTCTCACTGCAGTTTCATTCCTCTGGGGTATCACTTCCTTCAGCTCTACCGCACCTGACTACAACAGCTTTGCTGCAATGCTCAAAATTATCGGCGGCATTGCAATGGGCCTTATGGTTCCAGTGCTTTCTGCTTACATTGCTGAGTCTATCGGCAAGCGTCCTGCTCTGGTTCCTGGTTTTGTTGCAGGTATGATTGCTATCCAGGGTCTTCCAATTAACCCTAACACTGGCATGATTGATGCTGGTGGCGCTGGCGTTGGTTTTGGCTTCCTGGGCGGCATCGTCGGCGGCTTCCTTGCCGGTTATGTCATCGTTGGTCTTGAGAAGCTCCTTGCAGGTCTTCCAAAGAACCTTGATGGCCTGAAGGCAATCTTCCTGTACCCACTGCTTTCCACCACCATTGTTGGCCTGGTTATGCTGGGTATTTCTGGTCCAATGGCAGCAATCAACACCGGCATGATGAACTTCCTGCGCGGTCTGTCTGCTTCTGGTCCAATTGTCCTTGGTCTTGCAATTGGTTGCATGGCCGCATTTGACATGGGCGGCCCAGTCAACAAGGCAGCTTACGTTACCGGTACTGCACTTCTGACCGAGGCTCTTGCTGCTGGTGTTGGTACCCCAACCTATGAGTTTGGTACTAACTTCATGGCTGCAGTTTCTGCTGCTTGTATTGTTCCTCCACTGATCACCACCTTTGCTGTTGTCGTTGGTAAGAAATACTTCACCAAGTCCGACTTCAACGCTGGTCTGGTCAACTTCGTTCTTGGCTGCACCCACATTACCGAGGGCGCTATTCCATTCATGACCAAGAACATTTGGCCTGTTATGCCTATCATGATGATCGGTTCTTCCATCGGCTCCATCCTGACACTGCTCTTTGGTGTTCACGATCCAGCACCTCACGGCGGCTTCCTGGTTCTTCCAGTTGTTGATGGCGGCCTCAAGTGGGTTCTTGCTATTCTTATTGGCGCTGTTGTTGGCGGCATTCTCTTTGTTGCTTTCAAGGCATACGAGTACCGCAAGAACGGCAACAAGCTGGTCGAGGACTAAGCTTTACGCTTAACACACTCTAAGCAATGCCGAGAATTCATTTCATGACCAGGTATATGCTTAGACAATCGAAGTAAAATATGGACTCGGCGATTACGTCGGGTCCATATTTGTTTCAGAGGGAGCTTTGATGATTTATACACTTACCACTAACCCCGCTATCGACATGAACGTCAACTCGGGAGTTCCTTCATATACGCACGTCAACCGCACAACCGACGCTGTCTACACACCAAACGGCAAGGGTCTCAACGTCTCGTTTACGCTTGCTCACTACGGCGTTGAGTCCACTATCTTGGGCTTTTTTGGTGGCTTCTCGGGCAACTACATTGTTGAAGAGGCATCTAAGGTTTGTCCGGTCAAGCCCGTGTGGATTGACGGCATCACCCGCGTAAACATTTTTGTTACGACGCCCGAGGGCGAGCTCAAGTTCCCTAATGCGGGCGCTCCCGTTGTTCGCTCCAAGCAGGACGAGATGCTTGAGCTGCTGCGCAATGCTCCCGACCTGGATGTGCTGGTGGTTTCTGGTTCGCTTTCTCCTGAGATGGATCCAACTTTCTACGACGAGCTCTTTGACCTTTGTCATGAGCGTGGCGCTGAGCTGGTTTTGGACATCTCTCATAAACATCTCGCAGAACTTGTCGAGAAAAAACCACTGCTCATTAAGCCAAACGACGAAGAAGTGGCAGAGATTTTTGGTGTCGACGTCCATAACGAGGCCGACGTTCTTCTCGCCCTCCACAAGATTCACGAGCGCGGCGCAAAGAATATCCTGCTCACGCTGGGCGGCGACGGCGCGTACTTCTTCAACGGCGAGCATGTCTGGCACGCAAATGCCGCGCAGGTAGAGGTGCTTTCGACGGCATGTGCGGGCGATTCTACGCTTGCGAGCTTCATGTCTATTTGGCTTGAGGATCCGTCTGCTGTCGAGAAGGCTCTGACGCGCGCGATGGCTACCGGCGGAAACGTTGCGATGAGCGCCGGCCTGGGCGACTTTGCTCTGGTCGAGAAGATCGCGGAGTCCATCCACGTTGAGCTGGTAGAGTAGGAGCGAGAGCGTCGCACGGAGGTGCTGCGCGGACGTGCGCGGGGTGCGCGGCGGCGCCGGAGGTGCGCGGGGTGCGCACGGAGGCGTGCGGAGGCAGCGAGTCGACGGGTTTCTCGGCGTATGGCGCGCATAAGTCTCCATATCTGCAAAATAAGTCTTTTCTCGCTTCTTGATTTCGTGTAACGTATAAGGGCTAATGTGATAATTAGGTTTTCGAACCTCTAAAGAAGGAGAGTGCAATGTCCGGACACTCTAAGTGGGCCACAACCAAGCACAAGAAAGCAGCTATCGACGCTAAGCGTTCCTCGCTGTTCTCTAAGCTTTCCCGCAACATTACTGTTGCAGCAAAGATGGGTGGCGACCCAAATCCGGACAACAACGCTAGCTTGTCTGCCGCTGTTGCCCGTGCACGCATGGTTTCCATGCCTAACGCAAAGATTCAGGCCGCTATCGATAAGGCATTTGGCGCTGGCGCTGATGCTGCCGTTTACGAGGAGATCGTTTACGAGGGATACGGTCCTGCAGGCGTCGCAGTTTACGTTGACTGCCTGACCGATAACAAGAACCGTACCGCAGCAGACGTTCGTTCCGCATTTACCCACTCCGGCGGCAACCTTGGTACCGCTGGTTCCGTTGCGTTCCAGTTTGAGCGCAAGGGTTCCATCGCAGTTGACAAGGTTATTGTCTCCGAGGAGAAGAAGGTTGCTGACCGCGAGAACGCTGTCGATGAGGACGAGTTCATGATGGCAGTTGCCGAGGCTGGCGGAAACGATTACGAGGACGCTGGCGATCAGTGGATTGTTTGGACTGCATACGACAAGATGCAGGACGTCCAGAAGGGCCTCGAGGCTCAGGGCATTGAGGTCAAGGGTTCCGAGCTCACCATGGTTCCAACCACCCCTACTGACGTTTCTGTTTCTGATGCAAAGAAGGTTCAGCGTCTTATCGATAAGCTCGACGAGCTCGATGACGTCCAGAACGTCTACAGCACCATGAACATCACCGACGAGATTGCTGCTGCTCTCGAGGAGGAGTAAGCTCTCTGGTTCGCGTCGAGCGCGCCACGAGCGCGAAGAGTGCGACGAGCGTGAAATCGCGACGAGTGCGAAATCGCGACCGACGACAAAGCTGCACTTCAAAGCCCCGCCAGTTGGCGGGGCTTTTTGTTTGGGTAGCGTTGATGTTGTCAGAACACACCTAAGTCAGATAATCTGCACGTTTTTAGAAGCCCGAACACACCTATGTCAGATAATCTGTATATACAGAGCCAAAAACATAACTTACAGCCCTAAAAAACACAGCAAATGACGATATTCTGAGAAAAATAGGACTTTCGAGGGTCAATTTTGCAGAATAAGTGACTTTGCTGTGTTTTCAAAACGCTAAAAATAGGCCTCTAAAAAATTTATGCATACAGATGAATTCACCTTCATGAATATTCATGAGGGTGAATATTTTCGTATCATGGTAGTTAAAATTTTGATGTCTTCTATGCTGGGCGAGAGAACCGATGGACTACAGCAGTGGAAGCATTCGATTGAAGCTGAATCTCGTCGTCAAACGCACGTAGCCGTAGCAGTTCTACAGGCCCACGCGAACAACCTTACGAACGCCAGCGGCTTCGAGGGCTGCTACCTGCGAAATCGATGCGGATTCGTCCGTCATAAGCACGTCGATATCAGCAGGCAATCCATATTGGAAGCTGGAGTTGACGCCCAGCTTGCTTGCGTCGGCCAAGACAATGTGCTGCTCAGAGTGCTTAAGCATCAGCGAGTTCACGCGCATCTCGTTTGAAACCAGCGTGGTAAGGCCACGCTCAGCGGAAATTCCCGAGCATCCCAAGATGCACTTCGCGGCGCGAATCTGGTTGATTGAAGCAAGTGCAAAATCGCCGGTCAGTGACTTCTTAGCTGGTCGAACTTCTCCGCCCGTGACCAAAACGGTCATCGATGGGGGATAGTCGGCGGCCAGAACGCTACCGTTATTGGTAACAACCGTGATGTTCTCGGCGGTGATAAATTCCAGGACTTTTATAGCGGTTGAGCTGGTGTTAATGAAGACCGTGTCACCGTCTTTAATCAGCTTGGCGGCGGCCTGGGCAAGCTTGAACTTTGCGGTTACCTGGTTAGAACTGAGTCCTGTCGAGAGCGGGTCAAGCAGCGTGGCCATGCCATAGCTTCGGGAAATGAGGCCTTGAGCTTCGAGTTCGTCAAGATCGCGGCGGATGGTAAGCGAAGAAACTTCAAATCTATCGGCAAGATCGCTAACGGAAACCTGGCGATATTGTTCAAGAAGGCTCATGATTGAGCTTCTGCGTGATGCTACAAATGAACGACTTGTGGCCATAAATCCCCCAATAGAGCTCAACTGCTGATAAACCTGTAGAATTACATTTAACTAATTCAGTTCTGTGAAAAACAACGTACAAATTGATAACACCTTTTGAACGGTTGTCGAACAATTGTGTAGACGCTTTTCAGTAGAACTGAGTGTATCTTACCCTATTCAATGAACGTTTTGAATACTTAAACGGATATTATTTAGCGGTCAACGGTTTTTATGACGTAAATCTCTAAAGTGAGCATAGATAAGTATTGCTTAACTCTCAACTTTAGCTATACTAATATTATCGATTCGATTGTTAAAACATTCAAAACATTCAACAAATAGGGAAATTTGTTATACGACAAGACAAATGTCATATAAGTTATTTATCTAATTGTTGAAGCGTTCAGAAGATTCAAGTTTTTGTCGTTAAGCGATGTGTTCTTGTGTGCTCTTGCTATAGTCCAACACAAGGAAAAGATTCACAGTAGTCTACTGGAGAGGAGTGAATCGCATGCTACTTCGCGATATCTACGAGCAGAATCACTATGCTTTCGTGAAGACCCCCATGACATGGGAAGAGTCTATTAGAGAGTGCTGCAAACCACTGGAGGCTGATGGAACTGTCAATCCAGAGTATGCAGACGACATTATCGAGTGCGTAAACAAGTTTGGTCCTTACATTGTCATCGTTCCAAACGTTGCAATGCCACACTCAACTGCTCGCATTGGCTCTAATGGAAAGACTGCTATTGGCTTTATGCACTCTGATGTTCCTGTCAATTTTGAGGATGGCGACGATGAGAAGCAGGTTAAGACTTTCTTCACTCTGAGCGCTACTGATCAGGATGCTCACCTCAAGAATATGCAGATGCTCGTTCAGGTTCTTATGAACGAGGAGGTTCTTGAGCGTCTTAAGAACATTCAGTCTCCTGAGGAGCTTTTGGAGATTGACAAGCTTATCTCCGAGTAAACACGCCCGTTTGGGCACGTAATTGAGGTTTTCCTTTTGTAGTGTGGGCTGCAGAAGGTGAGTATGTAGGACCCTTTGAAAGGGGTATCAATGGATATTGTTCTTGGTATTTGGAAATGGTTTGCGAGCAACTTCTTGACTCAGCCAGCCTATTTCATCGGTTTGATTGTTGCTATCGGCTACATTCTTCTTAAGAAGAAGTGGTACGACGTACTCGCTGGCTTCCTTAAGGCAGTCATTGGTTATCAGATCCTCCTGGTTGGTTCCGGCGGCCTGGTAACTGCATTCCGTCCAGTTCTTGTTGGACTTCAGGCTCGCTTCAACCTTTCTGCAATGGTCATTGACCCATACTTTGGCCAGAACGCAGTACAGGCAGGCATGGAGGCAGCTGACGCTCCTGCATTTATCGCAGGTCGTTCCTTCTCCTCCGTCATGCTTCTTCTGCTCTTCGCTTTCATTCTGAACATTGTTCTGGTTGCTTTTAAGAAGCAGACTAAGCTTCGCGCAATCTTTACTACTGGTCACGTCCAGGTTCAGCAGGCAGCAACTGCATTTTGGCTTATCCTCTTCTGCTTCCCACAGCTTAACGACGTTACCATCCTTGCAGTTATGACTGTTCTTCTCGGCCTTTACTGGGCAGTTGGTTCCAACCTTTGTATTGGACCTACCCAGGACCTCACTGATGGCGCTGGTCTTACCGTTGCTCACCAGCAGATGTTTGGCGTCTATTGCGCATCCAAGGCTTCTGAGTGGCTCGCCAAGCACTCCAAGAAGGAGTCCAAGCGTATTGAGGACATTGAGCTTCCAGGCTTCCTTAAGATCTTCAACGAGAACCTCGTTGCAACTGCAATTCTCATGACAGCATTCTTTGGTGTCATCCTTGCTGTTCTTGGCCAGGACTTCCTGCTTGAGAACAAGTTCATGAAGCCAGGTCAGGATTTCTTCTTCTACATCATGACCACTTCCTTCCAGTTTGCTGTTTACCTCTCCATCCTGCAGCTTGGTGTTCGTACCTTCGTTACCGAGCTCACCAACTCCTTCCAGGGTATTTCCAACAAGCTCCTCAAGGGTTCCGTCCCAGGTGTTGACTGCGCAGTTACCTACGGCTTTGGTTCTCCAAACGCAGTTACCCTCGGATTCCTCATGGGTGCAGCTGGCCAGTTCCTGGCAATCGCAACTCTGTTGCTTCTGAAGTCCCCAGTTGTTGTTATCGCAGGCTTTGTTCCACTGTTCTTCGATAACGCTACTATCGGCGTTTATGCAAACAACAAGGGCGGCCTCCGCGCAGTTCTCATCATGCCTTTCATCTCTGGTCTTCTCCAGGTCTTCGGTTCAGCTCTTATCGCTGGCTGGGTTGGCATGGCTGCATACGGTGGATACCTTGGCATGTGGGACTGGGCAGTTGTCTGGCCAATCATGACCGGCATCATGAAGTTCCTGTCCTACGCAGGCCTCGCAATTGTTGTTATTGCTCTTATTGCAATCCCACAGCTCCAGTACCGTGCAAACAAAGACACGTACTTCATGGAGGTTGAGGATTACCAGAAGTGCAAGGAAATCCGCGCACAGAAGGCCGCCGCAGCTAGTGCGGAAAGCAAGTAGCCCTCTTTCTTCCTACCCTGAGCAGACCCCCATCTGCTCAGGGTTATTAGTAATACTCGGCACATTGTTTGATGCGGTATTTGCTTTAAATGCGAGCATCATAGCGCCCAAATGGGTACAAACACAATGTGTCCGTAATCAGTTTGTTTGATCGAAGGAGTCAACATGAACGCAAAGATTTTGGTCGCATGTGCAAACGGTGCAGGTACCTCTCTGATGATGAAGATGACCGCTGAGCGCGTCACTCAGAAGCTCAACATGGGCGTCGATAAGATTCACCACTGTGCACTTTCCGAGGGCGTAAGCTCTGCTCGTCAGTATGACATTGTTTTTGCACCACTTAACTTCCTGAATATGTACGAGGATGCTGCTAAGGCTGGCGTTACCGTCATTGGTTTGCGTAACGTTCTTTCTGACGCAGAGATGGAAGAGAAGCTCAAGGAAACCGGCGCTGCAGAGAAGTATTCCGCATAGTTTAGGTTTCTAAAGAATCGAGCACTTTAATGACTTTTGAAAAGAAAATTCTTGCCGAGATGCCTAAGTGCTATGCACTTGGCATGTTTGAGGGAGAAGACACACCAAGCATTTTAGCTGCTGTCGAGAAGGACGGTCCAATCCGTCGCTTTACGCTTGATGGTGAGCCTCTGGAGACTGTTGCTCCAGGCCCTGGCGGCGTCATGACCATTACACAGGTCCCTGGCAGGAAAGATCAGTTCCTCGCAACTCGCAAGTTCTTCTCGCCAAACTTTGGCGGAGACGACGCGGCAATTGCATCCTATACCAAGCAGGCAGACGGTTCTTGGTCTGAGCAGATTCTCTGCGATCTCCCTTATGTTCACCGTTTTGGCATCTTGAAGGCTGCTGACGGTCAGCTTTGGGTTCTTGCTTGCTCTATCAAGGGTGGAGCTGAGACCGGCGTCAAGGATGATTGGCGCACTCCAGGTGCTGTTTGGGCCGCTCCTCTGAGCGATAACCTTGAGCAGTACACGGCAGACAACCAGCTTAAGCTGACTTGTGTTGCTAATTATCAGGTTCAGAATCACGGTTTCTGGACTGCACCTGATAAATCGTATGCTTTGATTTCAACCGCTGCAGGCGTGTTTAGATATGTGCCACCAACCACCCCCGAGGGTGCTTGGGATGTCACCTGCCTTCTGGTCCAGCCAACAAGCGATATTGTTGCAACAGACTTTGACGGCGACGGCAAGCTGGAGATCCTTACCTTCTCCAAGTTCCACGGTGACACTCTGGCAATTTGGCACGAAGGTCAGACTCGCGATCGTTATGAGCAGGTTTGGTGCGACCCACAGAAGCGCAGCTTCCTTCACGCGCTTTGGGCAGCAGATCTTAATGGCGAGAAGTGCGCAGTCATTGGCAACCGTAAAGATGGTCGCGATTTGTTGCTTGTTAGATATGTAGACGGTGAGTACACCGTAGACGTTATCGACCACGACCTCGGACCAGCAAACTGCATGGTGTATAGGCATGACGGCAGCGATTACATTGTTGCTGCATATCGTGAGACAGACCAGCTGGCTCTCTACAAAGTAGTGGAGTAGGGCTGCGTTTTGTAGCGAGCGCTCAGGATGAGCTTCTGAGCATGCAGGCAAAGTCCTGAGCGCCGTTCATTTACCTGCGTATACATCAAGTACTAGTCCTATGTTTTAGAAAGGAGCGCGTAATGGCAAATCTGAAAGACGTCACACGCGACAGTTGGATTATGAGCACCTTCCCTGAGTGGGGAACGTGGCTCAACGAAGAGATTGACAATGCCGTAGTAGAGCCAGGCCAGGTTGAGATGTGGTGGCTCGGCTGCGTTGGTATTTGGTTTAAGACTCCTGGTGGAGCAAACGTTGCTGTCGACTTCTGGGCAGGCAATGGTAAGCGCACCCACGGTGACGGCCTTATGAAGCCTGGTCACCAGATGGCAAACATGGCTGGCGTTCGTAAGATGCAGCCAAACCTGCGTAACGTCCCCTTTGTTATTGATCCATTTGCTATCAAGAACCTTGACGCTGTTGTGGTAACTCACATTCATCAGGACCACATGTCCAAGGAGCTTGCAGCTCACATTGTTAACAACAACATGACTACTATTGACGAGAATGGCAAAGAGATTCCAGTTCCCTTTATTGGTCCTAAGGATGCAGTTGACATTTGGGTTGGCTGGGGCGTTCCACGCGAGCAGTGCATTGTTGTTAAGCCTGGCGACCGTGTCAAGGTTAAGGACATGGAGATCGTTGCATACGATTCCTTTGACCGTACCATTATCGTCACCACTACTGATACATCTGCAAACCGCCCAGACCTCTGGGGCAAGTGCCCAATGGACATGGACGAGAAGGCAGTTAACTACCTCTTTGTCACCCCTGGTGGAAACATCTATCACTCCGGCGACTCTCACTACTCCATTTACTTTGCTAAGCACGGCAAAGACATCGCTCAGGAGTTTGGCGGCGTAGATGTCTGCTTTGGCGCTTTTGGCTGCAACCCAATTGGTATCCAGGACAAGATGGAAGCAACCGATATGCTCCGCATGGCTGAGGCTCTTCAGTCCAAGGTTGTTATCCCAATTCACCACGATGTTTGGACTAACTTCCAGGCAGACGTCCAGGAGATTAAGGTTCTTTGGGACATGCGTAAGGACCGCCTTGACTACAAGTTCCACCCATTCTTCTGGGAGGTCGGCGGCCACTACACCTATCCACAGGATAAGGACCGCTTTGCTTACCATCACGACCGTGGCTTCCATGATTGCTTCGATCACGAGCCAAACGTCCCATTCCGTAGCGTTCTCTAAGGAGCAGTCTCTATGATGCTTAAAGAGCTTCGTGATGAAGTGTATGAAGCAAATATGGATCTGCCAAAGCATGGCCTGGTAGTTTTTACCTGGGGTAATGCTTCTGGACTTGACCGTGAACGTGGTCTGTTTGTCATTAAGCCATCGGGCGTTTCCTATGAGGAGCTCAGTCCAGAGAACTTGGTTGTCTGTGATCTTGACGGCAACGTTGTTGAGGGTGAGATGAACCCATCTTCTGATACTCCAACTCATGCATGCTTGTATCGTGCATGGGGCGATAAGATCGGCGGAATTGTTCACACTCACTCAACCCACGCTGTTTCTTGGGCACAGGCAGGACGCTCTATTCCTTGCTATGGCACCACACACGCAGACTATTTCTATGGAGATATTCCTTGCGTGCGCAGCCTTACCAAGGACGAGGTAGAAAGCGCCTATGAGCTTGAGACCGGCAACGTTATTGTTGAGGGCTTTGCTAACTTGGACCCAATTGCGGTTCCAGGAACGCTCCTTCACAACCACGGTCCTTTCTCTTGGGGTAAAGACGCAATGACTGCTGTGTATCATGCAGTAGTTATCGAGGAGGTTGCTAAGATGGCAACACTCACCGAGCTCAATAACCCTAAGGTTCAGGAGGCACCACAGTACCTTCAGGACAAGCACTACCTGCGCAAGCATGGTCCAAATGCCTACTACGGACAGGGTAATCACTAAGCCTGTTCAGTGAGTAGAATCTGTTTCAGTCAGGCGGTCTTGTATAAGGCCGCCTGTTTTTAAAAGGAGAAGATATGTCCAAGTATCAGCTAGGACTTTACGAGAAGGCCACTCCAACTGATCTTTCTTGGGAAGAGCGCCTCAGCGTAGCAGGAGAGTCTGGCTTTGATTATGTTGAGATCTCCGTTGATGAGTCTGACGCTCGTCTTTCTCGTCTTGAGTGGACTGGTGAGGAGCGTGCAGCAGTTCGTCAGGCAATGGTAAACTCTGGCGTTCGCCTGGGCTCTATGTGCCTTTCTGGTCACCGTAAGTATCCTTTTGGCTCCCGCGACCAGGCAACTCGTGAGCGCAGCCTCGAGATTATGCAGAAGGCACTTGACCTTGCAGGTGACCTGGGACTTCATACTATCCAGCTTGCTGGTTATGACGTGTACTACGAGGACGGCGCAGAGGATACGCGCAAGTACTTTGAGGAGAATCTGGCAAAGGCTGTAGAAATGGCTGCTCAGGCGGGCATTGTTATGGGCTTTGAGACCATGGAGACTCCGTTTATGGATACGGTCGAGAAGGCCATGCACTATGTAAGCCTTATCAACAGCCCATATCTTGGTGTGTATCCCGACGCTGGTAACCTTACTAATGCATCGTTTATTTACGGCAACACCGTTGCTGACGATATTGCTCTTGGTGCAGGTCACATCTTTGCAGCTCACCTTAAAGAGACTGTTGCTGGCGCGTATCGCGAGATTCCATTCTCTACCGGCACTACCGACTACGAGGGTGCTCTGTCGCAGCTTGTTCCTCAGGGCGTCAGGCGCTTTGTTGCAGAGATGTGGTACACCGGCAACGAGAACTGGAAGGAAGATCTTGTCTTTGCTTCCACCTACGTTCGCAGCAAAATTGATAAGGCGTTTGAGGGGTAAACGGCCTTTTTGCACTTGTTTTGGGTTTCTCGCCACAGACGGTACATAAGAATCTGTACAATGTGGATGAGCTCTTTCTTAGTACGACGTACGTTTCCAAACTCGTTTAAGTTTGTACAGGGAAGGATTTACCATGAAGTTCTTTATTGACACGGCAGATATCGATGAGATTTCTGAGGCCCTTAGCTGGGGCTGCTTGGCAGGTGTTACTACCAACCCATCACTGTATGCAAAGATTGGCGGCAAGCTAGCCGACTTTGAGTCTCATATGGTCAAGATTGCTCAGCTTTGCGAGGGACTTCCTGTTTCTGCTGAGTCAACGGCAACAACAACTGAGGGTATGATTGAGGAAGGCCGTCACCTGGCTTCTCTTGCTCCAAATATTGTTGTTAAGCTTCCTATCTGCGCAGAGAGCCTTGCTGCCACCCATCAGCTTGCTTCTGAGGGAATTCGCGTCAACATGACACTGATTTTCTCGGCACCTCAGGCTCTTCTTGCGGCAAATGCTGGTGCTCGTTATATTTCGCCATTTGTTGGTCGTTTTGATGACATCGGTGAGGACGGCATTGAGCAGCTGGGAACCGTTGTTTCGTGCATTGAGAACTATGCATGGGATAAAAATGTTGATCACACCGTAGAGATTATTACGGCTTCTGTCCGTACGCCAAACCACGTAACACAGGCAGCTCTGCTTGGTGCTGACATTGCAACCGTTCCATTTGGAGCTTTGAAGAAATGTCTGAAGCACCCTCTGACCGACGCCGGTCTTAAGTCTTTTGAGGCAGACTGGGAAAAGGTTAAGGCTCAGCAATAAATAGTGATTGTGGTACGCCCAGCTTAGGTTGGGCGTACTTGTTTTACGTGCCTGTCCGTGCCTATCCGTGCATCGTTTGGCACAGTTTAAGCACCGTTTAGGCACCAATTTTTGAGAGGATGAGAATGGGAACATCTGCATTACCCGAGCGCAATCTCACCGATGATGAGCTCAAGCTTGCAGCTAATACGCTGAGGCGCGATGTCATTGACATGCTCGAGAAAAGCAAGTCAGGTCATCCCGGCGGCTCTCTCAGTGCGGCAGATATTGTGGCTACACTGTTCTTCTCGGGAGTGATGAAGTACAACCACAACAACCCAGAGGATCATACCGAGGATAGGTTCTTCCTGTCCAAAGGTCACGTGGCTCCTGTGCTGTATGCTGCGTACCACCTGCTTGATTGGCTTCACGACGAGGATATGGTTACCCTCCGTCAGCTTGGCAGTCGCCTGCAGGGTCACCCAGATTGCCACGCATGTCCTGGCATTGAAGTTTGCTCCGGCTCTCTTGGTCAGGGTCTCTCGGTAGCTGCAGGATGCGCTCTAGGCCTGTCTATGGACGCTCTGGCAAGCGGCGAGCGCGCCAAGAAGGTATTTGTCCTTCTGGGCGACGGTGAGCTGCAGGAGGGCTCTAACTGGGAGGCATGCATGTTTGCTGCTCACCAGAAGCTGGATAACCTCATTGCCATTGTGGACCTTAACAACTTACAGATTGATGGTCACGTAACCGACGTGTGCTCTCTTGGCGATATTGACGAGAAGTTCCGTTCTTTTGGCTGGAACGTACTGCGTGTTAACGGTCACGAGGTCACCGAGGTGCGCCAGGCTCTTCTCGCCGCACGAGATGGTCGCGAGGCAGGAAACACCGCGCCTACCGTGATCATTTGCCAGACTGTCAAGGGTAAAGGCGTTTCGTTTATGGAGGACAAGGCTTCCTGGCATGGAAACGCTCCTTCGGCTGAACAGGCTGATCTTGCGCGAGAAGAACTTGATGCTGCAAGAGAGCTTCTTTTGATTGATCTTCAAGGTGATGGTAAGGAGGTTGCCAATGTCTAGAGCAACTCGTGAGGCATATGGTCAGACTCTTGTTGAGCTGGTAAACGAGGGTCACGATATTGTGGCCGTTGACGCAGACCTTGCCGGCTCCACTAAACTTGCCGACCTCCAGAAGGCCTTTCCGCAGCGTATGTTTGATGTGGGCATTGCCGAGCAGAACATGGTTGGCGTTGCATCAGGACTTTCGCTTACCGGACGCACCGTGTTTACCGGCTCGTTTGCTGTGTTTGCAACCGGTCGCGCTTACGATCAGATTAGAAACACCGTCTGCGATTCCGGCCTTAACGTGAAGATTTGTCCTACGCACGCAGGTATTACGGTAGGAGAGGACGGCGCTACCCACCAGTCCCTTGAGGACATTGGCATGATGCGCGCTCTGCCTCAGATGCGCGTGCTTGTTCCTGCAGATTACAATGCTACCAAGGCAGCCCTCAGGCTTGCTGCCGAGGCTGATGGCCCCTTCTATGTGCGCATGGGTCGCCACAAGGTTGCCGACATCTACGACGAGTCCTTCAAGGGCGGCCTGCCTTTTGCAAACGTTCTGCGTGAGGGCACAGACGTTACGATTGCTGCCTGCGGTGTTGAAGTTGCTCAGGCACTTGCCGCAGCAGATTTGCTGGCAGAGGAAAAGATCTCTGCCGAGGTTATTGACGTGTTCTCCGTTAAGCCTTTGGACGAGGAAGTCATTTTGGCATCTGCCGAGAAGACCCGTCATGTGGTAACCGTTGAGGAGCACAATGTAGCAACAGGCCTTGGAGCTGCAGTTGCTGAGCTTCTGGCTGAACAGCTACCAACGCCCATGCGCTTTGCTGGTATGCGTACCTTTGGTACGTCCGCTCCTGGCGACGTGCTGCTTTCGCACTTTGGCCTGGACGCTGAGGGTATTGCCGCTCGCGTCAGGGAGTTTCTGCTCTCGTAGCCTTTGTCATATTTTGATGGTGCAAGCGATTAAAGACGGGATGAAATTTGAAAGGAAACTCTTTAGGAGAGACTATTTATTCTCTTCGTCATAGTAAGGGATTGACGCAGGAGCAGCTTGCAGAGGGTATTTGCTCCCCGGTTTCTCTTTCAAGAATTGAAAATGGCCGCCAGATGCCCTCTAAAGTAATTCTCGACGCATTGTTGAGCAGACTTGGGGCGAGTACCTATCAACTTTGTGACGTTTTTTATCAAAGTGATTGCCAACGTAGCTTTAATGAGATTACAAGACGAGCAAGTCTGCTTATAGAAGCAGGTAAAATCCAACAAGGCCTATCCTTGCTGGAGGGCTTGAGTGAAAATGATGCATCTCATGCATTGGAGCGGCAGTCAGTTTTGCTTATACAGGCAGCCGCACAACTCAAGCAGAACAAGGATCCTAAAGATTCATACGTCAAGTTATGTGAGGCTTTGGAGCTTACAAAGCCTCATATTGACCTATCTGATTTTCGACATGAACTTTTATCTCCTATTGAAGCTGAAATAATCGGTTTGATGGTTGTGGCACTTCAGCAAAAGGAAGCTCGTATTGAGGCTATTCGAGTGGGAGAAGAACTTGCAAGAAACCTTTCCGATCAGCAATCAAGCAGCAATGACTTTACGATTGTCCGCATCAACCTTGAAGTTAATATATCTTCCTGCTTGGATCTTGAGGGAAGGTTTGAAGAAGCAGCTCAGCATGCGTATCTGGCAAGAGATTTGAGTATTGAAAGCCATGAGCAGATACTTTTACCGGTGGTTTTTTATTTGATTGGTCGGTCTGAATTTCGGAGTGGAAATATCGAGAAGGCGCGCTCAATAATGCAGACGATTATTCCGTATATGGAACTTATCGGCCAACATGATAATGCGGAAATGGTGCGCGCTTTTGTTGAAGAGAATCTAAGCACTCAAAATTAAACCTAGGTGCTTAAAACCAAGTCTAAGCGCTCAGAGACAGTGGGCAAGTCAGCCTACATTTTTCATTACCAAAAGTTAAAATTTTTACATGCCATGCTTATTATTTTGATGCTTTGCATGGATACTTAACATTTGAGGTAATACAAGAATTGTCACGAGATGTTATGGATAGCCTCCTCTTCTTTCGAGATGATGTAATCATCAAAGAGAGGGGGAGGCGATACGTATGACCATCATTGTTATTGTAGTTAAGCACTAAAAGTGCGAGATAGATACCTCTTTTAGATTTATTAAAAGAGGTATCTATCATTTTGTGATGGTCATTTAGATGATTTTTTGCGATTGGAGTGGAATGAAAAATATAAGGTATCTTTTAAAGAATGTCGGTAAACGAAACGCGATCATTTTTGTACTAGTACAAATTGTGAGTTCTTGCGTCGTTGCCGGTGTAGCTCTTTTACTGAGCTCACTTCTCAATACGGTTTCCGAAGTCATTATTTCAGGAGACATTGCTCGGTTACTTACATTTATAGGCTTGTGCTGTATATATGCTATAGCAACCGGCATCCTTCTTATGCTACAGGGATATGTGCGTGCTCACTTGGTTCGTGACACCGTAATTAAGATGAGAGATTCTGCCGTAAAGGCTTATTTGCGGAGAAAAGATACTGTAGATATAAATGAGAACAGCGCTGAGTTTCTTTCTCTTTTAAGTCAGAATATGGATACTATTGAAAAAGATTGGCTCGGTGGGCTACTTGATGCATTTGCTTCATGTTGCGAAATTACTATTGCGAGCCTCTTGCTTTTGTATATTAATCCAATAGTGGCAGTGATTTCGATACTTGTGATGGCAATTCCAACAATCATTCCCGGAGTATTTACAAAACAACTTACACATTGCCAAGAGGAGATCGTAAAAAATACAGTTTCGTATAACGGACAGATTCGTGACATATCGCTTGGATTTGATGTCATCAGGTCATTTCATAAAGAAAACAACTTTATAAACCGTCACTTAATGGTTGCGCAGCAGTTGGAAGGTAAGAAGGCACATTTATCTGAAGTTACGTCTCTTATATCTGGGCTTGTTACAGCAATCTCGGTTTCATCTCAATTCATTATTATGGGTATAACGGGTATTTTTGCAGTGCAAGGATTTGTTTCTCTTGGTAGCGTTGTGGCTGTGACCCAGCTGTCCGGTCAAGTAATTGCGCCCGCTTCAACATTTGCTTCATTGCTTGGTAAAGTTAAAGCGGCTTATCCGGTTTTGAAGGCGGTTATACGCGACGATGAAGAAACTCCGTTTGACAATAAGGAACGGCTCTATGATGCAGAACGTGAAATTGAGTTAAAAAACGTTACCTATAAGTACCCTGATTCAATTTCCGGAGTATCTAAGATATCTGCGCGCTTTGAGGCTGGAAGGAAGTATGCGATTATTGGAAAAAGCGGAAGTGGAAAGAGTACACTTTTAAAACTGATTTCAGGCCAGATAGAACCTCAGGATGGAGACATTCTGATTGACGGTTCAAGAGATGTTTTATGTGATCTGGCAATGATTCACCAAAATGTGTATCTGTTTGACGATACTCTAAAAAATAACATTACGCTGGGAAGTTCGTATTCGGATGATCAAATCGGTGAAGCTATTAAAAAGTCTGGTCTCTTAGAAGTAGTTGCTGCTCTTCCAAAAGGACTCGACACTCCAGTGGAAGAGAACGGAAAGCGCTTCTCAGGAGGTGAAAGACAGAGGATTGCTATTGCGCGAGCCTTGCTGTATGGAAAGAAGTTACTGCTTGTTGATGAAGCTACGTCTGCATTGGACACACGCATGGCTACTGAGGTCGAGAATAACCTGCTTAGTCTAAGCGGAGTTACCATGATTGAGGTAACTCATCATCTCAATGTTGCACAACAATCAAAGTACGATGCCGTATTTGAAATGACTCCAAGCGGGCTTGTAGAGATAAAACAATAGTAGGAGCTCAATACGTTGAGGAGTACAACGTGGCAACAGGCCGTGGAGCTGCAGTTGCCGAGCTTCTGGCCGAGCAGCTGCCCACGCCCATGCGCTTTGCTGGCATCCGTACCTTTGGTACCTCCGCTCCTGGCGACGTACTGCTTTCGCACTTTGGCTTGAACGCTGAGGGTATTGCCGCTCGCGTCAGGGAGTTTCTGCTCTCGTAGCCACGTGCGAGAATACAACGGCAACGCCGCAGGTCAGCGCCGTGTGCGGGCGCAGGTTGCAAGTGATTTCTACCCGGTATCCATTTCGTGTGGATGCCGGGTTTC
>CABSWT010000015.1:0-27455 GCA_902481575.1 uncultured Atopobium sp.
ACGCTAACACGCTGCAGAATCATAATCACTCGCATATGAACTGCCTCCCATTTCTTATGTCCAAGAAATGGGAGGCAGTTCTATGCCGTCTGGCTTTTAAGCTTTTGGATGATCCATGCAGCTTGTTTCTGACACGTATAAAACCGCAGGAAAATAGCTTAGTTGCCGTAATTATTACTTTTAAGCACTTGAAATAATGGGTATATCAAAGACAGAGCGAACAGCTCTAAAGAGGTTGCCATGAGGCAGGGCGACATGTGTGCGACCACGTTAATAGTCGTCCTGCCTCCATGGCATACGTTGCCTCGCATAACGAGAGATCTGAACAGTCGGGGCCATTCAGTAATGAAATTGAGTGTTGGGGGTACTCAATCTCTCAACGCAACGTGTAAACTATTGATAGCAGAAAAAACTTTTTATATATTCGGGAATTAGAAGAATTTTTAAATTCATATAACACTTCTCGATTTTAGCGTAAAAATAGCGCAAGTGCCACACCAAATCCAAGAAATGGTGCAAAAGGAAATGTATACATAAATATACTATCTGAACTGGTAATTTCTTCTTTATTTCTATCTTCTCTTTTTAAAAATTTTTGCCGAATAAAGAACAGAAGAGAAAACATAACACCTAAAATATTTGCCGAAAATAAAAAGACAAATGTCTCTTTTATTTCAAGATAAAGGCATGTTGAGAGAATAAGTTTAATATCTCCCCCTCCCAGAGAAGACATATGACCTATAAATTTTGTAACTATACCTACTGTAATCAGTACACCTATAACAAAGAGCTCACTCCATAATGCATTCATCAGTAACTCAGCGGGTTTTTCATTTGCGGCAAGCCAAATAGGCCATAAAATAACGAGCAAAATAGGGATTCTATTTGGAATAGTGCGATTTCGCATATCCGATATTGAAGCCCAGATATACATGACAAAAATAACCAACTCTCTCATAGACACCTCCTCAGTCAACCATAGCAACATAGACAAGAATCAACTTTCTACTCAGGTGCCGTTATTTAACTTATTGATGTAACAAGCTGAACATTCAACGTTCTTCTCGCCGCTCTTGGTTTTAGAGAGCCTTTTTGATCCTTCGAGATTTACTTGCGACAAAAATCGGAAAGCCGTGAATGGTACACTTAGCACTCAGTTTCTAGAAAGGTTTTTCATGCCAAGTTCTTCATATAAATCAAAACAAATGATTGTTATTCGTCGCGATCTTAAGATGCGAAAAGGTAAAATTGCCGCTCAGGCAAGCCATGCATGTGTTGAAGCCACGCTGATGGCACTTGCAAAAGAGCGTCGACTTGATCAGGTTCGTGTTACCAATGATCAGAATTGGGTCTATTTGGACCATGCTGCCGAAGATACCTCTGCAATCACTAACTGGTTTGATGCTGGCGTTGCAAAAGTATGTGTCTATGTTGATTCTGAAGAAGCGTTGCTTGAGCTTGCTGTCGAGGGAAAAGCTCGTGGTTTTGTCGTGGCCCTTATTAGGGACGCGGGCTTTACCGAGTTCCATGGAGAACCAACATTTACCTGCCTGGCATTTGAGCCACTGGCTGCAGAAGATATTGATCCGTTAACGGGCGAGCTGCCTTTATACTAGGCGCTCTACCTTTGTACTAGGCAATCTGCCTCTGTACTAGAAAGCTGCCTCTGTACTAGTGAGTTATCTCTGTACTAGCGAGAATACCTACATCAAGAAGGTATGGCTCATAACCTCGTCAAAGATAGTGGTAACTACAAACATACCAATTGAGGCATAAAGGATTGCTGCCTGCCAAGAAAGGTGATTGGTCTCGATTTTTGAAATACGAGGATCAAGCTTTCCTTCTTTAAGGCTGACGGGGTCATCAATATCGCGCGTAAAGCCCATCTGACGGTCCTCGTACTCTTTTCCGCTAAAGAGCAGACCAACGCCACAAGCAATAATTCCCAAAGAAGAAATGACGTACATAACACGGCGCACCCAATCGATGCCCGTAAACATATCCATACCGCTGGTAAAGTACGCAAATGCAAAGATAACAGCACTCATTCCAGCTGCTGTAAGACAACCATAACCAAATGCACGCAAGGCACTCAGTGCCAGCTCTTTGAACTTCTCGCCACGAGAAGGTGTTTGTGAAAACTTGCTATCCATACACAACTCCTTGGTTGTTTATTTGTTTTCTGTATAGCTTATAGCGTATAGGAAGTCTTTGCTTGATGATACAATTTCTACAGTAAATCTTGGCAGGAGGACGCATGCGTATCGGCTTTGATAACGAGAAGTACATCACTATGCAGGCGGATCGAATCCACCAGCGTATCAGTGAATTTGGCGGCAAGCTCTACCTTGAGTTTGGCGGTAAACTGCTCGACGACAACCACGCTTCTCGCATCCTCCCTGGATTTGCTCCAGACGCAAAAGCTCAGATGCTTCAGCAGCTTGCTCACGAGGCAGAGGTTGTCTTTGCCATCAACGCAAACGACATTGAAAACGGCAAGCGTAGAAGCGACATTGGCGTTACCTATGCCGATGACGTGCTGAGGCTTATGGACATCTTCCGTGCTCGCGGCCTTGCCATTGGCGGCGTTGTCATTACGCAGTACTCTGGTCAGCCTAAGGCAAAGGCCTATCGCGCGCGCCTAGAAAACATGGGCATTGCTGTGTATCGCCACTACCCCATTGAGGGCTATCCCTCCAATATTGACCTGATCGTCTCGGCAGAGGGCTACGGTAAAAACGAGTACGTCAAGACTACGCATCCTCTGGTAGTTGTAACAGCACCTGGTCCCGGCTCTGGCAAGCTTGCTGTCTGCCTCTCGCAGCTCTACAACGAGAACGCCCGTGGAGTTCGTGCAGGTTATGCAAAGTTTGAGACGTTCCCCGTTTGGAACCTTCCGCTCAAGCACCCCGTAAACGTTGCCTACGAGGCAGCCACGGCAGATTTGGGCGACAACAACATCATCGATCCCTATCACCTTGAGGCTCACGGCAAAGTTACCGTTAACTACAACCGCGACGTTGAGGCTTTTCCTGTGCTTAAAGCCATGATGGAGAAAATCGCAGGTACCAGCCCGTATCAGTCTCCAACCGATATGGGTGTCAATATGGTTGGCAACTGCATTACTGACGATGAGGTTTGCCAAGAAGCTTCAAAGGCAGAGATTGTACGCAGGTGGTTTAGGGCTGCCGAGAAACTCGAGCGTACGGGCATGGGTGAGCGTGAACTCACAAAGATTAATCTCTTGATGAAAGACGTTAACGTTGACCAGAACTTCTCGCCAGCTCATGCAGCTTGTTTGCATAAAGCAGAAGAGACAGGAAAGCTTGCGGGCGCTATGGTTATGCCTGACGGCACCATTATTACCGGCAAGACTTCGGAGCTTTTAGGTGCGCCGGCGTCGCTTTTGCTCAACGCCCTCAAATACGTAGTTGGCATTGAGAAGAAGACGTTTATTGTCTCGGATGAGGTTTTAAGGCCCATTTGCGCACTAAAAGAGAACAACTTTAAACTAGCTCGCACCAGCCTTTGCGCTGATGAGATGCTTATTGCACTCTCTATCAGCTCAATTACCAATCCGTTGGCCGGAAAAGCCGTTGATGCCACGCAACTACTCCACGGATGTGACGCGTACTTCTCATCAATTATTCCAAGCGACGACGAGTCCATTTATCACAAGCTGGGCATTAACGTATGCTGCGAGCCAATTTTTGAACAAGGACAATTCTTTCACCAGTGATTTTTAACAGCTCACATAAAAGCAAGAAAACGAGAAACTCTACGACTCGTTCTAAAACTAAACATACACCTGCTTCTGCAAACGCTTCAAAACGTAAGCAGCGGGCGATGCATATACTTGAGCAAAATTCCCAGAATAATCCTGTTGTTACCTGGGGACTCATTACGCTGGCCATTGTATTTGTGCTGGCATTGTTGCAATCGTGCCAGGGACTTTTCTCCCTCTCTTTTGACAACAACCTGATCATCAAAAACGAAGTCCCCTATGAGTGGGAAAACCTCACCTATGATGCAACGGGACGTGCGCATTATGTGGTGGACGGAGAAGAGCTCACACGCACGGGCGTTGACGTCTCTTCTCACCAGGGGTTTATTGACTGGGAGGCCGTTGCTGCCGATAACATTCAGTTTGCCATGCTTCGCATTGGCTACCGCGGCTCCACCGAGGGTAGTATTCACGCGGATGAGCTGTTTGAGACCAATCTAAAGGGTGCGCAAAGCGCTGGTCTTGATGTAGGTGTGTACTTCTTCTCGCAGGCTATTAACGTGGAAGAAGCTCGCGAGGAGGCAGCTTTTGTTCTGCAGCAGTTACGGGAAGCAGGAGTTACAAAGCTTGCTCTCCCTGTTGCGTTTGACCTGGAGCCTTCTCCCGATTACAGCGGCCGCGCAGATAACCTTTCCCCTGCAGAAACTAACGCTATTGCGCGCGCGTTTTGCACCACTATTCAAGAAGCGGGATACCGCGTTATTGTGTATGGCAACAAAGTTGATTTGAATCGCTTTGACCTGGTCTCGCTTGACGAGCCTATTTGGCTGGCACAATACGTTGATCAGCCAGACGTAAACTTTAACTTTTTGATATGGCAATACACCTCAACAGGACAAGTTGACGGTATTACCGGTTCAGTTGATTTGAATTTGGACTTCTCACGCGTCTCTACAAGCAAGAGCCCAAAATAGAGCTTACACGCCAGCCACAAATGCTAAACGCGTCGCAGCCCGTAAGGCTATCCGACCTTAACAGAGCCAGTCAGCGTAACGGTAGGATCAAGCGCCTGAGCGTGAGCAAAAGCGCCTCCTGGACTGCATGAACTTACCAGCGTAAACACTACCCACAGAATAATGGCTGCAAGCAGCACCGCCAGCGCCACACGACCCAACCTCATGCGAGAAGAACGACGCCTTCTAGCCGCATACGCTGCCTGAGCTTCGTCTCTTGGGTTAAGCGTTCCGTAATGATTGCCGTAAGCAGTTCTTGCTCGACCACGTGCGCGAGCAGCGTCTGCACGAGCATGGTTAACAGGATTAGTTGGGCGATCTTGCGTCATCCTACGCTGAGCCTGTGCACGGCTTCCAACAGCTGCGTGACGGCCTCGCACTGCACGTGGAGACGTAGATGATTCCCCGTTGCGAGAGATAGTAGGTGGAACCTGAGCTGGGCGCTTCTTCTTACCAAAACCAAAGAGGTTATTCTCTGCCATCAACAATCCTTGCTAAAAGATTCGTTTACCGAAAAAAGAATACACCGACTTTGCTTTTCTCGCCTTGAAAAGCATCTATCCCGTTACAATAAAGCGCTATACAGACTGATTTTCTGTAAAGTCTGCACAATTGGAGCTCATGGGGGACGTGTGAAGAAACTTTTACTGATGGCAACAGGAGGCACCATTGCTTCTGTTTCCACTGAATCGGGCTTGGCTCCCTCACTTTCGGGAGAAGAGCTTTTAGCCAACGTCCCTCTTGTTCATGACCTCTGCGAATTTGATTTCAAACAAGTCATGAATATCGACAGCACCAATATGCGTCCTCAAGACTGGCTCCAGATCAGAGACGCCATTATTGAGTCGTACGATGCCTACGACGGCTTTATTATCCTTCACGGTACCGATACCATGGCATATACCGCCGCCGCCCTCTCCTACCTCATTCAAAATAGCGAGAAACCCATTGTGCTCACAGGCTCTCAACAGCCAATGGCAAATCCGTTTACCGACGCCAAACTCAACCTCTACCACTCCGTTCTCTACGCGCTCGACGACAGAAGCGCCGGAGTCGTGGTGGTTTTTGGCAACGAAGTTATTGCCGGCACCCGCGCTCATAAACAGCGCACACTGAGCTTCAATGCATTTACGAGCATGAATTATCCACCGCTTGCCCATATCCGTGGCAACAAGATTATTCGTAGTGCTCCAAATCAAGAGCAGGTAGATGGCGGTCTTACAACCTATGAAACGCTCAATACGCGTGTCATTGTGCTTAAACTGACCCCCGAGCTTAATCCATCTATCTTCTACCTTCTGAAGAATGACTACGACGCCATTGTGCTTGAAACCTTTGGTATTGGCGGCATCCCCTCATACGACGGCTCTTACGAAGAAGCTATCACCGATTGGATTGCGTCTGGTCGCACCGTAGTCATTACCACACAAGTTCCTGAAGAGGGTCTTGACCTGGGTGTATATGAGGTCGGTAGAACCTATCAAGATATGCCCGGCGTTCTCTCTGGAGACGATATGACTACCGAAGCTCTGGTTGCAAAAACTATGTGGATGCTTGGCCAGACTACCGATCAACGTGAGCAAAAAAAGCTGTTCTATCAGGTAATTTGTAACGACAGAATTCCACAATCCATGGATACAGAAATTTGCGAGTAGCCGATGAGAGACGCCACATTTAAACCTACCGTGCTCTACCTAATTGCGCTTATCATCTGCGGTTCTAACGGAATCGTTGCAAGCTTTATCAATCTTCCTAGCTATCAAATTGTCTTCTTCCGTATGCTTTTGGGCACGCTCTTTTTGCTCGCGGTTAAGCTTGTACAAAAAGAGGCTTTTACCATTCAAAACTACCCCAAGGACTTCCAGGCGCTCGTTGGATCAGGCATTGCCTTGGGTCTTCAGTGGACCTTCCTTTTTGAGGCGTATCGCCTGGTAGGCGTTGGTATTGCAACGCTTGAGTACTACTGCGGACCCGTTATTGTAATGGCGCTCTCTCCCCTTTTATTTGGCGAGAAACTCACTGCTAAAAAGATACTAGGATTTCTTGTAGTTGTTATTGGCGCTGCTTTAATTATTGGCTATGGAGTTGGACTGAACCTCTCGCCAGCTGGTCTTCTTTTAGGCGCTCTATCTGCTGTTCTTTACGCTGTCATGGTTATTTGTAACAGACAACTCAAAGACGTTTCTGGTATTGAAGGCACGAGCATTCAGCTGGGCATTGGCTGCGCTGTTGTTGCTCTGGTTACTGTTGCGTTCCATGGCATTGAGCTGCCTGCAGACCCAGCGTCGGTAAATTGGTTAGCCGTTCTGACCATCGGTCTCTTTAACACGGGCCTTGGATCATTTTTGTATTTTCCACAGCTCACCAAGATTCCTGTTCAGCGTGTGGCAGTCTTTGGATACCTCGAGCCACTATCTGCAGTTATTTTCTCGGCACTTATCCTTGGCGAGCCCTTTGGTCTTCTCAAAATAATAGGCACCGCCTGCATCATAGGCGGTGCCATCTTTGCTGAGCTTTCAGGCGCCTCTTCAAACAAATCAGAGGCTATTGAAACTCCACTGTAAGCAATAACGCAGAAGCGCGGCGAGCTTACATTGGCATAGTAGGAGCTACAAAGACGCGAGCAGCGTTCTCGCGGTCAAGATCAAACAGGTTCTTTGGATCTCCACCAAAAAGCTCTACTGCCTTGAGAAGATCGGCAGCGTTTGCCTCTTCCTCACCCTGCTCCTTAACGTACCAGTCAAGCAGCTGCATAGTGCGGAAATCGTTTGCCTTCTGAGCAACGGCATAGCACTCATTAATGCTTGCGGTAATGAACTGCTCGTGCTCGTATGCTGCCTTGATTGGCTCAACTACCTTGGAGAAGGTAAGGTCTGGCTTTGCGATTGCCTCCATGGTTGGAGTCCAATCGTTATCAAGCAGGTAACGACGAAGAATACGTGCGTGAGCAAGTTCTTCCTGAGACTGGATGACATACCAGTTTGCAAAGCCCTTCAGGCCCTGCTCCTCATAGAAATCTGCAAAGGTCAGATACAGATAAGCGGAATAAAACTCTTTGTTGATCTGCTGAGTAAGGATGTTACCAACGTTTGTGTCAAGTGCCATGTTCTTCTCTTTCCTCGTAACTTTTATCTCAAAAAAATGAGAAGCTCTTTGGCTTCTCATTTTTGATACCCAGTTGTTAGTCTCTTAAACAGATTGCACAAAATCTTAACGATAAAAATAGTTACTATTTTTATCTTCTATTTGAATGCGCTGCGTTTGTGCCACCTATACGTTAGTCGCGGGTGAGCAGCTTGCGGTGAATGCGATGAGGACGAGCAGCCTCCTGACCAAGTCTTTCGATACGATTGGCCTGGTAAGCCTCAAAGTTACCCTCAAACCAGAACCACTTGCCTGGGTTCTCATCGTCGCCCTCCCACGCAAGGATGTGCGTAGCAATACGGTCCAAGAACCAACGGTCATGGCTGGTAACCACCGAGCATCCTGGGAAGCGCTCAAGTGCATCCTCAAGGCTTTCCAGCGTCTCAATATCGAGGTCGTTGGTAGGCTCGTCCAGAAGCAGGAGGTTTCCACCCTGCTTAAGCGTAAGGGCAAGGTTTAGACGGTTCCTCTCGCCACCAGAAAGAACGCCAGCGCGTTTCTGCTGGTCAGGTCCTTTAAAGCCGAAGCTGGCCACATAGCCGCGGCTTGGAATCTCGGTGTCTCCTACCTTGATGAAATCATTGCCGTCAGAGACAACCTCCCAGATAGTTTTATCTGGATCGATTCCTTGCCTGAGCTGGTCAACGTAAGAAATTTGAACCGTCTCGCCAATCTCAAGCGTGCCGGAAGTGAGCTCCTCCTGGCCAACAATGGCCTTGAACAGCGTAGACTTACCAACACCGTTAGGGCCAATCACGCCAACGATGCCGTTTCTTGGCAAGCTAAACGAGAGGTCATCGATTAGAACACGGTCTCCAAAGGCTTTATGGATGTGATCGGCCTCCAGGACCTTCTGACCCAGTCGCGGACCCACAGGAATCTGGATTTCGGTGAAGTCAAGCTTCTTGGATGCGCGAGCCTCTGCTTCCATCTGCTCATAGCGGTCAAGACGCGCGCGGTTCTTTGCCTGGCGAGCCTTAGGAGACGAACGAACCCACTCCAGCTCAGCACGCATTTTCTTTGCGCGCTTGGCGTCCTGCTGGTTTTGAGCCTCGAGACGTGCGGCCTTGTTCTCCAGGTAGGTTGAGTAGTTTCCCTCGTAAGGATAGAGCTGTCCGCGGTCAACCTCGCAGATCCACTCAGCGACGTCGTCGAGGAAGTAGCGATCGTGCGTGACGGCCATGACAGCGCCGGGGTAATCATGCAGGAACTTCTCAAGCCAGAGCACCGACTCCGCATCAAGGTGGTTGGTGGGCTCATCAAGAAGCAGCAGGTCAGGCGCCTCGAGAAGCAGACGACACAGGGCTACACGGCGTTTCTCGCCACCCGAAAGGTGGGTGACGGGAGAATCTGGGTCTGGGCACTGGAGCGCGTCCATTGCCTGAGAGAGCTGGCTGTCCAGATCCCAGCCGTTAGCTGCATCGATCTCGGTCTGGAGCTGGCCCATCTCTGCCATGAGCGCGTCAAAATCGGCGTCAGGATTGCCCATCTCGACGCCAATCTCGTTGAAGCGCGCAATCTTGGCAAGCAGGTCACCGAAGGCAAGCTCAATGTTCTCCTTGACCGTTTTGGTCTCATCCAGCGGCGGCTCCTGCTGAAGCAGGCCAACGGTGTAACCTGGGGTAAGCTTTGCCTCGCCGTTAGAGACGTCTTCCATGCCGGCAATAACCTTGAGCAGGGTGGACTTTCCCATGCCGTTTGGACCCACGACGCCGATTTTTGCGCCTGGGTATACGCCGACGGTGACGTCATCAAGAATGACCTTCTCGCCAACTGCTTTGCGAGCCTTGTACATCTGATAGACAAACTCTGCCATGTGCTCCTCCTTAAGGGGCTGTCAGATGAAATATTCACATAGTCCATTCTAATGAAATATTGCGAGGACTCCACATCAGAGAAGCTGGAAAGAGGATATGCCTGCAAAACGCGAGGTCGCGTTGCGCTGCACGCATGTGCGATGCGGTGCGCGAGGGCGCGACGCGGTGCGCGAGAGTGCGACGTGGAGCGCGAGGGTGCGATGCGAGAGGCGAGAGTGCGACGCGGTGCGCGAGGGCGCGACGTGGAGCGCGAGGGTGCGATGCGAGACGCGAAAACACACTTTCAGCACGCAAAAACACACCTATGTCAGATAATCTGCTCAAAAGGCGTATACATTGCACTCAAAACCTCTATATCTTGCAGATTATTGGACTTAGGTGTGTTTTTTGCCTCGCATTTAGCAGATTATCTGACATAGGTGTGTAGTAGAGGCTCGAAAATAGGGGTAGTTAAACTATTTATATATCAGTATTCACCATTACGAATATTTATCATTATTTATACATAATAATGAATTGACCCATTAAATGTGATCATGGCTCGCGTTAGATAGCCGTCTTCGGATGGTTTATCGCAAGGGACACCAAATCTCCAAGCTATATAGCACAACCGCACTGTAAATTGCCATTCAACCGCGTCGTTACGAACGAGTAGGAAGAATGGCAACAAAATTGTGGGCTAACATAGGCTTTTTTGTTTGACGTGGCCCTTTGTGGTTTAAGTGAGCTTATGGTTTGACGTAGGCTTTTATGGTTTTACGTGGCCCTGATTTGCTTTATCTACAGCGTCTTTGACCATCTGCGCGTACAGAGTGCCACCACGATTAATGGAATCTGAATCAGAGCCAAAGTGAACGTAGTCAGTACCTGCCCAAATGTCAGGATTATCCTGAGCAACCTGTGCCCAATCCGCAATGGTAATGAAGTCGTACTGTTGAGCGAGTTCAAGCTCATGAGCACGGATGGCATTTGCACCAGCATTTGGATCGGAGTTTCTACCGTCATACGGAGTGACAAAAATCAGACGATGTCCACGCGGCAGCATATCCACAATCTTATCAACCGCATCGGAGCCGCCAACAGGGTTGGTGCCCAGGGCAACAACAACGTCCTGGTAGAGGGTATTGTTGTCGATTGCGGACTGCAGCAAATCTACACCCATCGCCACGTTTCTACTAACAGAAGCGTCAATTTGAGCATCGGGCAGCGCATCCTGCAGGTAAGAACGAGCGCGCAGCGAAACAGAATCGCCAATATACGTGACGCCTTCAACAACGTTGTAGTTGCTTGCCTGCGAGGTATCCGCATGCTTGCGAGTCATGGTCATGGCGCTCTGCTCCTGCAACGAAGCATTAAGCAGCAGATCGTTCTGGAAATCGCTGAGCTGTGGAGCGGTTAGCGCAATAAAGGCAACGGCCGCAGCAAAAGGAATAAGCGCAAGGCCGGCACCTCGCAAAACCTTCTGACCATCAAGCTTGATACGCGAGAAAAGCTCTGGAGACTTCCCTGCCAACGCTGGCTCAAGCACATAGAACGAGCAACTTGCAAACACAAACGAAAGCACCAGGGTTAGGAGTGCAGCCAGGACTGGATCGACCTTCTCGGCAAAAATAATGTACAAAGGCCAGTGGAACAGATACACGCCGTAGCTGGTATCTGCCACAAAAGAAACGATGCCAGGCTCGTTGATACCCTCAGTTTTTTGATGCAACATGCGAGCAAAGAAAATCATTGCGGCTGCTGCGAGCGAGGCAAAAAGGAAACCAAAGGTGTACGTAAAGAGGTCCTCGAAGTGCATGAAGACGCTCAGGAAGACAAGAACGCCGCAGCTTGCCACAAGGCCCACGAGCGTCAGCTGAGTAGAAAGCTTCTGCTCGAGCTGGTCAAAGAGCTCGCCCGTCTGAGCAATTCCTGCAACACACGATAAAAGCGCACCGATAAAGAAGGGGAATACGTGCGTTTGCGTCGAGAAATATTGAATAGAAAGATTCGTGGAACTTTGAGCACCGGTGGCCATTGCTAGATAGGTAACAACCAACAGCACCAGGGAAGCTCCAGCAATCTTTACCTTATAGCTTCTAATTGTTTTGCTCATGCAAGCAAGCAACCAGGCGCACAAACCCCAGAGCACATAAAAGTGCATTTCAACGGCAAGACTCCAGGTGTGCAGATATACATGAGGAGCAAATTGGTTCTCGTAGCTGTTGCCCAGAACTATCTCAAAGTAGTTAGTCACAAAGCCAAGAGCTGCGGCAATCTGATACTTAATACCGGAAATGAACTCGGTACGCACAAGCAGAAGAAACGGCGTGCACACAAGCACCATAAACACAAGCGGCGGCACAATTCTGTAGAAACGCCTGCGCAGGAATCCAATGACGTCGATGGATCTAAAGCGAGCAAACTCGTCAATCAAAAGAGCCGTGATGAGATAGCCCGAGAACGTAAAGAATACGTCAACACCAATGAAGCCGCCTGGAAGCGCGTCCTTAAAAAAGTGATATATGAGGACTAAAACAAGTCCTGTTATACGTACAAGCGAAAACCATTTAATTCGCACTTTGATAAATCCCTTGCTTAAAAGTTCCTTCATACACAATGTTGTCTTGTGTAGTGAGCCTTCCCTGGCCATCTGCCTGGCCTTTTACAAACTGACCTTCGTACGTCCAGCCATCTTTTGAGGTGTACGTTCCCGTACCCTGAAAATACCCGTCGACAAATTCTCCCTCGTAGGTATCGCCATTCTCAAAAGTCATCTTGCCTTGACCATTCATCTTTCCCTGAATGGTAGTGCCGGTATACGTCACCTGATTGTCGCCAAATACCAGCGTTTTTTGACTTGGTCGGTTAACCAGAACAATCGAGAGCACCGCAAGCACCAAAATTGCAACGACACTTACCAGCTCGAGCTTTCTTCTGCCCGCACTCACCGGGCGAGAATGGCGCTGCTCTGGTTCTTGATCTGCTTGATTGCGATGGCGCTTCTCCACACGAATGTTTTTACGTGAAGATAGAGGCGTTTTCTGTCGTCTCTTTTTTTCTGGCGCAACCTTAGATCGCATGTTGTCTGCAGGCTGTGCAGCAGACACTTCTGCAGGCTTACGCTGCGCAAACGACGCAAAAGCAGGCGAAAGCTGCTCAGATGCAGTCTGCAGAGAGGCCACTGGACTTGCCGTAGTATCAGCCTTTTCTACGGAAGCCTGAGGTGCTTCTACAGGTGCAACTTCCCTTACCTCAGATGAAGGCTCAAGGACGTGCGCTGCTTTAACCATATGACGAGCGTTTCTTTTTTTAGCAGAAAAACGCGTAGGAGAACTCACTAGGTATTCCAATTCAATCGATTTGTTAACTATTTCATTGTACTAATTTCCTTCAACTTTTGAATTGTCATTTGTCCTATACACATTTATCAGATTCACAGGTACGCCCGCTGTTTTTCTGCGATTTTCTGT
Organism: uncultured Atopobium sp.; assembly: GCA_902481575.1. Lineage (GTDB taxonomy): Bacteria > Actinomycetota > Coriobacteriia > Coriobacteriales > Atopobiaceae > Lancefieldella. The sequence continues at coordinate 13,151 of CABSWT010000015.1, forward strand.
TCTAAGTAAAAAGAGAGAGGGGTACACTACAAGGTGGTATTAGAAAAGAAACAAAATGTGCTTGCTAAAGTGTGTTCTAATTAGAAAGTTACATTATCGACATTACCAGGGAGGCGAAGATGGCAGAAGCAATTCGTAAAGTAAATATCATTGGCCATTTGAACCCAGATACAGACAGCATTTGTGCTGCAATTTCTTATGCGTATCTCAAAAATCAGATTGATAACCCTATCTATGAAGCTCGTCGCGCTGGCTCACTCAACCGTGAGACTGCGTTTGTCCTAAATCACTTTGGCTTCGAAGAGCCACAGCTTATTACTACGGTTACTCCTCAGATCAAAGATGCAGAGATTCAGGCTCAGCCAAAAGTTGATGCTGGAATGAGCCTCTATGCTGCTTGGCAGCTTATGCAGGACGTCAAGCTTGATACACTTTGCGTTACTGATGAGGAAGAAGAGCTTACTGGCCTGATTGCCGTTAAAGATATTGCAAATGCAAACATGAGTCTTTCCGAGCCAAACCTGCTCTCTAAGGCTAAGACAAGCTATGCAAATATCGTTTCTACGCTTGGTGGCACCATGGTTCTTGGTGATCCTCAGGGCGTTGTTAAGCAGGGCAATATTCGCGTTGGTACCAGCGCTTCTGCACTTTCAGAGATTGTTGACGCTGGCGATATCATTGTTGTTGCTGGCAACCATGAGAACCAGACTATCGCAGTTGAGCACGGTGCTTCCTGCCTTATTGTCTCTTGCGATGCTCCAATTGCTCAGGACGTCATTGACCTGGCTAAAAAGCGTGATTGCGCTATTATCAGCACTCCTCGCGATACCTTTGAGGTAGCTCGCCTGCTTATCATGTCTATGCCTGTACGTGAGAAGATGCTCACTGACGACATCCTTAAGTTCAGCGTCAACACCGCAATTGATGATGCTCGTAAGGAAATGACCAACTCAAGGCACCGCTTCTTCCCTGTTATCAACGAGAACGGAACTTTAGCTGGTCTTATCAGCGGTCCTGGTCTTTTGAATCCTCGCAAGAAACATGTCATTCTTGTTGACCACAACGAGCGCACTCAGGCAGTTGATGGTCTTGAGCAGGCAGAGATTATGGAGATTGTTGATCACCACCGCATCGGCTCCATTGAGACTTCCAACCCAATTACCTTTAGAAACGTCCCTGTTGGCTGCACCTGCACCATCATCTATGGCCTCTACCACGAGTACGGCATTGATATTCCAAAGAATATTGCTGGTCTCATGCTCTCTGCAATTCTTTCCGACACCCTTGCATTCCGCTCCCCTACCTGCACTGAGCGCGATATTGTTGCTGGTAAGAAGCTTGCAGAGATTTGCGGAGAAGACATTGACGCTTACTCTGAGCAGATGTTTGACGCTGGTGCTGACCTCACTGGTCGTACAGCAGAGGAAGTCTTCCACGGTGACTACAAGGTATTCAGCCGTGGCGGCGTAAAGTTTGGCGTTGGCCAGGGCTCCTTCATGACCGAGTCCAGTCGCAAGGCTGCCGAGGAACTTGTTGGACCATTCTTGGAGACAGCTGCTAAGTCCGAAGAGCTTCCAATGGTCTTCTACATGTTCACCGACGTTAAGAGCCAGGTCACCGAGATGCTCTTCTACGGCGCAAATGCTGCCAACGTCATCGAGCGCGCCTTTAACGTAAAGGTTGACGGCAACATTGCTGTTCTTCCAGGTGTTGTCAGTCGTAAGAAGCAGGTTGTTCCATCTCTCATGGCAACGCTTCAGACGCTCGCCGAGGAAAACGCCAACTAACACGGGTTTCTCGCGCGTCGCGCCTTATGCGAGCTTCCACTGCGCAACTTTCTCGCTCGTCGGGTTTCTCGCGCGTCGGATTTCTCGCCATGGATTGAAATGATAACGCCTACCTGCGTTTTTGCGGGTAGGCGTTTTTCTACAGGAGCTGTTTTATGACGGCGCCTATTCTGTCTCTGATCACCAGATTGGCGCGACCATCGTACGGCGTAGGTTGGTCGTTGATGATGGCCATTTTGTTGCCCTCGTAGTAGTCGAGAAGACCAGCGGCAGGCTGCACTACTAGCGAACTTCCTGCAACCACAAGAACCTCCGCTTGTGAGATAGCATTCAGTGCGCCGTAGACCGTGTCCATATCAAGGCCCTCTCCGTAAAAGACGATATCAGGCCTAATAACTGCGCCGCATTGACAGAGCGGCACCACAGACGACTGCTCTTCAATCTGATCAAGCGTGTAGGCGTGGCCGCACTCGGGACAGTAAAAACGCGTCTCGTTGCCGTGGAGCTCAAACACACGCTTGCTACCAGCAGCTTGATGTAGTCCGTCAATGTTTTGCGTCACCACCGCGCGCAACTTTCCCGCAGCTTCCAAGTCTGCCAGCCACTTGTGAGCAATGTTTGGCTGAGCCTCCCCCAAATGATGAGAGTTCCTAAAATACGTGTAATACGCTGCGGGGTAATCAAAAAACACATCGAGCGAGAAGATCTCTTCAAGCGTAAAGTCTGGCGCCTTACTGTAGGCAAAAGACTCCTCGTTATCGGGGTCAACCGTTACGCCATTTCCCAGGTCATAGGCTTCTTTTCCCATGTCATAGCCGTCTTGGCCCAGGCCAATGGTCATGTTTTCTACCTTGATGCCGCCCTGGCGATACAGACCGTTAGTACCCCTAAAATCAGGAATACCGCTTTCCGTTGACACGCCTGCGCCACCAAAGAAAACAATGTTATCTGACGACTGAATCCAGTCTTTAAGCTGCTCAATCTTGGTCATTAGGCACCTCTAACCTAAAAAAGGGACCCGGATAAACTGGGTCCCTCGTCTCAAGCGCCGGAGCTCTTGGCGCTGAAAACGCTAGTAGTCAAACTCGTCAGGAGCATATTCAGTAAGGCATGCATCCAGACCGGCTTCAATTTCCTCATGGTTCATATGACGGCCAATGAAGCACAGCTTAGTTTGACGATCGCCCAGTTCATCATCCCATTCTGCGCGTAGCTCGGGTTTCTCGTCAAGAAGGGTTTCTCGCTCATCCTCTGGCAGCGATGCGTAGAACATGCCATTCTCGTAGAACTGGACCTGCTTGCCAGCCTGCTCAAATACGTAGCTCATCTCGGGGTCTTGCGAAATCCAGATGCTACCCTTGACGCGGATGATATTCTTTGGCCAGCTAGCCACAAACTGGTTAAGTTTGTCCAGGTCAAATGGCTGACGGCGGCGATACACAAAGGTAGTAATCTCGTACTCCAAAACCTCTGGGTCCTCGTGCTCCTCAGGATGCTCCATTGCATCCATCCAGGCAGCGGAGGCGTAAGCTTTGTCAAAGTCAAAACGGCCCGTATTGATAAGCTCGCTCATTGGAATGTCACCGTTGACCGCCTCAACAATAACGGCGTCTTTCTGCAGGCCACGAACAAGCGCCTTGAGCTCGTGGAGCTGCTCTGGAGTAACCAGATCGGTCTTGTTGAGTACCAGCGTAGAGCAGAACTCAATCTGCTGAATAAGCAGGTTCTCAATGTCGTCCTCTTCAATATCTGGGTCGAGAAGATCGGCGCCGTTATGGAACTCCTCAAACATGCGAGCACAGTCAACAACTGCGACGATGTTATCAAGGTTGAGGTGAGAGTGATTAGTTGCATGCTGGCTCTGATTGCAGAATGCAGAAATGTTATAGGTAATGGGGATTGGCTCGCAGATGCCCGAAGCCTCAATAATGATGTAGTCAAACTCCTCGGTATCAGCCAAATCACCCAACTGAAGTGCCAAGTCATTAGAAAGGGTGCAGCAGAGGCAACCGTTAGTTAGAGGAATAACGTCGCCTTCTTTAGCGTAGCCGCCGTCTTTAATAAGACCAGCATCAACGTTAATCTCGCCAATATCATTGACGATAACTGCTGCGTGAATACCTTCAGTGTTAGAAAGAATGTGGTTCAAAATAGTGGTCTTACCTGCGCCTAAATAGCCGGTAAGCAGCACAATTTTCACCTGCTTTGGTTCAGACATAGTGAGCTCCTATCAAATGTCAAACTTTTATATCAAAGAATAAACTTCTTGACTGTAAAAGTGGGCCCTGACGCTTAAGTGAGTCAGGGCCCAACCTTCGCGTTACAAATTATCGAGCTGGAAGCTTAGAAGCTACCGCGATCAATAATCTTGCCTTCCTTCATGATGACGTCCATGTTCTCAGGCGTGAGGTCGCGGATGTTGTTAGCAACGTCGCCCTTGACTACGAGGATATCAGCGGAGAGGCCTTCCTTGACAGCACCAAACTCGTTCTCCTTGCCAAGCATCTTTGCGCCGTTGTAAGTAGCAGCTGCAACAGTATCAAGGATGGAGATGCCAACCTTCTCGACAAAGTCATACATCTCATCGATGGTGACGTAGCCGTAAGGAGTGACAAAGCTGAAGGAGTCGGAACCGATGGTAATGGTGATACCCATGTCATAAGCCTTACGCAGGTTAGCGTAGGTGCGTGCAAGGCCCTTCTCGACAACAGTCTCGCCTGGGAATGCGTCAAGCTCTGGAGTCCAGTCTGGTGGATAAGTTCCATACCAAGTTGGCAGGAAGCCGATGGTTGGGGTGAAGTATGTTCCCTGCTCTGCCATAAGCTTCATGGTGCGCTCGTCAAGCTCAAAGCCGTGAATGAGCTGCTTGCAACCAAAGCGGACGCAGTCATATGCAGCGTCAAAGTTATTGTAGGAGTGAGCGTACAGAGGAATGCCTACCAGTGCGCACTCATCAGCAATTGCCTTGATTTCCTCGGTGCAGAAGAGCTGCAGACGGTCGGAGTCCCAGCGCCAAATGCCGCCACCGGTTGCCCAGATTTTGATGCCGTCAGGCTCTTCACGAAGACGGCGGCGGATTGCCTTACGAAGCTCCCATGGACCGTCTACCTGGTCGCCCCAAGGGTGTCCGTCCTTGGAAATCTGCAGTGGCAGGTGGTGAGAGTCACCGTGACCAGCAACGCGGCAAAGGCCAAGGCCGGTAGCAAAGATACGAGGACCCTGCATAATGCCCATGTTAACGAGGTCGCGGATAGCAATACCATTGCGGCCAATCTCAACGACGGTTGTGAGGCCGTGGGTAAGAGCGTCATAAGCCTGCTTGACTGCGCATGCCTGCTTCTGAGCAACGGACTCGATAACCCAGTCGTTATCGTTGTCGGTCAGGTTGCCGGAGAAGTGCAGGTGTGTATCAACAAGACCAGGCATTACGGTATGGCCAGATGCGTCACGTACCTCATATCCCTCTGGGACCTCTTTGCGAGGACCAGCATAGGTAATCTTGTCGTCATCGATAAGGACAAGGGAGTCCTCAACTGGTGCAGCACCAGTACCATCAACGAGCTTGCCGCCTACAAAAGCATACTTACTCATGTTTCCCATCCTTCCTTTGTTGTCCGCTCACTTCTTTTAAACGGACAAGGTTTACTTGCATAGTAAGCCCGGGTTAACTCCTTTGGAATAAGTTAGCCATGGTTGCCGGTAAGCGGAGCAAAAATACCCATGAACGGATGTTCAGATATCAATAATTTCATATAAACATCTAAAGTATTTGATTACTTCATATTTGCTATGACTACATTGCATAGTTGTGTCAAAACAGTTTTTGTCCGGTATCCGTGGTAAGGTTGAGAAAACAAATTAAGGAGGGGCAATGTCTCAGAATTCTTCGTCGCAATCCAGCTTTTTTGCACTTATTTCTCGCATGTGCTACATTGAGCGCTGGTCGCTTATGCGCAATTCTCGATCAGAAAGCCTTGCTGAACACGCCCTTGACGTGGCCGTTATTTCTCACTGCCTCGCAACTATTGCAAATGTGCGCTATCACAGAAATCTTGACGCAGATCGTGCAGCTCTTATTGGTATATATCACGATGCATCAGAGATTATCACCGGAGACATGCCCACGCCTGTAAAGTATGCTAATTCAGAGATTAGAGATGCGTATCATCAGGTAGAGGCACGTGCCGAGAAAACCATTCTCTCCACACTGCCAGAAGACCTGCAAGATGCCTATGCTCAGGTGCTCACTCACAGCACTGAGGCTTCGGAGAGTGAAGTTTATCTTAGAAAGCTTATTAAAGCTGCAGATAAGATTGCGGCACTTATTAAGTGTATTGAGGAGGCTCAGTCTGGAAACTCAGAATTTATTACCGCTGAAGCCTCAACTCGTGGAGTTGTTGAAGATTTAGCAGATTCTCTTCCAGAAGTGCGCGATTTTATGACAGAATTCCTACCTTCGTACGGAGAAACGCTTGATCAGCTTCTGTAAAGAAACGCTGATTTTGCCCACTTGTTGAGGAGTTGCTTTGCGCGCACTACATGCACGTTTGCCTAAAAACTTTGTTCTGGAAGAGCGCTTAGAGGCGTATTCCAGCGTCATTGAGCCTCATCCAGAGGCTTTGAGAGGTACGTGGGCTTCTGCGTGTGCGCCAATTACTGCTGAGGGACATGTCCCCTTCTCTGAGGTCCGTGTAGACCTTGGCTGCGGTAAGGGATCTTTTACTGCTGCTCAAGCTAAGGCAAATCCTAACGTGCTTTTTGTAGCCATTGATACAGAACCTATCTGTATTTCATATGCTGCTAAAACAATGTATGAAGCAGGAGTGCCTAACGCCATCGTAGTACCTGGTACCGGCATGAAGATTGATGAGTACTTCTCGCCAGAAGAAGTCTCTGTTATTTACCTTAACTTCCCTGCACCATTTCCTCGAATCAGACAGGCAAAGTTGCGCCTCACTGATGCTGAACGTCTTATGCAGTACAGAAATGTTTTAGCTAAAGAGGGTGTTGTTCGTCTTAAAACGGACAGTCAGCCACTTTTTGATTTTTCTCTTGAGCAAGTTGAAGTTGCTGGTTACAACTTTATTTGGAAAACGCGAGATGCACAGACCGATTTTCCTCACGATGTTCCTAGTGAGTACGAACAAAAACTTGGTGCTCAAGGCGCTAAGGTTCATGCCTACCTGATTGCTCCGGGTCCTATACCAGCAGATTTCACACCCACAGAGCCTGTCAGTCTTGTTGACTACCTTCCAGAAGACTTAGAATCGCTGGCCTACGTTCCTCATGGAATGGAAAGCACGGTCCGCAATCTTGCAAACCGTGCTCGTAGACTTCGTAAGAAGGCTCAGTAATTTGTAATTGGCTATGTGTAGAAACAGCCGTTTGTGAAAACAACCTTTGTAGGAGCGCTCCTTTGCGAGCGCTCTTTTTTAGGCCAGCAGCCCTGACTCTTTTACTTGATCGACTTTATATTCAAAGCTCTAGTGGAATTAAGAACCGCAAGCACCATAACGCCTATGTCTCCAAAGACCGCTAGCCACATGGGAGCCAAACCAAAGGCTGCAAGGATTAAAACAGCAACCTTAACGCCAATAGCAAACACAATATTTTGCTTTGCAATACCCAAGGTATGACGAGCAATCTTTACGGCCTTTGAGAGCTTAGAAAGCTTGTCGTCCATAAGAACTACGTCGGCGGCCTCAATAGCAGCATCAGACCCCAAACCGCCCATAGCAACGCCTACATCAGCGCGTGCAAGAACGGGTGCATCATTGATGCCGTCACCGACAAAAGCAAGGGACTTACCAGCTGTCTTTTGGGCGAGAAGGCCTTCAACGGCAGAAACCTTATCCTGTGGAAGCAGTTCAGCACGAACCTCAGTAATGCCCATCTGAGCAGCAATCTCTTCTGCAACGTCGCGTTTATCGCCCGTGAGCATAACAACCCTAGAAACGCCAACGTTTTTGAGGGAAGCGATTGCTGCTGGAGCATCAGCTCGTTCGCGGTCAGAAATAACAATGTGGCCCATGTAGGTCCCATCAACAGCCACGTGAATGATGGTTCCGTGGTTCTCGCACGCTTTCCAAGAAGCTCCTACGCTCTCCATAAGTGCGCAGTTGCCAACAGCAACGCTCTTACCATTCACGTTAGCGCAAATGCCTTGACCAGCAATTTCTTTGATGTCCGTAATAACACAGCCATCGTCCTCGCTTGGATAAGCAGCGCGAAGAGCTGCAGCAATGGGATGCGTGGAGTGCATCTCAACGTGAGAAGCTAGGTGCAGAAGGTCCTTCTCGCCAATGGTCTGAGAATGAACAGCCAGGACCTCAAAGACACCCTCGGTCAACGTACCGGTCTTGTCAAAGGCAACGGTATCAAGGGTAGAAAGCATATCAATGTACGAAGAGCCCTTGATCAGGACGCCCTCCTTCGAAGCAGCGCCAATACCGCCAAAGAAGGCCAGTGGCACGGAAACTACCAGCGCACACGGACAAGATGCAATAAGGAAGGTAAGCGCCCTTACAGCCCAGGTAGAAGCGTTAGCTACAAAGTCCCCCGAAAGCAGTGGTGGCAAAAACGCCAGCGCAATGGCACTGTAAACAACTGCTGGAGTATACACGCGAGAAAAACGACGAATAAACCTCTCGCTCTTGGACTTGTTTTGGTTTGAGCTCTCTACCAGCTTAATGATGCGGGAAGCAGTAGAGTCTTCAAAGAGGTGAGTAACGCGGGCGCGTACCACGCCAGAAAGGTTTACGCAGCCCGAGATAATGTTATCCCCCACCGTTGCGTCACGAGGCACGCTCTCACCAGTAAGAGCGACGGTATCAAGACTGGTAGAACCCTCGACGATCTCTGCGTCAACAGGAACACGGTCGCCGGGTTTAACCACAATAATCTCTCCCAGCTTAATCTCTTCTGGAGAGATAGTGAGCAGCTGTCCGTCACGTTCAACCGTTGCGCTGTCAGGACGGATATCCATAAGCTTGGCAATAGACTTCTTGCTGTTATCGGAAGCAAGGTGTTCAAACACTTCTCCTACCTGGAAGAACAGCATGACAAAGACGGCCTCATCAAACATAGGAGAACCGTTAGGCACAAAGCCAATGAGCAAGGCACCAACAGTAGCAATGGTCATGAGCAAGTCTTCGTTAAAGCACTCGCCCTCAGTGATGCTCTCCCATGCTTCTAGAACAACATCGTATCCGGCAACAGCGTAAGGTAACAGGTAAAGCAACAGTGCCTGCCAGAGCTGCAGGTCAAATACGTGTTCAACCGCGTAAGCAATACCTAGCAAAACAGCAGAACAGACAATGCGAGCAATTTTCACCTTTGTCTTTGAGCTCATAGCTCCTCCTTGGGTTGTTGTTATACCTAGTCTACTCCTTAAATTGATATATGTACATATATTCATACAACAATCTTAAGGAGCTTTTCACAAGAAACTCCGCGGGCGAGAAACCCGTGGAGTCCCAGATAAACCTATAAATTTTGGCCGCAGTTTGATCCAAACGTTCTTCTCGCCAAGTGGAAAGCTAGTTGATCAGCGATGCGGGAGTTGGGATAAATCCCTCAAAAATGACAGGCGCACCTTCAAGCTCGGAGGCAATCATGTCCTCCTCGTTCCTAACGGTCCAGGTAATCAGATGTGCGCCCATGGTATTGCAAGCCAGCTTAACAAAGGGGTTCTTGCGATCTTCAAACTTGTATGAAATGAAGTCTGGGCGACCAACAGAATTACCAAAGAGAGCTGTAGCGCCAGCTCGTGTAGCAATGTTCATGTGCTTAGTCTGACGGTCAACCAGGAAATTCTCTGAGAGCTGGCCGCGAAGCATCTCAGGACGGTTCTGACGCAGCCACTGCAAAACGCGAGGGTCAAAGCTCTCGATGCATGCACGAACGGGACGAAGATCAAGAGCCTGCATAATCTTTTCTGTCAGCTGCTCAGCGTTATTGTTGCGTGTCTTAGCCTCAATAATCAAAGGTGCAGGTAGCTCACCGGAGCCACTCCATGCATAAACCTCAAGGACTTCCTCAAACGTTGGAATCTGCTCGTCAGTAGCAAGAAGCCTAAGACCACGAAGCTCCTCTAGCGTGGACTCCTCAACAATCTTCTGTACGCCACAGAGGCGATCAAGTGCTGAATCGTGAACAACTACCAACTTGTTGTCTGCGGTCAGGTGAACATCAACCTCGGAGCCAAAGCCCTTCTCGACAGCTGCGCGGAAAGCAAGCAGGGAGTTCTCTGGAATGCCTGCCTCGTTGTTGTAGAGGCCACGGTGAGCATAGCGATGACGAGCAATCTCGTGCCAACGCTCCAGAAGCAGGCGATCATTTTGCTTGCGAGGAGCAATGGAATAAGCACCGTATGCAGCCAAACCAAGAGCAGCACCAGCCACAACGCCACCAGCAATTGCAACGTTTCTGAGCGTCTTGCGTTTTTTGGTAGAGGCTAACAAAGCGTCAGAATCCTGTCCATCTTGAGCAGCAATTTCCTCAACAACATCTGCAACTGCGATATCTGCGGCAGCATCCTGGTGCTCGGCCAGGGTCTCCCCCATCTCTTCAAGCGACTCTGCAGTGCTTGCAAGTTGCTTTGAAAGCTTGTTCTTTGGTCGAGAGAAACGATTCTCTAGATTAGACTGAAGCTGTGCCTGAGCAGCCAAAACTGAAGTCTGAGCCGAACGAAGCGCAGACTGAGCGCGAGCGACTGATGACTGAATAGCATTGCCGCTTGGCAGTGCTGGCCTAATATGAGTATTAAACCCAGCGGTAATCTGCTCTTTTGCGATATTACCTGCTAAGTTAGCAGCCTTAGAAGCCGTTGTAGCAAGCAGCTTTCTTCCAGCCTCGGATTGAAGTGCTGCCTTTGCGGCATACTGAGTAATTGCTAAACCTGCAGCTCTAACTGCAGCTCTCTTAATAAAACGACCAATCATGTAAGCTCCCTTCAATCTAGCTTTATTCTATCAGTCCAGTTCTCGCTTTTTCGCTACGTATTGCGACTTTCTGTGCGTAATCAGTATCTTTGTCTGTTCAAAATCGAGTAGTATGTAGTCCATTAACTACTATCTCAGGAGCATCATGGCTGTTATAAAACAAGAACACGCTCTTTACCTGTATAAACTACTCAAAGCAACCATTGGCGTCTCTAAGCAGACTCCCCTCTCTACCGTTGAGGGTGTGCTCATTGAAGACGACCTTGCACCGCAGGATTTTGGCTTTGACGACATCCGCGCCCTCATGGAGGCGTGCCCCGATTTCATTAAGATCACAGCCTTCAAAAAGGGTTACGTCTACGCAACGCTTTTGACTTTTGACATCTTTGAGGCTGCCCTTGTAGCTGGCGAGAAAAACGTCGAGCCTCAAAGCAACGGCAAACCCTGGAAGCGCCGCCGTGGGGCAAAATCCATTCGAGCTCTCAAGCCAAAGCACCTAGTAGTTGAGGCGGAGCCTGAGGTAGAAGCGGAGCCAGAAGAGCCGCCAGTTACGGAGGAGTCCGAGGAGTTGTCCGTTGCGGAGACATCTGCCGCAGACGCGCCAGCTGTAGATACGGCTGCAGAAGAGCCCACGCAGGAGACTGCCAATGAGGCAACCGCAGAACCTGCTGAAGCTGAAGCGCCTGTTCAAGAGGCTACCGAAACCGAAACTCCAGCTCCAGAGCAAAAAATGCCTGAGCCTGTAGCTTCCGAACCTATGGTCCCCGAGCCTACTATCTCGTTGACCGTCACCTACAACCCCTATGACGGTTCCGATGAAGAGAAAACGCTTGAAGCAGCTCCTTCAGTGTTGCAGCAAGCACTAAACACAACAGGTTCAACCGCTGCTGCAGCCACTTCTGCGTCCCAGAATTCTGCGCAGCCAACCGCTCAAGAAGAGACTCCTGCTCCTACCCCAACTTATCCCGCCGATTTTGAGGAAGACCTCCACGTCAACAACGAGCTTCTCGGCATTTTGTATCAGATGGCTCCCGTTGACGCCAACGTTCTCAAGCAGCTGGAGGAAGACTTCAAACTTGCCGTGTCTTCTCGCGCGATGATTTCTAAGGGCGGCGCGTTTACGTTTAACACGCGTTACAGGAAACCGCAGACAGACGAGGTAATTACCGCTACCATCCGCAAGTCAAAACGCGGCGCCCTGCGTCCTTGGACGCTCTTGGAGCTCAGCGTTTCTGCAAATGAGCTGCATGATCAGACGGTTGACGTGCTTCGCGGGCTGCCCAAGTCTGGCATCGCTTCATGGGAGAAGCTGCCCGCCGCAGAAAAGCAGCTGCCCATCAACCCTGTTGACGTGGTCATGAACGAGGCCCCTGTCTCCGACTGGAATGCGCTTAGCACAACCTATCTGAGCGACGCGCCTTCGTTGCAGGCTGCACAGGCTTGTCTTTCCGCAGCGTATGTCTACAGAAAGAACGAGCAGCAGCTCATGCATACTGACGCTGACTTCTCGCTTCCCGTTCCAGGTGTCGCGCCCCTGCTCTTTGATCCCGAGCGCGGATTTGATGACGACTCGCCTCTGGTACAGAATGCCCTGCGAGCTGCCAAGCATGGATGGCGCATGGCCGTTGAGCTCTACAATCCATCCAAGCACTGCGTCTACCTTGCACTTCCTACCTCTGATGGCGAGAAACCCCTTGCGCTGGTATTTGATGCATCAGCAGAGGGCCCTTATCACGTTGTTGCAGCGCTAACCATTGAAGAAGCGTATCCACTTGCACGTATCTTCTCTGACGGCCTTCCTAGCTGGATTTTGCCACAGTAATCCAAGCTCGCAGATGGGCTCGTAACAGAGCTGCTCGTATAACTGGTCACCAAAAAAGCCGTGTCGTTTGGACACGGCTTTTCTTGTAGATGGGTTTCTCGCACCCCGGGTTTCTCGGCAGTGGGCACGCCGGGTTTCTCGCCAGGCGCGTCAAAGCACCCAGCTTAGTCATGCCATGGTTCAACAGGCCATTCGTTGCCCGTGAGACTCCAGTTCTTCATGTCATTGGCGTCGCCGTTAATGACAAACTCCCTGACAAAGATGTCGTGCTTGCCGTTTGAAATGGTCTCAATGTAGTAACGAGGACGTACCTCACCCTCATAAGACTCATCAAGCGGCGTGGTGTAGTTAGAAAGCGTCTGCTGGTCAACGCCCATGTCCTTCAGCGTCTGCGCCAAGATGTCGTAGTGCCAGACAGGCGCGTCAGAAATCTGCATAGGCTGCGCGGCCTCTTCAGGGGTCTGACCAGCTGGTTTATACATAATGACTGGAGCGGAAGGCTGTTGGATGTCGGAATCAGTCAAATACCAGTCACCGTGATCTGCGGTAATAATAAAAGACGTGTTTTCATACACACCAAGACGTTTAAGCTCAGCAATATACTGCGCAACAATCCTATACGCGCCAATAGTCTGCTCTTCAACGTTTTGCTTGCTTGGATCGCTGGTAGGCTCAACGTTACGATCAAGCGTATAAGGTGGGTGTGAACCAAAAAGGTGGATAAAGCGGAACGAGCCCTTCTGGCCAGCGCTGTCGTCAATCGAGAGGCCGTAGTGTTGAAGTTCCTGGTAATACTTGAGGTCATCCTCGGTGAAAGGCTGAGAAGAAAGATCAACCTCGTCCATATTGACTGGTCTGCGCATACGCATATTGAGATCCTCGGTGTAATACCAGAATCGAGGTTTAAATACCCAAGGCATGTCCCTACAGAATGCCGTCTTGTAGAGAATGCGCAGCGCACCTAGCACGTCTAGCTGGTTATCTATACCACGACCACGAGGCTCATGGTAGTTGATGGAATACTTCTGCGCAGTGTCTCTGTAGTGAGAGTAGTTCAACTGATCCGTATACAAACCTGCTTGATATCCAGCATTCTGAATATCCTTGAGGTACTGATCACTTTGTGCCCAGTTGTAGACAAAATCGTTGAAATTCTCGCCAGGCTGAGGACGAGAGCCAAAGAGCAGCGATGGAACACCGTAGCGCGTTGGAATCATGGAACCTACGGAATTTCTGTACCAGGTAAAGCCGGTAAGAGGCGCAAATGTCTCTGGATACTCATCGTAAAGCTTCTGGACAAAGGCAGTATCGGTAGTGTCCAGGACAAACACCACGACGTTCTTCTTGGAGGAAACGCTGTAGAGGCCCTCGCGCGTTGCGATAACCTGCTGGTGTTCGGCATGAGCATCTATCGACGCTGCAATTGCTGGTCCCCACAGACTTGCAACGCCCACTGTCTGGACAATGATAAGAGCGGTTGCGGTTACCAAAAGGCCCGTTCGGAGCTGACGTGCTTTTAGGAGCGAGAAGGTCACTGCAGCTGCAATGATTGCCAGCCAAATGAGGCCGGAGACAATCATTTGAGTTGTGAAGTTGGACCAAATAACCTCATGACCATCAGCAAGTGGCATACCACCGTTCAAGAATACAGCCTGAACGTACGACGCCACACCGATGGCCCCCACAAACGCAATGGCAACGTTAAACACGCGCTTACGCAGGAGCGATAGAAACACTGTAAGAATGAAGATCGG
>CABSWT010000016.1:0-25638 GCA_902481575.1 uncultured Atopobium sp.
CTACGGGAGCATCAATTAGAGAAGCCACTAGAGTACTTTGTGCCGCAGGCGTGCATTCTGTAACCGTAGGCGCATTAGCTCGCGTATGGTGAGTTACCTATGGTTGCAAACGGCTATACTTGATAAGTCTTTTCAGGTCTGTGGTTGCGAAGTTCTCTGTGAGCTTTTAGTCCATGACAGACGAGGTCAAAGGGATCCACGTAAGTTTGCGTGTGCGCACGTAAACGATCATGGCTCGTCCTAGAAGTAAGCCATACCGCCTGTTATATCAAAGAGACAAAGGGTCTCGCAGGCGAGAGAACTACTAGTGGAGCTGCTGCGGTAGCAAAGCAAACGTTCCAGTATGCGAGTGTGGGGTCAAATACCAGGTCAGCTGAAAAGACACCTGAATAGAAGAAGGAGTTCTGATGACGCGCGGTAAAAGCTCTCTTAAGGTGTTACTTCTTATAGCACTTGCTGTTGTTTTAACAGGATGCTCCATTGGTCCTATCAACATTGATCTGGATAAATGGTTCCACGTCAAGTCAGTGCAAGAGGCAATCCAAGAGAAGCGAGAAGCCCGTCAGCAGAAGATTCCTGATTCCTCTCTGCACACAGCTGGCACTTTGACCGTTGGTCTACGTACTCAGTCAGTAACAGCTCCAATGGTTGTGGCCTCAGAAGCTGGAACATTGCAGGGAATTGACGTTGAAATAGCTTCTGCAATTGCGGATCAGCTCGGCGTAGACGTTAAGTTTGTATCAGTTAACGGACCAGTAGATGGCCTACAAGCAGGCTGCGACATTGTCATGGATGTCAGAAGTGGTGAAGACTCAACAAGTACGCTCATTTCTGGTTATGCTGAGTATGCAACAGCTCTTTTCCATAAAGGTTCAGAGACAAACATTACTGCTGATAGTTTGAGTGGAAAGTCAGTTGGCGTTCAAACGGGTTCTTTGTCTGAGCGCGCAATGGGTCAGGTACTCACGGGCATGTCTGTTCAAGGTTTTTCTAACCTAAATGATGCTTTTGAAGCACTTGAAAATGGCTCCATCGATTATGTGGCCTGTGATGCATATGCTGGTGCTTATTTAGCAGCAAACAAAGATATTTCTATGGTTGGTGTCGTTGACGTTCCATCCACGATTGGTATTTCTGTAGCAACCAGTAACAAAGCTCTCGCTACACAAATTCAGCAAGCTCTTTCAGCTATTCAATCTAACGGTGTCGAGGGAGTTATTAGAAACAAGTGGATTGGTACCTTGCCACACCTCTCAACTACCAATAAGATTTCTGGTCTTGTGGAAGTTTCTACGCAACCTACCAGCGCTGATTCAGCTACATCTTCCTCTGAGCAAAATTAATCGCACATAAAGAGAAATAGTCTCTAACCGTTTACCGCTCAATTCAACTTTTTATGGAATGATTGACCGACAAATGGGTATTGTTGTTATACAGACATCAGTTAGAAGATGTCTCGTGTATCCGATAGGAGGCTCCTATGGTGGACATCAAGATTTCGGGACGCAAGGTAAGCATTTCTGAGGCTTTGCACACACACGTAGATCAGAAAATCGGTGATGCTCTTAAAGTATTTGACATCACTCCTATGTCTTGCGATGTAGTTCTCAGAGTAGACAAAAACCCTTCAAATCCAGATAGAAAGACAGCTGAGGTTACGGTATTTGTTCGTAACAATGTTGTTCGTGTCACTGCTAGCTCTGACGATATGTATGTGGCTATTGATGAAGCAGCAGAAAAAGTCTCCAGACAACTACGCAAGTACAAGACAAAAGTTGTTGAGCGCCGTCATCATGTAAAGTCTGAGCGCGGAGTTGCTCTTACACAAGAAGATCTTGCCAATCTCATTGAGATTCCAGCTGAAGATCTTGATGACCAGCTTGTTCGCGAGAAATACATTGATCTTGAGCCAATGACGGAAGAGGAGGCGCTTGTCCAAACTGACCTTCTCGGCCATGATTTTTATGTCTTTGTTAATTCTTCTACTGGTTTGACTAATGTCATTTACCATCGTAAAAATGGTGGATACGGAATTATCAAACCTAAGATTGAGGAACAGGATGTTCAATAAAAAAGATAAAGCCGAAGAAGAAATCAGCGAGGTTGCCTTTGAAGATCTTGAGCCTACTGAGCTTTCAGCTGCATATCATAAGCCCAGTAACGTTCGAATCATCATGGACTCCTGCGCAGACTTTGCTCCAGGAATTGCTGAACAGCTAGGTGTTGATATTATCCAGTTCCCTTATGTGGGACCAGATGGAGAGCACTATGATGACGGCTGGAAGAGCATCAGTGCACATGAGTTCTTTGAGGGCATGCGCAAAGACAAAAAGCTGCGCTACACCACCTCTGCAATTACTCCTGGTCATTACCTCGAGGTCTTTGAGCGTGCTGCAAAGCAGGGCACTCCAACAGTATATCTTTGCTTTACCTCTGCAC
Source organism: uncultured Atopobium sp. (assembly GCA_902481575.1). GTDB lineage: Bacteria > Actinomycetota > Coriobacteriia > Coriobacteriales > Atopobiaceae > Lancefieldella. The sequence goes on from CABSWT010000016.1 coordinate 2,440, forward strand.
TTTCTTCATCCTACTATGCAGCTGAACAAGCAGCAGATATGGTAAGAGAGAAATACCCAGACTTTGAGATTTACGTAGTCGACAATGGTGCACCTTCGTCCGCAGCTCAGCTTTTGGGTCTTGAAGCAGTACATCAAGCCAATAAGGGTCTCTCGGCAAAAGAGATTGCCGAGTGGGCACAAGATGCGCGTAACTATATTCATGGCTACTTAACACTTGAGACCTTGGATGCTCTTGCTGCGGGCGGTCGTATTCCTGCTGCTGCAGCAAATATTGGCGGCAAGCTTGATGTAAAGCCAGAGCTTACCTATGACTCAACAGGAGCTCTTACCGTCAAGACAGTGTGCAGAGGCCGTAAGAAGGCACTCAAGTCTCTTATCCAGGACTTTAGAGATAGCTATTCTCATGACACCTCGCTTCCTGTTGGCATTATTTCTGCAGACGCACAGAAGGACGCTAATTGGCTAGAGGCTCAGATTCGTAAAGAGAAGGGCTGTGAGGGACTCACCATTATTCATAGCCAGGTAGGACCAGTTATTGGTGCTCACGTTGGACCAGGCATGGTGGCTATTGTCTTCTGGGGAACTGACCGCCGCGAGAAGCTTTCGCTTTCTGACCGAATTGCTAACAGGGTTCGTAAATCTAATTAACGGGTACAAGGTATGGGGTCGCTCTTTGGAGCGGCCCCAGTTTGTTTATTTATTTTAGTCTGAAAGGACTCATACATGGCATTGAGCAAGAATGCAAAGGTTGCTTTTATTGGAACAGGCATTATGGGCACTCCTATTGCAGAGCACCTTATTTCTGCTGGTTATGACGTTACTGTTTACAACAGAACACCAGAGAAAGCACAAAAGCTTGTCTCGTTGGGCGCTCACGCTGCAGAGAGTGTGGCAGATGCTGCAAAAGACGCTGACGTTATCTTTACCATGGTTGGTTATCCAACTGACGTTGAAGATGTTTACTTGGCAACAGATGGTCTTATCCGTGTTGCTAAGAAGGGTGCGTACCTTATTGATCTGACCACTTCTTCATCTCAGCTTGCTCGTGATATTCACGATGCTGCTGAAATTGAGGGAAAACATGCCTTTGACTGTCCAGTTACGGGCGGCCAGAAGGGTGCTCAGGACGGTACTCTTACGCTGATTGTCGGCGCAACTGAGCACGATGTTGAGCCAGTACGCGCTCTTCTCGAGACCTTCTCTGCAAAGATTTTCTGCATGGGCGGAGCTGGTAAGGGTCAGACCGCAAAGCTTTGTAACCAGGTATCCCTTGCTTCCTGCATGATTGGCTATGCAGACGCAATGGCCTTGGCAGAGCAGGGTGGACTTGACGTTGAGCAGATGCTTGAGGTTGTTGCTAGCGGCATGGGTTCTTCTCGCGCACTTAAAGAGCTTGCTCCTAAGTCGCTTGAGGGAGACTTCCAGCCAGGATTTTTGGCCGAGCACTTCCGCAAGGATATTGCGCTTGCACTTGCTCAGTCTGAGGACCTTGAGATTACGCTTCCTGGCGCAGAAACTGCGTTTACCCTCTATGACATGCTGTGCCAGATTGGTGGCGCTCGTAAGGGCACTCAGGCAATCTCACTGCTCTATGCTGACGAGGCTACCAGCACTGCAGCTGGTCTTGACTGGTCGCTCCTCGAGAGCCAGGAAGACGAGGGTGAGCATGAGTGCTGCTGCGGTCATGACCATGAAGATGGCGATCACGAGTGTGAGTGCCATGGCCATGGACATCATCATGACCACGAAGGCCACGAGCACGATCATGACGGCCACTGCTGCCACTAAGAGCTAGCCGCAAAGGAACCCAGGTTATGAGTGATATTTCAACTCCTCAGAGCTCTATTGCGGTTTTCATCGATTATGAAAATTTGGCACTAGGAACAGGTAAAAGAAAGAAAAACGGCCACCAAGAACCAGGCCATCTTCCAGAGATGAAGCTCATTATGGAGAGGTTGGTTGATAAGGGTCGTATTACTGCCAAGCGTGCATATTGCGATTGGCAGCGCTTTCCAAATGCAATTACGCCCCTGCATGAGCTTGGCATTGAGCTCATTGAGATTCCCGATAGGGCCTATACCGGCAAGAACTCTGCCGATATTAGACTTGCGGTAGATGCTGTTGAGATGTGTCTTACTAAAGACCACATTGACACATTCGCTGTGCTTTCTGGTGACTCGGACTTCTCGCCACTTGTGGCAAAGCTTAAAGAGGCTGGTAAAACGGTCATTGGCGTTGGTATGAAGGAGTCTACCAGCTCGCTTCTTGCTGAGGTTTGTGACGAGTTTATCTTCTACGAGGATATTTTGAGTTCTGGCAGAATTCCAGACTTTAAAGAGAAGGTACCTGTCGAGAAACACGACTGCTATCAGCTCTTATTTGAGACCATTGAGTCTTTGGAGCGCGAAAGCGAAACATTTATTTATGCATCTCGTTTAAAGGAGACTATGCGAAGGAAGCGTCCACAGTTTGCTGAGGCAACTTATGGATATCGTTCGTTTACTTCTCTTTTACGGGAAGCATCAAGCCTTGGATTTATTAAAATTCATGAGGATCAAAAAAGCGGCACCGTTGTCGTAGACGGATTTAGAGAATAAAGGGTGTTTTAGAGAGGATTTAGGTTTCATGGCAGAAAAGAAAGAAACTGCTCAGAAGCCAAAAAAGGCTTCAACTAAGGCAACCGCAAAAGCGGGCTCTACAAAGGCGCCAAAAGAAGAAAAGCAACCTGCTAAGAAGGCTACTAAAAAGCCAACTATGGCACAGATGAAAAAAGTGAATGCACTGGTCATTGCTTTGTCTGATGCTAGTAGGCGCGCTCGTCAAGACGCATCTCATGAGCTTGCGGAGCTAGCCCATATTGCTCCTCTTGCCTTTGAAGAGCATATTGATTCTCTTATTGATGCACTGTATAGGCCAGAAGCACAGACTCGTTGGGAAGTGCTTGATGCGCTTGCCAATCTGAGCGCTCACTTTGGCGACCAGGTCTTTAAGGCATTTGATGCTGCTGAGGCTTCTCTGTTTGACGATGACTCAGCAACAGTGCGTCTCGCAGCATTTTTGTTCCTCTGTCAGTACGGAGCAACTTCTGCAAAGCATTCTGATGAAGCATGGCCACTTTTGGATGAGGCGGTCCAGTGCTATCACGGAGATGCTGAGTACCATGACATGCTCCAGGGTCTTCTCGCCTTAGCACACGGAACTATTTCTAAGGACGTGAAGAAGGCATTGTCTCAGCGCATGAAGTTTGATGCAGAAAATGCCACTGGATACATCAAACAGTATTCGGAAGAGATTGTTGCAGCTACCAAATAGTTTGTTTTGCATGTAAACGACTGTGTGCAAACGGGGGAGTTTACTGGTTGTATGTTTTATGCATGCTAATAAGAGTAAACTACAGGTTTGTATTATGTACGCATAGTTGCATTAAGCGATGAAAGGCAAGGATATGCCATCTATTGATGTAAAAAAGAACTCAAAGATCTTTATCGGAGTAGGCGCAGTTGTATTGTTTGCTCTAGGTATTGTCATCGGTCGCTTCCTTCTGGGCGGTGGCGGAGCTACTGGTTCTTTGAACGGTCGCACCACACTTTCTGAGGGTGAGCTGAACACTCCTATTGCTTCTTATACCTATAACGGTCAGACCAAAGAAGTAACTGCTCGTGAGGTTATTGAGAATACTTCCGGTCTTGACGCAGCAAAGCAGTCTGACGGCACCTATGCTGTTCCAGCAGCCGATAAGATCATTGGCTATGTTCGCAATGCTCTTGTTGTTGCTGAGGCTCAGAGCAAGGGTATTACCGTCACTGATGACGAGGTCAACAATTACATGCAGACCAACTTCAAGACTACTGATGTTAGCCAGGTTGCTTCTGCATACAAGCTCTCTGAAGATGTTGCAAAGAAGCTCATCCATGATGCTGTCATCATGAAGAAGTATCGTGATAGCGTTCTGACTACAACCCTTCCAGATGCTCCACAGGCACCAACTGCACCTGAGGACGGCAACTCTGAGACTACAAGCCAGGAGTACGCTCAGTACATCATTGGTCTTGCTGGTGATGAGTGGGATGCTAAGAACAACACTTGGGCTTCCCAGGATGGCGATTACTACAAGCAGCTCTCTGCTTACTCAATCTCCAACGATTCTGCTTCTTATGCAGCTGCTCAGACCGCTTATCAGGTTGCAATGAGCAAGTACTCTGCTGTTGCAAGCAAGGCATCTCAGGAGTGGTCGCAGAAGATTAACGAGATTCTTGGTAAAGCATCTATTGCTGTTTACTCTCTTGCTCTCTAGGATTTGAAAAGCAATGAAAGTTGCTATTAGCGCTTGTTTACTTGGCCTCCCCGTCAGATATGACGGAGGGGCCAAGCCTGTTTCTGCAGTACAAAGATTGGCTCAAAAAGTAAACGTTACCAAGATCTGCCCCGAGACTTCCTCGGGCCTTCCTGTACCTCGTCCGCCCGCGGAACAGCGAGAAGGACGTGTTTGGCTCAAGGATGGCTCAGATGTAACGGAAGATTTTGAACGTGGATCTAAGATTGCTCTTAATGCCGTTACGTCTTCTGACATAACGCTCGCCGTTTTGAAGGCAAAGAGCCCGTCTTGTGGCGTGCATGAGATTTATGATGGTACGTACTCAGGAAAGCTTGTTTCTGGCGAGGGAACACTTACTCGTCACCTCTTAGAGGAGGGGATTTGCGTGGTTACCGAGAAAACCATTGAGAATGTAAGCCCATCTGTTGAGCATCCTGTTGCTCTTATTTTGGGAACCGGACTTGGTCATCTTGCTGATCTGGTAAAGCCAGTTCGTCGTATTGATTATCGTGACATTCCAGGTTTCCCTGTTGACGCTTCTCCTATGGCAGGTCACAGCTTTGAGGCAACTATTGGTACTATCGACGGCGTGCCTGTAGTTGTCTATCCTGGTCGCGTACACCTCTATCAGGGTTATTCTGCCGCTGAGGTAACCTCTCTTGTTCAGCATGCTCATCACCTAGGCTGCAAAGATATTATCTTTGCAGGTGCAACGGGTGCTGTTTCTGGAAACGCAAAGACTGGCCTTGGCGTTATTACGGATCAGATTAACCTCACTGGAACCAATCCGCTTGCAGAGTGGGCAGGTCTTCGCGATGTTGAGACCCCATTTGTTGATATGAATGATGCCTTCTCGCCTTATCTAAGAACGCTTGCACGTGGCGTAGCGGATGACCTCAATATTGAGCTTAACGAGGGTGTTTTCGCTGGTCTTTTGGGACCAAACTTTGAGACACCTGCAGAGGTTGCTATGCTTCGTAGCTTTGGTGTCTCATATGTTGGCGTTTCTACAGCTCTCGAGGTCATTATGGCCCGAGCACTTGAAATGAATGTGTTGGCTCTGACGCTTGCAGCAAACCCAGCTGGAGCTCACGGAACTACGCATAAGAGCGTTCAAGAGGCATCTGAGAAGTATGCAAATGATCTTGAGCGCCTTGTTCGTGGTGTTCTCGGGCTTCTTTAGTATTTCTGCTTGAATAATACAGGGCTTCCCCGTATAGTTGTTAGCGCGCTTTTGCACGCCAGCATAGCTCAGTTGGTAGAGCACCGCTCTCGTAAAGCGGGGGTCATCAGTTCGATCCTGGTTGCTGGCACCATCAACTACTAATAGCCGCCTTGTGCGGCTATTTTTATGCCTATCTAAATCCATGTGAAACAACTACGCTATGGTGGGTATAGACAAAGTAGTAGTAATTACTAACAAAAGGAGTTTTTATGGCTACTCAGAATCTTGAGCTTTTCTATAAGCCAACCTGTCCATACTGCCACAAGGTTATGTCCTTCATGGAGCTGAACAACATTGAGCTTCCTATGCATGACATTGTTGCTGATGACGCAGCTCGCGAGCGCCTCATTGAGGTTGGCGGCAAGCGTCAGGTTCCATGCCTGTTCATTGACGGCAAGGCAATGTATGAGTCCGGCGACATCATTAACTACCTCTCCGAGGTCTTCCATGTTTCTGGTTCAAACGATGATTCAGATGACGGCTCTGCAGCAGCTGCTTGCACTATCGGCGGTGCTTGCTCCTTCTAAGTTCATTGTCGAGAAACTCCTCTAGCAGACGGGTTTCTCGCTATATGCATTAAAAACCCTCTGTTCCAACGTATGGAGCAGAGGGATTTTACGTTTAAGCATCAATTGTTTTGCTAGTTTTTCATACGTGCTACAGCATATTCGCTGATGAGCAGTAAGAAGAGGATAAGGATGGATGAGAAGCTGCCAATAACTGCGCCGTTAAGGCCCGTAAAGCTGACCATCATCCAGATAATGGGGATGGATACAGCAAATGAAATGAGGTAAGCGCGCGTAACGGCTTTTTGAACTCGCATGATCGTGATGAGTTGGTATAAAAAGTCGATCGCAGCACAAAGTCCACCCGTGGCTACCATAATGCGTGCAAGTCCACGATATTGCTCAAAATCAACGCCATATAAGAAGCCGTTAAGAGGAATGCCAATGAACTCGACAAATGCGGCGGTACCAATGGTGACTACGGCAATGGCTCCAAACATTGCAAGTACAATCACGCCAAAGCGTTTCTTATGAGCGGGATTATGAATTGAGGTTTCTAGCAAACTAGCAAGTTTGAAGAGCTGTGGCCTGTAGATGAGTGTAGAGATCATCAAAATAGTGTGAGCTGGGAAATAAAGTGCGTTGAAGTACAACTGATTGCTGTAAGAAAGCGTGCCTTCCATGGCAAACTTTGGCAGCGAGTCAATAAGGTTGTAGAGGAAAAGTGCTAAAAAGAGAGGCCAGCACTGTACAAAGATATCTTTGATGTTTGCAAGTTTGATGCGCACGCTTTTATCGGTCTCAAGAATGGCTAGGGGAGCAGAAACAAATACCAGAGTGATAAGGGCACAAATACCCATGCTCCAGCTTGCCCATACAAGATTTCTGGTAACAAACAACACAACAGTAAAGAGAATAAAACTGGCACTACACCTAAGAGCCTGACTGAGTCCTGCGAGGTAGAGTTTGTCTTTTTGCTGAAGACGACCTTCGTAGACATCAGCCATACCGTCAACTGCCCTAAAAAGCAAAGCTCCCGTGCAGATAGAAAACATGGGCTCGGTATACCCTTTAAAGAAGCACCAAATAAGACCTGCTATTACCATGACAACAACGGTAGCTGCGCGTTGAATCTGGTAATCAGAAAAACTACGTTGTTCAGCTATGTCTGAAACCTGATAGGTACGGACGCCGTATTGGGCAACAAATAACAAAAGCGTTGCCACAACAAATGCCATGGAGAAAAGTCCTGCTTGTTCAATGCCAACAAGCTGGGAGCAAACAACAGTTAAAAGCGGAAAAAGCGCACCCCAGGCACCTTGTCCAAGTGCATTGAAAAGATAATCCTGGGACGTTTGATGTGCCAAGTATTGCTCGTCTTGATTAGCAATATCGCCAGAGACCACGGCAGAGAGAAGCCTGGTCCACCATGTAACCACAATGCCAGGTTGACCCCCGTTTATGCGCGAGTCATCAAGCTCATAGCGAGGTGTGCGAAGACGCTCTACCTGCTTATGTACGGAAGAATTGTTGTACGCAGTACGACTTTTCTTGAATGGATTGAGCATGTAAAACCTAAAATCTTCTTTAACGTGGCCAGAAACTTTGATATATCAATTTTTATTTGTTATATCGATTGTAGTCCACGATGTACATTAGGTAACAGATTGACAAACAATCGTGCGAAGATTGTTACAAAAGGGTATGGTAGATAGTACGTATTCTGAGTCATGTGGGAAAGGATGAGCATGGCAGGCAATCCTCAAGATTCAAATCTAGAGTCCAGCAATGCTTCTTTTGACGAGAAACCCATCGATGGTGCAACAACTTCTGAAGTAGCTCAGTCGCTTCTTGAACGACGCGGGAATGAGATTGCTGCTGCTCGTACCCTTATTCAGGCGCTTAAAGCGCCAGCTCCTCTGCGCGATAACCTTACCTTCTTTTTGCGTTTGGTAAGAAAAGTGCTTGCTGAGTACAATCCAGATCTTCTTACTAGTTTTGACACGTTGTTGGTTGAGGCAATTAAAGCTGGACCAGATGATTTGTCTACAACTCGCGCACCTTTGCTGCTTGAGGCAATCAATGCGGTACTCAAAGTAGATTCAGAGAAGGAATCGCTTAATGCTTTTCTGCGTTTTGCTTCTACCATTGACAGCCTAAGCATGGAAGACTCCGTGCTTCTTATGCGCGCGTTTGTTACTTTCTTCCACCTAGCAAATCTTTGTGAAGAAAACTATCGCGTTACCAGCCTGCGTTCTCGTGAGGCTTCTGTTGATCCATCTTCTGCAGAAGACCCTATCAATGAGATAACCGTTGCATATAAGCAGCTCATTGACGAGTGCGGAGAAGAAGAGGCAAAATCACGTCTTAATCGTCTTGAGTTCCACCCCGTCTTTACTGCGCACCCAACTGAGGCTCGTCGTAAAAATGTTGAGCGCCGAATCCGTACCATCTCAGAGCTTCTTGATGAGCGTCAGAGGCTTGGTGGTCCTGCTCGTGTGGAAAACGAGCGTCGCATGCTGCAAGAGATTGACGGCCTATTCCGTACGTCTCCTATCGGTCATAAAAAGCCAACTCCTTTGGAGGAGGCAGATACTGTCCTCAACATTTTTGACACCACTCTTTTTGAGATGGTTCCTTCGGTATATCGCCGCTTTGATAACTGGGTGCTGGGAGAAAACGCTGGTTGTGTGTCGCCTGTCTGCCCACCATTTTTCCGTCCAGGTAGCTGGATTGGCTCAGACCGCGACGGTAACCCTAATGTTACCGCCCTGGTTTCTCGCCAAGTTGCCGAGAAGTACCGTGTACACGTACTGCAGGCACTGGCTCGGGCTACCAAGGAAGTCAGTCGAGGTCTGACGCTTGATGGTATTTCTACTCCAGCTTCGCCTGCGCTTGTCAATCTTTGGGCACAGCAGGTAGAAATGAGCCAGGCCCTGACCTCTAGGGCTATTGATAAGGCTGGGTCTGAGTTGCACCGTGCGGCAATGCGCGTCATTTCTGGCCGACTCAGCGCCACCATTGAGCGCAATGCTGACCTGATGTATCAAAACGCTGAAGAGTTTATTGCTGATCTGCGCGTTATTCAGGATTCACTGGCTCAAGCAGGGGCTTTCCGTATTGCCTACGGTCCTGTTCAGAAGCTTATCTGGCAGGCTCAAACTTTTGGCTTCCACTTGGTAGAGATGGAGTTCCGTCAGCACTCTTTGGTGCACAAGCGTGCACTTACAGATATTGAGGCACACCCCTCAACTGCCGAGAAACCCGCCAAACTTGATGCTATGACGCAGGAGGTGCTAGATACCTTCCGCTCCATTGGATCAATTCAAAAGAAGAACGGCATTAACGCTGCTCGTCGCTATATTATTTCGTTTACGCAGTCTGCTCAGGATGTTGAGAATGTCTACAAACTTGCACGTCTTGCGTTCGCAAATGAAGAGGATGTTCCTGTTCTTGACGTTATTCCACTCTTTGAGCAAATTGAAGACCTTGAGAACGCTGTTGCTACACTTGAACAGGTAATTCAGCTTCCTGAGGTACAGGCACGTCTTGCTCAGACAGACCGCAAGCTTGAGGTCATGCTGGGCTATTCCGATTCCTCAAAGGACGAGGGTCCAACTACGGCAACGTTGGTTCTGCATAAGACCCAGGCTGCTTTGGCAGAGTGGGCAGAGAAGAACTCCATTGACCTCATCTTGATGCATGGTCGTGGCGGTGCAGTTGGTCGTGGCGGTGGTCCTGCAAACCGTGCTGTTCTTTCTCAGCCCAAAGGCTCAGTCAACGGTCGCTTTAAACTTACTGAGCAGGGAGAAGTTATTTTTGCTCGCTATGGTGACCCAACGCTTGCTCGCCGTCACGTAGAGTCCGTTGCTGGAGCAACACTGCTTCAGATGGCACCTTCTATTGAACAGAAGAATACTCAGACAGACGTGAAGTTTGCTTCGCTCGCTTCTGAGCTTGATAAAGCGTCCAAGCAGCGTTTCTTGGAGCTCATTCACTCCGATGGCTTTGCTGAGTGGTTCTCGGTTGTTACCCCTCTGACAGAGATTGGTCTTCTCCCTATTGGTTCAAGACCTGCAAAACGTGGCCTGGGCGCCAAGTCTCTTGATGACTTGCGTGCTATTCCATGGATTTTCTCCTGGTCACAGGCTCGTATCAACCTGGCTGCTTGGTACGGACTGGGCAGTGCCTGCGAGGCAGTAGGGGATATCGAACGCCTCCGTGAGGCATATAGAGAGTGGCCGCTGTTCACTACGTTTATCGACAACATTGAGATGTCAATCTCCAAAATTGATGCTCGTATTGCAAGACTTTATCTGGCTCTGGGTGATCGCCCTGAACTTTCGGAGATGGTTCTCTCCGAGATGTCGTTGACGCGCAAGTGGGTCCTTGCTATCACCGGTAACAAGTGGCCGTTGGAGAACCGTCGCGTGCTTGGTCCTGTTATCCGCCTGCGTCTGCCATTTGTTAATATTCTCTCGGTTACGCAGGTGCATGCCCTGTCTGAGCTTCGTATAAGGGATGACATGCTTACTCCAGAGGAACGCGCAAACATTACGTATTTGATTTTGTGCACCGTGTCTGGTGTTGCCGCAGGTCTGCAGAATACGGGCTGATGTCACACAGCTTGCCGTAAGCTTGAGCAAACAATCGTTTATGTTTACGTAAAACTAGGATTACCTGAAATAAAGTTGCAATATTTACAAGGCGAGAAACCACTGGTAGACAGAGTTTCTCGCCTTATTTTTATTTTAATTATTAAATGAAAGTTGAATTACCTTAACTTTTAGTTGATACTAATGAAGTAAAAGTTCGAAAGAGCAAACTTAGTTTGCCTACGTTATTTTGGGGGATGCATGGATACAGAAAAGACCTCACAGGGTCCTGCGAATTCTGGTCCAGTTCTTCCTCTTGCCATGCTTGGTGAGGGAGAGACTGCGCTGATCGTAACGGTTAAGGGTGCTTCTGATCTTCGCCAGCACCTCTCAACACTTGGTTTTGTTGAGGGCGCCGAGGTAAAGGTTATTTCACGAGTCAACGGCGACGTTATTGTTAGCGTTAAGGGTGCACGACTTGGACTGAACCGTCAGATGTCGTCGCACATCATGGTTTCTCCGCTCTAAACACTTTGTTGTATTGCGCTGCTGGTAAAACCCGCGGCTTTTAATACGTGTTTCGATGAAAGGAAGGTTATGGCAACTCTGAAAGAAGTTAAGGTGGGGGAGAGTTGCACGGTTGCTGCGCTAAAGGGTGTAGGCGCCGTGAAACGTCGCATCATGGACATGGGCCTTACTAAGGGTACTGAGGTTCACGTCAAAAAGGTAGCACCACTGGGAGACCCAATTGAGCTCACAGTTCGTGGCTACGAGCTTTCTATCCGCAAGGATGAAGCTGCAAGCATTGAAGTAGTAGACGTTCACAAGGTAGAGGAAGCCTAATGGCACAAAAGACTATTATTGGTCTTGCAGGTAATCCAAACTGCGGTAAGACCACCCTATTCAATGAGCTTACGGGCTCAAACGGTTACGTCGGCAACTGGCCTGGCGTTACCGTCGAGAAGAAGCAGGCAAACTGGCGAGCTGATAAGGACGTCACCTTTGTCGACCTTCCTGGTATTTATTCTCTGTCTCCTTATTCACCTGAGGAGCAGGTATCACGTGACTATCTCATTAACGAGCGCCCTGATACTATCATTGACCTTCTCGATGTTACTAACCTAGAGCGTAACCTCTATCTGACTACTCAGATTCTTGAGGCTGGTCGTCCAGTTGTCCTTGGTCTTAACATGGTTGACCTGCTCAAGGAGTCTGGTGACGTCATTGATGTCAAGGAGCTTTCTAAGCAGCTTGGCGTTGAGGTTGTTGAGGTCTCCGCACTTCGTAACAAGAACATTGATACTCTGGTAAAGACGGCAATTAAGGCTGGCCAGGAGGGAACTCCTGCTGAGGGTGTTAAGTGCTTTACCCCAGAGGTTGAAGAGGCTCTTGGCAAGATTGCTGCTGCAATCGAGGGCCTTGCTCCAGCATCTCTTTCTCGTTGGTATTCAATTAAGGTCTTTGAGCGCGATGCAGCTGCAATTGCCCCTCTTAATCTTTCTGCCGAGAAGACCGCAGAAATTGAGAAGATTATTTCTGCAGTTGAGAAATCTCGTGATGACGACGCTGAGTCCATCATCACGTCTGACCGTTATGAGTGGATTGCTGGCGTAATGGCAGCTTGTGTCAAAAAGGCACCTAAGAAGCTGTCTACTTCCGAGAAGATTGACCGTGTTGTCACTAACCGTATTCTCGGTCTTCCTATTTTTGTTATTGTTATGTCCCTGGTGTACTTTATCTCTATTTCTACTGTTGGCATCAATGCTACTAACTGGGTTAATGATAATCTGTTTGACAAAGGTTTTCACGTATTAGGCATCGGAGATGCAGAGTATAGTCAGGCAAAAGATGATTTTGATTCGCATCATTATGGTGACCAGATCGACGCTTATCTCAATGCAGCTGATAAAGATGGCATTGATACTACTGAGGTGCGTGCTGCAATTTCTGCAAAACAGTGGGATTCTGACGCTATCACCAGCTTTGAGGCAGAGACTGCCAAGAAGAACGTTGTTGCTCTGAGCGCACCAGTTCATGATGAGAATGGCAACTTCATTGATACTGACGGCAATCCTCTTAAGCTTGACGCTGATGGCAACCCAATTCTTGCTGAGGGTCAGGAACTCCAGACTCTTGGTGGCGTAACTGCCGCTGGCTTTAAGACTGCTGTTGAAGGCGCTGCTACTGAGCCAGATGCTTCCCAGTACGGCATGTATGTCCCAGGCATTCCTAATCTTGCTCGCGGTGCTCTTGAGGGTGCTGGCGCAAGCCCCGTTGTCACTAGCCTTGTAGTTGACGGTATTATCGGCGGCGTAGGTGCTGTTCTTGGCTTTATTCCACAGATGTTTGTCTTGTTTGTTATGTTGTGTTTCTTGGAAGACTGTGGATATATGAGCCGCGTTGCTTTTGTTATGGACCGCGTCTTCCGTCGTTTTGGTCTATCAGGTAAGTCTTTTATTCCACTTCTTATCTCCTCTGGTTGTGGTGTTCCTGGCGTTCTTTCTACTCGTACTATTGAAAATGAGAAAGATCGTCGCATGACGATTATGCTTACCACTATGATTCCATGTTCGGCAAAACAGCCTATTATTGCGTTGATTATGGGTGTTCTTATTGGAGGAACTACCGCTTGGTGGGTTGCTCCAGCCTTTTATTTCATGGGTGTAGCTGCGATTGTTATTTCTGCAATCATGCTTAAGAAAACTAAGGTTTTTGCGGGAGAGCCAGCACCATTTGTCATGGAGCTTCCTGATTATCACATGCCTTCTCTTAAGTCTTGGGCAATGCATATTTGGGAGCGTATTTCTGCGTATGTTATTAAAGCCGGTACCATTATTTTTGCTGCAGCAATTGGAATTTGGGTTTTATCCAATTTTGGTTGGGCCAACTGGGACGGCGCAAATGGAGTATTTGGCTATCTTCCAGCTATTCAGGGCGCTCCTGACAATGTTTTGGACTTCTCTTTGCTTGCTGCTATTGGAAATTCTATTGGGGGTATCTTTACTCCTCTCGGATTTGGAAATTGGCAGGCAACTGTAGCTTCTATTTCTGCTTTGATCGCAAAAGAGAATCTTGTTTCTACCTTTGGTGTTCTTTACGGTCTTGGTGATGCAAGCGAGAAGTCTGTTAACATGTGGACTGGTTTTGCCGGTATGTTCACCGATGCTGGTGGCATTCTTCACGTTGGTGCAATGTGCGCATTTGTTGCATTCAATATGCTTGACGCACCTTGCTTCGCTGCAGTAGGTTCTATTCGTCGACAAATGAACGACTCTAAGTGGTTCTGGTTTGCTATTGGCTATCAGTGCGTATTTGCATGGATTGTTGGCCTGATGATCAATCAGTTCTGGGAGTTCTTTGTCCTTGGTTCCTTTGGTGTGTGGACTGTTATTGCCTTCATCTTCTTGGCGGCAATTCTCTTCCAGCTCTTCCGTCCAGCTCCAAAGTGGGATAAGAAGGACGATAAGATCCTAACCAACCTTACCGAGGTTGCAAAGGCATAAGCTACTACTAGCTGAGTATGCTGACCTGATCCCCCGCACCAATTCGGTGCGGGGGATTTTTTGTGCCAATTTAAAAAGCGCATCAGAGGCAGGTATGTTTGAAAAGGTCATTCAAAAACAAGGGCGAGAATACACGTTTATCTCGGACTTTTTTGATGTAAGATAAAAATCCATAGACATGTAAACTTAGTCTAACTTTTTGTAGAGTTTACGAAATTAGATAAAAAAACTGAAAAGATTCTTGTAAGTTTCCCTAGGTTAACTTACTATGTACTTAAGCAATTCATTTGCTTGCTTTATTCAGGTTCCCGTAGCTCGGAGAAAGACCCTCTCCCTTTCTTGCGAGCGTAGAACACGAGCCGCTGACTCTGGGTGTCAGCGGCTCGCCCCTTTTTTAGGATGTATTTACTTGCTTTTAGTGCAAGTCTCTGTCTTCTTCATGTTCAGAAAGATCGCTTGTATCGCGGTCCAAAAGAACCGAGACGTTCATATCAGGGTAGGCTGCCTCTACTTCATGAATAATATCGTGGACAATTTGCTTACCGTCATAGCCAAACTCAATGACTGCATCAAAGGCCATAAATTGATTTTCAATGTCAGCAATAAAACCATGAACTTGAAGAACACCTTCATGAGCTAAAGCCATTTCAGTTACTTCAGTGCGCATCTTTACAATGCGATTATCGGTGGTGTTTCTCGCATAAATACCAATAGCAGCAATGATTATTTTGCCTGATGTCTGCTTGTAAATCTCTGTACTCAGACGCCTAGTCATCGTATCAATCTCAATAGCTGAAGTGGTATCAAGAACCTCAGTGTGGAATGAGCCAACAAATTTATCTGGGCCATAGCTGTGGATAATAAGGTCGTAGACGCCTTCTGCGTCTGGATCCTCTTTCACAATGTTGTAAATAAGTGTTGAAAGAGCTGCATCAGGACGCATACCAATAATCTCTTTAATAGAACCTTGTAGCAGCTCAATTGAAGCTTTAATGATAAACACAGAGATAATAACGCCCACATATGCTTCAAGACTGATTTTTGTAAAGATAAAGATAAGCGCAGCTAATAAAACAGAAGTGGAGAGTATAGCGTCAAAAAGTGCATCTGAACCAGATGCAATAAGGGTGTCGGAGTTTACGCGATTACCTACAGAGCGGACGTAGTGACCCAAAATAATCTTTACCAGCACAGCTACTGCAATGATGACTAAAGACAGGGGACTGTAGTCTGGAGTAACAGGATCTATGATGTCTTGGATGGATTTGATGAGTGAAGAAATACCTGCATACATAATGATTGCAGCAATTATCGTTGTGGTGATGTATTCGATGCGTCCGTGTCCAAAGGGGTGCTCGCGATCAGCTTTTTTGTTAGAGAGTTTTGTTCCCACAATGGTAATGATTGATGAGATTGCATCGGAGAGATTGTTCACTGCATCAAGAGTAACGGCAATTGAGTTAGATAAAATGCCCACAGCTGCTTTGAATGCCGCAAGAGCAACATTGGCTGTAATGCCAATGGCGCTAGTGCGTATAATGGCGGTTTCACGTTCAGAAGAGGTAATGGTTACCTGTGATTGGGTCATAGTAAATCTAGCTTTCTGTAACGTTAGAAAGAACTTTTAAAAGCAATCGTTTAAGCTCAGCGCCTTCTTCGGGCGAGAGATTAACGCATGAGCCAATCTGATGTGGGACTATTTGCATTTCTCGCCTAAGGTCTTTGCCTTTTTGGGTGAGGGAAACAATCAGCTGACGTCCGTCTTTGTTTGTTTTTTGACGCAGTACAAGGCTCTTCTCCTCAAGCTTTTTAAGAAGTGGAGTCAAGGTGCCTGAATCAAGAAATAAAAGCTCACCTAAGGTTTTGACATCCAAGGATTCATGTTCCCAAAGCGCCATCATGGCAATGTATTGTGTATACGTTAAATTAAAGGGCTTAAGCAGCGGAGTATACCTTCGTACCACTTCTTTTGAGGCACTGTAGAGTGGGAAGCAGAGCTGGTTTTTGAGGAGAAGCTCGGGGATATCGGGGGAGTTGTCGAGTGTAGAAGAGCCGCTAGCAAAAGTGCTAGCGGCTGCAACGGACTGTATTTCTTTTTGAGAAGAACTCATGAGTAGACCGGTCCTCTCGCCTTAGGCAAGAAGGTTTTTAACTGCGGACTCAACCTCTGCCATATCAGTGGTTGGCTCAAAGCGTGCAACAACGTTTCCCTGGCGGTCTACAAGGAATTTAGTGAAGTTCCACATGATATAAGCCTTGTCACCAAACTTCTTGTTGTTTGCCTTTGCAAATTTGTCCAGCGCAAGGGCTTTGATGCCCCTACCAAAGCCTTGGAAGGGGAAAGCTGTTGCAAGACGCTCAAAGAGAGGATTTGCGGTCTCTCCGTTGACGTCGCCCTTCTTGAACTGTGGGAAATTGGTACCAAACTTCATAGTACAGAACTGGTGAATCTCTTCATCGGACTCTGGGGCTTGGTCTGCAAACTGATTGCAAGGGAAGTCTAAAATCTCAAAGCCTTGATCTTTATAAGCAGCGTAAATGCGCTCAAGATCCTCATACTGTGGGGTAAAGCCGCAACCGGTTGCAGTGTTGACAATCAGAAGAACCTTTCCATCAAAAGAGGAGAGGGAAGTTACGGAGCCGTCACGCTCTTCTACGGAGAGGTCATAGATATTGGAGTTTGCCATGATGTTCCTTTCAACTAGCCGCGGATTGTCCGAAGCATTGGATGACTTATTTTCTTTGGGTAGTGTACCCCGTTTGGATTAGCTTAACACAAATAAATTGTGTACAATTTAAATTTCATAGTAAGAGCACAGAGGAGATGTTATGTTTCATTAATTTGTTAATCCAAATGAACATGATATCAAATATTTAAGTAACGCCTTAGAGCAGCTTCTTCACAAAATTTATATGTACACCATGGCTAACCATAGGAAACGTTTTCGCAGGTAAGAAATTACTTGTGTACAATTGTTTCATTAGGATAACCAATTAGTAATGATTTTCACTTGTTTTCTCGTCAAAAAACCCGTATCTTCAATATGTCATTAACCGATTAATTTGCAAAAAGCAGATGGGGGATTTTTATGAAACTGAACAATTGGTGTCTCGCAGCCGGTGGCGCTGCACTTGCTGGCGTTGTTGCTGGTCTTGCTTCTAACGGCACTCTTCACAAGGCAGCTGTCAAGGCAACTGCATGTGGTCTTCGCGTCACTGACCGTGTTTCCGCAGAGACTCAGAACGTCGTTGACGAGGCTAACGACGTTGTCGCAGAGGCTCGCCGTGAGTCCAAGATTGACGCTGCAGTTCGCGCTCGCCTTGCTGAGCTCGAGGAGGGTATCCGCGCTGAGGTTACCAAGCAGGTCGACGCAGAGGGCGCACAGGCATAATTCATGCGCTTTACAATTACTAATGAAATCTCAGGTCGCATTCGTGCAAAATGCGACCTGGGTCATATTGATGAGGCTGAAGCCCGTGGTATTTCTTATGAGCTGATGCGTGTTGACGGAGTTCGTCACGCTGAAGTTCACATGGCAAACGGTTCTCTCTTGCTAAGGTTTGACCCTCTCAAGAGAGATCAGGTACTTGCGGCTGTTGGCGCTTTTGATGTCTTGAACTTGCCACGAGAAGAAGAGGCAGGTCTTGAGGACTTCTGTAGCTCAATTGAGATGGCTCTTGAGAACAATCGCTTCCAGATGGAGGTTGTGACCACATTCGCACGCCGCTGGATTATACGTTTTTTGCCACTGCCTGCAGTTGCTAACTACGCTTACGTTATTCTCCGCGCCATTCCATTTGTCGTGGAAGGCGTTAAGCGCCTGTTTAAGAAAGAGCTGACCGTTGAGGTTTTGGACGCAACTGCTATCACCACTTCAATTCTAAGAAATGAGTGGGCAGATGCATCTACGGTCATGTTCTTGCTTGAGCTGTCTGCTGCTATGGAGAACCACGTGGCAAGCCGAGCACGTCTTGCACTTCGTGATGGCCTAATCACTCGTTCTGAGAACGTCTGGGCTCGTATTGACGGCAAGGACGTTATGATTGCCCTTTCTGAGGTTGAGAAGGGTATGATTTTGCACCAGCGCGCTGGTGGCGTTCTTCCTGTTGACGGCAAAGTTGTTGAAGGCATTGGCCAGATGAACGAGGCCGCCATGACAGGTGAGTCTCGCCTTGTTACCAAAGAGCCTGGTTCAACCGTTTACGCAGGCACCGCTCTTGAAGATGGTGACCTTATGGTAAGCGTCACTGCTCCTCCAGGAATGTCTCGTATCGACAATATTGTTGATATGGTTGAGCAGTCTGCTGAGCTTAAGGCTGGCGCACAGTCTAAGGCAGAGCGCCTTTCTGATGCATTGGTTCCTTACAGCTTCCTTGCCTTCTTTGGTATTTGGGGCATTACCCGAAACATCACTAAGGCTATGACCGTTCTTATGGTTGACTATTCCTGCGCCATTAAGCTTTCCACTCCTGTTGCAGTGGGTAGCGCAATGGATGAGGCAGCTAAGTTTGGCATGACGGTTAAGGGCGGAAAATACCTCGAGAAGATCGCTGCGGCTGATCTTATCGTCTTTGATAAGACCGGTACGCTGACAAAGGCAGTTCCACATGTTGAGTGCATTGTCAGCTTCTGTGGTCGCACCGAGGACCAGCTTCTGCGTCTTGCTGCATGTATTGAGGAGCACTTCCCACACAGCATGGCTCGAGCAATTGTGAACGAGGCAAAGGTACGTGGCCTCAAGCACAATGACGAGTTCCACGCAGAGGTTAAGTATGTTGTTGCTCACGGTATTCGTACCAAGGTTAACGACAAAGAGGTCTGCATTGGCTCAGCTCACTTCATTTTTGATGACGAGAAGACCCCAATGCCCGAGGGAATTCAAGACGACCTTGCACAGATTGCTCCAACCTCGTCCATTATCTTTATGTCCGAGGATTCAAAACTTATTGCAGCAATTTGTATTACCGATCCTGTAAGGGAAGATGCAGCAGCAACTATTACGCAGCTCCGTGCTCTTGGTGTTAAGCGTATGGTTATGTTGACTGGCGACTCAGAAAACGTTGCAGCAAGTGTTGCTAAGAAGCTTGGTCTTGATGACTATGTGGCACAGATTCTCCCAGAGGATAAGTGCGAGTATGTTAAGAAGTTCCAGCAGGAGGGCTACACCGTTGCAATGGTAGGCGATGGTATTAACGATTCACCTGCACTAGCCGTATCTGATGTTTCACTGGCTTTGTCTGATGCAACTGATATTGCTCGCGCAGTTGCGGATATTTCGATTAAGAATGATTCGCTTGAATCGCTGGTAATCATGCGTCTTTTAGGCCAGCAGGTAATGAAGAGGATTCACGCCGACTATCGTACGATTGTTGCGCTGAACAGCTCTTTCATTGCTGCAGGCGTTGCAGGTCTTATTACCGTAAGTGCTGCTGCATATATGCACAATCTTCTGACACTTATGGTAACGCTTGCAAACACAAGGTCACTGCTTACCGCTGCAGCTCATAACCCTAATGTTCCTTCTGAGGTAAAGATGCTTTTAACTGAAGGACAAGCTGCCTAGAACGTACTTGTGCGTCAACAAAGCGCTTCTTTAGATCGCGTTAGAGCTCCCGTTTCTTATTTGTAAGAGGCGGGAGCTTTTTTCTGTCTTGAATTGTCAAAAAGTGAAAATATTTTGAGTTTTCTCTTGCATTTAGTTAGCTAAGGCTTACACTTTAAATAGTTAGAAGAGGTTAACTTGTTAAGGATTTATGTAACGGGTGCTAGTTCTAACAAATTTACTTTATCAGCCCGGAACCTTTCCCCTCTCCAAGGGTCCGGAATCCAGGCGCCGTCGGCTCCCTTTTAGTCGGCGGCGCATTTTTAAGAAGGGAGCAAGTACGGTATGGATTGTCTTACTTCTTTTGAGAATTCATCGCTCCTAGACGTTACTTCTCCCTATGCATATTCCGCTGATAAAAAGCCTGTTTTTAATGAGGGTGCGAGAGTGTATACTCCCGAGCTCTGTCACGATTTTGCTACAACATTTGTTCGCTGTGCTGCTGGTGTTATTGCTCACGTTAAGCCGGCTGCGCTCTTTTCATTTGCTTCTCATAAGTCTTGTAGCTCTTGTGTAAGCCTTGTCTGCACTGATCCAACGTTGAGGTCATTTCTATGCAACGCTACTCACGAGCTCTCACTGTTTGGGGTAACGCTTCTTGCTACCTCTGCTATTTCTGGCGAAAAGGTGACGTTTGTTGCCTATAGACCTGAGCTTGTTGAGGATATTCTCGCCAAATCAGAGCACTGTGAGTTTCTGGCTGCCTTTGGCCATTCCACTGAGTCCGTACAGGCGTTGATGAAGAGCATGCGTTCAAGAATTTTTGCTTTTCATGCAAGAAAAGCTGCGTTTCCGCACGAGATTGGACTGGTACTGGGCTATCCACTTGCTGATGTTCAGGGCTTTATGAATGGACAGTCTGAGCTTTTTACTGGTGCTTGGAAAGTCTATGACAACACGGAAGAAACTCGCCTGCGTCTCGAGAGACTTAAAGATGCAGAAGACCAGTGCAAGCATCGTTTTTATCAAGGGGAATCTTTAGCGCAGATTCTCTCATCGTATGGCAATACCAAGAAACGCCAGGTTGCATAAGGGGTGTGCTTGGATTTCTTGTTGAGGTATTGAAAGTAATGTGTAGTTTTCCAGGGGGAACCTGGACACAGAAGGAGGAAATGTATGAGTAAAGTAGCAGTTGTGTATTGGTCCATGACGGGCAATACTGAGGCAATGGCAAAAGAGCTTGCAAGTGCTGCAGACACCGAGGCTATTGAGTCTTCTGAGTTCTCTGCAGATATGTGCGATCAGTACGATGCATTTGCTTTTGGTTGCCCTGCTATGGGTGATGAGGAGCTTGATCCTGATTTTGAGGAGCTCTTCAACGATTGCGCTGGCAAGCTTGGTCAGAAGCCAACCGCTCTCTTTGGTTCTTACGACTGGGGAACCGGCGACTGGATGGAGACTTGGAAGCAGAATGCTGAAGCAGAGGGTGTCAACGTTGTTGAGACTTTTATCTGCAACCTTGAGCCAGATGACGATGCTCTTGAGGCTCTTCGTGGCCTTGGTGCAAAGCTTTCTGCTTAAGCTTCATTAAAATTTTTACTGTTGCTGTTAAATTTTGCGAGAAAAAACATCATTTTTTTGAATAATCTAGAAAATGATGGGTACTAAAACAGCAACAGAAGGGAAGTTTGTATGTCACCAATTAATATCATTGTTATTCTTGCTGTTGTAGCGCTTTGCGGTTTTGCGGTTTATCGTGTTTACGGAATTGCTGCAGGTAAAAAAGGCTGCTGCTCTGATGAAGGAACAGGTGTTACTACCTGTAACACAGAGCAGGTTTCTGCTGCAGATGGTCCAGAAGACAAAGATGAATCTCATTACCCTTATGTTCAAACATTTGAGATTGGTGGTATGACTTGCCAGAACTGCGTCAATCATGTGACTCGAGCTCTCGATAGTATTGAGGGAACATGGGCGCAGGTTACTCTAGCTGGTGGTCAGGCACGTATCCTCAGCAAAAATCCGATTGATGTCGATGCGTACCGAGCTGCCGTAGAGAAAGAAGGCTACCGTCTTCGTGCGTAAGCACAACAAGATCTTCTCGCAAGAAACAAACTTTGAAGAAATTTTGTAAAACTTGCGTAATAGCTGTGCAAAGTAGCGCTCTTTGGCTTGTTTAATCAGCCGAAGAGCGCTATCCTATTGCCCGTATGGCGTCAAGCTATGCACTGTATCTGTTGGCCCCCGAGAGCATGTAAGTTTCCGAGTAGAGAAGCCCACGTATTGGCACTCTGGCAGCAACCATGTTGACCGGGGCCCCGTTTTGGAAGGGGTCCACCTTTGAGTGAGATTCAGAACTCGTCCATCTTCTCTTTGGATGAAATTTCCGATGAGGAAATGAACAGCCTGATCGACGGCACTGTCACTGATTTTGATGAGGGAGATCTTGTCAACGGCACCGTCGTCAAGATTGAGCGCGATGAGGTCCTCGTAGACATTGGCTACAAGTCTGAGGGCGTTATTCCTGCTCGTGAGCTTTCTATTCGTAAAGACGTTAACCCTGCAGAGGTCATCTCCCTGGGTGAGGACGTCGAGGCTCTTGTTCTCCAGAAAGAGGACAAAGAGGGCCGTCTGGTTCTTTCCAAGAAGCGTGCTGAGTACGAGCGTGCTTGGAAGGCAGTTGAGGATAAGTTCAACGCTGGTGAGACCGTTGAGGGCGAGGTTATCGAGGTTGTTAAGGGCGGCCTGATTCTTGACATTGGCCTCCGTGGCTTCCTGCCTGCATCCCTTGTTGACCTCCGTCGTGTCAAGGATCTTGGTGCATTCATGGGCACTCGTATTGAGGCTCGTGTTATCGAGATGGATCGCAACCGCAACAACGTTGTTCTTTCTCGCCGTATTGTTCTTGAGGAGGCTCGTAAGACAGAGCGTCAGGACATCCTGGGCAAGCTCCAGGTTGGCATGAAGCTCAAGGGTACTGTTTCCTCCATCGTTGAGTTTGGTGCATTTGTTGACCTTGGCGGCATTGACGGCCTGGTTCACATTTCCGAGCTTTCTTGGAACCACGTTAACCACCCATCTGAGGTTGTTAAGGTTGGCCAGGAGGTTGAGGTTCAGGTTCTCGACGTTGACCTTAACCGTGAGCGTATCTCCCTTGGTCTTAAGCAGACTTCCGAGGATCCATGGCGTGTACTTGTTTCCAAGTACCCAGTTGACGCTATCATCGAGGGCACTGTCACCAAGCTTGTTACCTTCGGTGCATTTGTTGACCTTGGCAACGGCGTTGAGGGCCTCGTCCACATCTCCGAGATGGCTAAGCAGCACGTTACTGCTCCATCTCAGGTCTGCAAGGTTGGCGACGTTGTACAGGTAAAGGTCATGGAGATTGATCTTGACCGTCGTCGCATCTCCCTGTCTATGAAGGCAGCTGCAGAGACCCTTGGCATTGACATTGAGGTCACTCCACTTCCAGAGGAGGAGCGTGCAGCAGCAGAGGCAGCAGCAGCTGAG
>CABSWT010000017.1:0-23913 GCA_902481575.1 uncultured Atopobium sp.
ACGACTACATCAGAGATAACCTTCCTGCATATTCCCAGCTCAAGCTTTCCTTCCCAGGCGCTCGCTACCTCAACGGCACTAATCGCGTAGTCTTCAACAACACTGCAACGGTTCAGGGCATCCCTTATAACCCAAGTGCCGCAGAAGAGACCGTTGGTCAGGTTCCTGGCAACGAGCACAACTTTGACGACGATACCAAGCAGTTCCGCCTTGCTGGTAATGACTTCAGCGGCAACGGTATGCTCAGCAAGCGCGGTCCTGTAACTATCCAGTATGACAAGAACGGCCTTGCTGTTAGGAAGCTTGACTACACCATCAAGCTGGTCAACAAGTTGGACACGCCACTCACCGACATTGAGTTCATTGAGGACGTTGCCAACACCGACAACCGCCTCTTCATGACCGCGCTGACCGGCAACCTTGTTGCAGTTGGCCAGCGAGTTGGACTCAACATGGACCAGATCGAGGTCCGCGGTTACAAGGCTGATGGCAGCTACGACATCATTCCCACCAGGGCTAACGGCGCAAACTGGCTCTACCGCGCTGACATGAACTCGGCAAGTCAGCAGCAGTTGCAGTCTTACCTGGACCAGATCAACCAGGGCACGCTTGACCCATCCAATGCTTCTGCGGTGTCTCCTCAGTACAGGAAGATTGGTATTTACTTTAAGAACGTAACCCTGCAGCCAACCAGCAACATTGACTTCAACATCCAGATGATGTTCATGAATCCATTTGGCGAGGTCTACAGCGATAGACCAATCACTAACATCATCAAGGTCAATGCCAACAAAGTTAATACCGACGGCACCAAGACTCCAATGAACTTCTCCGCAAATTGGGATACTCGCTTTACTCCATTTAGCGAGAAGGTCTGGCTGTCCAAGTCCTCTTGGTACCAGCGCGTTGGTATGCCAAACGAGCGCTTCAGTGCTCGCTTTGGCTTTGCACTGTCAGAGCTTTCACCTGCTCGTTATTTGAAGAATCCAACCTTCGTCGACCTTCTCCCTGCTGGCGTTTATTATGACGAGAATACCTCTGTTTCAGTGATTGCTGACTCGCTGCAGCCTGAGAAGGTTGAGTACATCAGGAACTACAACGAGACCGGCCGCAATGCGATCAAGATTACCCTTCCATCTGGATACGTGTATCAGTACGGATCTATGGGTTATGAGATTAGGAACCTGGTAATCAACGACGACATCATTCCTTCTAAGGCCGAGAATGACGTTCTGAACAACAACAATGACGTTTACTTCTACGCCACAAACTGGACTCACGGTACTCCAGATGACTTCTCTGGTATGTACAACGCTAGCAACTTTGTTAAGGATGACCTCGACATCAACATGAATGGCGTCACTGACGAGACTATTTTGAAGGCAACTGCAAAGGTTCTTGGCAATAACGTTGAGAGTATCCAGTCCGACAAGCACATCCGCAGCCTTGAGCCAAACATTGCTGGCGGTGGCACATTTTACGGTAGGGCATTTACCTCGGCTACTATCATGACTGACTTTGCTGGCGTCACTGATACCAGCGGACTCTTCCAGTATCGCCTGAGCATTCGTAACTACTACAACACGCCAATGAATAAGATTCTTATGTATGACGTGTTGCCATATGTGGGCGACGGTAGAAACTCTGCTTTCAGCAACACGCTTCAAGGTCCTATCGACCTGAAGATTGGTTCAACTGACGTCAGCTCCCAGTACGATATTTACTATCGTACCGATGAGCACCCTGCTCAGAACGATATCAACGAGATTAACAGCCCAGAGTGGACTAAGACTCCAGCTGACTACACTAAGGTAACGGCAATCAAGATCGTTGGTAAGGATGGCACTATCCTGCCTCCATACACTGTTCTGTCTGCGGTCCTGACCATGAAGGCTCCTCTGTATGATCCAAACCTCTCCGAGGCTTTTGCATACAACGACATGAGCGTTATTTACAACAACGAAGCTGCTATGCGTCGTACCGAGAAGGTCGCAAACCAGCTTGTTGACATCATGGACGTCAAGGTAGAGAAGAAGTGGCTTGACGCTGACGGCAACGCAATTGCTCAGCCAGATGCTACCTCCATTACCGTAAAGCTTCTTGCCGACGGTGTTGATACTGGTAAGACGCTTGACCTTACCGCAGCTAATAACTGGACTGCTTCGTTTACGCACCTTCGTAAGTACACCGTTGAGACTGACAACGACGGTACCGTCACAAAGACTCCTATCGTCTACACTCTTGAAGAGGTTGGTACAGACGCCAATGGTATGGTCACTTACAACGGCAAGAAGTACAAGGTAACTGCTACTTCTGGTCAGGCTGATGAGAACTCTCCAAACGATTCCGTTGCACTGAGTGTTACCAACCAGCTGCAGCAGGAGAAGGTCTCCGTCTCTGGTAAGAAGCTTTGGGACGACTCTAACGACAACGACGGTAAGCGCCCAGCTTCCATTGTTGTCAGGCTTCTCGCAGATGGTGTTGAGGTTCAGCACAAGACAGTAACTGCTGCGGATAACTGGGAGTACACCTTCTCTGATCTGCCTAAGTTCAATGGCAACACAGAGATTACCTACACCGTTTCTGAGGACGCAGTACCTGACTACACCACCAGCATCAACGGCTATGAGATTACAAACCAGCATGCTCCTGAGGCTTTGAGCATCCCAGTCAAGAAGGTTTGGGTTGACGATGAGAACGCTCAGGGTCTGCGTCCTGCTAGTGTTCATGTCAGACTCTATGCGGACGGCACTCAGGTGGATGAGTTTGACCTGAATGCAGGTAACAACTGGTCTCATATCTTCAATAGCCTGCCACGTTACACCGCTGGTCACGAGATTGAGTACACCGTTAAGGAAGACCCAATTGCTCACTACACCACTTCTTATTCTGGCTCTTCAGCTACTGAACTCACGGTTACCAATACCATCGAGGGCAAGGTTTCTGTTCCAGTAACAAAGAAGTGGATTGGTGCACCTGCTGATAGTGTAACTATTCACCTGCTCGCAGATGGTGTTGAGGTACAGAGCGCAACTCTGACCGCTGCTGATAACTGGCAGCACACCTTCAGCAACCTAAACCAGTACAACAATGGTGTGCTGATTAACTACACCGTTACTGAGGATGCAGTTGATGGCTATACCTCTCAGATCACTGGCGATGCTACCAACTACGTGGTAACTAACACCAACATGAAGACTCGCGACATCCCGGTCACCAAGGTCTGGGAGAACAAGGAAGGCGATTCTGCTGAGATTGTCCTGTATCGTGACGGCGTCGAGGTTGATAGGGTAACTATTACCAAGGCTGACGACTGGAAGCACACTTTCAGCAACCTTGAGTTCTACGACAAGACTGATGGTCACGAGTATGCTTACACCATCTCTGAGACTCCTATCTCTGGTTACACAACTCAGATTACTGGTAATCAGGATGATGGTTTCACAGTGACCAACACTGCTCCTGTTGTTCCTCCAACCACGCCACCTACTACTCCAGAGCCTAAGAAGCCAGGCCTTCCTTATACTGGCGACGCTTCAGGTATTGCTTCAATTGTTGGAGCTGCAGCTCTGTCCCTGAGTGGTCTTGGCATCGCTCTTAGAAGGAAGAACAGCTAATAGCTAGAGTTCCAAACTCTCTGATTGCGATTAAAACAGGCTCCTGGTAAAACCAGGAGCCTGTTTTTGTGTAGCTCGGCAAGGCCAGTCAGGCCATCAAGCCCGTCAAGGCCGCCATATGCGGAGTACAAAACTATGCAGCCATACCGCTATCCTGGCGTTTTGCGAGGCTCCCGTATCCACCTCTGCGCCAAGTGGTAAAAAATGCGTTTAGTTGGGGGTTACATTTTTCTGCATACGCGTTTGCCCAGGAAAAACTTTTAACTATGGTAAAAAATGCGTTTAGTTGGGCATCAAATAACGAAATTTCAATTTTCATTCCCAACTAAACGGCTTTTTTACCTTTTTGGGCACTAAAATTAGTACCCTAAAATTGCGGTATTCACGATTATGAATAAACAGACTCCATTATGCAGGAATCAAATTACCCTAACGATTTTGACGGCTTTGCCAACGTCAAGTTATCTTCATCCGCCGAAAACTTAGCGTGCAGCAAAGAATTATCCAGCAACACGATATAATTTTAGGTAGTTCCTAGTTATTTCCTGTACTGCAAAACGTGGAGGTAAAAGGTATATGAGAAGCATTTTTGAGGATCGACAGGTATCAATTAAGTGCGACGATAAGTATTCTTATACCGTTACAAAAGATGGTCTGGCTTATGTTCCAGGTAATGGAAAGCCAGAGGTCAAGGTTTTGTTTTCAGAGGTCGGTTCAACCTTCTTACTGAATTATTGCAGCTCAAACGGTCCTTACGAGATTACCTTTAAAGATAACGACGGTCATAATCTCGTTAGCATTGACACAGACCTTAAGCTTCGTGGATTTGGACACAACATCCTAGATACAAAGACTATCATCCTCGCTTTTGCAGCCAATAAGCTTACTACTGAGTTCCCTAATAACCTTGATACGTTAAACACTAAGCTCGGGTTCAGCCTCAAAGAGAAAAAGATCACAATCGCAAACGGCGTGATTTCCGGCGCAAAGCATCAGGTCAAGCTTTCTGACATTCGCCGAGTTCAGTGCGTTGCTGGCGGCGCACTCAACAATCTCTTTGTCTTCACTAAAGAAAAGGGCGGCTTCTTTGATAGGGCGGACATTGTAGTTCCTGTCAATGAGCTCACAGTACCTATTCTTGAAGCAGCAATGAGAAGAAATACTGGTCATGGCATTGATTTCACCAGGGGCAATGGCTTCGACCAACCAAACAGCAATTTCATTATTATTCGTTATTTGGACTCCAGTTTCTTCGAGACTGCCCCTGGCGTCTTCAAAGAGGACTGGCAGAAGGATGCCTACGAGTTTGTTAAGTCCTTTGGTTATGATCTTCAAACCATGCTAGGGGAGTAATCTCTGTCGAGAAAAACGTCTTATCCAAGAAAAACAGCCGCCCTCAATAAGAAGACGGCTGTTTTACTGTTAAATCAAATATTAAATCAATTCACTTTCATCAGTGATATCAATAGAGTCTATATCAGCAATTTCTTCATTAGACAATTCTGAGCCTTCTGGCATTACATTGTTAATAAACATATCAATTGCATTCTTAGCAATTATTTTAGTGGAAATTACATCAATACTTCCTCCAACAACGCCTCCAATAAGAGGAATTGCTTTTCCGAGATTAATAATTCCCTTTTCGCCAAATTTTGTAATTAAACGGTATCCAATACGCTGATTGATAGCAACTAATGCTTTGCCTGGAATTTTTTTAATAGCAGCTTGGAGTGTTTTCTCACCAAACTTAATTCCAACTTGTTTAACAACATCTTTTAATGCAGATCCCGTTAAGGCAAGATATACCATGGTTTGTACTTGATCCGATTTAATATCATAACCACCTAATTTTGCAATTCCGGCAACCATTCTTAATTGGACGTATAGAACACTACCTATATTTGCGGGAATTGCGACAGGCAGTGTAATAAGGCCACCGAGACCAGTAAGAAAACCTGATGTACCACATTTGAGAACTTGATTTTGCACGAGCATAAGAGCGGCATCTTTAGGTGTGTCGGCTTTACAAGCGTAGTCATTTACCATTTCTTCTACTGAACGACTTACTTTTGGAATTCCATCTAAAGCTTTCCCATAAATATCTGAAAGAATTTCTCCAGCATCAACTTCAGTTAGTTTTTTAAAGTCAATAGGCAAATGAAAATTGTTTTTCTCTTCGGGCATAGGAATTCCTTTTTCTAGAAATGAAATAACATCCGATAAGAGATATTTTAATAGATTATTTGAAAAGTCAATAAAAAATGACCTCGAATAAATCGAGGTCATTTTACGTACTAAGGAATGTTATAGATCTTACTTCTGCTTGCGAACCCTTAGTGCAAAGCCGAGAGCGGTGATGCCAGAAGCAACCATGCCAACAGAAGCAATTACAAGCTCAGCGACATCGCCGGTGTCTGGCAGAACGCGCTTCTTCTTGGTCTTAGAAGGCTTGTGTGGATCAGGGCTAGGAGTTGGCTCAGGATCTGGTGTCGGCTGAGGCTCAGGCTCTGGATAGTCGTTTGTGAAGACCAGAGGAGGCGTGCTTCTGCACTCGCACTGATCAATCTCTGTTACGGTTCCATCTTCAGCGGTCTTAGTAATGTGATAGGTGAAATCAAGCTCACCATCATCATTCTTAAAGACGGTGTAGGTGAGGGTGTAGACGGACTTGTCGTAAGTAACCCTCTGGTTAGTGCCGGTAACCTCTTTGATGGTGTAAACATAGGTGCCAGGTTGCGTAAAGACTAGCTCACCGAAGTTATTATCGCCAGAAACATCAACAGAAGTCTCAACGCTATCTGTTGTTGCGTTGTTTGGCATTGGGTAGGAAGGATCGTTGCGGGTGAGCGTGAACTTGAAGACATCCTGAGTTGTTGCAGTGCGTGGGTTGCCGCCGTTGTCATCAGGGAGAACTGATGGATAGTCGGTTGGAGCATCTGGTGCGTTACCAGTAACAACCTTCTGGACAACTGGATAGTCCCTGGCTGGCAGTGGATCAGGATAGACGTTAGTAAAGACAGCGCCTGTTGCATCGTTATACTCGCCAAGGTCAACGGTAGTAACGTTTCCGTCCTCGTCAGTCTTGGTCATAGTACGTGTTGCCTCAAGCTGGCCAGTACCGTCGTCAGCAACATTATAGGTAACGGTGTAGACGCTCTGATCGTACTGGATGTTCTGAGTACCAGTGACCTCTTTGATGGTGTACACGTAGGTGCCAGGCTGAGTGAACGTAATGTTGCGGAATACAGCGTCGCCACCGAGAAGCCTGCGTGTACGAGCGGTATTGCCGGTAGATCCCTCAGGCATAGGGCTGGATGGATCAAGGCGTGTCATCTCAAAGATAAAGACGTTAGGAGCGTCGCCCTCGTCTTCAGAGCCATTTGCCAGGAAATTGTTGATTAGGCTCTCGGCAAAGCTGCCGCTTGCAGTGTCGTCGGCGCTTGTCGCGCTTGTAGTGCTTGCGGTGTCTGCTGTGCTAGCGTTATTTGTGCTCAGGTAAGAATTAACCAGAGACGCAGGTGAAGGCCATACAGGTGTAGGAACAACTGGGTAATCGCCCTCGACAATCTTGGTAATGGATGGTGTCACAATGGCAGGCCTGACATTGTAGACATTTACCAGCGACTGAGTGGTGGTGTACTGCTCAACGCTAGAAATACTGCTTCTAGTTGAAACGTAGGAATTAGGAACGTTCTCGGTAATGGTGTACGAAACAGTAGCAGCAGCAGTATTGTCTACGTACTTACGAAGACCCTTGTAGACAATGGTGTAGGTATTGTCGCCATTATCGGTAACCTTAGGCGCAATGGTGCTGGTATCAAGGTGCTTATCGTTAGAGAGAACCAGATTGTTAGCACCAAAGTCAGTTGTGGATGGACGCTTACCAGCTGCATTGTTGTTATCGTCCCAGACCTTATTGATCTTGAGGTCAATGCCTGCATAGCTCAGAGCGTGAGTGGAGAGGGTACGAGTGGAGTGGTTACCAGCAATGTCGTAGTCAAGAACGCTACTGAATACACTGCGCTTACCGTCGTAGGAAGCATCTACGTTATCGGCAACCTTGTAAGTGACGTCAACAAAACCACCGCTATTTGCAGCAAGTGCGTGCGTTGAGGTAAACATCACCATGTCAGCCTCAGCAGGATTAGTAACTACGGTGTAGTCGCCAGGCTGTGGAGCATGGTTTGCAGTGTAGGTAACACCAGGGTTTAGCTTGATGTACTGGTAAGAGAAGTTTGAAGATGTTCTTACACCCTCAAGTGCAAGAGGAAGCTGAGTTGCACCCTCTGGGTTGATGCCAGCTCCGCGGTTTGCAGATTTGGAGAGCAGAGGAACAAACAGCTGTGTGGTATTTGCGGTGTTGCCGGTGTTATTGCGGACAGCAATGTGAACAGTGGCGGTGTCTCCACTCTGCATAACCGGAGTAGTAGTGCTTGGGTTTGTGGAATCGTAGGTGTAGTCAGTAACGGTTCCAGAGATAACGTCCTTTACAGAAAGGGTAGATGCAGCGGCAATAGCAGATGCCTGTGCAATGTTGATACCAGGGCCCTCGGAGAGTGAAACCATGGTCTCGCCAGAGTTGACGCTGTTGCCAAATAGGCTGGTGTACTGGGAAGTGTCCCAGTTTTTGTTATCCCATTTCTCTTTCTTAATTTGAGCACCAATTTCCTTGAAGTCTTTGGTGGTAATGCCAACAAAATCGTTGATGTGATAGACGCGCTTGCCTGCAAGATCGGTGGTGTGGACATCCATGCTCAGGGTCATGTTCTTGCTGGTAAAGTTTGGCTGATACTGGCCGCGAGTCTCATCGCCAATATCAATGGTGTACTTCCAGACCCTAACTGCAACGCCATCCTTATCAAAGGTGCCAACAAACTCAGGGGCGCTGAGCGTGCCGTTAGAAACGGTGAGGTTGCTGTAGGTAAAGCCCTCAGGCATGATGACGTAGAGCACTGGCTCCTGAAGAGGGTTCCAGTCCCAGTTTGCGTCGTCGATGCGACCAGAAATATTGAAGGTCTCGCCGCCGTTAATCTGGGTCTTATCGATTTTACCAACGCCGTTAAGAACCTTAGGCGCGCCGGACTTAGCGGTCAGCGTAACGCCTGCGTCAGGAGTGGTGCCGGTGTTGTAGAGCTTGACGTTAGTGACAACGTCGGCGTTTGTACCCTTCTTCCAAGAGCCGTAAACGCCGTTGGAGATGTCGCTCCAACCGTAGAACTCGTCAGTGACATGCTTGTTGTTTGGATTCCATGTGTCGAGAAGATCGTTCATTGGCCTAATACCATCGTATCCGCCAAGAATTGGACCAAGGTCAACCTTGATAGAAGTGATGGAAGTGTTGATATCAAGACCAAGAGCAGTGTTGGTGATGAGGGCAGAAACACCAGATTTGCGCAGAATGCTTGGGTCAGCAGTTCCGCTCGTACCGTCCGATGCAGTCCAGTGGATTGGACCATAGGTCATACCAGCCTTATAAGGGATGGTGACGCCGCGGATGATAGCGGTCTGGTTCTGGTCGATGGTCATCTCGAGCGTCTTTGGCGCGGTGTCCGTGGAGAGCTCGTTCTTGATGAGGTAGGTACCAAGACGAACGTTGTAGGTATCGTTTTTCTTGTATGCCCAGTTAGGAGCTGTATCGACAAGAGCGTGTGTGGTAAGACGCTCTGGCTTAAGACCGTCAATTACGGTAACCGTAAGAGTAGAAGAAGCGTTTGCGGAGGTACGGTTGACGTTTGGAGTGTCATTCCAAACGGTCATAGTGAGGTTCTTAATGGTGACGTTAAAGGTTGAGTTGTTAGGTCTGGCGCTTGATGCAGGAACCTTAATCTGTGGCTTAAAGGTTGGGGTACCTGCGTAAGAGCCTGGCTCGTTCCACTCAACTGTTGCGGTCTTGTTAGTCCCATCATCGGTGGTAGAAACAATGGTACCTGCGGTGTTGTAGAGGCTGGTCTCGTTGACACCAACAAGCTCCATATCGCTTGGGTAGACAACCTGAACTGTTGTCTTGCTGTTTGCCTCGGTGAGGACCTTAGAGCCTGTGGTAGAAACCTGCAGGGTAGAGGTGGTGCCACCCTTAGAGAGAACCTCGGTGGACTGATCAGCCCAGAAACCATAGGTCATGGCGTCAGCTGCAGTAACAGATGAAGTATGTGGATCAACGTTTTGCGTTGCAGCGGTGCTCAAGCCAACACGAATTGCGTTTGCGATAACCTGGCTTGCGCTCTGGTTCTCAACAGCATCGTCAAGCTTGAACTGAATTTCTCCCCTGGAAGAAACCTGGGTCAGGCCGTTTTTGGTCATGTAGACCAGATCACCACTGCGGTTCTTCTCGGAACTTGCGCCAGGATAGCCATAAGGAAGGGTTCCCGTTCCCGTAGGTGCGGTAACCAGGTCAGAGAAGCTGGTGTTTGAGATACCACCAACGGTAAATGTTGCACCTGGAGTACCTGTGACATAGAGCCCGTCTCCAAACCTCACGTTGAGGTACGTTGGGGAGAACTGCAACGATGCAGGGATTGTGTAGCCAACATTCAGGGCGTAGGTGACTCCTGCCTTAAGAGCAGGGGTTTGACCTGCAAGAAGGTCAGCAACTTGGGCGTGAGTCGACGCATCTTCAATGCTCAGAGCATTGATTTGAAGACCTGTGGTGTCTTCTGCGTAAGCCACGCTAAGGTTGGGCAGCAATGCTGCGACGAATGCAACGGCAGCTAAAAGCAATCCCGCTACAATCCTTGCCTTACTTTTCATAGCACATCCTAACTAGAGCGATACAGAACCAATCACTTTCTTTCTTACTTATTCTTACGACGCTTAGTAATGCCAAGTGAAGTCATTACAGCGGTCATACCAGCGAGAAGTGCAGCAAGAGGTGCTGCAGCAGAAGCATCTCCGGTGTATGGAGTCTTCTGCTTCTTTTTCTTAGATGGCTTAGTTGGAGTGGAAGGAGTCTCTGGAGTCTCATCCTCTGCAACAGTAATAGTGAGCTGGATTGTGTCATTATCAGTTGCAACGGCGTCTTTACCATCTGGCCACTGGACACCATTCCAGGTGAACGAGAAGACCTTGCGGTTGCCAGCTGCGGAATCAGCAATAGCGCTGAAGGAGCCGGTAACGGTGCCGACAGCGGTGAGCTGGGTGCCTGCAGCAACATTGGAGTCAATGGTGACGCCAGGAATGGTGAGCTTCATCCAGCCATCGTTTGCACTTGCCTCATCAACAATGCGCTCGAGGTCAGAGTACGTCCTAATGGAGGAAGGATCGCTGAGCTCAAAGGTGACGGTAACCGTACGACCGTTGACCTGAACATCGCTGACCTTAAAGCCGCTACCAAAGTTAGAGGCCTGGATGGTGTTGGCATCAAGGTTGCTTGGAAGTGTCATTCCTTCAGGAACAGTCAGAGTTGCTGTGAACTTGAACTTCAGGTTGCTCAGCGTAATGGTGTCATGGTTGGTATTAGGGTAGGCACGCTCGATGTTGTTCATCTGCTCCTGGATAGAGGAAGCAAGAATTGAACCAGTGAGGTTAAAGGTGGTGCCTGCCTTCATAGTGATGACCTGGTCATGCTCGGTATTCTCGTCAGCAAGCATATCTGCAGGAAGGTTCATCTCAATTGGGTTGTTCACAATCAGAGTCTGCTGAATGCCGGTACCACGAGGGTCTCTGCTCGCAGCAATCTGAACGCCGTTCCAAGAAAGCTCGAACTTCTTGGTGACGTTAGTGACAGTGTTCTTTGCAAAGGACTCAAAGGTGCCAGTAAGAGTACCTGTAGCGGTGAGCTCCTGACCATTGGTTACCTGAGTTGGGTCAAGTGTGAGACCATCAACAGTTACGGTAAGAGGTCTTGCAATTTCTGCGGTAGCTGCATCGTCTTTGCCAACTGTCTCGACAGCGTCTTTGAGCTGCTTGTAGTTGGTGTAAGTGCCCTTGAGCTTCAGGGTAACGGTAACTTCCTGACCGTTGACGGAAACGTTTGTAACCTCAAAGAGATCACCAAGGCCAGAGGTAGTTACTGTTGGATTAGCTGGGACAACAACGCCAGCAGGAAGCGTGAGCTTTGCAGTAAAGGTAGAAGTTGTGCCAGAAAGCGTAATCTTGGTTAGGTCGTCGAGGCCGCCAGCAATGCCATTCTCAAAAGCGCTCATCTGATTAATGACGGAAGTAGCGTCAATAGCGCCTGTAAGACTGAAGCTCTTATCGTTAGAAACTTCCTTGATCTGAGTGGTGTTGCTCTGAGAATCACTCCACATATCAGCAGGAAGATCGCTAGTAAGCTCTACTCTCTGGATGGAAGGATCTTCCTTCCACTTGAGGTAATAGGTGACGTCGTTGGTAAGCGTTGCGCCACCGTTGATGGTTGCAGGGGAGTTACCTGCAGCGTCAGTGAACCAGTAGTGGTAGTTGTGACCAATAACAATGCCAAAGAAGGTCATTGGATCATCCGTGTTGTCCAGAATGTGGTTCTCAAAAGTTGCAATATCTGTATAGGCAGTATTGGTATTAGAGCTGGTAGGGCTCGCAATTCCAGCCGTTGTAGCGCTGAGAGTGTTGCCGCTAAGGTTTTGAAGCAGTGCATTGATATTGGTCTGCTCAGCAACAGTTGGATGAGTCTTGATAGTTGCTACTTCTCCGCCATTTGCATCGGTGGTGATGTCAAAGACGTTAGGGTTCTGTTTAAAGACACTGTTTGCAGAGAAGGTGCCACCATTTGCCGAGAAGGACACGGTAAGGTGCTGCTCCTCCCAGTCTGCGTACAAATCAACGGTATCAGTACCTGCAGGAACAGCCAGGTTGGAATTAGCTGCAACCTCGTCACCAGCGCCGTTTGCCTGGGTGGTCCAACGCTTGAAGGTCTTTCCAGCGATATTGAAGTTATTGTCGAGGTTGTTGACCTCAGCGTCAGAACGGACCGTTACGGTACGGCTAGCGTTGGTAGCAACGCGGTCAATGACAGAGACGCCATTACCATTGTGATACCTAACGTAGAACCAAGCAGTGTTGGCCTTCCAATGTGGATAGACTGTCATGTCAGAGGTGACCTGGGTATCAGCGGTGAACTGGTGCTCGGTACCAGCAGCGTCGGTGTAGTACCAGCCGTCAAACTCCTGACCACTTGCGTAAGGATCTGCAGGTAGGGTAGTGGAGCCTCCTGCTACAGAAGAAGCAGTTGCAAGAGAGTTGCCGCGCATAGCAAGAGCAGTCTTGTTAGCAGTAGTGCCGTCAGCAAATGTTGGGTTGATGCCGGTAACGCCTGGGGTATTGAGGTCAAAGGTAACGGTTGCGGCAGGTGCCCAAACGTGCTTCTGACCATCGCTTGAAGCATTAGCAACTGGGTAGGTATAGGTTGCTCCGTTAGCATTAATGAGGCTCAGAGAGTTAGTTGATGGGTCAGCAAGGGTAAAGAGCGAGAGAACCTCGTTGCCGTTAGCTGCACCGTTTGTAGGGATAGTGCTACCAAAGCCACTGTTGTAGCTTGGTGCGTATTTGAGCAGGTAAGAGCCGCCAACAACGTTGTAGTTCTGACGAGTCTGGCCAGCTCCGTTATCGGAGTTCTTGGTAGCAGGGGTTTCTACCAGGCTGTTTCCGGTGAATTGGATGGAGCCATTAGTCTGGGCTCCAAAGAGGGCGCCAGAGTTACGACCGTCTCCCTTAATGGTGGAGTTGTTAATGATGACGTCACCAGTGTTGACGTTAAGACCGCCGGTTCCTCCATTGGTGAAGTTAAGGGTTGAGTTAGTAACGTTTACTGTTCCACCAGCTACACCAACAGAAATACCAGAAGTTGAACCAGCATTAGCATTAATGGTGGAGTTAACAATATTAGAAGTACCCTGGATGGTCATACCCGTAGCGCCGTACCATGAAGGATTAATGGTCAGCGTAGAGTCATTCATGTTGAGCTGGTTGACGTAGAAAGTCTGACCAAAGCCTTCAACGGTAAGGTCTGTGTTCTTAAGGTTGAGGTTGCGAGCGTCATTCCAGGTACGAGCCTGTGAAGTTACTTTGATAGTAGCGTTTTCAAAGGTGACACCAGACTCAAAGAAGTTTGTGTTGCTCTTATCGTCTGCAGTGATGGTAACGCTGTTTTTGTTGGTGCTGCCGCTAACGGTTCCGCCAAGAGAAATGCCACGAGTGCTGCTGGAACCTGCGTTGTTTCTAAAGACATAGGTACCATCGGTAATGGTTGAGCCACGCTCTGCTGTTAGTGCGGTTTTGAAGCCAGACATGGTAAGGGTGCCCGTACCGGTCAGCGTTGAGCCAGGTGAAAGAACTAGACCGTCAATGCTGTTTCCAGTGCCAGTAAGCGTTGCACCCTCAGATTCAATCTTGAGTGTAAGACCAGAAGGAATGGTAACCGTAGAGGTCAGATCAAGGTTGCCTTTGAGATGAATGGTGTAGATTGAAGAAGTTTCTCCCCACAGCTCCAGTGCTTTCTGGAGAGATTTAACAGGATCGGAGCTGGAGCCCTCGTTAGTATCGCTACCGTTGGTTCCGTCTACCCAGAGCTCAGTTGAGATGTAAGAAAGGCTTCTTGTAACACGGCGAGAAGATCTTTCTGCAGGAGCAGCAGTCTGCTCAGAGGTCTGCTGGTTGGAAGTAGCTTCTGCGTTAGTAGTGGTTTCAGCAGAGGTCTCTGCTGTTGCTTCAGAGGTTGAGGCAGTTGCATCACTTGTTTGAGTTGCTGCAACTTCTTGCGTCTGAGCTACCTCTTGAGTGCTAGCAATTTCTGCTAACGCTGAAGAAGGGACCAAAGAGAGCGCGAGTACCAAAGACATAGCTGTCTTTGCCCCTTTGCTTGCAAAGTTCTTGTTTTTTCTTTCCATACCTACCCCTAACAAATAGTGAATACCCCAACAAAATTTGCAATTAAATCTTGCGCTGAAAGTGATGCATCACGATAAGCACGATAGAGATAAATGACACATATTCAGAGCATTTTTCGTATAGATAATTATCTATTATTTTGGTAAAAATTGTTAGCTCAACCAGCGATTTTTATAGTTTGAACACATTTCAAAAAACCTCTTGGACTAATGTTATATAAATAATTTAATCAAAATATTTGGTACGTTGAAAAATGGCATTTAAATTGCTCTATTTTTGACGATTTTCTCGACATTTGTCATAAACGTGCAACGGATAAAAATTGCAATAGAAATGTATTAAATTTTGAGACAAATGTGAGTTATGCGGAAACTGAATAGTGGAAGCTGGATAGTTAACAATTTCATGAAATTTGGAGTTCAAAATTTTCTAGCAAGAGAAGCTTTGTACACTAAGAAATAGACAGTTAAGAGGATGCACAATCTGCGCAAATAATGCGTGAGAGATACGTTTGAATGTGTTGAGCGGGGAGTTATGGACTCAAAAATTATCGATGACGCTTTGAACTTTGTAAAAGAGGTTTTCTCCACAGATTTTAGTGGCCACGACTACTTCCACACATTGCGTGTGTACAAAATGGCTGTAAGAATTGCGCAAGAGGAAGGGGCAAATCAAGAGATTGTTGCCCTTGCTGCGCTTTTGCACGATGTTGATGACATCAAGCTTTCTCCAGAGACGCATGAGCATAAGGATAGGGCCGTTGGTTTTCTGCGTCAGCATGCTGTCGACGAGGCCACTATCCGGGCAATTTGTATCGCAATCGATGAGGTTTCTTTCTCGGGAACGGACTCGGTAGTTCCTTCAACGCTTGAGGGTATGTGTGTTCAAGACGCAGATCGCCTGGACGCGCTTGGTGCTGTTGGCATCGCACGTACCTTTGCCTATGGCGGAAGTCATGGTCGCGGTATGTATGACCCGGATGAACCACCAACTCTTAACATGGGCGGCGAGGAGTATCACTCACACAAATCAACGTCGCTCAACCACTTCTACGAGAAACTCTTTTTGCTGGCAGACATGATGAATACGCGCAGTGGCAAAGAGCTAGGAAAAGCTCGCGAGAAGTACATGCGTGAGTATATTGGCCAGTTCTTAGATGAGTGGAACGGTAAACGTTAAGATATAGTTTTTAGCTATATGAATTAGTTAAGTATTTGTATTTCACAAGTGAAGTGTTGATTGTCATACTGGTTTCTCATAAGCAGTTCTAAGGGGTCATTATGGCAATCAAAAATGATAAAACTACTCCACATCGCTTTGATGTTGTTGGCAGCTTTCTTCGTCCAGAAAATCTTAAGCAGGCTCGTATTCAGTTTGAAAAAGGTCAGATTGATTCACATGAGCTCAAGCAAGTAGAGGACAAAGCTATTACAGAGCTTATCCAAAAGGAGAAGCAGACAGGCCTTAAAGTCATCACTGACGGTGAGTTTAGGCGTGCAACCTGGCACCTTGATTTTATGTGGGCGTTCGAAGGTATTGGCCATGCGCCAACTAATACTGGACTTCCTTTCCACGATGAGATTGCAGAGATTGACGACACCTTCCTCGTAGGAAAAGTGGAGCTCATCAAAGAGCATCCCTTTATAGAGCACTTCCGCTTTGTCCAGCAGTTTGAGGACGAGACAACTGTTGCCAAGCTTACTATTCCTGCACCAGCACAGTTTATTGAGCAGTTCATTATGCCCATGAACCGTGAGCAGACTAACAAGTACTATGCCAACGACCAGGACCTTCTTGAAGATATTGTTGCTGGCTACGGTGCGTTTATTAAGCAGGTATATGCTGCAGGCTGTCGTAATCTTCAGCTTGATGACTGCTCATGGGGCGTGCTGGTTGACCCACGTGCAGAGCTTTTCTTTGGCGCTGATCAGAAGGGTCTTAAGAGGATCAAAGCACTGCTCTTGGAGATTAATAACCGCGTTCTTGATGCAGCTCCAGCTGACCTGACTATTAACACACACGTTTGTCGTGGCAACTTCCATAGTACCTGGGCTTGCGAGGGCGGCTATGACGATGTAGCCGATGCCCTTCTTGCTCAAGAGCACGTAAACGCTTTCTTCTTAGAATTTGATGATCATCGCTCCGGTGGCTTTGAGCCCCTGGGTTCTGTTCCAGCTGGTAAAAAAGTTGTGCTTGGTCTGATCACCACCAAGCACGCCCAGCTGGAAGAGAAAGCCAAGGTTATTGAGCGTATTCATGAGGCAGCTCAGTACGTACCTCTGGAGAACCTCTGCCTTTCTCCCCAGTGTGGCTTTGCAAGCTGCGAGATTGGTAACAAGCTCACCGAAGATGAGCAGTGGGCAAAGATTGCGCTTGTGAAAGAAATTGCCGAAGAGGTTTGGGGCTAAATATCAGTTGGTAACGATTTATCTGCGACTTACATGCCGTTTACCGAAGAGTTTCTGACCATACGTTCTTCTCGACTCCTGTCCACTAAAATGGACAGGAGTTTTTTATTGGAGCTAGACTTCGGAGGCAGTATGCCAAGCGAGAAGACCCGCTGCTTGCACCTCGTAAAAATTTTCGAGGAAGAAACTGATGACGATCATGGTTTGAGCACGCCTCAGCTTATTGAAAAGCTAGCAGAGCGCGGGCTAAGCGTGGAACGTAAAACACTCTACGATGACATCAAATCGCTGCAGAATTTTGGCTACGACATCCAGTCTTACCAGCGCCATCCTGTTGAGTATGGCCTGGCAACCAGGAAGTTTCAGGCTGAGGAGCTCATGCTGATGGCAGACGCTGTGCAGTCATCAAAGTTTTTGACGGAGCGCAAGGCAAATAACCTGGTGAGCCTTATTGGAGAGCTAGGTGGGAAGTCTACCTCTGATACGCTCAAGAAGCGTATCCATGTTGAGGGTCGTATTAAGTCGCAAAATGAGTCTGTGTTTTACGCACTCAATGCTATTCAAACGGCGCTTTTGCAGAAGAAAAAGGTCTCGTTTAAGTATCGCAAGAAGGGCTTCAAAGACAAGGTGATTGAAGAGCTTCCTGTAAGAGAAGAAACGCCTGTTCAACTTACGTACATTGACGATTTTTACTATCTTATTGTGTGGAACGATAAGCATCAAAACTTTGTCAATTATCGCGTGGACCGTATGTTTAGGCTTGAGGTTGCTGATGCTGACGCTACGGTTAACGAGCAAATCAAGCAGTTTGACATAGATAAGTATCAAGAGCGTGTCTTTGGTATGTACTCGGGCGAGGTTGTTGAGGTCACACTTCGTGTCAATGAGCGCGTAATGTGCTCGGTGTATGACCGCTTTGGAAAGAACATTATTTTGAATAACCCAAGTTCTGATGGCACTACAGCTGACGTGCACGTTTCTGTTATGGAAGCTCCAACGTTTTATGGCTGGCTTGCAACCTTTGGAACAGATATCGAGTTGGTAGCTCCAAAGAAGACCAGGCAGAAATATCAAGAGTACTTGAGCGGAATTCTTCAGAGCTACCAAACAGAGAAAGGGACTAGCTAAACCAGGTCAAAACAAGTAGTCTTTCTCGCGCCAATTAGCGAGCATCAATGACGTAAAGGCCTGCTTTAACGAGAAGATGACCATGGTGATCGCTGAGCTGCGTGATCTTGCAAGTAACAATGTTTTGATGTCCGTAGAAGAGCAAAGTACTCCAGAGAGAATTGCTTTCTCTAGGAACAAAGCCCAGCTTGTGGTCATTAGAGTACAGAGCAAGAGCCTCTGGGTCGTAAGGGTTATCACGTTCAGGAACAATGGTTAGATCTGAGCCAAGTTTGAGCTGGTCAAAGACAAGAGGAGCGTCGTAGTAGGGAAGACCGGAAATAACAAAAGAATCAACAAGCTTTGTAGGACTGTACATAAGAGCCTCCTTAGAAGATGTTGAGAATAGAATATGGATTTGTTAAAGAATGAGTGTCCAACAGATTGGACAGTAATATAAAGTCATTAAATAACAAAAGGTTGTGAGGGAATTTGCATGATTACAACTAAGAGATTGTTTCTTATTCCATGGCATACATCTGATGCCAATGAGCTCTATGAATTGGCAAAAGATCCAGAAATTGGTCCACTTTGTGGATGGGAACCTCACAAAACTTTAGAAGATTCCAAGCAGGTTCTTGCAAACGTGCTGTCCGATAAGTCCTGTTATGCCGTAAAAGACATGAGGACCGGTCATCTAATTGGTTCAATGTCGTTGGATTTTGAAGAAATTCCTGATCCAAAGGATTCCTCAAAACAGCTGCATCAGTCAGAAATTGGCTATTGGATTGGTCGTCCTTATTGGGGACAGGGATTGGCATCTGAGGGTACTCAAGCTCTTACTACCTATGCATTTGAAGAGCATGGCGTTGACCAGGTGATTATTAGATATCTTGAGCGTAATAAGAGGTCTGCTTCAGTGGCTCAAAAGTGTGGCTTCACAGAAGTAGAAATCTTTACAGACTTGAATAAATATACAGGCAAAGAAGAGCAGTTTGGTATATCAATGCTCACAAAAGTGGACTGGGAACGTGTTCAAAAATAGCAGTTGTTCTCGCTATTTTGTGTATTGTTTTTAAATGTTGCATAAGGCAAACTCGTATATGCAACGACAAAACTACATGTAAAGTAAGTAAAACAGTTAGTGGATTAAAGATTCTGCTTGTAAGAAAAGCGAAAGAAGTCTGCATATGATGATTAATAAACGCCTCATTGCCCTCATTGAGGAGAGTAAAAAATACATTGGCTTGACCGTGCTTTACCAGTGGATTGCGCTGCTTGCCAATATTGTATTTATGTACTCTCTGGCAAGAATGATAGAAGCTTTGTTCATGAATTATTTTGTCTTTGAGGAGCAGCTTGTATTTATTGGTCTTTGCCTTATTGCTGTGGTGACTCGTATTTTCTGCAAGGTTGCTCAGCACAAGACAAGCTTTTACGCAGCAAAAAGGGTTAAAAAGACCCTTCGCGAGAAAATCTATCAGAAGCTTTTAGAGTTTGGTCCCTCGTATAAAAATTCATATGCGACCAGTGAGATTGTTCAGCTGGCAGTTGAAGGCGTTGACCAGCTAGAAACGTATTTTGCGCAGTATCTACCACAGTTCTTCTATGCAGTTTTGGCGCCACTGACACTTTTTCTTGTTTTGCTCCTTATTAGTCCGGTAGTTGGCATTGTTTTGCTGGTATTTGTGCCGCTCATTCCAATGACCATCGTTCTTATCCAGAAGTTTGCAAAGAAGCTTTTGTCCAAGTATTGGGGCCAGTATACGCAGCTTGGCGATACGTTTTTGGAGAACCTGCAGGGCCTGACCACAGCAAAGATTTACAAGGCTGATGGTTTTAAACACAAGCAGATGAACGAGGAAGCCGAGCACTTTAGACGTATTACCATGAAGGTTCTAACCATGCAGCTTAACTCCATCACCGTGATGGACGTGGTTGCATTTGGTGGAAGCGCGCTCGGTACAATTCTTGCAATTCAGCAGGTAAATGACCACCTCCTCTTTATGTGGGAAGGCGTCTTTGTCATTTTGATTTCGGCTGAGTTCTTCCTGCCTATGCGTCTTTTGGGCAGTTATTTCCACATTGCCATGAACGGTATGGCAGCGTCGGACAAGATCTTTGACCTGCTTGATATGCCTGTTCGAGAGCAGGGTACCAAGACAGTTCCTGAGTCCAGTGATTTGACGCTGCGCAACGTTTCTTTCTCCTATGATGGCGAGAAACCCGTCTTGGTGAATGTTTCTTTTGGAATGCGCGCTAACTCTTTGAATGCCCTGGTA
This sequence comes from uncultured Atopobium sp., assembly GCA_902481575.1. Classification (GTDB taxonomy): domain Bacteria; phylum Actinomycetota; class Coriobacteriia; order Coriobacteriales; family Atopobiaceae; genus Lancefieldella. The sequence goes on from CABSWT010000017.1 coordinate 20,236, forward strand.
GGAGAGTCAGGCTGCGGAAAATCAACAATTGCAGCACTGTTGACCGGAAAACTCCGCTCGTATTCTGGCGATGTTCTGTTTGGAGATACCAGTTTGTCAGACATTTCTGACCAGAATTTGCTTCAAAACGTTACGTATATTGGTCATCAGGCACATCTCTTTATGGGAAGCGTTCGCTCTAACCTTGCCATGGGTAATCCAGAGGCTACTGAAGAACAGCTCTGGCACGCCCTTGAACAGGTCAATCTTGCTGAGTTCGTAAAGTCTTTGGGTGGACTTGACGCGCCAGTTGCCGAGAAGGGCTCCAACTTGTCTGGTGGTCAGCGTCAGAGATTAGCACTGGCCAGAGCCCTGCTTCACAATAGCCAGATGTACATCTTTGATGAAGCTACTTCAAATATTGATGTTGAGAGTGAAGACGTTATTATGCAGCAGGTTCATCAGCTTGCTCAGACAAAGATGGTGCTGGTAATTTCTCACCGCTTAGTAAACGTTAAAAATGCTGATCAGATTGTTGTTATGCAGCATGGTCGCGTTGTTGGATGTGGAACGCACCAAGAGTTGCTTGCAACAAATGACGAGTACAAACGAATGACGCAGGCCCAGACAGAACTTGAGAACTATGTGAAAGGAGTTGAGGCGTAATGAAAACAGAAGTTAAGAACAGCGCCACAACTGCACGTACTTCTCGCCGTAGTGCGCTCACTATTATGCTGAGACTGGTGGGGCTGGTTCGTCCGCTGGCTGGCTTTATGATACTTGCAATTTTGATGGGCGTTTTGGGTAACCTTGCCGCCACGTTCATCAGCATTTTTGGAGCATATGCGCTGCTCAGTGCTATGGGATTTGCTTCATCTTCTCCTATGGCATTGCTTTTTGGTGGCATGCTTTTGTTTGCCCTGGTCCGCGGTCTGCTGCGCTATGCCGAGCAGGAATGCAACCACTTTATTGCGTTTAAACTGCTTGCGCTTATTAGAGACCGTGTGTTCACGGCGCTCAGAAAGCTTGCCCCTGCAAAACTTGAGGTCAAAAATAAGGGCAACCTGATGAGCGTCATTACCTCAGACATTGAGCTGCTTGAGGTTTTCTACGCACACACTATCTCGCCTATCTGCATTGCGGTTGTGTTCTGCATTGTTATGGTGTGGTTTATTGCAGGTACTACCAACTGGATTTTGGGTGTTATTGCACTTATTTCTTACCTGGTAGTTGGCGTGGCAATTCCGCTTGCTATGTCTAAGCGCTCCGAGCAAGACTCTGCTGAGGCAAGAGATCTTGCTGGTAAACTCTCGACGGTTACCCTTGATAACCTGCGTGGTCTTGACGAGATTCTGCAATACAACACGGGCACTCAAATGCTTGAGAGCTCCAGTAAGCTTGCTGATCAGTTAAGCGACAGACAACAGGCAGTTAAGAAGGCATTTGGTGTCAACGATGCAATCACCTCAACGGTCATTTTGCTCTCTGGCCTTATTATGTTCTTTAGTTCGTTCTACCTGGCCTATCACCAGCAGATTCTTATGAATGAAGCTTTCATTGTTACCATTGCATTGATGAGTTCGTTTGGGCCTGTTGTGGCTTTGGCAGCACTTGGTACAACCCTGACCAGTACGTTTGCTGCAGGCAACCGTGTTTTGGATATTTTGGACGAACAGCCCCTGGTTGAAGATGTAGTGGGTCAAAAAGATATCTCCTATGAGGGCGTGCGCGTTTCTAAGCTTTCATTTGCGTACGATGACGAGCAGATTCTAGACAACATTTCCGTGGATATTCCTACCGATAAGATCGTGGGAATTGTGGGAAAGAGCGGCTCAGGCAAGTCTACGCTGCTAAAACTTTTGATGCGTTTCTGGCCAGCAACGCCTGGTGCCATTGAGATTTCTGGAACCCCTTTGGAGCAGATTAATACCTCTAACCTGCGTGATCTTGAGAGTTACATGACGCAGGATACGCATCTGTATCACGATTCCATTAAGAACAATCTCCGCATTGCAAAGCTTGATGCAACGGATGAAGAGATTGTTGAGGCGTGCAAGAAGGCTTCAATTCACGAGTACATTTCCACGCTGCCCCAGGGCTACGACACGCCTGTTGCAGAGCTTGGCGACTCACTTTCTGGCGGAGAGCGCCAGCGCATTGGCCTTGCTCGCGCATTCTTGCATGACGCGCCACTCATGCTGCTCGACGAGCCAACCAGTAACCTAGACAGCCTAAACGAGGCTATTATCTTGCGCTCACTTGATAAAGAAACTGAGCGTAAATCCGTGGTTCTTGTCTCTCATAGGGCTTCTACCATGGGAATTGCAGATGTTGTTTACACCGTTGATGGGGGACGAGTGAGCTGATGACACCTGAAGAAATTGCGCAGAAACGTCAAAAAGAAAAAGATCTTATTTCGCTCATGATTCGTTTTTATTGCGAGAAGTACCATCGCACCAAAGCCCACGAACCTCTGTGCGACGAGTGCGCTGAGCTTGAGAAGTATGCGCATACGCGTGTGGACCGCTGTCCTCACATTGAGACAAAGACGTTTTGCTCAAAATGCAAATCGCATTGCTATAGCAAAGAGATGCGCGCTCGCGTTAAAGAGGTCATGAAATCCACAGGACCTCGACTGCTCCTACACCATCCAATTCTTGTGATTAAGCACGCGCTTCAGTAACGCAGTCCTGGTTGATCTGGTACACTTTTGTCATCTGCGATTTTCTCGCCATTTCACGGTCTTCTCGCCAAAAGTGAGAAGACCGCATTTTTTTGAATCTTTTTCATTTGAAACATAACTGTTAACTCTGAGAATTACGTATTTTTGTCGCGGCGCGCTAGGTTTACAGTGACCTCTCGCTTTACAGAAGGAGGCACTGCGTTGATTAAATCTAAGAAAGCGTCATTTATTTTTAAGCTATTTATTGCTGTGATTGGAACCTTTGTACTGTGTGATTCTGCGGGCGTCTTCCGAATGAACTTCCGCGTTTCTTTCTTGTATTACTTCACCAACATCTCTAACCTGCTGCTTGTTGCCTATTTCTGGGGCGCGCTGTTCCAGGCTTACAAGCATCCCGAGACCGCTCAGAAGCCATGGATGCCAACGGTCAAACACACGCTTATGCTGGGCATTACCGTAACTGGCCTGGTAGCTTACTTCCTGCTTGACCATGGCGAGGTCTTTGTCAACGGCGTCTTTAAGTTCAACAATTTTATTCTGCATGATGTGATTCCTATCTGCGCCGTTTTGGACTGGCTGCTCTTTGACGAGAAGCCAACTATGGGCTTCAAAGAGCCTCTGATCTGGCCTTTGTATCCGCTCACGTATTTTGCGTACATTATTGTTTTGGTCCTGGGCTTTGGCGTACAGATTAAAGAGAAGTCTCGCTGGCCTTATGGATTTATGGACTTTGACAAGCTAGGAGTCCCAACAGTTACTTTGACCATTGTGATTCTGATTGTTGTCTTTGTTGCCCTGGGCTACCTCTACGTCGTCATTGATAAAAAACTTGGCGAGAAGATCAAGAAGGCTGAGAACTAAACGGACTGCATAGTCAAAGCGAGGTTAAAACCTTAAGCGATTGCACAGCGCTCGGCACTTGTGAACTGCCTCCCATTTCTTGAACACGAGAAATAGGAAGCAGTTCAAAACACACCTAAGTCGGATAATCTGTTAAAAAGACGTATACATGACGC
>CABSWT010000018.1:0-23623 GCA_902481575.1 uncultured Atopobium sp.
GAGCTCAATCAGAGCTTTGACGTGGTGTTTATTGATGCTCCATGCTCTGGTTTGGGTACGCTTCGTCGTCACCCAGAGATTGCATGGAACCTGTCTTCAGAAAGTCTGTATGACGGGGGAGAACTTACCGTCTTACAGACCAAACTCTTGCAAAGCTGTAGCACTCGTGTAGAGGTGGGTGGCTTTTTAGTCTATGCAACGTGCTCACTCTCAAATTCTGAGAATCAGCAGGTTGTAGATGATTTTCTTGCAAGCCCAGAAGGCTCTCAGTTTGAGGTGCAAAGCCTTTTTGAGTGTCCTGCGCGTGCACGTTTAACACCAGAAGCGCAAGAGTTTCTCGATACGTGCATTACGCCAGAGGGATTTTTGCAGACGGCTTTTGCCTCCGCCGATTGCGATGCCCATTTTATGGCGGTGCTCAAACGCAAATAAAAAGCTCTTGTTGTGTTGTCCAACAAGAGCTTCATAAGTGACGTTTAAAGAGCGTCTTCAGGCTCAAGGCACAGGATTACTTGCCTTTGCTATCGGTGTTGTAAAAACCGGTGCCCTTAAAGACGATGGTTGAGGTGTTGTACACGCGCTCGGTCTCATGTCCACATTTTGGGCACTGAGGAGCTTCAATCTTCAGGCTCATAGGGCGTTCAATTTCAAAGGTATTGTCGCAGTGTGTGCAGTGATAGCTATAACGTGCCATGCTTCCTCCATGAAAACAATTTATAAACGTGAGATACTTTACCCTACTTAGAGTAGATATTTCACGATTGCAACTAATAAGTTTGTTTACGGAGGCATTATGCAGGTAACCGGTGCAATTTTTGATTGCGATGGAACCCTTGTTGATTCAATGCGCGTTTGGCATAACGTTTTTGGCGCTGTTCTTCCTAAATATGGCAAGACTATTGATTCGGATATTTTTGACCGCGTAGAGGCTGTTTCCCTCATTGGTGGATGTCAGATTTGCGTTGATGAGCTGGATTTGCCTATTACAGCGGAAGCTTTGTATGAAGAGTTCTGCGCGTACGTAACTGATCAGTACCAACATCATGTTTCAATCATTCCCGGTGCAAAGGAGTTCTTACAGGAACTCCACGACACAGGTATTCCTCTGGCCGTTGCTTCGTCAACTCCCGTGCGAGAAGTTCGTGCAGCTCTGGCAGCTCAAGGTATTGAGCATCTTTTCAAAACAGTGGTCTCGACAGAAGATGTGGGGGGAGTGGACAAGGTTGAGCCCGATGTTTACCTTGAGGCCCTTCGCCGTCTTGGCACCGATAAGGCAACTACCTGGGTCTTCGAGGATGCTCCGTTTGGCGCACAGACAGCACAAAATGCGGGCTTTCCTGTGGTTGCACTCTACAATGATCATGACGGCCGCGACCCCGTCTTTATGCGCGAGCACTCTAACATCTTTGCCCACACCTACGGCGAGCTGTCGCTTCTGCGCCTTCAGGACTACGAGCGCCCTCTGACCGCAGCACCTTCTGGCGAGAAACCCCTTGAGGTCCTTGTTGTGGGCGGATCCCCAGAGGCGGTTTCGCACACGACGCTGTCTACCTGCGCCCAAAGCGCTGACTACCTGATAGCGGTTGACCATGGCGCAGACGCCTGTCACGCTGCCGACGTTATTCCACAACTTGCGCTTGGAGACTTTGACTCGGCTACACCAGAAACTCTGGCATGGCTCAAAGAGCAGCAGGTACCTTGCATGAAGTTTAATGCGGACAAGTACGATACCGACCTGGCTCTAGCTCTGAAGTCTGCCGAATACGAGGCAATCCGTAGAGATAGCAAACTCTCTCTCACGGTTGTCTCCACATCTGGTGGACACCTTGATCACCAGCTTGTAGTGCTTGGTCTTCTCGCTACCTGGGCAAAGATGGGTCAGGCGGAAGTTCGTGTTGTAGAGAATGACTTTGAGATGCGCTTTTTAGTTGCTGGCCAGGTGGATTCTTGGCAGCTGAGCGCAACTAATGTAGGTAAAAAGATTTCTCTTGTAGCTTTGTCAGAAGAGTGCGAGGTTTCTGAGGCCGGCATGAAGTGGAATCTTGATCACCAGAAGTTCACCTTGCTGGGAGACGACGGTATTTCAAATATCGTTGAATCAGACAATTCCTGGGTAAGGTGCGAGAAGGGCTGTCTTTTGGTGCAGCTTTGGAACTAAGTCGTTTGATGAATTGTGTTGGGGCTTCGTTTGAGTTACAAAGCCCCAACATGTGAAGATAAGCCCTAGCAGGCTATGTTTGGGGTTATCGACAGATAATCGAGCTAAGAAAAAAGGTCGCCGAAGCGACCTTTTTAAGTTTGAGGTAAGACGAGCTAAGTTGCTTAGTTGCGAGCAATCTTGCCGGACTTGAGGCAACGGGAGCAAACATTCATCTTCTTGCGCTGGCCATCGACAACGACAGTAACACGCTGGATGTTTGGCTTAAAGGTGCGGGCCACAGTACGGTGAGAGTGGGAGATGGAGCGACCGGCAACGGCGTGCTTACCGCAGAAATCACAGACCTTCGACATGAGTAAGACCTCCATAGGATAGGCGCCCTCTGCGCCTAAAATTTCCAAATAGCCGAATAAATATAGCACAATATATTGTGTTGTCAAAGCATGAATATAACATTCACAATTAGATAGCTTTTAGACAGATTTTGAATGTTTTTCATTTATTACACCAAGATTAAATAACAAGAAAAAGATTTGTCAATTGCAAGGTTATCAACTTGTATATATAAGCCGCTTTAATAATAAATGTGCTCTGCGGTATACTAAATAACAATGACTAACCCTGGTTCTTGCGAGAGGAGTTATGTAATGACTACCGCTGTTCCCGGAACACTAAGAGTTTCTAATGATTGCCTTGCTGACCTGGCGGGCTATGCAGCTATGGAATGTTATGGCGTTGTTGGCATGGCAGAGATCGATGAGGCAGCAGGTGTTGCTCGTCTTCTTCCAACGTACCGACTTCGTAAGGGTATTGATGTGACCCCAACTCCTAAGGGAGTTCAGGTTGACCTTCACATTGTTGTTGAGCAGGGCGTTAACATGGCGTCTGTTGTCGACAATCTTGAGAGCTCAGTAAAGTTTTTGCTTAAGCAAATTGCAGAGCTTTCATGTGTTGATGTAACTGTACATATCGAGGCCATGCGTAATTCTCGCTAAGCTTTTTGCTTCAAATGAGTAGGAACTGAGGTCTAACGTGATTTCAAATGTCATTCGTACATGCTTCCCTGTAGCAGCCCTTGCCGTTGCAGACAAAGCAGAAGAGATCAACAAGCTCAACGTTTTCCCTGTACCAGATGGAGACACCGGCACTAACATGTCTCTTACCCTGGGCACCGTTGTTCGTGAGGTTCAAGATCTTCCTCAAGATGCAAGCATGCAGGATATTGCAAAGGCAATTACTCACGGCTCTTTGATGGGCGCTCGTGGTAACTCTGGCGTTATTACGTCTCAGATTCTTCGTGGTATTGCCGAGGGTCTGTGTGACGTTAAAAATCCTGAGGCAGTAACTCCAAAGGATATTGCTCACGCATTCCGCCGCGGTAAAGAGGTTGCTTTTAAGGCTGTTAGAAAGCCAGTTGAGGGCACTATTCTTACCGTCCTTAAAGACGTTTCTGCTAAGGCAGACTCCCTTGAGAAGTCTCAGCTCACTCCAGTTGAGGTTTTGGATGCTCTTGTTGTTGAGGCATATGAGTCTGTTGCACGCACTCCTGAGCTTCTTCCAGTTCTTAAAGAGAATGGTGTTGTTGACTCCGGTGCATTTGGTTTTGCAACCTTCCTCGAGGGCTTTGTAAATGCTGTTACCGGCAAGACTGAGACTACTGATTTCCAGACAACCGTTTCTGTTTCTGACGCTAAGGCTGCTACCAGCGCAAAGGTTGAGATTGAGCTCAACGATGACTGGGAGGGTTCTGAGTATCGTTACTGCAACGAGTTCCTCTTCAAGGCAGATAGCCCAGACTTTGACGAGGAAGCAGCTCTGAACTTCCTGGCAACTATGGGTGATTGCGAGCTTCTTGTTGGCGCAAACCCAGACTACAAGATTCACGTTCACTCAAATACTCCTAACAAGGTTCTTGAGTACATGCTTCAGTACGGCCAGATTTTTGAGGTCTTCATCCATAACATGGACCTTGAGGCTAAGGAGCGTACCGAGAAGATCGCTGAAGATAAGAAGGCTGCAGCTGCACCTAAAAAGGAGCTTGGCTTTGTTGCGGTAACCGCTGGTTCTGGCGCTGCATCAATCTTGAAGTCTCTTGGTGTGGACGTTGTTGTTTCTGGTGGTCAGACCATGAACCCTTCTACTGCAGATATCCTTGCTGCAATTGAAGAGGCCAATGCAGACCAGGTCATTGTTATGCCAAATAACTCCAACATTCGTATGGCAGCAGAGGCTGCTGCAAGCGCATGTGAGGATGTTAAGGTTGCTGTCATTCCAACCAAGTCTGTTCTTCAGGCATTTGCTGCAATGTTTGTTGTTGCAGATGGCGTTCCATTTGAAGAGCTTGTAGAAGAGATGACTGACGCTATCTCTGGCGTTCGCTACGGTGAGGTAACCACTGCAGTCCGCGATTCTTCCGCAGCTGACGGTACTCCTATCCACGATGGTGATGTCATGGGTATCCAGGGCGGCTCCATTGATGTTGTCGGCTCTGATGTCATGAAGGTCACGCTTGACCTTATCGCTAAGATGCAAGAGGAGGAAGAGGGCGACAACCTCACCATTCTTGCAGGTGAAGACTTCTCTGACGAGCAGCTCGATCTTCTCGCCAGCAAGATTGAGGATGCCTATCCAGACCTTGAGGTTGATGCTCAGCGCGGCGAGCAGCCACTCTATCCAGTTATCTTCTCTCTTGAGTAGGACATGTCTGAGTCCAAGGTAAGCATCGCTCCTGCATCAGAGCGAGTAGCACATACCTGCTCACTTGTTGATAGTGTGACCAGGTTAAGGTATGTCAATGCAAATCGTGCCGAGGCGCTTGAGCGTCTCGGCATTCTGCGTGTTCGAGACCTTTTGCTCAACGTGCCTCACCGTTACCTCGATTTTTCTCATCGCGTGCAGATTGCTTTTGCGCAGATAGGTGAGGACGCTACCATTACAGGCCGCGTTGCTTCGGTAAAGACTAAGCGTCCACGTCCTAAAATGGTCATTGTTGAGATTGAAGTTATGGATGCTACAGGTGTGCTCACAGCTTCATTCTTTAGGCAGCCTTGGATAGCTGAGCAAATCCACGTTGACGATGAAGTGGCGCTGAGCGGTAAGGTTCTCTTTGCCTACGGTTACCGTCAGATGAAGTCACCGTTTTACGAGGTGCTTAGTACGGCAAAGTCTGACTCAAACGATGAAGCACGCTCCAAAGAGACACCTTCAAAGGCAGCAATTCTTCCTGTTCACCCAGCTACCGAGGGCGTGAGTCCTGCATGGATGCGTCGCATTATGTCAGCGGCTTTGGCGGACACGGGAAGCGTGTGTGATTGGCTGCCTTCAGAGCTTGTCACCAAACACCACCTCATGTCGCTCTCATCGGCGCTTCGTGAGGTTCATTTTCCCTCCAGTTTGGACGCAGCTGAACAGGCTCGTCGCCGTCTTGCTTTTGATGAGCTCTTAAGTTTGCAGCTTGCTCTTTTGGCGAGAAGAAACTTGGAGCTTGCGGGTCATAGGCCTTTTGAGCACGTTATAGATGGACCTAAAGTTAAGGCTCTGATTGAGGCTTTACCCTTTGCCCTGACTGACGAGCAAAATCATGCAGCGCAAGAGATTCTTTCTGATATGGCAGCACCACGTATTATGAATCGCTTGCTTTTGGGTGATGTTGGTACTGGTAAAACAGCTGTTGCTGCCGTTGCCTTAGCTGCAGCAGCAGATTCATTAACTCAGGCTGCCGTGATGGCGCCTACTTCGGTTCTTGCTCAGCAGTACGCTCAAAAGATTGGCCCCTTGCTTTCGCTTGCGGGAATTACGTGGGCGCTTATTACGGGTTCTACCTCAGAAGAGGAGAGGCAGCAAATTGAGCTTTGCCTAGCTGACGGCTCTTTGTCCATTGTCTTTGGCACCACTGCGCTTCTCTCAGATCGCGTGGTATTTAAGCAGCTCACCCTTGCTGTTGTAGACGAGCAACATCGCTTTGGTGTTGATCAGAGAACGGCGTTGCGTAAAAAAGGACAAGGCGTAGATCTTCTCGCCATGAGCGCAACGCCTATTCCGCGTACGTTGGCGCTTTCTTTGTATGGAGACGTTGATACGTCTCGCATTACCAAGAGACCAAAGGCAGGAGCTGGCGTTACCACCAAACTGTGTGTTCCAGAGAATCTTGACCAAGCATATGCTGCTGTCGCCGAAGCTGTTCAGGCTGGTCATCAAGCATATTTGGTCTGTCCTTTAATTGACCCAAGCGATTCTGAAGAAGAGCTTGAAGATGTTCCTGAGGCCGCTCGTACAAACGGTAAGCTCTACAGTGCAACTCGCGTATATGAGGAGCTTTCAAAGACCGTTTTCAAGGACTTTACCTGTGACCTTTTGACCGGCAGATTGCCTGAGACACAAAAAGATCAGGTAATGGAAAAGTTCCGTGCAAATAAGACGCAGATTCTGGTCTCTACAACCGTCATTGAGGTTGGCGTTGACGTTCCTAACGCTACGGTCATGATTGTCTTTAATGCGGATCGTTTTGGTTTGGCTACCTTGCACCAGCTCAGAGGCCGTGTTGGTCGAGGCGATTTTCCAGGAACTGTGTATCTTGCAAGCAACGCCAAGCGAGGTTCTACCGCAAGAAAGCGCTTAGTCGCCCTTGAGCAAACCTCCGACGGCGCGCGCCTGGCAGAGCTTGACCTTGAGCTCAGGCACGAGGGAGAAACCCTGGGATACCGTCAGTCGGGCGGTACCACACTCAAGATCTCTGACCTTTACGCGGATGCGGATCTGATTGAGGCAGCTCATATAGATGCCCTAGTAATTACTGCTCAAGACCCAAATCTTACCAGCGACGCCTATGCTACGCTGGGAATTGAGGCAAAAGATCGCTTTGGTATCTACTTTGAAGAGCTTGGCTATAAGTAATAACCTGCAGGTAAACTGCAGTACAAGATAGATTTGGTGGCGAGAAACCCATGAGGATTGTTGGCGGAAAATGGAAAGGTCGTGCAATTGAGGCCCCTGATGGCAAGGGGACTACGCGACCAACCACTGATCGTACGCGTGAGGCTATTGCAAGCTCCATCTTGGCTTCTCGCGGTCTTGACCTCAGTGAGTCCAGAGTGCTTGACGCCTTTGCAGGCTCGGGTGCTATGGGTTTTGAGTTGCTTTCTAGAGGGGCGCTATACGCTGCTTTTGTTGATAAAGATAGAAAGACGTGCGATCGCATTAAGCGTACGGCTAAGTCTCTTGGTGTAGCTACCTCTGAGATGAGTGTTATCTGTGGTGATACAACTCGCTTAGCTGAGTCATCCCAGCTGTTTGGAGGTCCTTTTGACGTGGTATTTTTGGACCCTCCTTATGCCGTCGAGGCAGAGGTAGTATCCAAGCTGCTCAAAGGCTTGATTCAGTCGGGAAGTCTGACAGAAGATGCTGTAGTAGTGTACGAGCATAGCCACAAATCTGATTCAGTTTCTCTTGATAATTTTGAGCTTTCTAAGAGTAAGCGTTATGGTATTGCTCAAGTTGATTTACTTGTTCGTTGTGAGGGATAGGAGATACGTTGAACAGCATCACTCACGTAGTTGTACCAGGTACTTTTGATCCCGTCACAAACGGACACCTTGATGTAATCAAACGAGCTTCTCGCCTTTTTGAAAATGTTACGGTAGCTGTTGCAGCTTCCAAGCGCAAACACGGCACGGGAACTACGTTTTCTCTTGAAGAGCGTGTACAGATGCTTAAAGACGCTCTGGTAGATGAAGGACTTGTGGACGTTTCTGTAGAGCCCATGGAAGGTCTTCTGGTTGATTTCTGCAATGCTCGCGGCGCAGGTGGTGTTGTTAAGGGCCTAAGAGCTATGACAGACTTTGAGTATGAGCTGCAGCAGGCAGACCTTAACGCTCATATGGCTCCTGAGCTGGAGAGCGTCTTTGTTATGTCCAGTCCAGAGTACGGCTATATTTCTTCCTCAATTGTGAGAGAAATTTCAGCTATGGGCGCAGATGTATCATTTTTGGTACCAAAGAACGTCATTAAAAAGCTTGAAGCTCTGCATAATTGCGGTAATTAAGTATATTTGCCCTGCTTTTTTATTATATTCTGCTAACATTCTTAAAAAGGTGTTTTGTGCTTCTTGGTCATATGGTCTATAAGAGCACGTAACGCGTCTTATGTATTGGATTGAAAGGAGTCCTGGATGCAGCCAGGCGAGGAAATTGAGAGCCTTGTATCTGAGATTGAGCAGATAGTAACTGAGGCTAAGTCACCTTTTATGGATGGCGGTAACAAGAAGATTATTGATGCCCAGGACTTCTACGAGCTGCTTGACGAGATTCGTCGCGTCTTCCCAGAAGAGTTTGCAACCGCTCGTCGCATCATCAAGGAAGAGGATGAGACCCTTGAGCGCGCACGTGCTCAGGCAGAGTCCATCATTGCTGACGCACAGCAGCAGGCTATGATTCTTGCTGGTGACCAGGAGGTTGTTCGCCTTGCTCAGCAGCAGGCAGACGCCATTCGTGATCAGGCAGAGCAGTACGAGCGTGATACTCGCTACAACGCTGAGGAGTACGCAGATACCGTTCTTGCTCACCTTGAGGAGAACCTCAAGAGCCTGACAAACTCAGTCTCTCGTGTTCGTCAGACACTTGATGAGAACTCTGGTCCTCGTAACACCAGCAATAACGTTGCCTGGTAATTCCAATGCAACCAGTTCTTTATGCACTAGATGATCGTCTTGCAAATGCAGGCGATACTGTTTCTTATGCGGGCCATCTTAATGAAGACTCGTATGAGCTAGGGGAGCATGAATTTTCTCTTCCTATGGGAATTGATTTTGATCTAGTGCTTACCAACGCGGGTGAGGGCATTTTGGTTACCGGAATGCTTCGTGCTGACGCAGTTGGTACGTGTGACCGTTGTCTTGAGGACGCACATCTCTCTTTAAACGCAGAGGTAGATGAGTATTATCTCTTTGAAGAGCCTGTAATTTCTGCAGATGATGAAGATGAGGCAGATTACGTTTTAGTAAATGCCGATAAAACCATCGATCTTGCAGAGGCTCTTTTGCCTTCGCTTGTTATGGAGACGCCTTATGTTGTACTGTGCAAGTCCGACTGCAAGGGACTTTGCCCAGTATGCGGTTGCAATCTGAATGAAGAGGATTGCGGTCACGCAGCTCAGATTGAGCAGAAGCGAGAAGAAGAAAAGCTTGCTTCAAACCCGTTTGCGGCTCTCAAAAATCTTGTGATTGAGCCGGATTCGGAAGAGTAAAATAAAATTTCTTCTCCTAAATGGTGAAGAAATGCTGTATCTACGTACAAAATGTGTCAGTACGTGGTATAGTATCCAACGCATTATGTGAATGGGTCGCGCCCTCATATGTTTTAGGGGCGCTAGCAAGAGCAAAAGAGGTTTAAGATGGCAGTACCTAAACAAAAGAAGGGCCGCGGCGCAACCCACACCCGTCGTTCGGCAAACAGCAAGCTTAACGCAGCAGCTCGCTCTGTATGCCCACAGTGCGGCGCTCCAAAGCTTCCTCACCACGTATGCCCTAACTGTGGCTTCTACAAGGACCGTGAGGTTGTTGTTACTGAGTAACACTCATACATCGTATGGCCAAGAAGGCTGGTTCTTTAGGGGCCAGCCTTCTTTTTTATAGCACTAAGGAGTTATCATGCCCGTTATTTGTGTAGACGTTATGGGATCTGACCAAAGCCCTGAGGTTGTTCTTGAGGGAGTTCGTATGGCTCTTGAGAAGGACAAAGAGCTAGAGGTTCTTCTCGCTGGAGCTGATGAGTTTGTAACTCCTTTTGCAAACAAGCACACTCGTGCAAAGGCTTTGGTTACTACTGAAGTTATTGCAATGAGTGAGCATCCTGCTAATGCGGTTAGACAGAAAAAGGACGCCAGCATTGTAAGGGCTGCTCAGGCAGTCAAGGCAGGAGAGGCCGATGGTCTTTTCTCTGCAGGCTCCACAGGAGCAGTGCTTACCGCTGCTACCTTTGGCATTGGTCGCATCAAAGGCGTGAAGCGCCCAGCACTCACCTTGATTCTTCCTGGACTTGGTGGTCATAAAACAGTCTTTTTGGATACTGGTGCTAACGCTGATGTGCGTCCAGAAGTTTTGGTGCAATTTGCACAAATGGGCAAGGCTTTTGCCAATGCATCGCTTGGAATTGAAAATCCAACCGTAGGCCTTCTCTGCAATGGATCTGAAGAGACCAAGGGTTCTGAGCTTGCTCTTTCATATCATGCGGCTCTTGCAGAAGCGGCTATCAATTTTGGTGGAAATGCTGAGGGAACTGATATTTTAGGAAGCCGCTTTGATGTTATTGTGACAGACGGCTTCACAGGAAATGTGGCCTTAAAATCTATTGAGAGCACGGGCAAATTTATTATGTCTAGCCTCAAAGGCGCAATTAATTCCTCCAAGAAGGCTGCGTTTGGTGCACTTCTTTTGAAGGATGCTCTGAAGGCTACAGCAGCGGAACTTTCAGGAGATTCTGTTGGCGGCGCCTTCTTGCTAGGTGTTTCTGCACCTGTACTTAAAGGACATGGTGCTACCAGCTCTTCTGCTGTGTGCGCAGGAACACTTTCTGCAGCAAATGCAGTACGTGCCAACCTTATCGAGAAAATTTCCTCGTCAATTCAGCTGTAGTAAAAGCGTCTGTACATAAAAATTTTTATAACTACGGTGGAGCCCATGGACAATTCTGTGGGCTTTACTTTTTTAAGATTGTTTGTTTCAGCTTTAGTAATGTCATCATACAGACGCCCATCACGGGGTAAAATTAATAGCGTCATTGTTGTGTGCAAGGAGGATGTATGGATCGCACAGAAACACTTGAAAAGGTAATTGACGTTGTTAGAGAGACACTGGACCTTGACGATTCCGTTGAGCTCACAGAGGGTACCTCATTTAAAGATCTTGGTGCAGACTCATTTGATCTTTTGCAGCTTGTCACAGACCTTGAGCAAGAGTTTGATATGACCTTTGATGCAGAAAACATCGATGAGATTGCTACCGTTGGTGACGCAGTAGATGCTATTCTTGCTGCTTAAGTAGGTTTTATACGTGAAATTGCACGAACGAGTAGCTGCTGCAGAAGCTATTTGCGGTCACACATTTACCAATAAAGAACTTATCGAGGCTGCCCTCACACACCCTTCGGCGGTGGAGGGCAAGCCTGTTTCTGCTTCGTATGAGCGCCTGGAGTTTCTGGGCGACTCAATTCTAGGTGCCATTATTGCAACAGAGCTGTTTGAGCGTTATCCAGATATGGATGAAGGCCAGCTTACTAGGTTGAAAATCTCTCTAGTATCCGGCCACACGCTTTCCATTGTTTCTGATGCTCTAGGAATTTCTCCCTTAATTGTTATGGGAATTTCCGAGAAAGGCACGGGAAAGCGTGGCATGAAGTCTGCTCTGGAGAACGTCTACGAGTCCATTGTTGGCGCGCTCTACCTTGATGCGGGTTTTGATCCAACGCACGATTTTGTTATTCGTACGCTTGGACCTCACATTTCTCCAGCGCTGGCAGTTCGTTCGGTAAGCCCTAAATCTCGTTTGCAAGAAGCGGTACAGGCTAAAGGCAAGGCTACCCCTGAATATAAGCTTATTGGCGAGAGTGGACCTGCTCATACACCAACGTTTACCGCTGTGGTATTTGTCGACGGCCTTAAGGTGGGTCGTGGACAGGGACCATCAAAGAAAGCCGCAGAGTCAGAAGCCGCTCAAGACGCACTGGTACGTCTTGGTGTGGATGACGCTCCGCTTGATGCTGATGCAGAAATGCACCTAAGGTAGAAAGGTACCCTGTACCCGTGTATCTAAAATCGCTGACACTTAAGGGTTTTAAGTCATTCGCTGATAAAACTCAGATGGTTTTTGACCCCGGTCTTACCGTTGTCGTTGGTCCTAACGGCTCGGGTAAGTCCAATGTCTCTGACGCAATTCTCTGGGTATTAGGCGAGCAGAGCGCAAAGATGCTTCGTGGCCAAGCCATGGAAGACGTCATCTTCTCTGGCTCATCAGCAAGGGGAGCGGTGGGCGTTGCTGAGGTAACGCTGGTTCTGGATAACTCCGACCACACCATTCCTATTGATTTCTCTGAAATTGGCATCACCAGGCGCATGTATCGCTCTGGAGAGTCTGAGTACCTGATTAACGGCGCTCCTTCAAGACTCATGGATATCCAGGACATTTTGCATGACTCTGGTCTGGGCAAAGATACCCACTCCATTATTTCTCAGGGCAAGCTTGATTCCATCTTGTCTAGCCGTCCTGAACAGCGTCGTGAGCTTATTGAAGAGGCGGCAGATATCTCTAAGCATCGCCGCCGCAAAGAGCGTGCGGAGCGCAAGATTTCTTCCATGGATGAGAATCTCACGCGAGCCAAAGTGGTTTCTCGCGAGATTACCCGCCAGCTTAAACCGCTTGAGAGGCAGGTAGACAAGGCTTCTCGCGCTAAAGATCTGTCCGCTCAGCTTAAAGATTTGACGGTTCAGCTTGCGGTTGATGATCTTCGACAGCTGCAGTTTACGCACGGTAAGTTGGAGGCACGCGCTAAAGAGGCAGAGGCTGCTATTGAGCTTGCTCAATATCGTGCGGGCGAGAAAAACCGTGAGCTTGAAAAGCTCCAGTCACTTCTTGAGCAAAAAGGTCTCTTTGTTGGAGACTTGGGCGAGCAGCGCCGTCGCATGCAAGAGATTCTTGGTCGTATGGGATCTGACATGCGCCTTTTGGAGGAGAAGGGCAAGAACATGGTTTCTCGCCTTTCTGACACGCGTATGCAGCTTTCTGTGATGGATAAACAGAAGGCTGACGCCGCAAAAGAGAATGAAGAGCTTTCTGGTCAGCTGGCAACAATTCGTGCAAAGGTTGCGGATTTGACGGAGAGCGTGAACGCGCTCCAAGAGGCGGCTAACCAGGCAATTGCCGAGCGTCGTGCTCTTGATGTAAAGATTTCTGACTGCACCGCGTCAGAGCGAAGTGCGCGCAATACCGCTGACAAAGAGACGCTTGCGTATGTAAAGCTTGAAGAGCAGATTGCTCATGCGCAGGTAGAAGATCAGATGTTTGAGTCTAGGTTGACTCAGATTACGGAAGCGCTTGAGATTGCTCGTGCTGCTCTAGAAGATAGTGGCGCTAAAGAAGCAGAGCTCACTGCGGCTCTTGAGAAAGCTCGTCAGGAGTCCGAGGCGTTTGTCGCTGAGATTTCTGAGCGCGCTTCTGCGCTTGAGGCGGCTCGCGAGGCAGAGCGCACTGCTCGCCAGGAGCTCTCAAGCAGTGAAGCTACGCTTGAGGCACTTCGTGCGCTTGATGTGGAAGTCCAAAAGGGAAGTCCTCTGGCAGAAAAACTTGTTGCGGATGCAGCAATCGCTTCTCTTGTTTCTGGCAGACTTGCTGATTATCTTGAGGTCCAGCCAGAGTTTGAGGCCCTTGTTGAGCAGCTTTTGGGAGAAGATCTTTCCGCGCTTGTTGTAGACAAGCAGCAAAACATTCAGATGCTCTTTGAGCGCGTTCAGACGCTTTCTGAGGACGGTAAGGCTACGTTGGTTGCTCTTTCTGACGCAACTCCAGCTCTTGGTGCGCCTGCACATACAACGTCTTTGCTTGAGCACGTATCTGCGCAGAAGGGTGCCGAAGCTCTTGTTCAGACGCTTTTTGGTCACGTTTTTGTTGCTCAGAGTCTTGACGATGCCTACGCTGCTCGCAAAGTTGAGCCTCGCGGGCTTTATGCGCTCCCTGACGGCACGCTGCTCTATCCAGACGGTCGTCTGGTCCTGGGACACGCATCTCAGGCTGAGGACGGCTCTCTTGAGCGTAAGCGTCGCATCCGTGAGCTTGAGGGTGCGCTTCCTTCCCTCAAACGCCATCTTGAGGCTGCTCGCTCTGCAGTTACCAACTGCGAGAATGAGCTGACTTCAGTTCGCGAGAAAAGCGCGCAGTCCAAGGGTGAGGTTGCTCGCCTCAACGGTGAGCTTACCTCTATTGCTGCGGAGCGAGGCCGTCTTGAGGGACAGGTTGCGTCTTCACAGGCTGAACTGAAGCAGGTTAGCACTTCTCGAGAGCAGGCAAAAGAGCGCGCTCAAGAGGCTTGTGCGCACATTGATGAGCACAAGCGTGCGGCTGAAGAGGCTAAGACTCGCATGGAGTTGCTTGCTTCGGAGCTCAAAGAGCTGCAGGACCAGCATGAGGATGCTATTCGCGCTCAGGGTAGGGCCAACCGAGAGCTTTCGGATGCAAAGACGGACCTGACTGTTGCAAAAGAGCGCTCAACGAGTATGGCTTCTCGCCAGGCAGAGCTTGAGAGGCGTCTGTCTCAGCTGGATGAGCAGCTTGCTGCTGCTAAACAGGCAACGCACGCGCTTGAGGTAATCAGGCTTCGCGTAGACCCGCTGTACAAGCGCTACGATGCTCTGCACCAGAAGGCGCTTGAGTGGGCGTCTAGGCTCAAGGATCGCGCGTCGTTGGCGGAGGCAGACTCCGAGACGCTGCGAGAGACCATCTCTGAGGCAAAAGACGCTGCTTCTGAAGCTGCGCTTGCGGTAGAAAAAGAGAAAGACGCTGCCAACCAGATTAGCGTTGAGATTGGTAAGCTTGAGGTTCAGGTTCAAAACGCCATCGAGGCCATTCTTGCCACAGGCGCCTCATTGGACGAGGCGTTGACGCTTCCTGAGCCAGAAGATAGAGAGCAGGCAGAACGCCTTGCTGCGTCGCTCAAGAGTCAGCTTGAGGCACTTGGTCCTGTCAACGCCGTTGCCATGGATGAGTACGAGCGCCTCAAAGAGCGTGCTGACTACATTAACGAGCAGGTAGCTGACTTAGAGGCTGCTCGAACCTCACTGAAGAAGATTATCTCGGCTATTGACCGCAAGATGCGTAGCCGCTTCCTTGTTGTCTTTGACCGCGTCAACCAGAACTTCTCCGAGATCTTCTCGATGCTGTTCCCTGGTGGTCATGCTCACATTGAGCTCACTGACCCTGACCATCTCTCCGAGACAGGCATTGAGATTGTGGCTCAGCCGCGCGGTAAGCGCATTACCAAGATGATGCTCATGTCAGGTGGCGAGAAGAGCCTCACCGCCCTGGCATTGCTCTTTGCTGTATACAGAACGCGTACTGTTCCGTTCTACGTTTTTGATGAGGTTGAGGCCGCGCTCGACGACGCCAACCTCTCCAAGCTGCTTGATGCCATTGAGCAGCTCAAAGAGACTACTCAGCTGATTGTCATTTCTCACCAGAGGCGCACCATGGAGCAGGCTGATGTTCTGTACGGTGTATCTATGCAGGCAGATGGTGTCAGCCACGTTGTCTCTCAGAGGCTTGATAAGACAACCGGAAAGGTAGTTGATATCTAATGGGCTTTATGGACAATCTTCGCCGCGGTCTTGAGCGTTCTCGTGAGACTTTAAGCGAAATCTTTTATATGGGTGGAGAGGTCACCGAAGATTTTTGGGATGACCTTGAAGATACGCTGGTTATGGGAGACATGGGCGCTGAGGTGGCTATGCGTGTCACCGATGACCTGCGTGAACGTGCGGCGCGAGAAAATCTTATGCGCTCCGATCAGCTCCGCCGCGCTCTTGTAGAGCGCCTTACGGCAGAGTTTCCTGTTGCAGAAAGAGACCCCTTTACGGATACACCCTCTATTGTCTTGTTTGTAGGTATTAATGGTGCTGGTAAAACTACCACTGTTGGTAAGATTGCTGGCCGCGCACATACTAGTGGCGTAAAGACTTTGATTGGCGGTGCTGACACCTTCCGTGCGGCTGCAATTGAGCAGCTGCAGGTATGGGGAGAGCGCTCTGGTATTGAGGTAGTAACCAAAGAGCGTGGCGCTGACCCTGCAAGCGTTTGTTTTGAGGTTGTTGAGACTGCAGAAAAACAAGGCACTGAGCTGGTGCTTATTGATACTGCCGGACGTCTGCACACTTCATCCGATCTGATGCGCGAGCTTGCTAAGGTTGTTTCGGTTACCAGAAAGCGCGCAGGGGATATTCCCGTAAGTGTTGTTCTGGTTATTGATGCAACCACCGGTCAAAATGGCCTTAATCAGGCAAAAGAATTCAATGACGCCCTGTCTTTGGACGGTCTTATTGTTACAAAGCTTGATGGCACCGCAAAGGGAGGAATTGCTCTGGCAATTTCTAACCAGCTTAACCTGCCTATTTATCGTATTGGTGTGGGCGAGTCAATCGATGATCTTCAGACGTTTGATGCTCGTTCATTCTGTGAAGCACTTGTTGGTGAGGGAGTTCAGTAATGTTTAACAGCCTGCAAGATAGACTGCAAAATACATTTTCCGCTCTGCGCGGAAAGGGCCGTCTCACTGAGGACGATATCAATTCAGCAATGCGAGAAATTCGCATGGCTCTTCTCGAGGCTGACGTTAACTACAAGGTAGTTAAAGAGTTTGTTGGTCGCTGTAAAGAGCAGTGTATGACCGCTGACGTGCTGGAATCTCTGTCTCCAGCGCAGAACGTTGTTCGCATTGTTCTGGACGAGCTCACGGCGCTGCTTGGTTCAACCGAGTCCAAGCTTACGCTGGCACAGAACCGCATTCCAAACGTCATTATGCTTGTTGGTCTTCAGGGCTCCGGTAAGACAACCGCAGCTGCAAAGCTTGCCTACCTGCTTAAGTCCCAGGGAAAGAATCCTCTTCTTGCTGCCTGCGACGTTCACCGTCCTGCAGCAGCAGATCAGCTTGAAACGCTTGGCTCTGAGATTGGCGTGCCAGTCTATCGTGGAGATGGCAAAGACGCCGTTGCTATTGCGTCTCAGGCAATCCAGGAGGCTGTTGACCACCTCAACGACCTGGTAATTGTCGATACCGCTGGTCGTCTTCAAATTGACGAAGAAATGATGGAAGAGGCCGTTGCTATCAAGCGTGCCGTCAAGCCAGATCAGATTCTTATGGTTGTCGATGCCATGACCGGTCAGGATATCGTCAATGTTGTTAGCACCTTCGCCGAGCGCGTAGACTTTGACGGCGTTATCATGTCCAAGCTTGATGGCGATGCTCGTGGTGGTGGTGCCCTTTCCGTACGTGAGGTTACCGGCAAGCCTATCAAGTTTGTTTCTATGGGCGAGAAACCCGACTCACTTGAGGTTTTCCACCCAGATCGTATGGCCAAGCGTATTCTTGGCATGGGCGATGTTATCTCTATTGTCGAGAAGGCCCAGCAGGCAGCAGATGAGAAGCAGGTTGAAGATGCTGAGCGCATGTTGCGCGAAGGCTTTACTATGGATGACCTGCTTAATCAGATGAATCAGATCCGCAAGATGGGTGGTCTTGCAAAGCTTATTGGCGCTCTACCTGGTGGTGACCGCATGATGGCCCAGCAGGGTGGTGTGGATGATAGCTCTATGGGAAAGATTGAAGCTATCATTCATTCCATGACTAAAGAAGAGCGTGCACGTCCAAAGATTATTAACGGTCAGCGTCGTCGTCGTATTTCCATGGGTTCTGGTCGTAGTGTTCAGGAGGTCAATCAGCTTATTCGCCAGTGGGGAGAGATGAATAAGATGATGGGCAAGATGAAGGCTATGACTCAGGGAGGCAATGCAAAGAAGGGCCGCCGTGCTATGGAGTCTATGATGAAGAATATGGGCTTTGGCGGAGGTCAAATGCCACGTTTCTAGGCGTTACTAGTAAATAAATTTATATAAGAATTGCTCATGTCGAGTAATATCCCTACTGCATTTTGTTAAACATGGTAAACTCTCTCAAAAAGCAGTAGGGAGTATTTATGTCAATTAAACGTGTTGCCTTTATGGCACTAGGTTGTATAAGCTTGGCACTTGCTGTGCTTGGTGTAGTGCTTCCCATTTTGCCAACTGTTCCATTTTTGGCACTTGCTGCATTTTGCTTTGCAAAATCATCCGACCGACTCAATAATTGGCTTATTAATACAAAGTTTTACCAAAATAATCTTGCTGATTTTAAAGCTGGAAAAGGAATGACTGTTATGACTAAAACACGCATCCTTGTTACAGTAACTTTGGTCATGGCTATAGGTCTGATTGCCATGCTTATGAAAGGCATTATTGTTGGCAGTATTATTCTTAGTGTTGTTTGGTTAGGCCACATTTACTATTTTGGTTTTAAAGTTAAAACGCGTGAAGAGTAAACAATTGTTACAATAGCTTTTAGTTAGTTTCATTATTATTCGGTAATGATGAGGTGACTGAAGATGCAACGTAAAAGAAAAGTAGTTTTGTTTACTCTTGGGGTAATGCTCATTGCCGTTGTATTCATATGTAGTTGGTTTAGACCGGAAGCGGTTAGGGAGCGAAACCTCGATTTTTTAAAACATCAAGCTGCGGAATTTATAAGGGAGCAATCAGCTGATAATATTTTCTCATATGAAAAGTTTGAGTCTGGAGAATATAGGACTTATACCTGCAATATAAACGATGTGTATATATCTGGTCCAATTTTATCAGTTGTAGAGAAAAACAATGAATTATTAGACGGTGGCATTTCGTGGGTTGTAAGTGTTAATGGAGAAATCATTGGAACAATCGAGCAAGATGCCGCTTTATATTCAGTTTTTCTCTCATCACAAGATTTTGATCAATATATTTTTTATGGGACTGCTTACGTTCTGCAAGCTATAAGCACTCGCAAATTACCTGCCGTCTCCTACTATGAATACGATACAGATGGTGGAGGAACCTTTCTGTCTGATAATATACTTGCGACATTTAATTACGGCACAGGAGACTATGGTTTTGATAAAGCATTCAGCAAATTTCCTTCTGCCAGTTCTTTGATTACGTCTCGCTTAGGTTCAGAGTATCTTGATTTTATGGCAAACAAAGAGCGTGTAGCGGATCTTCTGTAAGACATAAAAATGCACACTTCAGAAAACAATTCTGAAGTGTGCATAATTTAATTTTCTAAGAAAAGCCTAGTAGTGGATGATAATTGGATCTCCATCTTTGGCAATATCAAAGAGTTTTTGAGCGTTTTCATAGCTTAGGTTAATGCAGCCATGGCTACCACCAGTTTTGTAGATGTTTCCACCAAACGCACTTCTCCATGGAGCATTGTGGAAGCCAACTTCCTGACCCTTTACGCCAAGCCAGAAATCAACCTTTGTATCCCATCCTGGACGGCCAGACTCGTCATTTGGACCAAGAAGACGAGCGTCTCTGATGTGGCTGGTAATATACCAGACTCCTTCTGGAGTGTTGTGATGTCCGTCTGGGATACCCGTTACTACATCGGCTTCCCAAAGAATGGTTCCATCATCACCATAAAGGACAGCATGCTGAGTGGTAAGGTCAACGTCAATGTAACGACCGCCCCAGTCCTGCTCGCCCTGTTTAGTAAATTTATCGGCCGACTGTTTTGTAGGCAGTTCAATTTTTGTTGCCTGACCAGCGGACAGGCCGTCAGAGATGGCTTTTACGGCAGCGTCATTATCAATAACCCAGCCGTATGCACCAGCGGCCTTTGTAGTGAATTCTTTTCCATCCCAGCGCTTATACGTTCTTGAAGTTCCACGAGTATCTACTGCAGGAGCAAGTGTCTCGTTGACCCATTTGGTAATAGCGTCTGTATCAAATGAAATAGAGAGATTCTCATCAAACTTAATCCAGCTAGCAATGGTGTCTTGATCAAGCTGATATGCAGCAGAATCGCCTAGCATCAAATCAACTGCAGAAGCAACGTATGAATTAGCAGTCTTCAAGGCAGTATCAAGGTCTTCTGCACTTATGAGGCTTTCTGGGCCAAGCTGTACGGTAGTAGTCAGATTATCAAAAGCGGTTTGCAAGTCTTTATGGACACCCTCAAGAGATAGTCTTGTAGCAATAGCGTCGTCAGCAAAAATAAACTTTTTAGCCGAGCTATCGTAGGTAATACCATTGTTCTCTAGAGTTTGAGCAGATTCTTTTGCCTGCTCAATTCTTTGATTAAAGAGTGCGTCTGCCTTGCTTGTATCATACGAAGCGGTTGCATGTGGGCTTAGGGACCTGCTACGAGTAATCTCCAGTGGCCACATCCAAGGATTCTGCTGGCTAATAGCGTCGTGAGCATATCCAGCTGCGTCGTACGTCAAATCAATGTCAGATGCTTTGATGGTTAAATCTACGCCGTTTCCAGAGACTTGGACGGAGTAATTTGAGGCCTCGTTTGCTCTAGAAGCCTGTAAATCTGAAGCCGGTTTTAAGGAGTAGTCCTTACCATAAATGCTGGTTTGAGGCATAAAGAAGAAGTTAAAGAAGATTGCTCCACCCACATACACAAGGGCGAGAATACCAACGAGCACAGCAGGTATCTTCCACCACTGATGTTTCTTGTGAACAACGGGAGCCTCCTCTTTTTCTCCAAGCTCTGCGCTATCAAGGGGAGCAATGATAGTTAGATCATCTGCTTGCTCTTCTGGGGACTCTGTAGCTTGTGAAGAATCATTGAGCTGATTGGCTTTTACCTGCTCTTCATTAAGAGCAACGTACATATCAGTATCGCCAAGACTTGGAACTGAATCTTTAAGGGAGGGTGTCTTCTCTGTAGCTTCTTCCGAGGAAAGAGGCTGTAGGTTAGCGGTGTGAGAAGCAGAGCTTTTTGCAAAGTGCTTAGCCAAGGAGCACTCCTTATAAAATACGAAGTTACACAGCAAGAATCAGTGTGTTTTGACAAATAGACTTTCTGTAAATGAGTCAAAGACACATCTATTTAGTGTAGTGCATATTCGTCACATATTTTATGGAACTTACGAGGAATTATTTTCCACAGGAGATAAACAAAACTGGAGTAATATATACGACATTTAGAAATAATTATTTTTCAATTGTAGGGGGAGCAATAGCGTATGCCGTCAACTAGAGTCAATAGTATTACGCAAAAATTTAGATGCGTTTTTACTGCTCTTGCTGTACTTCTTTTATGCATTTCAGCTTTTCCTAAAATTGCTGTTGCTACCGCATCAACAAGCCAATCGGATTCTCATTCCGCCAATCAGTTGTTACTGCATACTGATGTTAAGTCGTATGAACTTCTACCTTCTGATTTTGCATCGCTTGTGGGCAATGATTCAACTTCATTTGATAACCTTGAGCAAGTTAAGCCCTATGAGGCAGTTACCCCCGATTCTCATCCAAACTATAGCAAGGTAAGTGATTTTGTTTACCTAGATAGAGACCAGTTTGACTTGTCGCTTTTCTCGCCAGATGATTCCTTGAGCTATACAACAGATGACGCAGCGGTAGATGCTTACATTCAGACTCATCCGGAGCTTGCTGGCGTAACTGATCGTAGAATTTTGCTTCCGGTGTTTGAATTTGATTCAGACAATGATATTCAGACTCACAGAGACAGAGTTAATTCTTACATTGCTAATGGTCAGCTGGCACAAGGGTCGGTTGGTCAGGATAATACTGCTGTTATTGATACCAGTTTGCCTATGGGTCAGTATAAGCTGGAAAAAATGCTCTCGTATGATCAAGAGCATGGCTTCTACTACATCTATACCATGCATGTGGGTGTATCTGATATTGATCGTAACCTCACAACGTTTGTTGATAGCAACGGAAATAAGACTGAAAAACAAGGTCTGTTCCAGGCTCCAGAGGTAGTGGGTAATGACATTCTTGACCATAAAGAAGTGGATTCTTATACGATTCCTGCTGGTTATGATGGTGATGGTAATGTTGCGCGTCCAACTACGTATGTAACACATATTACGTATTACTACACTCTCGCGCACACCGCATATGTCTCTGATACCGGAACTACTTTAAAGCCTATTGACGCTGGTCTTCAGAATGCGCCAGCTACCATCTCTTCTTACAACTATGATCACACGGTTGATGCAGGAACAAGGCGAGTGCTGGACATTGATGCCGTAACAGCTCGTCTTATGGCAGAGATTCAATCGCAAGATATTACGCAGCTTTTCCCTGTTAGTGCTGCTACGCACAATGGCGATATTGTTATCAGTAGGACTCCTGGTGGTAACACTTACGATATCCAACTGTTTGAGGACGGTCAATTTACTAATGACTTGACCTATACATCAGACGGCACACCTCGTGTCGTTGATGCCGACGGCAATGCTATTTATTTCTCTAATCACTTTAAGGATGTTGTCTATTCTTCATATCAAGATGACACCTTGCCTGTTGGTCAGTATCGAATTGAATATCTGCTTACTCCAACATCTGCAGATCCAGATAACTTTGATTCGTATCAGCATTTAAAAGTCAATCTTGTTATTGGCACAAGCGATACTTCTCAGCCAGCCATTACTGCAAATTGGACTCACGTATACGTGAAGCAGCCTGAGACTACGCCAGAAACACCTGAGACGCACACTCCTGAGGAGCCTCAGCAAGCTCAAAAGAAGTCACAGCTTCCTGATACTGCAGATTATTCTCAGGTTGCGCTTCAGGGCACACTTGTCTGTTCCTCTGTCTCGCTGGTTTCTCTGAGCTTCTTCCTCAAGAGAAAGCTGCTACAGAAGTAATCTAGGAATACATGACGTTACTCTTGCCTCAAGAGTGAGAGAATACTGTCTATCAAGAGGCGAGAGGTACGTTATTTATGGCTACATATCCGGTTATTCAGTTAGATTCAGCTGACGACAGTCGTCTTGATATGTATGCTCGATTGACTGACAACCAGCTTCGTAATCGTCTTGACCCAACTCGCGGCGTCATGATTTGCGAGTCACATTTTGTGATTGAGACTGCGCTATCTGCAGGTTGTAGGCCACTCTCGTTTCTTGCAAATACTTCTCATACAGATAATATTTTGCAAATTGTCGAGAAGTTCCACCCTTTGTCAGATGACGTTCCTATTTTCATTCTTCCAGATGAGCAGCTTACACAGCTTATTGGCTACAAAATGAATAGAGGAGCGCTCTGTGCCATGAGGAGACCTCAAGGTGCATCGCTAGAAGAGATTCTAAGCACGTCAAAGCATATTGCCGTACTAGAAGATTTAGTAGACGTTAACAACGTTGGTGCTGTCTTTAGGTCAGCTGCGGCCCTCAATGTAGATGCTGTTATCTTGACTGCTAAGTGCGCCGACAACCTCTCAAGGCGTGTCCTGCGCGTTTCTATGGGAACGGTTCTTAATGTGCCTTGGACTCGTTTGGATGAAGAGATAACTTCACTGGACCTTATTGAAAAGCTTAAAGCTCATTCTTTTACTACGTGTGCACTTGCACTCACAGATTCTGCAGTACCTCTTAATAAAGAGCTGGTAAAAGGTAAAAAAGCTGCACTATTCTTTGGTAGTGAAGGCTATGGTCTTGATAAGAAAACCATTGAGGCTTGTGACATTATCACCATCATTCCCATGTCTCATCAGGTGGACTCGCTTAATGTTGCTGCGTCATCTGCCGTGGCATTTTGGGAACTTTTTGCTCGATAACTTGAGCAGGAAACCTTTACATACGGCACAAAAAACGGCCACCTACGAGAGTGAACTGCCTCCCATTTCTTGGACACGAGAAATAGGAGTCAGTTCAAAACACACC
>CABSWT010000019.1:0-22955 GCA_902481575.1 uncultured Atopobium sp.
ATCTGAATCCAGAGGTCGCCTCTGACCTGCTTGGCATTCTCGGCAACGGCGCGCGCAGTAACCGGGGAGTCGCAGATAGCAACCATGGTAGCGCCGGATCCGGAAATGACAAACGTGCATGCGCGAGCAAGTTTGACCACCTGCTTGAGCTCCTCGTAATCGGGAATGAGCTCCTTACGATACGGCTCGTGAAGCTTGTCGTTGCAAGCTGCTGCCAACAGTCCGCCGTTTCCTGTTTCAAGCGCATGGGTGACAGCAACAGTGCGTCCCATCTGGTAAACGGCCGTTTCAAGTGAGATTTCCTGCGGAACCACCTTACGGGCATCCTCAGTGTTAACCGTGTAGGGTGGTGCAATTGCAACAAAAGATAGTCCGCGTGCCACAAGCCTTCTGGTGCAAATGGTGTGACCACCTTCAACAAAAGACGAGGTCAAACCACCATAAATAGCTGGAGCCACGTTGTCGGGGTGGCCCTCAAAATGGCAGGCAAAGTCAAGCGCGCGTTCAGGGTCCCAACCACTGTGAGACTCGGTCATCGCGGCCGCAATACCTGCAATAACGCAGGTAGAGCTTGAGCCGAGTCCACCGGAAAGCGGAATAGGCGAGTCGATAGTAATGTGCTTAGGAGTGGGCTCTTCACCCAGCTTTTCGCAGGCGCGAATATACGACGTCCACACAAGGTTGTCATCGTTTCTGAACTGCTCGGGGCAGCCGTCAATGATGAGCGTAGGGGACTCCCTAAACGTAATTTTTGCGCGCAGGTTAAACGCAAGGCCTAGCGTATCGTAGCCGACGCCAATGTTTGCAGAGGTAGCAGGTACAGAAACGGTCAAGATAGTGTTGTCGAGCATGTAGAACCTGCTTTCTCAGAGTCTAACAAGCAAAAATACGCCCGCATGCTTCGGAAACGTATGAAGCAAGCTGTTCCTTCTCGCGAACGTCAGTATGAATGATAACGTTATCATTCAGCGATGAAAGCTGGATTGGCGGATTAGTGTCCGTGATTTCGGCGAGCGTATGCATGCACGCAAAGTCATCCAGGCCAGCGGTCGAGTGGCCCAGCGCGGCAAGCACGTCGAACGAGAACTTGTACGGGCTAGCAGTGGACAGACAAACGCGCACGTCGTTTGCCTGGCGAGAAACCCTGTCAAGCACGTGCTTTGCGACGGCTGTGTGAGGGTCAATCAGCACACGACAATTCTCCCAGGTAGAACGGATAGTCTCACGCGTCTGAGCGTCGGTTGCAAAGCCGGCATCAAAGGTTTCGCGGATGGTGTCCATCACCTGAGCAGGAACCGTGTAGATACCCTTGGTTACCAGCTGGTTCATCAGATAGCTGACAAGCTCAGTATCCTTGCCGGACGCAAGATAGAGGAGTCGTTCAAGGTTTGATGAAACCAGAATGTCCATTGATGGAGAGATGGTCTTTTCAAATGCACGCCTACGATCGTAGATACCTGTCTCCAAGAAATCAGTCAGCACCTTATTACTGTTAGAAGCTACAATGAGGCGCTCAACAGGAAGTCCCATCTCTTTTGCAAAGTAACCTGCGAGAACGTCACCAAAGTTGCCGGTTGGCACGCAGAAAGTAACTTTTTGACCCTGAGTGATGGCACCCTTGGCAACAAGCTGGGCATATGCGTCAAAGTAGTAGGTTACCTGTGGGGCTAAACGACCAATATTGATGGAGTTTGCGCTGGAAAGTACTGTGTCCTTACCGGCCAACTCATGTGCCAATTCCTTGTTAGCAAAGATTGCTTTAGCTGCGTTTTGAGCGTCGTCGAAGTTTCCCTTAACTGCGCAAACAGCTACGTTAGAACCTTTTTGAGTCACCATCTGCAGGCGTTGAATATCAGAAACCTTGCCTTCAGGGTAAAAGACGGTGATGCCCATGCCAGGTACGTCTTTGAAGCCCTCAAGTGCAGCTTTGCCAGTGTCGCCAGAAGTTGCGGTCACAATCATGATGCTCTTGCCGGAGGTGGCAGCCACGCCCGCAGCACCCTTAGCGTCGACAGCGCCAGCTACGTCCGCGTCCTCGCGAGCAACACTCATCAGGCGGGGGAGCATCTGAAGCGCAACGTCTTTGAAAGCCGACGTTGGACCATGGAAGAGCTCAAGCAGCCAGTCTTCTCCGATAGCAGAAACAGGCGTGATAGCCTGGGTGTCCCACTGAGAGCCATACGCGCCCTCAATACAGCGAGTCAGCTCTTCAGCAGAGTAGTCGTCCAGCAGAGCAGAAAGCACATCGAAAGCAGTAGCTTTAAAGCCCTGAGAACAAACCTTTGCAAGATCGAGGGGTTTCTCGCCAATTGAATCTTGGATATAAAGGCCGCCGTCGGGAGCAATTCCCTGCAAAATGGCCTGCTTAGCCAAGACGTTATGGTCAGAGCTTCTTGTGCTGTGATATGCGACGGCCATGAAACCACCAATCTGTTGAATGTGCCGCGTGTTGAACGGGTCGCGCTGCGCGTGTTGAACGTATCGCGTTTCGCATGTTGTGCGTGCGCGTATGCGCGTTTTGCGTGTTGCGTTTCTATTATTTTAACAGTGAGAAGTAAATGTCGCTTGTAACATAGAATTGTTCATAGCATTATGAAGACGAGAAAAACTGTCGATTAGATTCTGTCTAGGTTTTTGGTAGTTTTTGTCTATGAGATTGTTATCAGTGCAGTCACCTTTGCGTGCGGTTGTCCTTGCTCTGCAATTAGCCTTGCAGGTAATCGGTTTTCTCGCAAAGTGACTGCTAGATTTGGAGTTATATGCAAAACGTTGCCCTACTTGGATTTGGAACGGTTGGTGCTTCAGTTGCGCGCATTCTTGATGAGCGCGTTTCTGACGTTAATCTGACGTCCATCTTGGTTAGAGCTGGTAAAGAGCACGTTGACCCTCGGGCAACATCTGATTTTGATGCGCTCTTGTCTGACCCCGCGCTCGATACGGTTGTCGAGTGCATGGGCGGTCTCTCGCCAGCCTATGAGTACATTAAAGCAGCACTTACTGCTAAGAAAAATGTTGTCACCTCAAATAAAGCCGTGGTATCTGCTCATTTTGAGGAGTTTATGACACTTGCCGCTGAAGCGGGCGTCAACCTTAAGATCGAAGCATGCGTGTGCGGTGGTATTCCTTGGATAGCAGGAATTCAGAAAGTTCGTCGTATTGACGAGATTTCTGCGTTCTGGGGAATCATGAATGGAACCACCAACTACATTGTCTATTCCATGCTCAAAGACGGAACGGACTTTGCTGAGGTTCTGAGCAAGGCTCAGGAGCTGGGTTACGCCGAGCGAGACCCGTCAAGCGATATCGACGGCATTGATGTTCGCTCTAAGACTATGATTTCTGCATCTATCGCCTTCGACGTAATCTGCACAGACCAGATTCCTATGTCTGGTATCAGAAACTTAACTAAGCGC
The DNA here is from genome assembly GCA_902481575.1 of uncultured Atopobium sp. Taxonomy (GTDB): domain Bacteria; phylum Actinomycetota; class Coriobacteriia; order Coriobacteriales; family Atopobiaceae; genus Lancefieldella. Next base: position 3,414 of record CABSWT010000019.1, read on the forward strand.
GATCTTGCCATGTTTGGCAGTCACGATATGACAATCAAGCTCTTTGGTCGTGGTGTTTCTGACGGTTCATCGTATGCGGTAGCTGTTGAGCCAGTTGCGGTTTCGCTCTCAACCATTGAGGCAAACGTTCCAACTAACTTTAACGTTGCAACTGCCGTGGGAAATACCATTGGCGAGCTCAAGTTTTACGGTCAAGGTGCCGGTGGCGACCCAACGGCAAACGCCGTCGTGCAGGATATTATTGACTGTGCCGCGGCTCCTGCTGGGGGTCAGCAGACCTTCTCGGCAGGTCTTTCATATAATCCTGAGCTGCTTGTTTCCGATTATGTGTTTAGGACGCAGGCTGACATTCCTGGCGGTTCGTTCTGGGAGCCAGGTGCTCAGCTGGTTAAGAACTTAAGTGCCGAGAAGGCCCGTGAGCTCCTTACCAGCGCACTTTCGCAAGACCCTACAACCTTTATGGCTGCACTTGAAAAGAGGAATTAGAAATGATCAAAATTGCAAAATTTGGCGGCTCAAGTGTTGCTTCTGCAGAGCAGTTCAAAAAAGTTAAAGCTATTGTTGAGGCTGACCCTGATAGACGCTTTATTGTTTCGTCTGCAGCAGGAAAGCGTCATTCGACTGACAACAAGATTACTGACCTTCTACTGCTGGTAAATGCCCATATTGAGTATCACGTTGACTGCACCTCTTTACTTGCAGACATCGAGGCTCGCTTTGTGGAGATTGCTGATGAACTGGGAGTTGCATGGCCTGTCGCCGAGGAGTTTGAGAAGTTTGCTTCAAACATCAAGTCCTTCTCGCCAGAGTATGTAGTAAGTAGGGGTGAGTGGTTTACCTGCCAGATCCTTGCTGAGTATCTTGGGCTGCCCTTTGTTGATGCTGCTGACGTTATGCTGTTTCATCATGACGGCACCATTGATATGGAGCGCACTGCTTCTAGACTCAAAGAAGTTGTTGCTCGCAGCGGCTCGTTTGTGCTGCCTGGCTTCTACGGTGCTACCGTTGACGGTGCGATTAAGTTGTTCCAGCGCGGTGGTGGCGATATTACCGGCGCCATTGTCGCTCGCTGCCTAGACGCTGACTTGTATGAGAACTGGACTGACGTGTCTGGCTTCCTTTCTGCGGATCCTCGCATTGTTCAGAATCCACGCGCTATTGGCCGCATTACTTTTGACGAGATGCGCGAGCTTTCTTACATGGGCGCTTCCGTTCTTCAGGAAGAGGCAATTTTCCCTGTTCGCGAGGCAAACATTCCAATTCAGATTAAGAATACCAACCGTCCAAAAGACACGGGCACGGTTATCCGTGAGACTGCAGATGGCGATACAAACGAGCACTTGATTACAGGTATTGCAGGCAAGAAAGACTTCTTAGCTATTCATGTCAAGAAGGCTCACATGTCCAACGAGGTTGGCGTCATCAGCCGCGCACTCAATATTGTTGAGCGCTACGGCGTCTCTGTCGAGCACATCCCAACAGGCGTTGATTCGTTTGGTATTGTGGTAAATGCCTCCGACGTAAAGGATACGGTTTATTCCATCATCAGCGATATTCGTCGCGAGATTGAGCCTGATGACATTACGATGGTAGACCGCTTAGCTCTTGTTTCTGTTGTTGGTCGTAATATGTCTAGGCGTTCCGGCACCTCTGGTAAGATCTTTGGCGCGTTGGGCAATGCGGGCGTCAACATTCGCATGATTACGCAGAGCTCAGAAGAGATTAGTATTATTGTGGGCGTCGATAATGCCGACTTTGATCGCACAATTGGCGTCATTTATAACGGATTTGTTCGTGACGAAATGGTTTCGAGGTAACTATGGCTTTTGATCCAAACGGTAAGGTCGTTGCAATTCTTGGTGCTACCGGCGTTGTTGGTGCCCAGATGATGCAGTGCCTTGAAGAGCGTAATTTTCCTATCAAGGAGCTGGTGCTTCTGGCATCCGCTCGAAGCGCTGGTAAAACTATCGAATTTGCTGGCCAGCAGATTGTAATCCGCGAAGCAACACCAGAGGCTTTTGAGGGTGTAGACATTGTCCTTGGCGCAGCTGGCGACGAACAGGCAAAAGAGCTGCTTCCTGAGGCAGTCAAGCGTGGATGCGTCTGCGTTGACAATTCTCATGCATTTAGAATGGACCCAAACGTTCCGCTGGTAATCCCAGAGATTAACGCTGAGGATATCAAGAACCATAACGGCATCATTTCTAACCCAAACTGCGCAACCATTATTGGTCTGGTACCTCTGTATCCTTTGCATAAGGCAGCAGGTGCAAAGCGTATTATTGCATCAACCTACCAGGCTGCATCAGGCGCTGGCCTTCCTGGTCTTACGAGCTTGAAGAATCAGATGGCTGACGTTGTTGCAGGTAGGGAAGTAACCGAGACCGCTCCTTTTGCATACCAGCTGGCAGTCAACCTGATTCCACAGATTGGCGGCTTTGACGAGGTTGGCTACACTTCCGAGGAAATGAAGATGCAAAACGAGGGTCGCAAGATCATGCACCTTCCTGAGCTGCGCGTTAACTGCACCTGTGTTCGCGTCCCAACGATGCGCTCTCACTCTGAGTCCATCACTGTTGAGTTCGAGCGTCCTTTGAGCCCAGATGAGGCTCGTGCAATTCTTGAGGATGCTCCAGGAATCAAGGTTGTGGACAACCCAGCAGAGCTTCAGTACCCAATGCCTCTTGATACTTCTGACCAGGACCTTATCTATGTTGGTCGTATTCGCGAGGATCTTTCAGCTGATAAAGATACTAATGCACTGACATTCTTCTGCTGCGGAGACCAGATTAGGAAGGGTGCCGCAACAAACGCTGTCCAGATTGCAGAGTACCTGCTGTAATATCTGGCGTGCAGCCACGCTCGCATCATTTTCGTTGACCAAGTACCCGTTCGATTCTATTTCGTAGAATTGAACGGGTATTTTGGTGCTTCCAAGTGAAATTTTTCAGCGATAGAGTACCATTCGGCGGCAAAGTGGTAAAAAATGCGTTTAGTTGGAGTATCCAAAAATGCTTAGTTTCTATGCAAGCCATCTACCAGCAATTTTACGTGGACAAAATTGTGGAAATTAGTACAAAATTTCTGAGCTGGGTAAACGTAAGTGACAAAACTTCGAAGACCAAAAATAAACTCCAACTAAACGGATTTTTTACCCAAAACAGCACCTCTCATTTGATACATCAATTTCTTGATTAGTTTTCCTGCATATTGGCAAGTGTTTATGCAAAAATCGCCTATCTAGATAGTTAAAACTTTTATTCGAACAGGTATTCTACTTTTACAGTAGCCATACAGTTTGGGGGCAAAAAGGGTGCACTTGCAGTGTTGGCCTAACAAAAAAGGTAGACGGTAAGCCATCTACCTTGGGTTTTTGGTGCCTCCTGCGCGATTCGAACGCGCGACCTGCGGTTTAGAAGTTATGTTTTCTACCGCTCATTATGTTTCGTTACGCTCGATAAATGCCGTTACGACCTGCAAAAACAAATTTTTGTCCGGTGTGTATAGTAAAACAATCCATACAGTTTGGAGGCAGTTTGGAGGCAGCGCCTTCAACCAACTTGTTGCACGTTAAGGAGAAACGGCATGAATATCTCAGTCAGATTGCGTGGCAAGGTTTGGCAAGCAAGGGTGAGGTACCGTGGAGCAGATGGACTTATCCATGAGAAGCATCATTCTCTGAGCGCTCCTTCGGATAAAACTGGTCGAGGCAAAAAGACTGCCATGCTTGAGGCTGAGAAGTGGGTTAAGGATGCGGGGTTTGTTGAGATTGTTGAACAGAGCCAGGCAACAAGACTTGATTGCTCAGCGTACACATACTGTCTCAATTACTTTAAGAGCCTCGTGGCCACGCAACAAATAGAACGTCGTACTTATACGTCTTACAAGAATAGTATTCGCTATATAGATCTCTTCTTTGGTGAGAAACGCTTACAGGACATTACTATTACAGACGTTGAGATGTATGTGTCCTGGCTTTACGACTCCAACTACTCAGCAAATACTATCAAGAAGGCTTTCAATGGATTACGTCAATGTACACGCCATGCTGTAGCGATTAGAGATCTGCAATATGACCCTTGCGCGTCAATCAAGGCTCCTAGGGGCCAACTTGCACCGCCAAATCCACTAGATGAGCCTTCCCGCAGAAAGCTTCAAGTTATGCTTGCCGCTCTTGAACTGTCTCCAATGGTTATTGCAACGTATTTGGCGTACTTTACTGGCATGAGACGTGAGGAGTGCTGTGGACTTCAGTGGAAGGACATCAAACTCAAAGCAGAGGACGTCACAGCTCATCTATGCCGCGCAATTTCGTATGATGGCGGTAAGACCTATATCAAAGGCTTAAAGAACGGTAAAACCAGAACAGTACCTGTCCCAGCACCACTCGTAGACATTCTGAAGCAGTGGCGCTCCAAGTACATTGAGGACTGTATGTTGATGGGAGTTGCGTTTAATGAAGAAATGTATGTCCTCGGGGACTTCTCTGGTGAGTATCTTAGGCCAGAGCGAATCACGACATGGTGGAAGAGACACTCAGAAGAATGGGGGCTTCTAGGTACGCAGGGGAGACGGCCAGTCTTTCACGATCTGCGTCACACGTATGCCACGATTGCGGTTAGAACCATGGACATCAAGAGCGCTCAAGACATTCTTGGACACAGCGATATTAATATGACTATGCGCTATGCAGATACAGATCTAGAACAGATTCAGAAGGCAGGAAAAATCATCGGAGAAGCTCTTAACGATGCACACAAAGATGGCGCAGAAGTACTACAGCTTAGGCGAGCGATATAAAAAAGAGGAGCTTAAAGCTCCTCTTTTTCGTTCTCTTTTTCAACTTTCTTAAACAAAGAAACAAGCTTTTTCTGGTCGATGGCTGGGAGGGTAAAATCTTCAATATCCATACTAAATAGTAAGCTGGCTATTTTGTTCCTAGCGAATTCATATGTGCTTATTGCTGCAGTTTTCAAAAGCTCGTTATATAGTTTGTCGTCTGCTTCGTCTTTGCTAACGACTGTCGCCTTACCATCTACAATGATGTTTATCGAAGCGAACGCATCGTCTTTATCTTTTTGGAATAAGTTGATATCAGCGGCAAGAGTTATTACTTTGGCATATAAGCCAAGGTCTTTGATTACTCTTGTTTTACAGCTGACCGGCGTAATCGAAAAGGTGAATTGTTCAGTTTCACCTTTCATCTCAGTAGATGTTTGGGCGTTCAAATTCCGTACTCTATTTGAAACTAATATTTGTGTGAGAACTTCAGTTCTTCTTGCCATTACATAAGCTCCCTTGTTTCATCCCTTGCTTCATATGTTTGAATTTGGGCATGCTTTTTATTCGGCTCAAATTGAAGGACATTTGAGTATTCAAGTTGCTCAGATGGTTTTTCATGCAGAGAATAACTCTTTGATTGGACTAGATTCTGTTCTTTTTCGGAAAGTTCATCTTGGGACCCAAAGTCGTTGTATTCTTTGCGAGCGTCAACACTTGCTTTCGTAACATACTCTTTGTCTTGATATAAGAACGTTTCAAGCTTACCGGCTCTAATGAGCTGGGACACTCTTCCCTGTGATATTCCAAGCTCTCTGGCAGCTTCTGCTTTGAGCATTCTTGGGATAGAACTAAGGCTTGTATCTATCACAAAAGAATAAATCTTTCCGCCGTATTGTGGTTCATTATCAACCGTTGGCTCTGTTAATTCTTTACCATGCATGAGCTGATCTTGAATTTCTGTAGTTAGCAAATCAGAGGCCATTTCCAAGCATTCCATCTTTGAAAATCCCTCAGTCGCTCCACCGAAATCAAATGGAACAGCAATATAGAAATCACCGTCTTTGAAGATTTCGACTTCGTATAGGTATAGCATTTCAGTTCCTTTAATCATCTATCTTTGCATCTTTTAAAATTTTCTTACATGTGTAGTCATTGAGTTCTTTATGTCTTGGGACGTTTGCGTGCCTTCCGTCTTTATGTTTAAATTTTTCGTGCTTTGTCCCGCCGACAGAATGGAATCCTGCTTTTCTAAGCTTAGCTACAAATTTCTCTCTCGATGCCATTAGTGCGTCTCCTGTTGGCAACAGTCTAAACATTCCTTTAGTGGTTTTCAAGTACTATTTAGCTTATTTAAGGTTATATAAGCTCCTGAAGATCATATTAGTTCTGCAAGAATTTTTACCTTACTCTTCTTCAGACGCAGCTTTCGGCTTTGCAACTGGCTTCTTACGCTCGTCTTTTTTCATTTTTGCAATTGCCTTGCGGCTGTCATCCGTTACCTTTTCGGGCAAGAATAGGCGCGAGATTAAGGCTTCTGCAATTTCTGAATTTTTAAGGTTTTGACCCGTGGTGTTCTTGATAGCAACTCGCAGCTTATTAATGACTTCGGTTGAGATGATATGGTCTGCAAGGTTCTCTCCAGAAAGGGCAATGCGTCTCTGATAATAGTCATCAATTTCGTTCTTGCGATGTGCCTCTTCAGAAAGCAGGTAAAGCAGCTCTGTTTTCTGTGCTGGAGCTGTCTCTTTGTCGGAAATAGTAACTCTAAACACCAGCTTTGTTACAGGGATTTTTCCTTCAAGCTTAGTGCGATAGACCTGCCAATCATCACCGTTGGTAAGAATAATCCAGTCAATACCTTCATCAACAGCATATTGACGTGCTTGATTAAGGTGTGTTTCCTTGAGCTTAAGTCCAATCTGCTTAACCTCAACGACAAATACTTCTTCATCTGATGTGCGAACAACATAGTCAGCAAAGCGAGAACCAATCATCTGCTCAGCTGTGACATTGTCAAATCTATCCCAGCCGAGATACTCGCACAGAATGTCTGAAACAATTTTACGAGTGTCAGCTTCTTTGAAGTCTTCAGCACGACCTTTTTCTACGATTGTTGTCATGCGTCTTAAGCCTTTTTTGATGCGGTTTCTTGCCTTGTCTTGGTAAACAGCCATTTCCCAAACCCTTTCACAATTCCTTCAAACTTTTATATATCGGACTCAGTTTTTGTCCGGTGTTAACACTAAATTGGAACGTGCGTTCCTTGAGAATTAAACATGTCTTATTTCTTCACGCCCGCCAAGCTCTTCTTAAATTCTTTTCTGCAGTTCAGTGATTACGGCATCCACATCTTTAAGCTTGTTAAATAGATCGTCTAATTGCTTTGAGTTTTCAAGTTGTTCTAGTGATGGCTTTTCTCCGATTAGCTCTTCAAAAGTGCAGTCCAGAACTTCACATATTTTCTTTGCATGTTTGATTGTTATTTCAGTTTCTTGACGTTCCCAAGCACTAATTACTCGTGATGATACTCCCACAGCTTCAGCAAGGTCTCCCTGGGACATACGGCGCATCTTACGGATTTGCTTCAATTGAAGGTTAAGTTCTTCCATTGGTGCTCCTTTCATCTAGCAGGCATTTTACCACTTTCTACACAAAATATACAAATATCGTAAAAATTTTCTTTACATTTACGAATTTCGTAACTATTATGAAGAAGAACTTACGGATTTCGTAAGTTTCTAGATAAAAGTTAGACGTTCTTTGAAAATCGCATTAATCAAGTATTTGTTTTATCCCTACGTTTTATAGATTGGAGGCAACCATGGATCAGATGGATTCAATTGCTGTTCGTATTCGCATCGCAATGGCTAGAGAAAATGTGTCAGCTCGTGAGCTCGCAACAAGAACCAACCTCTCTGAGTCGACAATTTATAAAGCAAGTAAAGAGGAAAACGACGAAAAAACTAGCTTAAAAACTATTCGTCTACTTGCTGATGCACTAAATGTCTCTGCAAAGTGGCTTGCATGTCTGGAGTAATAAATGCCAATACCTCAAAATACAGGCTCAGCATGGTCATATCACTGGGAGCCTAAAATCGAGCATAAGCTCGAACCAGAAAAAGCCAAGGCACCACACACCACAATATCTCACATTAAGGGAGCATCACTTATAAAGAGTTGTTTTAACGACGCCTATTACGTTAGAGAAGACGGTGGAAACCTTTGGTTTCTTGGCAGCTTTGAAACGGTTCAATAAGCACATGAAGCCTTTGAAACGTGGTCAAAATGTCATTAAAAAAGAAGAGCCCTCCTCACGCGGCAACGTGGGAGAGCGTGTCCAAAAACTTTAAGGAGTTGAAATGGACAATACAAGTATACAAGTTTTCAGTTCTCAAGAATTTGGAGAACTCAGAGCTCTTAAAGGATCTGATGGAGAGCCTTGGTTTGTCGCTAAAGACGTATGCGATTTCTTGGAAATTACAAATAGAAACCGTGCAATGCAGCGTCTTGATGAAGATGAAAAGGGGGGTACGCATATGTACACCCCTGGAGGTAATCAGGAAGTTAGGCTAATTAGTGAGGCTGGGTTCTATAACTTGCTGTTTTTGTTTGAACCGACAAAAGCAAACAAAGCCACTCGCGAACAGCTTCTTGCGTGGGAGACGAAAGTTGAACGCATCAAGCGTTTTAAGCGCTGGGTTACACATGACGTCCTTCCCGCAATTAGACAAAGCGGCGGTTACATTGCCACAGATGGCTCAGAGAGTAATGAAGAGCTTTTAGCTCGTGCGGTCCTAGTTGCTAATGAAGCTATTCAGCGCAAAGACGCGCAGCTCAAAGAACAGCAACGTCAGCTCTATGAGAAGGATACGACCATCATTGAGCAAGGTGCCAAGATTGACGAGCTTGCACCGAAAGCTGGCGTATATGACACGGTTATCAACGTTAAAGGCACAATGACAATCACGGACGCAGCTCGCTACCTTGCACAATATGACCCTCTCATGAATCGTAAACGTCTTTTCGCACTTCTCCGCGCTGATGGCATGATCTGTCAGGGAAGCAACGCTCCAACAAAGCGAGGAATTGAGACAGGTAGATTCGTGCAGATCATGAGCACCCGTCGAGATGGTAAATCCAATGAGCCTTATGCCAGGATGACACAAAAAGGCTTTGACTGGTGCGTTACCGCTTACTGTACAGCTCCGCTTATTGATTAGCTTTATGGAGAGCTTGCGAAACACTGAGCTAATTACCGTTGAACAGGCTTCTCAATTATTAGGCATCCCAGTCTCCACGATGCGCAAGATGTGCGCTCGAGGGGAGGTGTATGCCAAGAAAGCCGGAAAACGATGGCTCATCAACAGACGGATTCTCTTGAGCCTTTATGGCTTGCATTCTAAGGAATAAATCATGAAAAAAAGAATAATTCTTGTGGCTTTGTTGCCTTTGCTGGTCTACTTCACAGCTGACTGCCTGGGCATTTTTGAGCCGCACAATGTGGCATATCTGATGGCTTTTAGATATGCCCTAATCGCATATGGCCTTGTAGGAGCTTTAGCCGTATGGCTCAAAGACAAAGAGAAAGAGGTTTGCAATGCTGACTAGACAGGAGCGTCAAGAGATTGCAGAGAAGGCCAAACTATACAAGGGTAAAGAACTTGACTGGGACAACATTACAGATGTTCTTACAGGCTCCCTTTGCTGGAAAAGTGATGATGAGCTCTTAGACCGTATCATTGAGCTTTGTGAGGCAGCTAATGTCGACGAACTGGCATTTATGACATCAGCGAACGAAATGTACTTGCAGGCTCTGAAAGCCAAGCATGAGCGCATTGCTGCATATGCCGAAGCTGATTCATACGTAAACACAAGACACATTATCAGTTGCATCGAAGACTTTGACACAGCGATTTCTCACTACAAGCGACTGGTCGAAAGGAGCAACAATGCTAACTAAAGAAGAGCGTGCAGCAATCGCTGAGAGAGCGAACGAATGTGTCGAGGTGTGCGGCTCTTTGTACGAGGTTCTTTTGGGTTACCCCTCAGCTTGTAATACAACATACGAGGAAGATATGAAGAAACTTCTAGCCCGTATTGTCGACCTCTGCGACACATCAAATATGCTTGAGTTGCCAGTCGATAAAGACGGCATACCATTTAAGAGAGGTGACACAGTATACGAATCTGATGGCACCGAACATATAGTCGATGGATATGCGTTTAGTAGGGCTAACGCAAAAATTGTCTCTGTGGTTGACCTAATCAATAATACTCGCATTCTCTTTGAAACTGACGAACTCACTCACAAAAGACCAGTAACAATCGCATCGGTTAGAAAACAACTAAAACACGTTCTCGATAAAGGAGAAATGACTTCTTGGTCAATGGCTAAACTCTTTGACATCGCCGAACAGCTTGAGAGCCTAGGTGATAGCGATGACTAACCGTGAAGAGGTATCGAAGAAACTGCGTGAAAACAGCACTGTGCACACCACCGACGAGGCATATGTTGTTCTTCTTAATTGTATGGGCATTACATACGATTACGCTAACTTGTTCAACTGTCTAGCAGACCTCATAGACCCTACATGCAGGCCAGTTGAAGCGGACAATAACATCGTCTGTTCCGAGTGCGGAGCTGACCTGTATGACGATGACTTGCATTGTCCTCATTGTGGCTCAAGGGTGGTGCGTGGTAACCATGATTAAAATTACGCCGCCGCATGAGGTTAAAGCACGTAAACCACACTATTGCTCGTGGTGCGACAAGGAGATACATGTAGGAGAGAAATATACAACCTCTACGCTCAAAATTGATTATGTTTACGAGTGGCGCGAGTGCAGTAGGTGCAAACCTTACGTAGACGAGATGTTTGATGACGATGTGTGGGGCGATTACGACTCCGGAGACGGCATAGACCAGCAGACATTTTGGGATTTTATGGCTGAAAAGCACTATGACATATGGTGTGAGTGGCAACATGCGGACGAGAAAGAACGGCAACGAAAGCGGCGAAATGCAGCTAGAGCCAATCGTTAAAGGATTAACGATGAATAACCAAGAAAAGGAGACAAAAAATGATTCCGTATTTAACCATACCTCAAAGAATTCTTGCGTGGTTTCTCTGGCACATCGAAGCTAAACATGGCTGGCAAGGTGGCTTTGATGCCGATGACCCGGAAGGTCCTGAGTGGCTCTTAGGAACCCATTTTGCCTATGGAGGACCGATGTATACCTACTCGCTTTTGCGTGACTACTGGTATATAAAACGCGCAAGAGCTGCAAAGAAACGGGAGGAAGAGTGAGCAAACAGAAACAGATACAAGCTAAGAATTAAGGAGTAGTAATGGATCCTGTTGAGAAAGCTGTTGACCTCATCGAGCGTTATGCCTTACTGGCATATTTGAGTAATGGTGAATGTCTCAGTTCTGATATTAAGGGCAAACGAGTGTACCTTTCTGGGCCGATTACTAATACAAAGAACTACAAAGGTTTGTTTATGTTTGCTGAAGAGCTTGCTGCGCTTGACGATGCTGAGCAGATCTATAACCCCGCAGCGCAAATTTCTGCAAGCTCTAGCTGGGAACAGGCAATGCATCGATGTCTTTCAGAGATTACTAATTATGACACGATAGTGATGTTGCCCGGCTGGAATGTCTCTCGTGGAGCAAGACTTGAGAGTGATGTTGCACTTGCCTGTGGAATACATGTTGTTAATCTCAGCGAAAACAAAATTATTAATGGCCTTTATAACTCGCTTAAAGAGACCCTTGAAAAACTCTTATAAGCAACCTTACAAATAGAAAGGAGGTCCATATGGGTGCTGCAGATATTATTGTTCTAGTTTTCTGTATTCTCGCTGGTATTGCTTTTGCGTTTAGCGATTAAATTCCTCATTTATTAGAGGGGAGGTTTAGTGCTTAAAAAATTCATTGAATCGATAACGATGTTTATAGCTTCCTTTTGTGTCGTTATCTTTATTTCTTCTTCTGTTCTTCTTGCTTGTTCCTTTATTTTTGAGCAGCTCAAGAATAACCCTTCATTTCCAGGACTGATATTGGTATCAGTAATCGTTGCTGCGTGGTGTACGCATGATTGTGTACTAGCTTCAAATAAATAATTCCCTATTTTTCAAAACCTAATAGAAAGGCTTTAACCATGAAGAAGATCCTTCAATGGCTGGCTGTTGCTGTCTTTGCGGTGCTGGTATTCGTTCCAGCTCTCGCACATGCTCAGACGGTACCAACTACGATTACCAGCTTTAGAGTTACCGACAAAAACAAGCAAGACTTGACTTCTGCGTTCACTAACCAAGACATCTACTTGACGGCTTCTTGGAGTGCAACGGGCGAGGTTCACGAGGGAGACACATTCTCGCTGGGTATTCCCGATATTCTAGACTTTCCCGCAACAAATGCCGCCAGCTTCGACATTTACGCGCCAGACGGTAACGTTATGGCAACCGCACAAGTTACACCCGGGCGCGTTACGATCACTTACACGTCATGGGTCAACGGCAAAGACCACGTGCAGGGTACGCTTTGGCTGGCAGCACACGTTAAGGCTGACGCAGCAGCGGGAACTACCACGCTACGACTCATTGATGAAGCAACGGGACAGGTCGTGGAGACTAGCTTCGAGACAAAGCACTACGGCATTATCCAGCATGAGATTATCGCCAAATGGGGCGTTAAAACCGACCACGGAACAGTTGAATGGTCGGTGCGACTCAACCACGCAGCGGAGTCACTTACTAACGTTGTACTCGAGGACACCGCGCAAGAGGGTACACGCATTATTCCTGGCTCATTTAGACTCTATCGCGTTCACATGGACGCATACAGCAACATTGACCCTGCAAGCTGGGTGCGTGTGAGCGTTCCCGAGCCAACAATCAACGGCAACAGCTTCACTTGGGACTTGTCGAGTGTTGATTTCCAAGGCAACCAATACTTCATGTACTACGAGACTGAAGGTACAGAGACGACCTCGAACTCTATCCAGCTAAAGAGCTGCGAGACAACGCAAAGCTCACGCTATCAATACGTTAGCCAGGATAGCGGCGGTAATGGCAACGGCGATAATCGACCAGCTGAGCCACAGCCACAGCCCGAGCCGGAGACTCCACCTACTCCAGAGCCTAATCCAGGACCAAAGCCACAGCCAACTCCACAGGACGCAGATTCAGAGCCTAAACCGGAGCCAACTAAGCCAGCCAAGAAGGCAAAGAAGGCGGCATTACCAGCAACGGGAGATCCAAACTGGGATTACTACTACGGCGCGCTAAATATGTGCCTTGGTGTGCTTATCGGCGGTTTTCTCATGTTCGGCGGCATGTTCCTAAATAGAAAGAGGGACTAATGAACCCTAAAGAAGCAGAAGACAGAGAACGTCTCGAAAAGATGACGATGAAGCAGCTTAGGGAAGTTGCAAAGAATGAAGGCGTCTGTCTTGGATATTACTGTTCAAGGAAGGCTGACGCGGTTATCGCAATCATTGAATGGAAACGCTTTAAGGGCGACTACATGGAGCGATACTGATGAATCGCTCAATAAAAGTTCGACTAAATTCGAACGGTATTTGGTGTTGTCGACTTTACTTGGGAAGGAATCTCAACGGCAAAATCATTCAGCCTTATGCAAGCTTTCCTACAGCTAAGACGCAGAAAGAAGCTGAAGAATTAGCAAATATGTGGGCTTCACATATTACGTCAGATGGCAAAGTAAAAAGTACTCAGCTCACTGACTTGCTTCTTGAATATGTGTCAATTAAGCGCAGGAATGGCGCGAGCCCTAACACTACCAGGCAGCATGAAGGCTTCATCAGAAATCACATCAACGGAAGACTTGGCAAAGAGGATGTAAGAAGTATTACATCCTCTTTATTTACCGCATTTGAGCAAGATCTACTAAAGAAGGGGTTGTCTCGAAACAGTGTAATTAACCTACATCAGTTCTTGAGAGGTGCTTACAATTACTTTGTTTCTGCCGGAATATGTGACTACAACCCGCTTATCAATGTGGCCAAGCCGTCCAGGGAAATTCATGAAGCTGTTTCTATTGAAGAATGGGGCTTTGCTGGGATTAGTACTCTTATCAACTCCAGGATTACCACAGCCATTCAAGAAAATGAGTTTAATTCCCGTGTTGTTTGTGCTTTTGCTGCTTGGCTGTCTTTAGTAACTGGTATGCGTTGCGGTGAAGTCTGCGCCGTCAGATACAGCGATGTGAACATGCTATATAAGCATATTCATGTATCCGGCACTGTCATTGAAGAGTCTTACAGAAAGCCCTACAGGCGAGAATCAACCAAGGGTAAGAGGTCAAGAAACATAGCCATTACCGATTCGGACATTAGCTTCATTAGTGACTACATGAAGCTCCAGAAAGCTCATATTGCCTTTGTAGAGTCTTCTACACCGTTAATTAGTCTTGATGGCTCTTACATGCGACCTACGAGCGTCTCGAGGTCATTTACACGCATGAGACGCACTCTCAAGCTACCTCAAGGCATTACCTTCCACTCACTCAGACATACTCACGCGTCTTGGTGTTTGGCTAGCGGTGTTGACTTAAAGACTCTTTCAGAGCGTCTTGGACATGCTGACCCAGCAACGACATTGAGGATTTATTCTCATTTGCTTCCTGGACGTGATAGGGGAGCGGCAGAAGCTTTTGGAGACGCTCTCAGGACCATTGAGCAAAGAGAGTTCTAATCGCTCCATGCCTTAAAGGCTTGTTGCAATTTGTTGCAATCAGCAATTTTTAATCAAGTTGAATTCTACAAAAAACGTTCATTCAACTTGAAGTTTCTTTTTATCCCTTAGTGAGTGCTAGATAAGAAGTAATTATCAGACAATTAAAGAAAGGCAGATATTCACATGGCTATTAGTAAAGTTACAAAGGATCTACGTAGCTTGCTCGATGCTCAAAATATTCCTTGGGAAGACCATTCTGGGTTTACCACTGAGCGAACTTGGATTCCGTTAGATGATGGGTCAGTACTTTGCTGTCTGTGCTCTTACTACATAACGCCGAGTGGCATTGAGTATGGTGTCACAAGAGGATTTCCGTTAAAGCTTGAGGTCTCAATTATTCATTCGATAGATGATTATTCGTCTGAAGCGGGAATGCCTAAGACGCCAGAAGAGATTCTGGAGGTGCTTGGTAGACATGGAGCGAAGTAAGTACTGCCAAGAGTTGTGTGACGCTCTAGAGCTTTATGGGAAGACGTGGACTGACCGCAGCAACGCTTGTGTTGAGCACATTTATTTTAAGTCTCGTGGTAACTGGGTCTCAGTTCTATATGGTGATGATATTAGAGGCTTTCCACATAAATTCCTTGTTTGGGAAATGTCTAATTATTCGTATTTACCTCGTGTAATGGATGTCGAGAAGATAATCGATAAGTATTTTTAGGAGTGCAATATGTCAATTAATCACGTTAATATCTCCGGAAACCTTACAAGAGACCCGGAGCTCCGCACTACCGCAGGAGGAACAAACATACTTTCGTTCGGTGTTGCTGTTAATGATCGTCGCAAGAATCCGCAAACAGGCAAATGGCAAGATGTTCCCAACTTCATTGACTGCATTGTTTTTGGTCAACGTGCTGAAGCTCTTTCACGCTTTATCTCTAAGGGTGCAAAGGTTTCCATTGACGGAAAGCTGCATTACAGTTCATGGGAAACAAAGGACGGTCAGCATCGCAGCAAACTAGAGGTTGTTGTAGGGGAGATTGAGTTCCTTTCAAAGTCTCAAACAGCAGCTACCACAGCGCAGGGCCAGCCTTCATTCACTGCACCGCAGGCACCAGAAGAAGAGCTTTACGATTCTGATATTCCGTTCTAAAGACTAATTAAATTATTTATTAGTTGAGTAGAGCCTATGCAAAGGGGTCTTGGAGTCATCCGAGACCCCTAAATTAAGAAAACTAGGCTAAAAATTATGTAGATTTTGTTGGTAGCGCTCATTAAATTCCGTTACGCTCGATACGCTCATTATGAGATTTTCGATGTGCTATACTTGCTTCGCTTTTCTATCTAAAAGTGTAACGGTATAGCAGAAAGCAGCTTGCGAATTGCACGCAAAGCAATTTCGCAAAGCGGCGGAGAAAGGCTCGCAAGCGTACCGGTTGCGCACCCTCCTATAAAAAATTAGAGATTATTCCGCTCAACAATACAATAATGTTTATAAGTTGTAGAAAACTTGTATACATAATGTTGAAAACTCTCTATCAAGCCAGCTAAATCATATAATTAAATAACTACTCTAACTAAACGTATTCACGTTTGGAGAATTATGGATTACAGTGGTT
Organism: uncultured Atopobium sp.; assembly: GCA_902481575.1. Classification (GTDB taxonomy): domain Bacteria; phylum Actinomycetota; class Coriobacteriia; order Coriobacteriales; family Atopobiaceae; genus Lancefieldella. Next base: position 19,516 of record CABSWT010000019.1, read on the forward strand.
TGACCGCGTCAGAGTTTTTTCATGGTGTAGCTGAAGCATCGAGAGAAAACACTAGAGCATTACAGCAAATCATGAGCCTTCAAGAGACAGAGGGGGCAAAAGCTCAGTCATATTCAGCTGGTGGTGGTAAAGGCTCTAATCAAGATACGATGGCAAAAGTGGATAAGCGCATAGATCTAGAAGCTCTACTGTCTAAAAGAATGAATGACAATTATGACTATATTAATGACGCTTACACGCTTCTGTACGGCGTGAGTCAACTCGGAGACGGTGGTATATGTCAATTAATGAGCAGTTCTATCTATGCAGACTTGTTGCAATGGCGTTATCTTCAATGCCTGACTTGGAATGATGTATCTGAGAGACTTCTTACTCCTGTAAGGACGCTTCAACAGTTGGAACGTGAGGTCTTTGAGACAATTGATGAGGAGAATTACATCGATAAATTCTTGAAAAATAAATAATCTTTTTTGCCTTTTTGCTTGTAATATATAGATAGTAGTTATATACTATATACAACAAGAAAGGAGGTGAGAGATGGAAGAAAAGATATGGCAATTATTTCTCGCAATCTTCACAGCAGTAGCCACAGTCACAGTTGAAAAGATTGCAGAGAAACTAAAAAAGTCCCACCCCGACGAAGAGTAAGGACTTAAAGCCAAAGGGGATATCAGTTGCAGCTGGTATCTCCTAGGCTCTAAGATTAGCATAAAGGAGCACAAAATGAAAAACGTATTACTCATATTAGTTACTGTTGCAGTAACGCACATTCTCTACAAGACCATTCGTAAGAAGGAAAGTCGATAATGGCTACTAGTGAAGCTCAAAAGCGGGCAAGTGCTAAGTATCGCAAAAACAACGTTAAGGCGATTATGTTCAACCTGTATCCAAGCGATAAAGACTTGTTAGAGTTTCTAGAGTCAAAGAAGAACCGCTCGAGCTACATAAAAGAACTCATTCGTAAAGATATGGAGAACTCGAGAAAATAAGTTCTGCATACTCTTGCGCACTCTTGCGCGGTGTTTTGTGATATTATGTATAGTAGCGATTTACGCAACAAAGGAACTAATAAGCGTTCTGGTTATGAGCCAGGGCGCTTTTTTGTTAGGCAGGTGAGCAAATGAGTTACAACATCAGGCGCTCATACGCTAGAGATCAGTTGCGAAAGCAGATGATTGCACGAGAAGATGTGTGTCACATTTGCGGTATGCCAATTGATTACTCGCTTCCTGCTGGTGACCCGATGAGCTTTGAGATGGATGAAGTCGTACCTGTCTCAAGGCTGCCTCTTGAACAAAGACGAGCTGCCGCATGCGACCCAGAGAATGTCAAAGCGGCGCATCGCATATGCAACCAGAAGCGCGGTAATCGAATGATGGACGAGCTTAAGGGTAATGCACTACCTATTGTAAGAACGCGTCTGTGGTAGGGGGGTACACCCTCCCACAGCCCCAAAAAGACGTCCCTTGGCATAGTCAGAATATAGCGAACCCTCAAATTTTCCACAGTAAAGTGAACCTGAAAGGAGGTCTTGATGGCCAAGAAACTAGTTACTATTTGCAGAGAGGGCGGTCGGTATGACATCTATAAAGCACTGCAGATAACTATGGCAAAGAAGCTAGATGATTGTGAATCTGGCCGTGATTTTGCTGCCATTGTAAAGACATTCGTCCAGGTAGTTGACGAAGTCGACGCAATGGAAAAAGAGAAGTTGCTTGCAGCTAAAAAGCCAAGCCCTGCTAAACGAGCCAGAAAGACATATCTCAAAGAGGTCTCGTGATGCCAAGGCGTAAAAAACGTGTTGGAAATCAAAAACCGACCTTTGAACGCATTGGAAAATATCATCATTCTGATGCAAAAGCTTGCATAAATATGTTTTCTCATTACGGGTTTAAGCTTGATGACGCGCAAAAATACGAGCTTGAACTTTATATGGCTAAAGACGCTAAAGGTATGCCAGCGGCTGAAACTATTGGTGCAGCAAAGCCACGACAAAATGGTAAATCGTTTGCCGCACGACTCTACGGCATTTGGTGTGCGGCCATTTGTGGAATGGACGTTGTCTATTCAGCTCACAATGCAGATACCGTTGATGAGTTCTTTGATATGATCGTGAACCTTTTTACGGACGATGAGACATACCCAGACTTAGCTGAACTTCTTCTTAAGGCTTACAGACAGCCAGGAAAGCAATACTTGCTCTTTGATTGTGGGCATTACAAAAGCGGCAAACGCGCAATTGGAAGGCTTAAGTTCTCGACACGTACAACATCAAAGGCACGCGGAGGCACACGCTCACTCATTATTATTGATGAGGCACAGGAGCTTACAGACGCTCAGCTAAATGCTATTTTGCCAACTGTTTCTGCATCTAAAGATGGTTCTCCACAAGTCATATATATCGGAACTCCTCCTGACCCGACATGTAGAGGAACAGTATTCAAACGAATGCACGATACAGCTCACTCCGATAGTCCTGGCGAGGCTTGGTGGCTTGAATGGGCCGCAAAATCGGTTCCGAGAGAGGATATCAGCGATGAAGAAGCACTCAACCTTGCTTATGAGACTAATCCAGCTCTCGGCGCTCGCATCACAGAAAGAGCGGTACTCAACGAATGGCACCAGATGACAAAAGATGGATTTGCTCGTGAGCGTCTTGGTTGGTGGTCAACGCTCGATACTTCAGTTGAGTATATCGTCAATGCAAATGACTGGAATGAGTGCATAACAGAAGAGCCTTATGACGATGGTCTTCTTGCTTTTGGAATCAAATATTCGCTCGATGGTAAGAAAGTAGCAATTTCAGCAGCTCTAACTCAGCAAGATAACCCAACAGCTTATGTTGAGCTCGTGGATATCGCAGACGCTTATGGAGCTGGTCAAAACCTCGCTCAATGGATCAAGGAACGTGAGAGTCGTATTGCATGCGTTGTTATTGATGGCCGTTCTGGCGCAACTCAGCTAGCCGAACGCTTGCAGGAGCTACGTTTTCCGAAGCGAGGCATTGTTCTTTGCGATACAAAACAGGCTGTAGCGGCAGCTTCAAGATTTGTTGATGAAGTTGGAGCACACAGCATATGTCACGTCCCCTCTCCAGCACTGGACGAGTCTGTTACAGGCTCGTCCAGGCGTGCAATTGGAAATAACGGTGGCTTTGGATTTGGAGATTCTCCAAAAGCAACGTGTACCGCCGCTGAATCTGCAGCACTTGCACTTTATGGAGTTAGAACCACTAAACGAAACCCAGCTAGAAAGCAGGTAGTCTGGTGACAATTGGAATTATTCCTGTTGCTATTGCAACAGCGGCTGGACTGAGAAAAGAAGATAGGCAGACAGTTTTAAATCTCTGTGCAGTTTACTCAAAGACCCTTGCACGTAATCGTTTGCGTGATGGCTACTATCTCATGCATATAAAGCCTCAGCAACTCGGTATTTCGGTG
>CABSWT010000020.1:0-21744 GCA_902481575.1 uncultured Atopobium sp.
ACAAAGAGATCAGGGTTAATCTCTGGTTCTTCATCAACAATGAGGCCGTTTGCTCGATCAAGCTCTGCCAGAGCCATCTGAACCTCAACAGATTCAAGACGCTCAAGAGCAGCGCGAGAAACGCTGTCTGGCCTGCAAGAACAACCCAGGTCTTCCGACTTCTGCTGTGCTGCAGGAGAGGCGTCCATATCAGCAAGAGGGATGCGTACTACCTTGCCACTCTCTAGGCGAAGGGCAATCTCTTCTTTTGGCGTGTTGTATTCAACAATTTTTGCCATGCCCAAAGGAGTCTCAATAACAGCGTTGCGCTTTGGAGCACGGTTTTTAAAGTCACGATACGCTTCAAACTCATAGCGCAAGCAGCACATTAAGCGACCACAAGCACCAGAAATCTTGGTGGAGTTCAGAGGCAAATCCTGCTCTTTTGCCATGCGAATAGAAACTGGCTCAAAAGAGAGGCCAAACCTTCTACAGCAGAGCTCTTGTCCACAGTGACCGTAGCCACCAATGACCGCTGCTTCTTCTCTAACGCCAATCTGACGCATATCAATGCGCTCGTGAAGCTCATGAGAAAGCTCACGGACAAGCTGCCTAAAGTCCACACGATCATCAGCCGAGAAGTAACATACGACCTTCTCGCCATCAAAAAGGTACTCGACGCCAATAGGCTTCATCTCAAGTTCTTCTTGAACAGCAAACTTCCTGAACACAGGAAGCGCAGCCTCGCCCTTAGCGGCAAGCTCTTCTGCGCGAGCGAGGTCCTCTTCTGTTGCTACACGAACCACGTCTTTGAGCTCGGCTTTGTTTGTCTTGTACTCAAACTCCTCCTGAGAAATCTCACGAGGATCAGCAACAGCAAGACCAATCTCTAGACCGCGCTCGGTCTGGCAGATAACGTGGTCACCTTCAAGAACGCCGGACTCCTTTGGATCAAACCAAAGGTCGCGCGCGGCGTATTCAAATTTCACCGGGACAACGGTGGGCATGTAAGTGCCTCCTTGATATGCAGCAGCATAACCTCAAGGGTTAGCTGGGGAGAAACAGAGCGGTCCAGGTTGTATTGAGCCTCTTGCACAGCAGCTAAAGCCCCCAAAACACCCTGGGTATGAGTTTGAGATGCAACGCGGTCAATAATGCCTGCTGCATCCGTATTTACTATCTCTTCATCAACTGCCTCGCAACACAAAAGCACGTCGCGAAGAAGCGATTCCAGAATTGCCAACATTTCTATGATACCCGAACGCTCGCGCGCTGTGAGTTCTCGCTTATTTGCCGCCTCAACCTGCTTTAACGCAGCGCTGGTAAGAAAGTCCTCGTTTTGGGCAAGTGCTTCTTCTTGGGCGCGTCTTACGTCACCAAGAGGAATTTTTGCGGCTTCTATCAGCTCTTTTGCGGAAGTGAGTACATCCCACGAGTCATTTCTGAGCAGGTTGCCAAAAACATCAATGAGCTGTCTGCGAATGTTTTTGCGTGTAGCAGACTGCAAAAACTCCACAGCTCTACCAGGGGTTCCTGTTGCTGCAAGCGCAATACGGGCTTCCTGCTCTGTGGCGGAAATCTCTCGCATGATAGCGGCTTTAGCTGCAGCGTCAGTGAGCGTTCTAAACGCAACTACCTGACAGCGAGAAACAATGGTGGGAAGCACCGCAGAAGAAGAACGTGCAGACAGAATAAAGATGGTGTCTGCAGGTGGCTCTTCAATAGTTTTGAGCAGTGCATTTGCAGAATTTTCTCTGAGCAAATCAGCGCGGTCAATCACGTAAATCTTATGAGTTGAGCGCATAGGCGCCAGACTAACATCAGCGATGAGCTGACGAATCTGCTCAATGAGGTAGCCATTTGCGGAAGCTGGAGTAAGTACGTGAACGTCAGGGTGAGTACCGCGAGAAATACGAATGCAGTCGTCACAGGCAGCGTCACCGCCCTGAGCGCAAAGTACACACTGCGCCAAAGCTTTAGCCGCAAGACCTTTACCCGAGCCAGGAGCTCCTACAAACAGATAGGCGTGGCCAAGCTTGTGCTCATGAAGTGCGCGTGCAAGCAGATTTTGAACTTGAGGTTGATCCTGAAGACGGGTAAGTGCCTGAGGAAGTGGATAGGTGTTTTGAGTAGTATGTGTGCTCTCTTGAGTCATAAACGAATCACTCACCAAGCTCACAAATACCAGGGATAAGATCAGCTAACAGCTGACGAGTACGCGCACGGACCTCAGCAGTGCTGCCATCTGCATCAACAGCTTTTACGCGCTCTGGCTCATTTTGCAGAAGTTGCTTATAACCAGCAAAAACTCGCTCCTGGAAGGCAACACCTTCTGCTTCTAGTCTATCGGCGTCATTTTGCGTAGCACGCGCGTGAGCAACCGTTGGCTCAAGCATAAAGACAAGGGTTCTATCAGGAGAAACCCCACAGCTTCCCAAGCGATTTGCACGGTGCACGAGGTCTGTATCAAGACCGCGACCAGCTGCTTGATAGGCAAAGGTGGAGTCATAGAAGCGATCACACAAGACAACTTTGCCCGCAGCTAGAGCTGGTCGGATAACCTCTCCTACCAGCTGGGCACGACTTGCTTCATAGAGAAGCAACTCACACTCATCACACATAGCATCGTTTTCTGGGTTAAGAACAACGCCTCTAATCTGCTCAGAAATAGCAGTTCCACCGGGCTCGCGAACAAAGACCACGTCAAAGCCAAGAGCTTCAAGGTCTTCTCGCAGAAGAGAAGCTTGTGTTGACTTGCCACATCCATCAACGCCTTCAAGCGTGATAAACAAACCTTGAGATGTACGTGTGCTTTTGTTCATGCTTCCCTCCCTCTTAACTATCTCACGATACAGACAGATTGTGTTTCTCGCCATGAATATTCTAAAGGTTTTACGTATTTCCACATGAAAAGCGCTCAAAAATGGGTAAAAATACGTATGGAGCGGGCGTTGGAGAGGGACGCTCGTTCTTCCGAAAACGGTGCACCTCTCGATGCACCGTCATACGTTTACTTTTTTGCTGCCTTAGTGGATTTGGTGCTCTTAGTACTCTTACGAGCGCCTCTACGCGGGGCAGTTTTCTTTTCTTTACCAGGGCAATCGTAGTTTGGACACAGCTTCCAAGGACCACGCTGGGTGGTAACAACCACCATAGGTGCGCCGCAGTCTGGGCAGACCTCATCGGTCTTCTCGAGCTTTCCACGAGCTGGTAGAGGATAACTTGTCTCGCACTCCTCGTAGTTGGTGCAGCGAATAAAACGCTTACCCGTGCGCTCGGACTTGTGCGCTACCAGGTCACCATGCTTTCCGTTGGCCTTACAGGTTGGACACTCGCCCACAATAAGGTCTGGCTCTGCGTTTGTAGGGCAAGCTGGATTGATGCAGGTCTCATACGCGCGCTGCCTAAACGGCTGAACCTTTACGCGAGGTGCACCACACTCTGGGCAGACGCCAGCCTCTCCCTCAAGCGGCTCAACGCGTCCCTGGGGCAGCGGATAGGTAACATCGCAGTCTGGCCAACCCATGCAGCCTACAAAGCTTCCACGAGTCTTCAGAGAGCTCTTAGCAACCAAATCTTTGCCGCACTTAGGGCAGGTTCCTACCTTTGCATCAGCAGTAACGGCATCAGCAATGGCCTCGGACAGGTCTTCTTTATGGTCAATAAGCGTATCAATCATGCCCGCAAGCAGCGCTCTTGAGTGAGTTACAACACCATCACGCGTATCTTTGCCCTCAGCAACGCTTGTCATATCGGACTCAAGCTCTGCTGTCATATCAGGCGAGGTAATGTGTGGCGCAAACTGCGAGAGCGCATCAACAATTGCCATACCAAGCTGACTTGGCTCAACAGGATCATTCTTGAGATATTTACGCTGGTAGAGCGTATCAATAATGGAGGCACGCGTAGATTTTGTACCCAGACCGCGCTTCTCCATCTCTTGAATAAGCTTGCCCTGGCTATAGCGAGCAGGTGGCTCTGTCTGCTTTGCATCAAGCGACAAAGACTGAATAGAGACAATCTCTCCCTCGCCAACATCAGGAATCTGATCGTCTTTCTTAAGGCCAAAGGGATAAATCTCTCTAAAGCCTGGCTCAGCCAAGACCGTTCCATTTGCAACAAAGGGCTGACCTGCGACATCAAGCGTAATCTTGGTACCACTCATAGTAGCTGGACCCATAAGGGTTGCAAGGAACCTTCGAGCAATCAGGTTATAGAGCTTCCAAGCTGCAGGCTGCAAAGCATCTGGATTTGCTGCCGCTGTTGGATAAATTGGTGGGTGGTCAGTAGACTCCTGCTTGCCACGAGTGGCGTGAAGCTTTGGCTGACCCAAAAGCTTTTTGCAGGTAGGAGCATACTGAGGAACTGCAGACAGCGTACGAACACAATCCTTCAAGTCAAGCGAACTTGGATAGACCGTGTTGTCAACACGTGGGTATGAAATCAAGCCGTCCATGTACAGAGACTCTGCCAAACGCATAGTTCTAGCTGGCGAGATACCCTCTGCAGCTGCAGCCGCCTGCAGCGACGTGGTGTTAAATGGAGCTGGTGGCTGCTGCTTTCTGCTACGAGACTCAATCTCGACAACCGTTGCCTGCGTTTGATCCTTAACAACTGCGTAAGCTGCATCTGCTTCTGCCTGATCCCAGAATCTTGCGGTCTGGTGAACCATCTTAAAGGTTGCTTCCGCATCATCTTCTGGAGCAGCAACACCAGAAATAACCCAATAGTCTTCTGGCTTAAATGCCAGACGCTCGCGCTCGCGCTCAACAACAAGTGCCAGCGTAGGAGTCTGAACACGACCAGCAGAGCGTGTATTGCCCAAACCGCCAAAACGTGCGGTGGTCAGATAACGGGTTAGTACAGCACCCCAAATGAGGTCGATATACTGTCTGGACTCGCCTGCCGCAGCCAGGTTGTAATCAAGGTCTACCAGGTTATTGAAGGCAGTCTCAATCTCTGTCTTGGTAAAGGCAGAGTAGCGAGCACGGAACACTACCAAGTTAGGGTTAACGGAGAGCACCTGCGCCAGCGCATCAGAACCAATAAGCTCACCTTCGCGGTCAAAGTCTGTACCTATGATGACAGACTCTGCCTTCTTAGCAAGATTCTTAAGAGCTCGAATAATCTCTTTTTCTGCAGGTTGTTTATCTACAGGAGCCCAAATCAAATAAGGCAAGCTAGGGATTTTCCAGCCCTTAAGATCAACGCCGTCTGCCATAAAAGGCTTGCGCTTAACCTTGTAAGGAGGACGCTCAAGACCATCTGGAACGTCTGCAGGAAGATGCTCCCCTTCTGCAGTTTCTCCGTACCAGCCCTCTTCCTTATCAAACTTGAGAGCCAAAGGAAAATCAGGCTGCAGAATATGGCCACGTAGACCAATGGCAACATGGTCTTCTCCGCCGCGTCTAAAACGATAAACAGGAGTGTTGTATACCTTGTCTGCCTCAGGCTTACCCGATTCAGACAGAAGGCGAGCAATCTGCTGCGCTGCGTCGTTTTTCTCGGTAACAACTAGAATCAAAGAACAACACTCTCCAAATTAAAAAGCGGAATTACTAGATTTTGTCCAGCTCATGCTGCTCATAGTCCTCGCGACTCCACTTAAGAGCAGCTTTGCCATCGCGGGCAATAATGACGTAACGAGCAACAGCCAGAGCAACTTCGTACAGCAAGATAAGAGCTGCAAACATCAAAATCATGGTGACAGGCGATGCGTCAGGAGTGACAACTGCAGAGAGAATCATCAGTCCAACGTAAACGTAGCGCCACTGCTCACGCATATCCTTATAAGGAACAAGGTGAAGAATAGCCAGGTAGAAGATAACCAGTGGGAGCTGGAACGCAACACCAAAGCCAATCTCAAACATCATAATAATGTTGAGGTAATCGCTTGCCTCATTAATGGTTCCTGCAAACTCCTGCGACTGACCAATCATCCAACCAATTGCAGTGTTCAAAATGATAAAGTAGCAGAACAGCATACCCAAGAAGAACAGGGTAATCATAGCGGCTACGGTAGGAACAACCCACTTGCGCTCTTTAGCGTTAAGCGCAGGCAAGAAGAACGCCATAATCTCCCAGATGATAATAGGTGTGCAGATAATCACCGAGAAGAAGAAAGCCACCTTAAACCTGATACTAAAGCCACCAAGAACCGAGATAACCGTAAGCTTACCATCGGTTAAAAACTCCCTGATAGGGTCAATCAAAATCTCAATCAGTGCGGGTGTAGCAAAATAAATAATGATTGCGGTAACAAAAAGCGAAACCACCACAATGGTCACACGACGACGGAGTTCTCCCAGGTGATCAAAAAGTGGCATACGAGCTGGAGTAATAGGCATTACACGCGAAAGCTGGACTTATGCGTCCTGGCTTTCTCCCTCCTCTCCAGCAACTTCTTCTTTCTTGTCTTCTGCCATAGAGCGAGAAGAACGGGCAGATCCAAGGTTATAGAGGTCTTTTGCAGATGGAGCTGCAACAGGAGTTTCTTCTGCAGCCTTAGGTGCCACGTGCTTAGTTACCTCTGTAGAATCATCGGAGAAAGCAACAGAAGACGTAGCTTGTGGTGCAGCAGCAGGAGCTTCTTCAGCAGAAGCGGTTTCTGGCTGCTCAACCGCCTCGGTCTGCTCAGCTTGCTTACTCTGCTCAGCCTTCTCAGCAGCGGCCTTCTCAGCTGCCTCACGCTCTTCCTTGAGACGAGCACGACGCTCAGCAAAGGTCTCCTGGTGATCTGTATCCTCGCGGTCAGCATCAGATGCAGCATTTTTGAGCTGCTCGGAGCGCTTGGGTTTCTCGTGAAGTGCATCCGCTGCAGGATCAAGTAAGTCTGCACGGACAACTTTATTAAAGCCTTCTTGAGCGTTCTGGAACTGTCTGAGAGCACGGCCAAGCGTGCGGCCCATACCAGGTAATTTATCAGGACCAAATACTAAGAATGCAAAGAGCAGAATTAGTACGAGCTCTGTTTCTCCAATGCCAAACACAAGCGATACCTTTCTGGAACAAACATAAACAAGCTCTTTGAACAATTGCATCAAAGAGCTTGCAAGTTACCAAACCTACTTGCGAACGTTAAGGTCTTTATCAACCCCAAGAAGCGTAAAGACACGCTCCACGTTTTTCTGAGGATTTGCAACAACAAGCACAGAACCACTCTCTTGTGCTCGATGTGCGGCACCCACTAAAACGCCAATGCCCGTCGAATCAATATAAGCTACCTCAGCAAAATCAGCTTCAACTTCTTTTGCTCCATCGGCGAGCGCGGTATCCAAAGCATCGCGAAGCTCAGAGGCGTTTGATACGTCTACCTCGCCCTCAATGCGAATAATGGCCTTTTCATCTGTAATTTCAGAGCTTATCTCTAGTGCCATAACTCCTCCTTACTTAGTGTTATTTGAAGAGGTAGAGGTGTTTCCGTTTAATGCATCAAGAACTTTCTGTGCATTATCCCTCACACCGGCGCTATTATCGGAATCTTTCTCAATTGCCTTCTGCAGTGCCTCTTTTGCAAGATCTACTTGATCAGTAACACGATACATCATTCCCAAATTAAGCCAACCGTTAGCATAGTCTGGAGAGCGATCTGTTACTGCCTTAAGCGCCTCAACGGCACCCGTTTGGTCTCCTGCATAGAACTGCGCAATAGCCCTATCAACACGAACCTCATCAGAATCATTTGAAGCAAGATACGTATCGTACTCGGCAATTGCCTTGTTAATCAGCTGTAAAGACTGCTTCTGAACAGAGTCATCTTGAGAGGAGCTCTTAAGTGCCATTCCCCAGCCTAGATACGTACGAGCCAAATCAAGATGTGCTGGTAGATTATCTGGATTGGACTGAATAGCAGACTCTTTTTCTTCTGCCTGTTTCTGATAGACCTGATTAATAGCCTCAGGAGAATTCTGATGGTTCTGATTCTGCTTTTGAGAGTTAGAGAAAATGCTGGCCAGGGAAGGCAACATCATAGAAATAGCAATAAAGAGCGAGAATACTCCAATAGCAATCTTCATGCCTGTAGAAGGACCTGGTTTTTTAGGAGCCTCATCGGGCTTGCGGTCCTTTGCTTTCTTTTTTGCGGTCTGGTTTGCCATAGCAACCAGCTCTTTTTCTGCCTTCTGTTCTGGTGTAAGTTCTGGCTTTGAAGTATTAGTTGGCATTCAACATCCAATCGCTTTTTCTAAACATAACTTATCAAGATACGGCAGAATGGGCCTACTTTCAAAGTAAATACCAAAGTTACACAAGCTATCCCCAGACGCTCTGACCACGATCAACTTTTGCCAGTCGAGCACTTACCTGTTTAACAGCAACAATAAAGACATCAAGCGCTGCATCAAGCTCCTCCAACGTTGGGTAACTTGGAGCAATTCTGATATTAGTGTCAAAGGGATCCTTGCCACTTGGCCACGTAGCACCTGCAGGTGTCATAGTAACGCCAAGCTCATGTGCGCGAGAAACAATTGCACGTGCAGAGCCAACTGGTCCATCAAATGAGACAAAGTATCCGCCCTTAGGATGAGACCAGGTTGCAACAGCTAAATCGCCCAAACCCTCCTGTAGTTTGCTCTCCACTAGATCAAAACGTGGTCGGAGCAGCTCGGCATGCTTTTGCATATGGGCTTCAATACCTTGAGCATCTTTGAGGAAACGCACATGTGCCAGCTGCGAGATTTTCTCGGGAGAAACTCGAGCAACCTTGAAAGCGCTCTGGATTTCTTTAATGTCTGCAGGGCTTGCAGCAACCCAGGCCATGCCCGAGCTTGGGAAGGTTACCTTTGCCGTTGAAGCAAAAGCGATAACCAGGTTCTTTTGAGCACCATCTGCGGCAATCTCTGAAAGTGCATCAAAGATATTTAAGAGCTGAGGAGCCTCAGATTCTGGTACAAAGGCGTGAATCGCGTAGGCGTTATCCCAGAAGATTCTAAAGTCAGGGGCTGCAGGTTTGAGGTTTGCAAACGCACGAACGACCTCGTCTGAATAGGTGATACCGGTAGGGTTTGCAAAACGTGGTACGCACCAAATTCCCTTAACAGAGCTGTCGTTCTCAACAAGCTCCTTGACCACGTCCATATTTGGACCATCTTCAGTCATAGGTACGGCAACGTTTTCAAATCCGTAATGCTGTGTAATAGCAAAATGGCGGTCATAACCTGGAGCAGGGCACAAGAATTTGAGCGTGGTACCCTGAGCCTTTGCAGCCGCCATCTGCTCTGCCCAAGAAGGTTGACCAGCAAGACCGTGGGTAACAGCATGAGAAATAATGTCGTGCATAAGATTGAGGCTTGAAGAGCCGTTTACGATGACCTGATCAGCAGGTACGCCTGTGAGCTCTGCAGCGAAGGCTCGCGCAGAAGGAAGACCCCAAGGGTCTCCGTAGTTATCTGCAAAAGAGCCGCAGTCAGTCAGGTCAGAAGCAGAGTTCAGCTCATCAAGCATAGGCTTAGACAACGTCGTCTGTGCAGGGCTTGGCTTTCCACGAGCCATATCAAGCTTGAGGTTTTTCTCGCCAAGTGCACGAGCTTCTTGTCCAATAAGCTCAAGAGCCTGGTTAAGTTCAGCATCGCTCATCTTTTGATAAGCGTTTTGCTCAGAGGTTGACTTTGGCTGGAACAGCTCGCGAGAAACTAGCTCAAACATGACACTCCCCTTTTCGATCTCTGCGTGATACAAAGTATAGGTGATTTGAAAATCGACGCGACAAGGAGAATCATGGCAAATTCTGCACAGCCTGGCATGCGCTCGGAGGCATATGGCGAGCTCCAGCACCTTGTTGATAATCTTTATAAGCGCAAACCTTCGGGCACAGTCACTAAGGTTGACGTGCTGATTCAAGCTGAAGTAGACGATCTTGAAGAAGATTTGCAAGAAGTTATTGAGTTGATTCCCTCTGGCACATATGTCCGCGCTCGCCTCTGCGATCAGATTAACTCAATTGTTACGGCGCACGGTTGGGGCTTTACCTACGGCACGGTTGAATAGCCATAGTTTATTGATTTTATATAAGTGATAAAATTGCATATATACGGGATCTTTTTCTAACAAGTTGGAGGCTCGTCATGTATGACTCTTGGAAAGATTTTTTCATTAGCATCTTTGATAGAGGTATATTTTTTGATGCTTCTACTCCAATAGCTTATCTTATTAATAAGATAGTCAATATTTGTTTACTTCTTATATGGCTATTCACCATTGTCTTGATGTGTCTCTCTCCTGCAGGGCAAGAGGCCTCAATAGGCGGAGTGAACATTCTACGCGCCAGTTTTTTAATAACTTCTGCGTATTATTTTGTGGGGCTCTGCATTTTAATAGTCAGGGATAGAAAGAGTCGTACGTCTCATTAGGTTCATTCTTGTACGGCGTCTTCCCTTAAGCTACTCTGCCTTTGGCGCTTGTAAAACTCTGCGAGGTGTACAAAAAGTAGGCCCAAGATAGCTGAAGCAAATGATGCAGCAAGAACGGCTACTTTAGCTGCAAGAATCTCTCCTGCATCTGGGAATGCAAGGTTAGAAATAAGAATTGACATGGTAAAGCCTAAGCCACCCATCAGACCAACGGCTGTAATCTGAATCCAATCAACTTTTGCAGGAAGTTTGCAGATTTTAACCTTTACCAATAGGAATGTCACAAGAATAATTCCCAATGGCTTTCCAAGAACGGCGCCAAAGAATACGCCATGTGCAATAGAGCTGCTCAATAGAGCAACGAAATCTGCCCCCACCAACGTAATCTGCGCGTTTACAAACGCAAAAATAGGCAGAACAACAAAGTTTACAAAGACGGAAATATAGTGCTCAACACGCTGAAGCGGTGGAGTTACGTGGTGCATGACCTGCTCAATAGAGTTAGCACCATGTGTAAAGTCATGCTGACCCAAAACGTGATGCTCATCGTCGTAGTGATCGTCAAGCTCACGAGCGCGTCTTGAAAGCCAGCTTCCCAGCTTGCTCAGGCGAACATCAGAGTGAGATGGCAAGAAGAAGGCAAGGAGAACACCTGCAAGAGTAGCGTGAATTCCTGAGTGATACATGCAAACCCAGAGCAACAAACCAACAAGCAAATACGGACCAGAAGAGTAAATCTTCAGGCGATTCATTCCCCACAAAATAACAAGTACTCCAAGAGAAGCTGCTAACCAGGCAATATCTGGCGTGTGACCATAGAAAAGCGCAATGACCACAATAGCCAGGATATCGTCGGCAATAGCAAGTGTTTGGAAAAAGACCTTTGTTTGCGGACTAATTCTGTTGCCCAACAGCGACATAACGCCAAGCGCAAACGCAATATCAGTTGCAATTGGCGTTGCCCATCCATGAGGGGCAGTGCTTGCGTTAAGCGCCAGATAAATGAGGGCAGGAACTGCGACACCGCCGACAGCAGCAAGCATAGGGAGCATTGCCTGCCTTGGCTTTCTGAGCTGGCCAACAGTTACTTCATACTTGAGCTCAATGCCCACCAGTAGGAAGAAGATTGCCATAAGGAAGTCATTCACAAAGGTTTCTAGAGCCATATGTGCATGAATCATTCCAAGCGAGAAACTCATTTGGACTTCAAGAATTTCTCGAACCACCTCATGAGCAGGTGAGTTGGCAACTACAAGTGCAATAAGAGCTGCAAGCACCATGACTGCTGCTGCAATAGTGCTGTTAGAGGTGATTTTCTTTAGAGAAGAGCGCTGACTAATTCTTCTTACAACTGCGGGCTCTCTATAAATACTAGACATTATCTGCCGTTCTCTCTTTATCTAAATGGTATTGACCGTTAGCTATGCAAGTTTTTCTCGATGTATATGCCTAGTGTACCGTCTACCTACCGTTGAGGGCAACTTGTCATATCTCAAGAAAACGGGGTATATCTCTATGTAAAATGTGGGTAATAGAAAGTCAACGTTTAGCTACTTGTAGCACGTATATATTTGGAGCGGATAATGGACACTAAGCGAATTGCCATCATCACAGACTCAGGAACTAATGTCCCACCTGATTTTGTTGCTGAACACAATATTCGTATCACCCCACTTCGCATTAACTATTCTGATGGCTCTTCCTATGAGTCTGGTATTACCATCACGCCAGCTGAGCTGGTTGCTCGCTTTGAAGAAGAGGTTCCAAAGACTTCGCTTCCTTCTCCTGAGGGCATTAAGGCTGCCTTTGATGATGCAAAAGCAGCAGGGTACGAGGGTGCTGTTTACGTTGCTATCTCTTCTGGACTTTCCGCTACCTGCGATACTGCTCGCATGATTGCAGAGTCCATTACAGACTTCCCTATTTATGTTGTTGATACCAAAAACATTGGTATTGCTTCCGGCCTTATTGTTATTGAGGCCCAACGTCTTATTGATCAGGGCCTTTCTCTTGAGGAAATTGGCGCCAAGCTTGATCAGGCTTCCCTTAACACGCGCGTATACTTCTCCGTTCCAAGCCTTGAGTATCTACGTAAGGGTGGCCGCATTTCTGAGGCAATTTATCGCATTGGTTCCATGTTGAACATCAAACCTGTTCTTACCTGCGATGAGAATGGCAAATACACCATTGCCAAGAAGACTCGCGGTTGGCAGAAGTCTCTTGCAGGACAGATTGCTCTAGGAGCAGCCTTTGCTCAGCAATTTGACCGCGTCCATGTGGGAATTTGCTGCTCTGCGCCAAATATCATTTACTCCGAAATGGAAGCCATGATTAAAGAAGCAATCCCTAATGTCACCGACTTTAGGTATGTCGAGGCTGGCTCGGACCTTCTTGTCCACACCGGACCAGGCCTTGTTGGTTATGCCGTATTCGGTTACTAACAGTTAATCGCCTCATGCAACTAAGAACAGCCGCCCACTCAGGCGGCTGTTTTCTTGTAGAGAGCACGTAGGGCGAGAAGATCTTCTCGCCCTATGCGTCTAGGGTTACAGCAACGGCTGATCCGCGAAGAAGCCTTGGTCGTCAAGAAGATTGGAGCCGTCAGCAGCCTCAGTAGCCAGCTGATCGCAGCGCTCGTTAAACGGATGACCTGCGTGGCCCTTGACCCACTTAAAACTTACCTCATGGTCTTCCATGGCGGAAAGCAAACGCTTCCAAAGGTCTACGTTTTTGACAGGCTCTTTAGAAGCCGTTTTCCAGCCTTTTCTAATCCACCCCGAGACCCATTTTTGATTAAACGCATCAACTACGTACTTTGAATCGGAATAGAGCTCAACCTGGCAGGGACGCTTAAGCGCTTCAAGTGCAACAATGACGCCGAGGAGCTCCATTCGGTTATTTGTAGTGGATTTATAACCCTGGCTGAACTCTTTTGTATGCTGCTGGCCGGAGGGATCGGTATATAGAAGCACGGCCCCGTAGCCACCAGGACCAGGGTTTCCTCGAGACGCACCGTCTGTATAGACTGTGACGTGCATATATGAGGTTGCAGCCTCCATACCAAATCTCCTCTAGAACGCGCCTCTTACGTGTTTACTTTGCCTCAGCCCAATTGGAGCCATAGCTGACATCAGCAATCAGAGGGACACGCAGGGTAACAACGTCTTCCATGGTCTCTTTTACCAACGCAGAGACTGTCTCAATCTCTGACTCTGGAACTTCCAAGTCAAGTTCGTCGTGAATCTGAAGAATCAGCTTTGACGCAAGACCCTCATCACGCAGGCGTTTCTCGACATTAATCATTGCAATTTTGATAATGTCTGCAGCACTTCCCTGCATAGGGTGATTCATAGCAGTACGCTCGCCAAAGGCAATGAGCTGGCGATTTGACTGATTGAACTCTCTAATGTGGCGCTTACGACCGTACATGGTAATCGCATAACCAGTCTCGTGAGCAGTACGGACGGAATCGTCAAGGTATGCTCGAACACCAGGATATGCGTCAAAATAGCGGTCAATCATCTCTTGCGCTTCCTTGCGGGAAATCTTCAGAGACGTTGCCAGACCAAAGGCCTGCTGACCATAGACAATGCCAAAGTTAACTGCCTTAGCACGGCTACGAAGTGCTGGCGTGACCTCTTCAACAGGCACGCCAAAGACGCGTGCGGCAGTTGCGGCGTGGAAATCGGCACCAGAGTTAAATGCTGCTACCAGGTGCTCGTCAGCTGAAAGATGTGCCAGCAAGCGCAGCTCAATCTGGGAGTAGTCGCAGGCGAGAAAAACGCTGCCCTCGGGAACGGTAAAGGCAGTACGGACACGATGTCCCAGCTCAGAGCGGGTAGGAATGTTCTGCAGGTTTGGATCAGAGCTGGAAAGCCTGCCTGTTGCAGCAACGGTCTGGTTGAACGTAGTGTGGATGCGCTTATCGCCACGAATAAGTGCAGGAAGCGCATCGAGATAGGTTGATTTGATCTTGGCGCGCTCACGATATTCAAGGACGTCAGCAACAATCTGGTACTCCTGCGCCAGCTCTCCTAGAACTTTTGCGTTGGTGGAGTAGAAACCAGTACGCGTCTTTTTAAGGCCGTAGGTTGGAAGTTTAAGCACGTCAAATAAGATATGCGAAAGCTGGCTTGGAGAATCCAAGTTGAAATCTTCACCTGCTGTCTGGTGAATGCTTGCCACGCGCTGCGCAATATCTTCCGCTAGCTGGGCAGACTGCTGAGCAAGTTCTTGAGGATCAACGTAGAGACCACGACGCTCCATTGCGGCAAGGACCGGTAGAAGCTGCATTTCAAGCGCAGCAAACAGCTCATATGAGCCATCGTCTTCAAGCTTTTTAGTCAGTACAGGAACAAGGTTTCTTGCAGCTACTGCTCTTAATGCTGCTGCAGGAATCTCATCTGTAGGCTCAGGAAGCTCAGAGCCAAAGTACAGTTCAACCAAGCCATTGATATCAAAACTTGAACGATCAGACTCAAGCAGATACGCGGCAACACCCGTATCAAAGAGTCGATCAGAATCAATGGTTTCAATATCCATCTTCTGTGGCTCAGACGAATCAACAGGGCTTACCTCGTGCAGCAACGCCTTGGCATCGTCTGCAGCTACATGGGCTTCTCGCAAAATACGCAAAAGTGCTGCGGTGGCGTTTTCACCCTCAAATTTGAGGAGTGCCTTTTCTGTAGACACCCAAAGTGTACGAGAAAGGCTAAAGAGCGCGCCAGCATCGGCGGCAGAGTCTTCTGCAACGCCGATCCATTCCTGGTTCTCAAGTGCAGCGGTCAGAGCAGCAGATGCGTCTCCTGCCTGCAAATACTCTGACGGAATAGGAAGCGCAGGTGTAGCAGAGGCGGTTTGTGCAACTGCGCCAGCGGCAGAGCCACCGGCCATGCGAGCAAGCCTTGAGGTCATGCCCGTAAAGCCCAAAGCCGAGAAAGCCTTGACCACGTCATTTGGATCAAACGTTGGGAACTGAGCATCTTCCAGGTTGATATCAAGCGGCGCATCAGTGCGAATAGTTGCAACCTTACGGGAGAGTAGCGCGTCATCAATATGAGCGCGAAGGTTTTCTCCCACCTTGCCTTTAACCTCGTCAGCGTGGGCAATAACCTCATCAAGCGAGCCATACTCAACAATCAGAGCAGCGGCTTTCTTAGGGCCAATTCCAGGAACACCCGGAATGTTGTCAGAAGAATCTCCCTTAAGGCCATAGAAATCTGGGACAAGCTCTGGCGTAATACCTGCGTAGAGATCTGCCACAGTCTCCGGCGTCATGATTGAGACGTCAGAGACGCCCTTGCGCGTAGAAACAATCTTGACGTTTTCTGTGGAAAGCTGGTACATATCGCGGTCA
This sequence comes from uncultured Atopobium sp., assembly GCA_902481575.1. GTDB lineage: Bacteria > Actinomycetota > Coriobacteriia > Coriobacteriales > Atopobiaceae > Lancefieldella. Next base: position 15,682 of record CABSWT010000020.1, read on the forward strand.
CCCGTGAAGAGCAGCATCTGGTAACCCTCAGCCTCACCACGGCGGGCAAGGGTACCCAAGATGTCATCACCCTCCCAGCCTTCAAGCTGGCAGACAGGAACATCCAGCGTTTTGAGCAACTCTTTGACTACAGGAAACTGCGCGTGCAAAGCAGGGTCCATAGGAGGACGCTGAGCTTTGTACTGCGGCAGCATATCAATGCGAACCTGCGGTTTTCCCTTATCAAAGGCACAAATCACGCCGTCAGGCGAGAAGGACTCAACAAGTTTGATGAACATGTTGAAGAAGCCAAAGAGCGCTCCAGTTGGCGTTCCATCTGGTGCTGCCATAGGCTGACGGATTGCGTGGAACGCTCTATGCATGAGCGAGTTTCCGTCAATAACAGCAATAGTTCTACGTGGTTTACCTGCAACTTCTTCAGGCGACACAGCATTATTTTGATCTGTAATATCAACTGGCATAGTAGTATCAGACATACCTGCTCCTCTTTGTTTGTGTACCTCTATTGTACTAAGACTTCCTCCGCTTATGCGCGCCAGAGCCCACGGAAACAAAGCCCACATCTCTTCTGGCGGCAGCTAAAATTTTTTGTAAGCGTTCTGTTTCTGTTTGTATCCTATATATCCCTGCTGTGTCATTCGTGCGAAAATACAAGCGATATAATGTGCATTGCATGCGAGAAATCAGACTAACTGCCAGCATTTACCCACAAGGAGGGGCTGTGGCTCACGACAAAGTTTCTCAGGAATTTGGCTCACTTCTCTTTACCGACGCAGACATGCAAGAACGCCTGCCAAGGCCAACGTACAAGAAACTTCGTAGTGTCATCCAGGACGGCAAGCCGCTTGACCTCGACATTGCAAACGAGGTTGCGCATGCCATGAAAGAGTGGGCGCTAGAAAAAGGTGCTACTCACTTCACCCACTGGTTCCAGCCTCTCACAGGCATTACTTCCGAGAAGCACGACAGCTTTATGACTCCTCAGGGAAACGGCACTATTTTGATGTCCTTCTCGGGAAAAGAGCTGGTACAGGGCGAACCTGACGCATCAAGCTTCCCTTCTGGCGGACTTCGCGCCACGTTTGAGGCTCGCGGTTACACGGTTTGGGATCCTGCCAGCCCAACTTTCATCAAAGATGAAGTCCTCTGTATTCCAACAGCATTTATTTCATACACCGGAGAAGCTCTAGACAAGCGTACTCCGCTACTTCGCTCTCAGGTTGCCCTTGAAAAGCAGGCTAAACGTGTGCTCGCTCTCTTTGGACAAGAGCCTTCTCGCGTTGTCACAAACATTGGTCCTGAGCAGGAGTACTTCCTTATCAAAGAGGAAGACTTTGAGCAGCGCCCTGACCTTATCCTTTGTGGTCGTACCCTCTTTGGTTGTGAGCCAAGTAAGGGTCAGGAACTTGACGAGCACTACTTTGGCGCTATTCGTCCAACCGTCAACAACTTCATGAAAGAGCTTGATGACGAGCTCTGGAAGCTGGGTATTCCTGCAAAGACCAAGCATAACGAGGTTGCTCCTTGCCAGCATGAGCTTGCACCTGTCTTTGAGCAGGGCGCTCTTGCTATTGACAACAACCTCCTGACCATGGAGAAGCTCAAGCTTCTTGCACCGCATCACGGCCTTGCCTGCCTTGAGCACGAGAAGCCCTTTGAGTACGTCAATGGCTCTGGTAAGCACGACAACTGGTCGCTCTCCGCAGATGACGAAAATCTGCTTGAGCCTGGCGACAAACCTGGCGAGAACCTTCGCTTCCTGGTCTTCCTTGCATGCCTTGTTGCCGCTGTTGACTCTCATGCAGACCTTCTACGCATGTCGGTTGCATCTGCTGGAAACGATCATCGTCTTGGCGCAAACGAGGCTCCACCTGCGATTGTCTCAGTCTTCTTAGGCGCTGCGCTTTCTGTAATTGTTGATGACCTCATCACTGGCTCTGATGTTCACGGTGCAAAGCGCACTCGCATGGACCTTGGCGTACCAACACTACCTGCAGTCCTTAGGGACAACACAGACAGAAACCGTACCAGCCCCTTTGCGTTTACTGGTAACAAGTTTGAGTTCCGTATGTGCGGCAGCCAGCAGAACCTCTCTGATCCTAACGTCATTTTGAACACCATTGTTGCCGAGCAGTGTGACCGCTTTGCAAACGATCTTTCAAACGCTTCTGAGGAGAACTTCACCAAGGAAGCTTTGAGGTGGGTTATTGATACCTTCAAAGCTCACGAGCGCATCCTCTTTGAAGGCAATGGCTACTCAGGCGATTGGGAGAAACTTGCCGAGGAGCGCGGACTTCCAAACCTCCGCACCACCCCTGAGGCACTCCCTGCAATGGTTGCTCCAGAGAACATTGAGCTCTTCGAGCGCTATGGTGTTCTTTCCCAGGCAGAAGCACAGGCTCGCTACGTTGCAAAGGCAGAGCAGTACGCTAAGGTCCTTAACATTGAGGCTCGTACCATGCTGTATATGACGCGCCACATGTATCTGCCTGCCCTCTTTACCTACTCAAGTGATGTTGCCTCTTCGGTTGCTGCTAAGCAGGCTATTGGTATCAAGAGCGCAGCAGAGACAGAGATTGTCGAGAAGCTCACTGCAGGTATTGACGAGATTTATGCAGCTACCAACAGCCTTGATGAGATCAATACCACCGCTCACCAGATGAAGGATCAGCCTCAGGAGCAGTGCGAATACTACTGCAATGAAGTTCTTCCTGCTATGGCTCGCCTGCGCAGCGCCGTTGACTCCATGGAGCTCATCTGCGGACACGACTGGTGGCCAGTACCTAGCTACAACAAGATGCTCTTCTACGTCTAATTCTTCATCAGGGCTTCTTGGCGAGAAACCCGGTCTCTCGCCACTCCATCTTTAAAGCAAAACGGCTCAGTTTACCTGGGCCGTTTTTGTATCCAAACTCATAAGATGTGGCAAAGGTTATGCGTTGACCAACTTACTGTATGCAGCATGGACGTCTTCAAGCTTGATGAGATTGCCTTCAGCATCGGTGGGAGCAGGAGCTATCTGCATTGATTCGCTCACTGCTGTCAAATTTAAACGGCTTGCATACCAAGGAGTTGGCGTTCCCTCAATAACTGGCGAGAAGAACGAGTCCATTTCTCCCATGTGCTCAGCAGCGTCTCGTTTAGTAATAAATTCCTGCCATAAATACGCTGAATACGTATGTTTTGACCCCTGACATACAAATGACCTTATCGTAGAGAAATATGAAGTACCTGGCAGAATGACTGAAAGATTATCAAAATCGTCTTTAGTAATTGCCCTATACGCAGCGCTCAGCGGACAAACACAAGCCCTATACTTGCCAAATCCTGTGTCTCTAATAGCTTGATAGGTGCTCTCAGAAAATGCGTCAACATTTTCAAACAGACTTTGGATAATTTGAGCACCTTTATCCAGTCCATACTGACCTAAAAAGAGCGATTCAAACTTTTTTCCCGCATACGTAAGTGTGGGGTCAGGAATAACATACCTTCCACGCAGGCCATCTGTAAGAAGATCGGTCCATTCGCGTGGACGCTGAATCTTTTTCTCATTAAGGCGCTCTTGATTTACAAGTAAAACCAATGGATCTGCAGCGTAGGCATACCAGTGCCCGTTGGTGTCAAAAAACTCTGGACGCACGTACTGGTCTGTTGAAGAAACTTCAAACGGTTGGCAATATGCGGAAGTCTCAAAGTTTTGCATGAGAGCTTCGCTTGCCAGAAAAATAACATCAGATTTCTCAAAACCCCAATCGGTACCAGATTTAATATCAGAAGTTTCAGACTCCGCACTCTTACCAGAAGCGTATGTTTGCTTAATAAACTCCTGAATTTCTTCCTCTGTTGCCTCGCCCACCGTAACAGGCAGAGAAAACATTCTTGAATATGTTTCTACCAGGGGCTTTACCGCTTCTTTTGAGGTGCAAAGCAGATTGAGAGAACCTTCTCGTTGTGCAAGTTGAATGAGCGCTCGAGCGTAGCCCGGAACTTTTGAATTGAGCTGTGGAGGAAGAAGTTCCTGCTGAACATAAGAAATTCCTGGGCTTAAAACGTTTGCTACGGTTGCTATTACGGGTGCAGCAACCGCTGAGACAGCCAGGATGATAAATGAGGTTCGTGTAACAGAAGTGGCAGTTGGTGGAGTGATCTTCTCGTCAGGGTCTTTTGGTCCAAAAGTTTTATGCAGCTTCTGGCGCAGACAATCTGGGATAAACTTCACGCTACCTCCTTACCTGCTACTCAGTCCATCTGGTCGAACAAATTTTATCCAAAAAAGGCTTTTAGTCCAATCAGGATAAGCACCGCACCACCGACCATCTCGGCGCGGTCGCCCAAAAGCGAGCCGAGTTTTTTACCAACGAACAATGCAATGGTGCAGAGGATGACGGTAATAATACCAAAGAGTGCCGAGGCAACCAAAATGTCTACGCTATGTGCCCTAAAACTTACCCCAACAGCAAATGCATCAATTGCCGTAGCAACAGCTTGAAATACCAACTTGCCATAAGAGAGTGTTGTAGCGCCTTGCTGAGCTTCTTCCTCATCTTCTTCAGAAGCATCTTCTTTGAGCGCCTTATAGCCGCTGTACAGCATGTTTGAACCAATGAAACCAAGAATAACCAACGAGACAATACCTGCGTACTTCTCCTGCTGCAATGCCACCAACAAAATAACCGGCAAGAGGCATACCAAACTGAAAGAGACCAAAGAAAAGAGGCATACGCATAAGACGAGAAAACCTATGGTCATCAAAGGCAAAGGTGTTAGAGATAGTGACAGAGAACGCATCTGTTGCAAGCGCCATACCCAGCATTAAAATTTCAAGTAGACCCATGTGTCAGTTCCCAAGTATCATTAAATCTTGTAACACGAAGGAGAAATTTTAACGCCTATAAGCTATTTTGGGCTACTCTTATATTGAAAAACTACAAGGAGTCCTATGCCTGCTTTAATAACCCACTATCTGTTTGGCGCAGAAGTGGTTCATGATTTACCACAAGAGCTTGTTGCAACTGATGCAGAGGTCAATGCATTCCTTCTTGGAAACCAGGGTCCTGATCCCTTCCTAGCACGTCATCTTGCCTGGCCAAACCACTCACTTGCCTGCAATAGACTACATCGTCGTATGCATGCAGGTCATATTGTTGACGCGTTTCTCTCTATTCGCGATGGTGTTTCTCGCCTACCGCAGAGCGACATGCCCGCTGGTCGTGCGTTTGCGCTTGGCCTCTTAGCACACTACGCGCTGGATAGAATTGTCCATCCATTTGTGTATTCCCAGCAAGATGCACTGATTGAGGCGGAACCATCTCTCAAAAATGCCTACAGAGAACTCCACCCTATTATCGAGACAGACTTAGACTCATACCTTCTCTGGCACATGCGTCACACCACCGTTGAGACGTTCCCACCAGCTGAGGTGCTTGAAGCAATCGAATCAACCAAGCACGTTGGTGGCGCGCTCTTCTCGCAAGTAGCGCTTCAGGTATTTGACCTCAATGTTGGCGTTGGTGAGTACGAGAAGGCCCTTCAGGATTACGCCCGCATCTACCACACTGTAGAGCGTACTGATCCTAAGTACACCACCAAGCTTCCTGACGTTTTGTATAAGACCGAGAAGTTCATGCGTCCTTCAAACAATTCATACGTTGCCGCAATGGCTCACCGTATTGTTAAGACCGAGGACTTCCCTACGGCAAACCTCAAGCGTCTACCTTGGAAAGAACCTTATACAGGAGAGATTAAGACTGAAAGCATTCTTGATCTTATGGATGAAGCTCGTGAGTTCTACAAAGAGCTGGTTCAGGCAACTATTTTGGGTCAGAGAATTACCTTAGAAGAGCTGGTTGACGGCATCAATTACATGGGTAAACCCGTTGTAGAAATGGTTGATGACGAGGACTAACTCGCAGCAAAATACAAATGCGTTGAGCATTCAGACACGTAAGAGAAAAGCGGCTACCTTTGAACTGCCTCCCATTTCTTGGACACGAGAAATAGAAAGCAGTTCAAAACACACCTAAGTCAGATAATCTGTCAAAAAGACGTATACATTACGCTGAA
>CABSWT010000021.1:0-20851 GCA_902481575.1 uncultured Atopobium sp.
AGTAATATCATCTAGGTTGATAATAGCACCCACTTCTAGTGCTTTTTTATATTCTTCTTCTTCTTCAAACTTATCCTTATTAGGTTCAACAATTTTTTTTAATATATAATAATGTGATCTATTATCATCTCCCAACAAAACTCTCATTTTGCTGAGTACAAAATTAAAATTGGGATCACTAAAACTGAATCCTAAAAATAAAAAAGTCTTTGTCAGCAATGCTCCTTCTAAAACATCTCTAAATAATTTTCTACTATTAATTCCATATTCTTCATAATCGTCTCTAGTTATTACAGCCTCAGATGGACTTTGAATATCTCCATGCATTTTATATACAACTGCATCATAATTTTTATATGAAAGCTGTAAATCCTTATCAGCCTTTCTAACTGAAACATTTTTATTATTTTCTTTCAACGCATCTTCAATTAATGTATCAAAATTTGTTGTCCAATATGTAGAAATTGGAAGCTGTGATAATATTTTGTGGTTCTCCGTTGGTTTTTTATTAGATGGGAATGAATCTAATAAAAGCTCATTAATAGCACTTCTTTTATTTTTATTACAATAAAACTGAGCCAAAGAAATCAAATCATGTTTTTCTTTGGATATATCTAATTCCAACTTTTTTGCAGGTTCTTCTAATAACTTTTCCCAACTATAATATCCAGCATCAATGGAGAGTCCTGCACCAGCAAAAACTGCTAGTTCATTATTATACAATGCCTGTTCAATAATCCCAATCAATTCTTTTTTATTGACAATATTGTTCATTTCGTCTCTCCCACAATCGAAATTATTTCACCAAAATTAATTCCTAAAGAAATCGTAAATTGCAATAAAATCTTCAATCGAAATGTAATCTTTTTTGATATTCTTCTCCATGATTATCAAGTATTGGTAAAATTACATGGCATTTATCGGATAACATTGGAACATGCTGAAGATAAATCCTGGTGGAATTATCTTCAGCATGTTCCAATAAAAAATATAAAAATCTTTTATCGCCAAATTTATGAAATATCATACTTCATCACCTTCACAATTTCTAATTTATCACCCACTATTTCCACAAAAACCTCTCACCAAAATGATGAAAGACTTTTAGACAATTTACCTAAATTCAATAACTCCCTTTCAGACCTGCTTTTTTATTTTAAGTATCGAACAGATTACCAAGGAACTTTTTGCTCCTAAAAACGCTAAAGCGCTGTATTTTCAACGGTTTTTCGGAAGAAACATATTTGTTACTCTATTCCCACTCAATGGTCGCAGGTGGCTTTGGAGTGATGTCGTAGGCCACGCGGTTAACGCCAGCAACCTCACTGACGATGCGAGAAGAAATGCGAGTCAGCAGCTCGTAAGGAAGCTTTGCCCAGTCAGCGGTCATAGCATCACTAGACTCAACGGCGCGCAGGATAACCGGACGAGCATACGTACGCTCATCACCCATTACACCAACAGACTTAATGTCGGGTAGTACCGCAAAGTACTGCCAAACGCTGTGCTCGGAGTTACGATCGCCTGTCTCGTCAAAGAGCTGAGCATTGTAGGCATCAATCTCTTCTCGGACAATAGCGTCGGCGTTGCGAAGAATCTCCAGCTTTTCTGGGGTAACGTCGCCAATGATGCGGATAGCAAGGCCAGGACCTGGGAATGGCTGCCTATAGACAAGGTTCTCTGGCAGGCCAAGAGAAACGCCCAGCGCGCGGACCTCGTCCTTGAAGAAGTGATCCAGAGGCTCAATCAGGTCAAAGTGAACGCCCTCTGGGAATGGAATCAGGTTGTGGTGGCTCTTGATAGTTGCCGCCTTGCCGCCGGTCTTACGAGCGCCAGACTCGATAATGTCAGGGTAGATGGTGCCCTGTGCCAGGAACTGAACGCCGTCCAGCTTCTGAGCCTCGTCAAAGAAGACCTTCCAGAACTCAGTACCAATCAGACGACGCTTCATCTCTGGCTCAGTAACGCCAGCCAAAAGCTCTGCGTAGCGTTCCTCCGCGTGAACGTGAATCAGAGGCACGTTAAACTGCTTGCGGAAGACCTGCTCAACCATCTCTGGCTCGCCCTTACGGAGCATGCCATGGTTCACAAACACGCAGGTAAGCTGATCGCCGATAGCACGGTGAACAAGCGCCGCGACAACAGAAGAGTCAACGCCGCCGGAAAGTGCCAAAATAACGCGGCCATCGCCGACCTTCTGACGAATCTCCTCTACCTTCTGCTCAATGATGTTGTCCATGGTCCACGTCTTCTCAAAACCACAGATATTGAACAGGAAGTTAGAAAGCATCTGAGAACCACACTCGGTGTGGTTAACCTCTGGGTGGAACTGAGTGGAATACAGGTTCTTAGCAGCGTTTTCCATAGCAGCAATAGGGCAAACGTCGGTAGAAGCGGTAACAGTAAAACCCTCTGGAACCTCAGACACAGCATCGCGGTGACTCATCCAAACGGTCTGCTGCTCAGCGGTACCGTCAAAAATGCGGCTCTCCCCCGCGCGGGTCAGATGAGCTGGGCCATACTCGCCCTTCTCGGTGTGTCCAACGGTGCCGCCCAGGGTAACCGCCATAATCTGCTGTCCATAGCAAAAACCAAAGACAGGAAGGCCAAGCTCCAGAATCTCTGGGTCAATCTTTGGCGCGTCCTCCGCGTAAACGGAAGCAGGGCCGCCGGACAAAATGAGCGCAGATGGATTGAGCTCACGAAGCTCATCTGCAGAAATATCACAAGGAACAATCTCGGAGTAAACGTTAAGATCGCGCACGCGACGTGCAATCAACTGGCCGTACTGGGCACCAAAGTCTAGAACTGCAACAAACTGCTTGGGCCTGGACTCGCTCATGCATGACTCCGCTTCTCCGGTTTCCCGGTCACTCTGGATTCTGCGCCGACGCACAATACCGCACGTATGGACACATATCTCTACCACGAATTTATTGCTATTAATAATACCTTCAACCAGCCGATAACACCACGAGAGATTGCGCGCGCCAAAAACTCTTCTTATTCTGCGCAAACAAAAGACGTCAAAGTTTTATAATCTGACGAGAAATGCTACTAATTTCTAACAATTATAAAACACAAAATATGGCGAGAAGAGCAGGTCAAAGACACTATAACTTGAAATGTAATTGTTTTGTGACGACCAAAACTGGTAACAGTTTTTAAGTACCTATCTGCAATAATTTTCTCACGTTTGAAATACGAATTGGAGTTTGGTTTATGAAAAAAGTACTGGTCAGACTAGGTGTATTTCTTGTTCCTTTTATGATTGTTGTTACTTTTGTGGCAACATTCGCTTCGGCTGCAACTGTTTCACCGGTCCAAATTACCAGCATGTCTGTGGCTGATGATACCTATACACCAGTAAATGAGATTACCACTGATAATCTGTACCATATTACAATTAACTGGGAATCTACCGCATCTACCGTGGCAGAAGGTGACTATTTTGATATTACTCTGCCCGATAAAGTCCAGTTCACTGCCACACAAAACACAACTCCAATTGAAGTTAAAGATCCTAACGGTGCAACTGTTGCGTGGGCTTATCCAACTCCAGCAGCAGGTAGCATCTTCGGCGGAACTCTGCATGTTGTTTATACAGACTATGCAAACACCCACACCCAGATTAGGGGTACTTTCTCTCTGTCCGCTCTCTACGACCGCGACGCCATCAACGCTGGCGATAATACCCATATTGATTTTGGCGTTAACGGCACCGCTGTTCCTCTCAACATGATTGTTCGTCCAAAGAACACCATTGGCCAAGAGTGGCTCAACAAGTGGGGCGGTCCTGTTACCGGCACCGAGTCCGAGGTACTTTGGTATGTTCGTCTTAACTACTCCGCTGCTCACATGACTGGTGTTGAGTTCTCTGACTCCCTCTCTGATAGAAACGGTGGCGACCTGCCAGCTTCTGTAACCTACATTGCCAACTCTTTCCACCTCTATCGTGCAGACTTTGATGGAACGGGTAACTTCAGCAACCTTCAGGAGGTCACCATTCCTAATGGTGCACTTTCTATTGCAGCTGACGGCCACTCCTACCACCTTAACCTGAGTGGCGTTGACTTCTCCCAGGGTCAGCGTTACCTCCTGCAGTACCGCACCACCTTTATCCCAGGTATGGCTCTGCATAACTATGGTGTGCTTACCAACGCTGGCGGTGCTCCAAGAAGCGAGATTGGCTTTACCTACTACTCTCCAAACAACTCCGGCGCCGCAAACGGCAATCTTGTCGGCCGCATCCGCATCATCAAGGTTGATGCTAACAACGCAACTACCCAGCTTCCAGGCGCAACTTTTAAGGTAACAAGCGTTGCTAACCCAGCTGATTCTTGGACTCTTACTACAGGCGCCGATGGAACTGCAACCTCCGAGAGGCTCACTACCGGCTCCTACACCATCGAAGAGCTTACTGCTCCAGATGGTTATGTGCGTGACGCTACTGTCTACACCGTAAACGTTGACAATCAGTCCGGCACTATCAAGATTATTGAGAACAAGAAGAACGTTCATGCAGACATTCCTGTACAGAAGGTTTGGTCTGGTGCAGAAGGTGGTCCCGTTACTATCCACCTGCTTGCAAACGGCGTTGATACTGGTAAGACCCTTACTTTGAGCTCTGACAATAACTGGCAGGATTCCTTCACGGGTCTTGAGGCTTATGCTGCTGACGGCTCCGAGATTACTTACACCATCTCTGAGGACGAGGTAGCCGGCTACACTAGCCAGATTACCGGTGACGCAGATCAGGGCTTTGTAGTCACCAACACCCAGGTTCCTCCAACTCCAGAGAAACCTGCTAAGACTCGCAAGAAGTCCAACCTCCCCTACACCGGAGATGCATCTTCTGTCGCAGGCGTCCTCTTTGGATCTTTGGCAGCACTGGGCAGCGCAGTTGCACTTAAGCGTCGCAAGTAAGCCTGGCACGCAATTGTAGCAGCACAGGCGCGCAGCTCCACGCAACGTTACAAGAACGTCTTGTCCTCGTGGCAAGGCGTTCTTTTTTTGGCGAGAAACCCGTCTAGTTTGCAAGGCTCCACGGGGTTTCTCGCCTTCTTAATGCATACAGAAAAATGACCTATTCGGAATCACGTATAAAAAGTGACTAATGTCCAGCATTTGAATTTACTAGAGGTAATATTTATCCATTTTTATTACGTTAAGCTGCACATAGTGCAGAATGTTTGTTGTGAACAATTGTGAAGAACCTGTGAAATTACCTGTACTTTATTTAAAAGGTATCAGAAAAAAGAACCGATAAATTCCTTGTACCTGCATAAATATTTGAACTTTAAAAAAGCTATATAAATATATACAGAATCTCAAATAAATTCTCTTTGTAATAGGTGAAAATAGACGTATCTATTGCAAAGGAGTCCTGATGAACAAACGACTGTTTAAGCTGTTAAGTTTTGTCTTCTTGCTAGCCCTTGCGCTTCCGCTTGCTGCAAAATCAGCTTTTGCTGAGACCGCAAGCACCGAAGCTGCTACGGGCACCCCTAAAGCGGTTGTCGCAACCATTACAGACTTTAGAGTTGAAGATCGTTTTGGTAAAACAGCTACCGAAGTTAACAAGGCAAATGTGTATGCCATTGCTATGACGTGGGACGCCTCTGCAAACGCTAACGTAGAGCCGGGCGATTACTTTGACGTCACCCTCCCTAACGAGATGAGGTTTACCGCAGCTAATCCTGCGTCTACCTTTAACATCACCGATGCAGCAACCGGCGAGGTCATGGCAGTAGCTCATGTCAACCCTGGTACCGGTGGTTTTGGTGGAAACATGCATGTTGTCTTTACCGACTACGTTAACAACCACACTGACCTGCGCGGTACCGCTCGACTTGGCTTTACCATTGATTCGCAGCGTGTTCAGACAGGTACCGGCAAGTCTTTTATCTTTACTGTCTCTGGCAACCCTGTTCCTGTAACGTTTGATGTCACTGCTCCTGGCACCATTGGTACTGAGTACCTCTCCAAGTGGGGCAAGATTATCGATGGTAACGCTAACGAAATCCAGTGGACTGGCCGCATCAACTACTCTGGTGGTAACTTCCGCAACGTCCGTCTACACGACCAGCTCCTTGACCAGGGCGGCGGAGATCTTCCTTCCGAGATTACCTATGTTCCAGGAACCTTTGAGCTTTGGAGCGCTCGCTTTGACGAGTACGGCTCAACCATTCGAGGAACCGCTACACGCATCCCTATTACCCCAGGTATGCTGACTATTTCTCCTGATGGACAGTCGTTTGATCTTGACCTTTCTGGCTTAGACCTCAGCAACGGTCAGAGCTTTAAGTTCACCTATCGCACCACCTATGTACCTGGTGTTGCCCTGCGTAACCTCATTACCATGTACTCTGACAACCCTGAGTACCGCTCCGACTGGGTATATCGCAACGCAACTTCCGGTGGAGAGGGTACTTCTACCATCATCGCTCGTATCCGCATCATCAAGGTGGATAAGGACGACCACAATACCAAGCTTGCTGGTGCAGTCTTTAAGGTGACCAGCACCACTGATCCAACCAAGACCTGGACCATTACCACTGGTGCAGACGGTACCGCTACCACCGAGAAGCTCCCTGCTGGCACCTACAAAGTTCAGGAGATTACCGCTCCTGATGGTTATCAGCTCAATACTGATACGTACAACCTCACCGTTTCTGCAACTACCGGCGTTATTAAGACCGTTGAGGACGAGAAGACCCCAACGGTTGACGTTCAGGTTAACAAAACATGGGTAGGAACCGTTGGTGGTCCTGTCACCGTCAGACTCTACAAAGACGGTGTAGCAAGTACTGAGACACTTACTCTTGACCAGACAAACGGTTGGACAGGCACTTTCACCGGTCTTCTCAAAAACGATGCAACAGACGGTCACGTTATCGCTTACACCGTAGTAGAAGAGAACGTTCCTGCTGGATATACCAGCGCAGTCTCAGGCAACCAGACTGACGGATTCACGGTTACCAACACCGAGATTCCACCAACCGTTCCACCTACCACCCCACCAAACACTCCTCCAAATACACCTCCAAGCACACCACCTGCAACTCCTCCATCAGAGACTCCAAAGAAGCCAAAGAAGAAGCAGCCAAAGCTTCCTGAGACTGGCGACTTCTCCGAGATTGCTCTTGTTGCCGTAGCTACCGTGGGCAGCGTTATTACGACGCTTGGCTATGCTCTGAAGGATCGTCGTAAGTAAGGCAGCGTTGCGCAGTAAGTAACGCCATGAGCAATAGTTGCTCGTACTTCTCGCGCCAAGCTCCACGAACTTCTCGCACACATCCCCGCTTCACACGTTGAAGCGGGGATTTTTTGTGGCAGGTTTGTTTCCATGCAGCACAAAGACGCAAAATTGCGTATAGTAGATGTTTGACAAAACGCATTGGGCAAAACGCAGATTAAACACAAAGGAGCCCCAATGGCCAGAAGGTCACATTCATCTCAGAATCGTGGTCGCAACAGCCGCGACAGACGCGAAGATGCCTTTGAGTACGATACAGAGGACTTCGTACAGGACGATTATGACGCTTATGATCAGGACGCATATCAACCTCGTACGCTGGGCAGCGTTCGCAGCGCAGGTGCAAGCTCTGCACGCAACAATCACGAATCTCACGGCTCCAGGTTTACGCGCGAGCCTTTGATTGGCCAGACCAACGTCGGCGACGAGTGGCCTGAAGAAGCTCCAGTTCAGCAGCAAAAACACACCCACTTTGCTGCTCATCGTGCTGGCGCTGTCAGCCATGCGCCTTCTCGTGCAGAAGGCGTTGGGGCATACTCTAAGAAGCGCCAAGGATCTTCTCGCGGTCGTGGTCTTAAGATCTTTGCCGGCATTCTGGGCACGTTGCTGCTGGTAGCAGGCGTAGCGTTTGCTTGGTGGATGCTGGACACTAACTCAAAACTCCGCCAGGGCTTGGATGCAAACCTGCAGGCAACACTAGTTCAGGTTGCTCCATCCGACCCGTTCTACATGCTGCTTCTGGGCGTGGATAAGGACGAAGGGCGCGCAGAGAACTGGGGCGATTCCGACGCAAACTTCCGCGCCGACACTATTATTCTGGCTCGCGTAGACCCTAAGAACAAGAAGATCACTCTGATTTCCATCCCCCGAGACACTATGGTTGACCTGGGAGAACACGGAAAGCAGAAGATTAACTCCGCATACAGCTATGGCGGCGCATCCGGAATGGTCGAGGCCGTTTCCAAGCTGGCAAACGTTAACATCTCGCATTATGCCGAGGTAGACTTTGAGTCGTTCACCAAGATTGTGGACTCTATTGGCGGCATTACGGTCAACCTGCCCGTTGCTGTTTCTGACATGCAATACTCGGGTATCGACCTTCCTGCCGGCGAGCAGCAGCTCAACGGCCAGCAAGCGCTCGGCCTTTCTCGCAGTCGCCACGCGTACGACAACTACGGTGCAGGCGACTTCTACCGCGCGGCTAACCAGCGCATGATTTTGACGGCCATTGCCAAGAAGGTCCTGCAGCTGGACCCCGTTTCTATGTCGGGCGCCGTATCTACCATGGCCGAAAGCGTAACCACTGACTTAAATGTTACCGATATCGTAGGCTTGGCCATGTCGTTTAGGGGCATGGACACCTCCAAGGATATGTATTCCGCGCGCACGCCAACAACGTCCGAGCTCATCGACGATGTTTGGTACGAGATTGTCGATAAGAGCGCATGGAAGACCATGATGGACCGCGTGAACCAGGCGCTGCCTCCTCTGGAGGATGCAAGCACCGATGAAACCACAGGTATCGTTGGTACGGTTGCGGGCGACACCTCCGCGGCCGACAGCATTAAGCCAGACTACACCGGCGAGGTTGCCGTGCTCAACGGCACAGACGTTCAAGGACTTGCAGCTCAGAAGGCTGGCATCCTGAAGACAAAGGGTTATACCGCCTACGCCGACAGCTCGCTGGAGCATCCGACCGACTCGATTATTATCTACGACGGCACACGCACGGGCCTGGCAAAAGCTGTTGGCGTTGCAAAAGCGCTGGATATCCCTACTGCCAACATCAAGGCAAACGACGGCAACTACCCCACCGACGTGGACATTACCGTGGTCCTGGGCACCGATCAGGCGCCAAAGCGCTAACGGTCAGCAGCTCGCGGCGACACCACCTCACTTCACACAAAAACGGGCGAGAAGACCGATCTTCTCGCCCGTTTTACGTTTACTGTCAACGGTTTTGTGGCTTAGACGTTGAAGCGGAAGTGCATGACGTCGCCGTCCTCGACCACGTATTCCTTGCCCTCGATGCGCAGCTTGCCAGCGGTCTTGCAGCCAGCCTCGCCACCCAGCTCCACGTAATCGTTGTAGCTGGCAACCTCGGCCTTGATGAAGCCGCGTTCAAAATCGGAGTGGATAACACCGGCGGCCTCGGGGGCCTTAGCGCCAATGCGAACGGTCCACGCTCTGACCTCCATAGGGCCAGCGGTGAAGTAGCTCTGCAGGCCAAGCAGCTTGTATGCTGCCTGAGCGAGCGTCTCCAGGCCGGAGTGTTCAAGTCCCAAAGACTCCAGGTACTCTGCAGCCTCCTCTGGATCAAGGTCAGCCAGCTCAGCCTCGACACCTGCGCAAACAGGGATGGACTGGACGCCGTTAATGACAGGGGCGGGCTCGGTGAGCATGTCCTCGTCGACGTTTGCGACGTACAAGATTGGCTTCATGGTAAGCAGGAAGAGGTCGCGAGCAGCCAGGCGCTCCTCGTCGGTCATCTCCATGTCAGCGGCGCGATTGCCCTCGTTCAGCCACTCCTGAAGGCGCTTTGCCACGTTGAGCTTGGGCTGGAGGTCCTTATCGCGCTTGGCCTCTTTCTCCAGCTTAGGCAGAGCGCGCTCAATGGTGCCCAGGTCAGCCAGGATAAGCTCTGTTTGGATGATGTCCACGTCCTCGTCAGGGTTGACGCGGCCCTCAACGTGAATGACGTCAGGGTCCTTGAAGTAGCGAACAACCTCGCAGATAGCGTCGGTGTTACGGATGTTTGCCAGGAACTGGTTGCCCAGGCCCTCGCCCTCGTTTGCGCCCTTGACCAGGCCAGCGATGTCCACAAACTCAACGGTTGCTGGCATGATACGGCCAGGATTGACAATCTCGGCCAGCTTCTGGAGCCTTGCGTCGGGCACGTCAACGATTCCCACGTTAGGGTCGATGGTAGCAAACGGATAGTTTGCAGCCAGGCCGCCCTTGCGGGTCAGCGCGGTGAACAGCGTAGATTTACCAACGTTTGGCAGGCCAACGATACCAATTGAAAGCGACATGTGAGTCCTCTTGTTGTCGGTGGACGGTTACTTGTATTTCTCGCGAGAAGAACGTGGAGCTAAAAGCGTTGCTCTGCACGTACGCAGCTACTTGCTACTCCCCATTATCCTCTTTTGGAGACTGCTGTGCAGCGGCGGCAGAACCCGCAGCGGCGTCTGCGGCAGAACCTGCAGCGGGGTCCGCGGCAGTGGCATCCTCATCCGAGTCCTCGGTAAGCGAGCCCGCCAGGTGCTTGAGCTGCTCCTTGCCGGTGTCAAAAATGAAGCGAGCTTTACGGCGAGCCAAAGCCTCAAGACGCTCGGCCTCCTCGGCCTTGCGGTCACGAACGACCAGCTCAGAGGTGTTCATCGGCACCATCGTAAGCGCGCCGGGCTCTGGGCAAACGATTTCGCAAGCGCCGCAGTTGACGCAGAACGGCATCTTGATAATCAGCTTGCCGCGCTCGTCGATGTCAATTGCATGCGTTGTGCAGGTGTTTTTACAGTCTCCGCAAACCGTGCACTTGCTGGAATCCCAGATAGGCGCTTCAAGCTTCACGTAAGGAGCCAGGTCTGGATCGTGCTGGAGCGCGCCCATGACCAGGCGGCGATCCTGCGTAAGCATGGACTGCCTCATGTCGGTGGTGCGCAGGCCCATCACGTCATCAAGCTGCGTCTGGAGTTTGTCCAAAGAACGAGCATGATTGTTGATGCGGTCGGCAATTGCCTTTGCGCCCGCAAGGACAGGTGTCGATGCAGATACCAGGCGTTCTGCACCGTTCATCGCGTTGGAGATGAACTGCGAACGGATGTAGGCACGCGTGAAGTTGTGGTTGAGGTTGTTGCCGTCTACCTCGAGGCCAACCGTGGCGCCCGTCCACTCCTCAGCGGTAGCGATGGCCTGGGTATATGCCTCCTCGCCGGTGGTGGTGCGACAACGGTCGCAAACGCCCAGCGGCAGGTAAACACTCACATTGTCAAAGTCCGTAAGAATCGAGAACCAAATGTCGGCGGAGAGCATACCCACGCAGGGCAGGCAGATCTCGTTGCCCTCAGGTTTTCTCGCCAGCGCGCGCGTGCAGGTAATGTAGCACTGCTCGTACGCGGAGGCCGCACGAGCTACCTGGTCATATAGCATACGGGACGTGTGGCGGCGCGTGTTGAACGTCTCGGTTGGGCACGCGGCAACGCAAAGGCCGCACTGAAGACAGGCCTCGTCGTCGATGCGCACGGACTGGTTATGGATGTCAATGCAATTAGCAGGGCAAACGTCCAAGCAACGAGAGCATGCCTCGGCCTTTCCGGAGGCGCACCTTAGGCAGCGATTGGCGTTTGACCAGGGGATTTCCTTGTAGTCCATTGGCTCAAACGGCTTGTCCGTATTTGGGTCAATCGACAGGCTTCCCATCAGCGCGTCGAGCGGGTTGGAAAGCACCTGCAGCGAGTCCTGGATATCAATGAGGTCGTCGAGAAAATCTCGCTCCTCGTTACCATTCTGGTTCTGAGCCATGGTGCCTCCTCTCCTTTGGCGCGTGGTGGATGGTTCAAGTATGCGAGCTGGTCGCATGGACGAGCGTAGTCGCAAATAAATATTCTAACCTGTAGCGACCAATAATTCCGCTCAAATGACGTCACATTCATACGATTTCGATTAATGGACGATGAGCGGGAAACGTCACAATTGCGACAAAACGGGTTTCTCGCCCACAACAAGACGGGTTTCTCGCCCACGACAAGACGGGTTTCTCGCCAAGCTGTTGCGACGGTAGAAAAAATCGGGCCCAGCGAGAAGCTGGACCCGATTGAAGTGACGCGAAGGCGCGAATTAGTACATGCCGCCCTGGCCGCCCTGAGCAGCTGCGCGAGAAATGGACTCCTCGATGGTGGTGTCCTTTGGCATCTCGGAAACAGTTGCCTCGGTGATGAGGATGAGGGATGCAACGGAAGCTGCATTCTGGAGTGTGGTACGGGTGACCTTAACTGGGTCAAGAACGCCCATCTCAATCATGTCGCCATACTGGCCGGAAGCGGAGTCAAGACCCTGACCGGTTGGGAGTGCCTTGATCTTCTCGACAACTACGCTGCCCTCGAAGCCAGCGTTGTTAGCGATGGTGCGGACTGGAGCCTCAAGTGCCTTGCGGATGATCTCAACGCCGATCTTCTCGTCTGCATCAGAGGTCTGAACGCTGTCAAGGACGGAGGAAGCAGCCAGGAAGGAGACGCCGCCACCTGCGACGATGCCCTCCTCGACAGCTGCGCGAGTTGCCTGAAGTGCGTCCTCGATGCGGTGCTTAATCTCCTTGAGCTCAACCTCGGTAGCTGCGCCAACCTTGATGACTGCAACGCCACCAGCGAGCTTAGCAAGACGCTCCTGGAGCTTCTCGCGATCAAAGTCAGAAGTGGTGTTCTCAATCTCAGCCTTAATCTGGGTAATGCGGTCGTCGATTGCCTCCTTGGAGCCAGCGCCACCAACGATGGTTGTGGTCTCCTTGGTAACCTTGACGGACTTAGCGCGGCCGAGCATCTCTGCGCTGATCTCGTTGAGGTTGACGCCGAGCTCCTTGATGACTGCCTGGCCGCCGGTGAGAATAGCGATGTCCTCGAGCATGCGCTTACGACGGTCGCCGTATGCAGGAGCCTTGATTGCGCAGACGTTCAGAACGCCGCGGAGCTTGTTGAGGATGAGGGTGGTCAGAGCCTCGCCGTCGACGTCCTCAGCCATGATGAGCAGAGGTGCGCCCTGCTTCTGGACAGCCTCAAGGATAGGCAGGATGTCCTGGATGGAGGAAATCTTGTTGTCTGTCATCAGGATGTAAGGATTGTCCAGCTCAGCGGTGAGAGTCTCGTTGTTGGTTGCGAAGTAAGGGGAAACGTAACCCTTGTCAAACTGCATACCCTCAACAGTGTCGATGTCGATGCCGAAGGTCTGGGACTCCTCAACGGTGATAACGCCGTCCTTGCCGACAACGTCCATGGCGTCGGAAATCTTGCCACCGATGACTGGGTCACCTGCGGAAATGGTGCCAACGGAAGCAATCTGCTGCTTGGTTGAGACCTCTTTTGCGATGCCCCTCATCTGAGCGACAACAGCCTCAACAGCCTTGTCGATACCGCGGCGGATTGCGATTGGGTTTGCACCAGCTGCAACGTTGCGGAGGCCCTCGTTAACGATGACCTGTGCAAGCAGGGTTGCGGTGGTGGTACCGTCGCCGACGGTGTCGTTAGTCTTAGTTGCTACCTCTTTGACCAGCTGAGCACCCATGTTCTCCACTGGGTCCTTGAGCTCAATCTCACGAGCAACAGAGACGCCGTCGTTAGTAATGGTTGGTGCGCCGTAAGAACGCTGCAGTGCAACGTAGCGACCCTTAGGTCCAAGGGTGGTGGTTACGGCATCTGCCAGGGTGTTTACGCCCTTAGCAAGCTTGGCACGAGCGTCGGTGCCAAAATCGATATCTTTAGCCATGGTATTCCTCCAAAATAGCTGAACTTACAAGTAAAAAGCGGACGAACAAGCTGTGAGCGGACAAGCCGCGAGCAAACGAGCTGCGAGTTAACGAGCTGAGAGCAAACGAGCTACGAGCGATTAGTCCTCGAGGACTGCAAGGATGTCGTCAGCACGAAGAAGCAGGAGCTCCTCGCCGTCT
Source organism: uncultured Atopobium sp. (assembly GCA_902481575.1). GTDB lineage: Bacteria > Actinomycetota > Coriobacteriia > Coriobacteriales > Atopobiaceae > Lancefieldella. The sequence continues at coordinate 13,914 of CABSWT010000021.1, forward strand.
ACCTTGACCTCGGTGCCGCCAAACTTGCCATAAAATACCTGGTCGCCGACTTTAACATCAAGAGCGATGCGATTGCCATTCTGATCAAGCTTGCCAGTTCCAACTGCGAGGACCTCGCCGCGCTGTGGAAGCTCCTGAGCTGCGGATGCAATGTAGAGACCAGAGGATGTCTTCTCCTCTTTTGGAGCAGGCTTTACCAGAACACGATCTCCAAGTGGCTTCAAATTCATAATGAAAACCTCCCTTTCGGGCCAAGCCCGATATTGGCGCCAAGCGCCCTTTTCCAACGCTATTAGTTATTCCACACGGGAAAACAATTTATACGAAATATTGTGAAAATCTTACAAAACCGACTTAGATTTTCTGTAGGCGTGCAGTATAAGCCGTCAACGGTTATGCGCAGGCTGGTGGGTGCGGGTGGGGCGCGGGCGGTGTGCGAGCGGAATACGTGCGACGAACAGGCGCGCGGCGGCGCGTAACTGCTGGTAAGTGCTGTTTGCAGTTGGCGGATGCGAGCGCCAGGTGTTATTCACCTGCGATTTCTTGTCATTAGAATAATTTTCGGCGTAAATATTTGCTGCGTGCATATTCTGCTAGTGATATTCGTGATTTTGCATAGGAAAAATGAGCACCTCTTTGGGAGGGTCCAATTTGGGTAAAAAATGCGTTTAGTTGGGGATGAAATGGAGTATTCAGAAAAATCGCATCTACATTTTACCAGGTGGCAAATTCTATCCAGATTTCTGATTATTTGTCCAAAGCAAAACAGCAGGTAGACTCGATGCATAGAATCCTGTTATTTCTGTAAACTCCAACTAAACGCATTTTTTACCACTTCGGGGTCATTTTTGGGCCAAAACCATCTCTTCCCCACCCGTAGCAAAAATCAACCTGCATAAAAGTACCCGGCTATTCATATACATGAATAGCCGGGTACTGAACGCCTGAAAAATACGTCCTACCGCACTACGATCTGCCGCGCTATCGTCGCATGCTACAACCACGCGCGCTTACGCGTCCAAACTCTCCAGTTCAGAGAGCCAGAGCGAGCTCGAAGCATCGGATGGCATACGCAGGTCGCCGCGCGGAGACAGCGAAACCGAACCAACCTTTGGTCCGTCGGGCATCGCCGAGCGCTTAAACTGCTGCGAGAAGAAGCGGCGGTAGAACACCTTAAGCCAGCGAACGATAGTCTCGTGGTCGTAAATCTCCTGGTCAGTGCCTGTGCCAAACGCACACTCGGCAAGACGTAGAACCTTGAGTGGACCACTTCCGTGACGAAGCACGTGGAATAAGAAGAAATCGTGCAACTCGTATGGGCCAACCAGGTCCTCCGTCTTCTGCTCAATGGAACCGTCTGCCGCGGATGGCAGCAGCTCAGGAGAAACCGGCGTGTCCAGAACGTCGCGCAAAACGTGAGCAATTTCGTCCTCGCCCTGCTCCTCATAAGCGTCTGCGCAATAATCGACAAGGTACCTGACCAGCGTCTTTGGCACCGAAGCATTCACGCCGTACATGGACATCTGGTCACCGTTGTACGTAGCCCAACCAAGCGCCAGCTCAGAGAGGTCGCCCGTGCCAATGACCATGCCGCCCACCTGGTTGGCAACGTCCATCAAAATCTGCGTGCGCTCGCGGGCCTGGGCGTTTTCGTACACAACGTCGTGAACGTCCTGGTCGTGGCCGATGTCGGCAAAGTGCTGCAGCACAGAATCCACAATGGAAATCTCGCGTAGGTCAGCGCCAAGCGACTGCACCAGCTCAATCGCGTTAGTGTACGTGCGGTCCGTGGTGCCAAATCCCGGCATCGTCACAGCTACAATGCCCGAGCGGTCGTATCCCAGCTGGTCAAACGCTCGCACCGTGACGAGAAGGGCCAGCGTAGAGTCAAGTCCACCCGAAATGCCAATAACCGCGTGGTCAGAGCCGGTGTGTGCCAGTCTTGAAGCCAAACCGTGAGCCTGAATCGACAGAATCTCCTCGCAGCGTGTTGCGCGAGCGTCATCCATCGCGGGCACAAACGGATGCGGATCAACGTACCTGGTCAGCGGCGTGCGGATTGCAAGTTCGACGCCCTCGCCCTCGCTGTCGTGGCCGTGACCTGCGGCGGCGTGCTCGTCCTCGCCCTCACCGTCAAACTCCAGCGAGAAATACGTGGTCAGGTGCTTGTAATCCTCCGGCGTTGGAGCAACCTCAAACGTCGACGTGCGCCTGCGATCAGCCGCCAGCGACAGCACGTCAATCTCGGACACGGCAATACCCTCGCCAAACACGCCAGAGTCGGCGAGCACACGGCCATTCTCGACAACAAGATCATGGCCCGAGAAAACCAAATCGGTCGTAGACTCGCCCTCACCTGCACTGGCGTAAACGTAGCCGCAGATCAGACGCGCGCTCTGTTGCGCAACCAGCTGACGACGGTACGCGGACTTGCCGGCCAGCGCGGGCGATGCGGACAAGTTGCAGATCAGCGTGGCGCCGGCGACGGCGTGCGCGTTTGACGGCGGCATGGGCACCCAGAGGTCCTCGCAGATCTCCGCGCCCACGACCAGCTCAGGGATGGTGTCACACGCAAACAGCTGGTTGGTACCAAACGGAACCTCACCCAGCAGGCCAAAGTCCACACTGGTGACCGTCTTGGGGCCAGAAACAAAGTGTCGGCCCTCGTAAAACTCGTTGTACATGGGCACGTAGCGCTTGGGCACCAGGCCCAAAAGCTCTCCCCTAAAGAGAACGGCCGCGCAGTTGTAGAGCTTGCCAGCTACGCGAACAGGTAGGCCTAGCAGCAGCAACGCGTCGACGTCGGCCGTGCGGGCGGCAATGGAAACCAAGCCGCGCTCGGCAGCGTCCAGGAGCGCATCCTGCCAGAACAGGTCCTCGCAGGTGTAGCCCGTGATACAAAGCTCGGGCAGTACGACCACCTTGGCACCGCAATTACCTGCGGCTTCTTCGATGGCAGCCAGGCAGCTCTCCACGTTAAACGCCACGTCGGCCACGCGGACGCGCGGCGTGATACTTGCAACTTTGATGAATCCGTCTTGCACAATGGCCTCCTTACATGCCGCTTGGGACAACGGGTGCCGCATCCGACGACCACGATCCCAGTTGCGCGTTGGGGTTTGCGTCCAAGGTCAATGGCGAGAAACCCTGTGTACGGTAGCTACGAAGTGCGCCCACGGCAATCATTGCGGCGTTGTCGCCGCAAACCGACATCGGAGGCACTGTTACTCGAACGCCTATACGACCAAAGGTTTCTTTATATGCAGCTCTAAGCGCGGGGTTTGCAGCTACGCCGCCACCCACGCAGAAATCGGAGACGCCCGTCTCCTCAACAGCGGTTTTAGCCTTTGCAACCTGCACGTCAATAACAGCCTGCTCAAACGAAGCAGCCAAATCGGGCAGATTGATTGCTCTACCTGCGCGATTCTCGCCCTCAATGTAGGTAATAACGGCGGTCTTCAGGCCAGAAAGGCTGAAGGAATAGTCACCGCTGTGCATCATTGCGCGCGGGAAGTGGATGGCCTTAGGGTTGCCCTGAGCTGCAAGTTTGCTGATTACGGGACCACCTGGATAGCCGAGGCCAAGCGCCTTGGCAACCTTGTCAAAAGCCTCACCCACAGCGTCATCAATGGTGGAACCCAGGACCACGTAATCTCCCCAGGCACGCACGTGTACCAGCATAGTATTGCCACCCGAGACCAAACTGGCCACAAACGGCGGCTCCAGGTCGGGCGTCTCAAACAGGTTGGCCAGCAGGTGGCCTTCCAGGTGATGCACGGGAATAAGCGGCAGGTCAGTGGCCACGCAGAAGCCCTTGGCAAACGCCACGCCTACAACAAGCGCGCCGACAAGGCCTGGACCTGCAGTAACACCAACGGCGGCCAGGTCAGACGGCACCAGCGTGTCGCAACCAAAGTGCGCGCCCGCGCGGGCCATAGTCTCCTCGAAAAGACCCACAATAGCCTCGGTATGCTTGCGAGAAGCAATCTCGGGCACGACGCCGCCAAAGCGAGCGTGGAAGTCAATTTGCGTTGCGACAACGTTTGCGCAGACCACACCGTGTGAATCCATAATGCACATGGCAGTTTCATCGCACGAGGACTCCAGGCTGAGGATCAAATCCCCTGCCTCACGCAGTGCTGTAAGCGTCTCTTCAGAGCGCTCACCTGCATCAATAGGCCACGGACGCACTGATGCATGGGGCTCAGGGTTCCTGGCCTCAAAGCCAGCGCCAACCGCCAAAGGCAGCTGCGCGGTCATCAACAGCGCCGCACAATCTGGACCGTAATATCCCGGGCGACGACCAACCTCAGCAAATCCCAGCTTGCTATAGGCACCCTGAGCTGGAGCGTTATCCTCCTCCACCTCAAGGGTAATCGCGGATGCACCCAGCATCTGGGCATCGTATGCCACGCGTTCTACCAGCTTGGATGCAATTCCTTGGCGGCGACGCTCAGGCGTGACCACCACTTCTTCCACCTCAAACTGAGCTCCTGCCAGGCGACCACCCGCAAAGCCAATGACCGTTCCGCGGTCGTGAGCCAGCCACCAGCTGCGCCCCACACCCGAAAGCTCGTCATAGAACGTCTGCTTTGACCAGGCAGAATGCGCAGCATCAGCATACGTTGCCGCCTCAAGCTCCGCCACCTGATCCAGATCGTTCACCGTCATCGGACGAAGTTGCAGGTGAATATCGGCCAGCGCATCATCCACGCCGGTCAGAGCCACCGTTGCCGGCTCCTTCAAGCCCAAACGCTTGCGCTCCGACTCCTCCGCGTCCGAAAGTCGCGTGTAAATGGGCAGCACCAGTGCCGGATCGCCCGCGCCCGCCTGCTGATACTCGGGCATGCACACCGCGCGTACCAGGCCTTCTCCTGTTGGGAACCACGTCGCTTCATCGGTATATGTCGAGAAACCCGCGCGCTCAAAACGCTCCCGGTACTTCAATAAACCATTGCCTGTAAGCGTGAGCTGGGCCTTATCAGTCCTGCTCGACCACTCCTCCACACAAGCGTCCGCCTTGAGGACGGTCTCCACCGGAAACGTTCTATGTGCTCCGGCGTTATCCAGCAGGTAGATGCCCGGATAGACCTCGCCGCGCATGGCGTCTGCAACAACGCCAACGGTGCCGCGAACGCCCGCCTTCCACGCGCTGAACGCCATGGCATCAAGCGCGCTTGCACCGTAAAGTGGCAGGCCAGAGCCGCACGCAATACCCTTTGCAGTGGCCACGCCAATGCGGACTCCCGTGAACGAGCCAGGTCCTCTACCTGCGATAACAGCATCAACGTCGGCCATGGTCAGACCAGCGCCGTCAAGCGCCTCCTGGACCGAACCCACAAGCTCCACGTTTGCCTGGCGACGGCACAGGTGATCTGTGGACGCAAGCACCTCTACGTCGAACCCACCGTCTGAGGTCGCCGCAGCGGCATCACGCCTGGTCAGACGCGCGACCGTACACGCCAGCATGTCCGTCGACGTATCAACCGCAAGCACCACGTTTGTTTCATTTTTTATAGCAAGCATAAACACTCTTCTCGGCGTAAAACGCCCTCTAGAACGCCTCTATTTTTCTCTTGTAACTCTATAACTATACGCCAAGCCACGCCCGCAAACAGCGCAAGTCCCAACCCCGTAAAACTTTTACGCAACGACTGTTTGAACAGGAAAAATATTTGCTTTAAATCACTCGAATTCTGTACTTAATACATACAAAATGGCGAGAAAACCTTCGTTCTCAGACTTCTAACGTTAACCTGCAGAAGCAGCTTAAATAGACCGCAAGCTGCCCGTTTTGCACTATGAATTTTTTGTTAAGCTGAAATCTTAAATTTGTATATAGATAAAACCCTGTATAATTATTTCAACATGACCGGTTCCGCTATAGCTTTTGCATAGTCCAGGGCCGGTCCTACTTTTTATAAAGGTGATTATATGTCTGAAGCTCATCTAATAAAAAGTTTTAAAACCTATGCTGATCAGGTCTGTATTTTAAAAGACCGAGGCATGATTATCGATGACCCACAAAAGACAGAAACAATATTGTCCACCATTAATTACTATAGACTGAGTGGATATTGGTATCCCTTTATGGACAAAAAACATAGTTACTTTAATCAGAAGATTTCATTTCAGGATATTCTTGATCTATACAACTACGACATGCAGCTCAGAATGTATTTATTCAACCAATTATCAAAAATTGAAATTGCCTTCAGGACTTTAATTGGTCACGAACTGGGTGAATACGATGAACAAATTCATCTAAAACCAAACTCATTGGGAACTTGTGCTCTAAACAAAAAATATTACAACCAATGGATCAAACGTTACAATAAAGCTCTTTCCGACTCCAAAGAACAATTTGTCAAACATCATAAAGAGCATTATGGGGGAATTCTTCCTATCTGGGCCGCCGTAGAAATAATGGATTGGGGTATGCTGTCACATCTTTATCAAATGTCTCCCAATGATGCTCAAATTGCAATGTCTGAAAAGTGTGGCCTAACTACAGCGCAACTCGGATCATGGCTTAAAAGTCTAAATGTTGTTAGGAATTTATCAGCGCATCATGCTCGTATGTATAACCGTGTTTACGATATAAAACCAAAATTACCTCAAAATAAAAAATGGCAACCAATTGAAAATAATAAAAAGCATATCTTTGGTTTTATGACAATGATTGAAGTACTTATATCAGATTTCAATTTAGAACATGACGAAACACTAGAATCTATTCTCCAAAATTTTCCTCAAGATGAAGCAATTAGAAATCGTGTCATGGGAGTACCGTCTAATTGGAAATCAATACTAAATGACATTATCTCTAGCTAATGCCACAACCAACAGAGCCTCCTATGAACTACCTCCCATTTCTTGGACATAAGAAATGGGAGGTAGTTCATATGCAGGTGATTATGATTCTGCAGCGTGTTAGC
>CABSWT010000022.1:0-20692 GCA_902481575.1 uncultured Atopobium sp.
TAGCAGCCATATAAACTGCTACGCTAAAAAAGTCTAACTTTTGGGGGTCACATCAAAGCAGGCTCCTTTTTCTTTTTGAATGAGGTGTGCTTTTGACGGGTTTCTCGCCAAAAGATTTGTGTTTTATAGAACGCTCTCTACATTGCCAAGCTGCGTAATGATGCGCACCACGTCTGCAGCGTGCTCAGTCTTATCCACAATCATCAAAACGGTATCGTCGCCGGCAACGGTGCCAACAACGTGGTCAAGCTCAACATCGTCAAGGGCAAACGCAACGGCTGATGCAGTGCCCGGATGGCATCGAATCACAATAAGATTCTCTGCTGCCGTAGCCCCAACCACAAACTCAGAGAGCATTTTCTGCAAATGCATATCTTCAGAAAGCACATAGGCGCCCTCAGGAAGCTTTTGCAAATCCATTTCTGCAGTATCACGAGAAACGGTTGCTTGAGTACAGGCAAAGCCACGATTTTTGAGCATATCAACAAGATCGCGCTGTGTGCGGATGGACTCGCTGCGAACAAGCTCACGAATCACGTCCTGTCGAGCATTTCTATGCTTCACGACGCCTTCTTTCCTTATACGACTCGCTAACTTTGAAAACAAATGATAGTGAATAAAAGAATATACTTAATCAACCCTTATGCGCATGCCAAACCGCTAAACGGTGCAAATAACCCGCTCGTCGGTCGGAATATTGCATTCACCGTTTTCTAAAAGTATTTATACACTTCTCGCCGTATGATTCATCATGAGTGAAACTATTTTTACGGCTTGGAGGCCACCATGCCCCTGAATGATTCACCTGATAGAAGACAAGGCTCCTACGGAGATCCTGCAATGCGTCGCCGTCCTCCACAAAATGGCCGTCCTCCTCGTGATGGCGGTATTTCTGATAGGCAGGCAAGACGTCGCAAGAGAAATACCCTTGGTTCGCAGGCCATTCTCTTTAAGAGACAGTCTCTACTACATCGCATTGATTCTCGTACGAGAACCTATATTGTCATTGGACTAGCGGTCATCGCGGCGCTCTTACTGGTCTTTATTGTGTCGAGCTGCGTGCGTGGTTGCGCTAAAGAATCTACTCCAGAGGTAGAGGTCAACTCCGTTGATTCTCGCGTTGCTGTGGGAACTTCAGAGGAGCTGACTAAAGCCCTGGCAGCCAAGCTAGATCAGAACAAAAACCTTGCCTGGATTGCAGAACACGCTGATAAATACAGCGATAAAAGCCTCATTGAGCTGGCACTTGCCCACCCTGAGGCTATTGATTTTGTTGCAAACTATCCCGATTCTGACGGCAAAGCCAAAACCTACGACGATTCAATCACCAAAGGCACAGCTCCTCAGCTTTATACCTGGGACTCCAGGTGGGGTGGCGTCTCATATGCTGGTTCTGTAATTGCTACCAAGGGCTCAGGTCCCACTGCCCTCTCTATGGCATACATGGGACTTACCGGAAAGAACAACTGGACTCCAGCAGATATTGCGGGCGCTGTTGAAACCGCTAAAGCAACGGACACCGACTCTGGAATGAACAGGTCATTTCTCGAGAAGAACTTAGCTAACCTCGGTCTAACCGCTGATAGCTATAACATTTCTGCCGACAATATCACCACGCTTCTAGATGCTGAAACCTTCCTGCTTGTTGAGATTAAGGGCAATAAGCTGAGCTCTGATGGCGATCACTGGATTTTGGTAACCAGCAAGAACGATGACGGCACCGTAAACGTTCACGACCCTCTGTCCCCTGAGGTAAGCGCACGTCCATGGGCGGCAGAAACTATTGCCAGCGCTGCAAATGCCCTGTACACCGTGACGGTAAAGGCCGCGGAGTAAAAACCCAGCATCCACAAAAGGTGAATGCTGGGCTGGACGGGTTTCTCGCTAAAGGACTGTGCGGAGAAAGACGCTTTTAGAGGTAAAGACGGACTATGAAAGTACCTTCTGTGCAGCCTCGATAAGCTCGGCGATGCGTGCCTCGGCCTCTTCGCGAGTTTTGCCGTTGGCAAAGAGATAGGCCTTGACCTTAGGCTCGGTGCCTGATGGGCGGAAGATGACCTTGTTGTCTCCCTCAAGCCTGTACTCAATAACGTTGGATGCCGGCAGCGTCTGAGGAGCCTCTTTTTGCAGGCCCGAGACGCGAGGCATTTCTGCGCACTCAGCATAGTCTGTTACACCAACAATCTTGTAATTGCCCACCATTTCCAGTGGATTCTTACGAAGACTGCTCATAATCTGAGCCATCTTTGCGGCACCCTCAGCACCTGGGTAAGCAGCGTTGACAACGCCATTGAGGTAGTAGCCATAGCGCTGATACAGGGCATCCATTGCCTCGTAGAGGTCCATGTTGCGAGCGGCGTACCAAGAAGCCATTTCAACGCAGAGCATGGTGGCAACAATAGCGTCCTTATCGCGAGCATGTGTGCCAACAAGGTAGCCGTAGGACTCCTCAAAGCCCATGAGGAAGCGATCCTCCTCGCCGGCATCCTTGAGCTGGTCAATTTGGTCGCCGATGTACTTGAAGCCCGTGAGAACGCGGCGCATCTCAAAGCCGCGAGCACGTGCCAAAACGTCGGGCATAGCAGAAGATACGATGGTGGAAACAGCTACCTTATCCTGGGGTTTCTCGCCACGCTCTTCTGCCATGGTAAGAAGCCAGTCCATAAGCAGGACGCCCATCTCGTTGCCGGAAAGCAGCACGTAATCGCCGTTGTGTGGGATTGCGGTACCCATACGATCGGCGTCAGGGTCAGTTGCAACCAAAAGGTTTGGCTTTACCTTATCGGCAAGCTTGAGGCCCAGCTCAAGCGCCTCACGGAACTCTGGATTTGGATAGGAGCAGGTTGGGAAGTTTCCGTCTGGCTCTGCCTGCTCTGGGACAACATCAACGTCATTGACGCCAATCTCTTTAAGAATGCGCGTGACGCACTCCATGCCTGTACCATTGAGCGGCGTATACACAACTTTGTAGCCGTCGGCAGCCTTAAATCCTGGAATAGAAACGCGCTTGATAGCCTCAATGAAGTTGTCTAGCACCTCTTCTGGCGTCCAGACAATCAGGCCCTTCTCCAAGCCCTCTTCAAAGTCCATAGGCTTGACGTCAAAAGGATTGACGCGCGCGATATTTGCAGAAATCTCTGCTGCAGCCTCATCGGTAATCTGGCCGCCGTTATCGTTGTATACCTTGTAGCCGTTGTAGGGTGCAGGGTTGTGGCTTGCAGTAAGCACGATACCTGCGGAAGTCTTGAGGTAGCGGACAGCAAACGAGAGCGTTGGGACAGGCTCGATACGTGGATAAACGTACACGCGGATGCCATTAGCTGCCAAAACACCAGCTGCAACCTTCTGGAAGTCCTCACCCTTGAGGCGAGAATCCCTTGCAAGAGCCACGGTAGGATTTTGGTAGTGAGCGTTGAGGTAATCCGCAAGTCCCTGGGTTGCCTGGGCAACAACGTAGACATTCATGCGGTTGGTGCCAACGCCAATGGTGCCACGAAGACCAGCGGTACCAAAAGCAAGTGAGCGATAAAATGCATCGTAGAGCTTATCTTCTGCTTCTGGTTTTGCAAGCTCTCCGAGCTCTTTTACCAGGTCTTCTTCGGTAACGTTTGCACGCCAGGACTCAAATGTTTCCATAACTTTTGCATCCATAATGACTCCCAAACCTCAAACAGCTCTCTGTATTTCTTAGTAAAAGATACTATGCGTATTTTAAGCGAAAAATAACAGATGATTGGGGACATTATGTATGAACTTCCGCTCTTCGGTGAGTGGAAGGTGGTGCGGTCTGCGGGCGCGCTGCTCGCAGCCACGCACGGCCGAGGGGCGCCTCCGGGAAACACACACAGCCGAACACCCACGGGTTCTTGATGTATTTTCTTTTCCCCAGCCATTTGGCGAGAAAAACATGGGAAAATGTTGCACTAGTATGTATTCAATTCCTACGGGCGAAAGGTGTCCCGATGTCTCAAGAACTTGAGTTCTTTGCAACATGTCCAAAAGGCTTTGAGAAGCTTCTTGCACAGGAGCTAGACGGCCTGCGCATCAAAAAGGTGCGCCCTCTTGGCGGACAGGTTGCGTTTTACGGCTCACTTGCCGATGCTTACCGCGTCTGTTTATGGTCTCGCCTTACGTCTCGCGTCATTTTGGTGCTTGATCGCGTTGGCGCTGCAACTTCAGACGCTCTCTACGAAGACCTCTCCCACATTGCTTGGGAAGACCATATTGGTCCGCATGCCACCATTGCAGTCAGCGCTCACGGCACAAATGACCAGCTCAGAAACACAAACTTCATTGCTGTCAGAACAAAAGACGCCATTGTAGACCGACTTGCAGCAAAGCGCGGAAGCCGTCCTATGGTCAACACGCTTGCACCTGACGTAACTATTGTCGTGCGCGTATCACGCAACCGTGCCACGGTTGGCATTGACCTTGCTGGTGAGGCGCTCTTTAAGCGCAGTCTGACTGGCGGTCGAGGGCCGGCACGTGAGTTTGCGCCGCTCAGGCTGGACTACGCTGCTGCTCTTCTGTACCTGCAGGCGCAAACTGCCGCGAGCGCATCGCTCTTCTCGCCAGACGCGCCGCTGCCGGCGCTGCTGTTCCCGGGAGCGGGTGCGCTTGCACAGGAGGCAGCGGGCATGGCGCTGGATGTGGCGCCGGGCATTCTGCGCGCTCGCTGGGGCATGACGGGTTGGGCTGGCCACGACGACGATGCCTGGCAAGATTTGCTGGCCGAGGCCGATGAACGTGCCGAGAAGGGCCAAGAGCGCCAGGTCACACTCTATGCTGCGGACCCTCGCCCAAAGTCCAAGGAGGCTGTGCTTTACACGCTTCGTGCAGGCGGTCTCAAGGCTGACGTGCAGTTCTTGGCAGCTTCTGAGCTGCTAAAACATACAGAGCACTTCACGGGCATTGTTGCCGATCTCTCGTGGACCAAAGAAGAGCCTACACTTCAGGGCTCTGCTTACTCCACGCTTGGACTTTTTGCGGGACAGGCAAGCACGCTTCTTACCAGCGATACAAATACTGATACGGTACTCAGAGCAACTCCATCGCAGACACTTTCTGTCTACGTGGGCAACTCCATTGCCACCATGCGCTGCTACCCTGCCGCGATCGCAGAGAAAGCAGGTGGCGGCGAAGCTGATGCCACTGCACCAGCAAGCAACTCTGAGTCAACCTCGGTTCCTGCAGGTCCCACTGTCATGGTTAACAACCAGCCGGTAAGCGTGCTGGTTCCTGCATCAGATCAATTTGCCGCCCGCCTCACAAAGGTAGCTAAGCTACGCGCTAAATGGGCTCGTAAAAACGACGTCTCGTGCTACCGCGTATACGACGCTGACCTGCCCGATTATGCCGTCAGCATTGACATCTACAAAGGCGCCATAAAGCCAACTACCTGGCTGCAAATCTCTGAGTACGCTGCATCTAAAGAGATTGATCCAGACCTTGCAAAGCGTCGCCTCCTAGACGTCCTAGCTCTGGCTCCTCGCATTCTAAGCGTACCCAGCTCAAACGTAAATCTACGAACAAGAACGCGTGCAAAGGGTGGCTCTCAGTACTCTGACGAGGGCAGCGCTGCAGACAACTCCAGAAAAGAAATGCTGCTCATCGATGAGGGCGGCCTACTCTTTGAGGTCAACTTTGCATCCAGACTGGACTGTGGAATCTTCCTAGACCACCGCGATACGCGCGCAGAGATTCGCGAGCTCATGAAGAGTGCCGGCGCAGCTAAGAGCTTCCTCAACCTCTTTGCCTACACAGGTACCGCTACCTGCTACGCAGCAGATGGTGGCGCGCTTCACTCCACAACCGTTGACCTCTCCAAGCCTTCGCTTGAGTGGGCCAAGCGCAACATGAAGCGCAACGGTTTTGACGGAGAGGAGCACGAGTTTGTCCAGGCAGACGTCCTGTCTTGGATTACCGAGATGCGTCACACCAAAAACCGCTGGAACGTCATCTTCTGCGACGTCCCCACCTTCTCCAACTCATCGCGCATGAGGCAGAGCTCGTTTGATGTCCAGAGAGATCACGCTGAGCTTATCATTGGCATTTCTCGCCTTCTGACTCGCGGTGGCGTTGCCATTTTCTCGTGCAACCTACGTACCTTTAAGCCAGATGTCGAGAAAATCCAGCGAGCTGGCGTCGACATTGAAGACATAACAAGTGAAACTATTCCGGAGGACTTCTCAAGAAATCAGAAGATTCACCATGCATATAAAATCTCGAGAAAACCGCGGGAAAATGAGTAAATTTTTCCGCTTGCAGGCAAAATAAGTACGTTTGTACATTCGTCTAGTTATAACTAGGTATATGGACTAACATATGATGACGAACTGTACTAATCATCTGTTGAGAGGATTAATAGATGAATACAAGTAAAGCTGCATTTCATGCGCTTTTCTCTAAGAATAAAGCCAAGAAATCAACTGGCATTCCTCTAAGTGCCGGCATGGTACTTGTTACCCTTGGCATCGTCTACGGTGACATTGGCACTTCTCCAATGTACACCATGAAGGCAATTATTGCTGGTAACGGTGGTCTTCTTACCATGAGCACCGATGTTGTTTTGGGTGCTCTGTCCCTCATTATCTGGACGCTGACACTCATTACAACCGTTAAATACGTCATGGTTGCAATGAAGGCAGACAACCACAATGAGGGCGGAATCTTTGCGCTCTACAGTTTGGTTAAAAAGTGCGCCAAATGGCTGATTATTCCTGCCATGATTGGTGGCGCAGCTCTTCTTGCTGACGGTATTTTGACCCCAGCTGTTACAGTAACCACCGCTATTGAGGGTTTGCGTACTATTCCTGCAGCTCATGCTATCATTGGTGATAATCAGCACATTGTTGTCATGATTACCATCATCATCCTCTGCACCCTCTTTGCCTTACAGAAGGCAGGTACTTCTACCATTGGTAAGGCCTTTGGCCCTGTCATGACGCTTTGGTTCTTGTTCTTGGGTGCCATGGGTGTTATGAACATGTTTGCTGACATTAGCGTTGTTCGAGCTCTTAACCCAGTCCGCGGCATTCTGTTTCTCTTTGATGGCAAGCTCAATGCAGCTGGTCTCATGGTTTTAGGTAGTGTCTTCCTTTGTACCACTGGTGCAGAAGCACTTTATTCTGACATGGGCCACGTTGGCAAGAGCAACATTTACGTAAGCTGGCCTTTTGTTAAGGTCTGCTTGATTCTGAACTATCTTGGACAAGGCGCATGGCTCATTACCAACCACAATAACACCGTGCTAAATACTATCAAAGACCTCAATCCTTTCTTTGAAATGCTTCCTAGTCAGCTTAGACCATTTGCCGTTATTCTCTCTGCTCTTGCTGCAATTATTGCCTCTCAGGCACTGATTACTGGCTCTTATTCCATTGTCTCTGAGGCAATTAAACTTGATCTTATGCCTCACATTAAGATTAGCTACCCTTCCACAACTAAGGGCCAGATTTACATTCCACTTGTAAACAACATCATGTGGGTTGGCTGCATTGGCGTTGTACTTCTCTTCCAGAGCTCTGAGCACATGGAAGCAGCGTACGGTCTTGCAATTACCGTTACCATGCTCATGACCTCAATCTTGCTCTACACCTACCTGGCCGTTATCAGAAAGCGCCTATGGGCGGCCATTCCATTCATTCTTTTCTTTGGTGCTATCGAGGCTATGTTCTTCTTCTCAAGCCTTACCAAGTTCTTCCACGGCGGCTACTTTACCGTTCTTATGGCTACCGCAATCTTTGTTGTCATGTTTGTCTGGCGCCGCGGTACCGCTGTTGAGAGGACGCAGAGCGTTTATCTCCCCGTAGATAAATACATTGACCAGCTCCGTAGCTTGAGTCACGATGCAGATTATACAACCCTCGCCGATAACCTGGTCTTCTTGACCAATGACTCTTCATTTGACAAGCTGGATCGTGACATCCTCTATTCCATCTTGGATAAGCGTCCAAAGCGTGCTAAGGCCTACTACTTTATTAACATCTCGCTGACAGACGATCCAAATACCCGTGAGTTTATCGTCAATGACTTTGGTACAGACTTCCTGTTCAAGATTACTCTGCGTCTTGGCTTTAGGGTAAACCAGCGTATTAACACCTATCTGTATCAGATTGTTGGTGACCTGATTAAGAACAATCAGCTTGCGCCACAGAATCACAAGTATTCCATTTACAAGGAGCACTCCGAGATTGGTGACTTTAGATTCTGTCTGCTGCGTAAGGTACTAGCTCCAGAGACTGACATCAACGGTTTTGATGCTCGTTGCCTTGAGCTTAAGTACTTTATTCGTCGCATCTGCGGATCTCCTGCTCGTTGGTATGGTCTTGAGAACTCCAACATTGTCTTTGAGTACGTTCCTTTGTTCTCCAAGGTCAAGCGTGAGCAGAAGCTTACCCGTATCATGCTTGACGATGCAGCTCAGACAGGCTCTATGCCACTTGTTGAGGCTCCTATGAAAGAGCGCATTGCAGAGATTGAGGAAGATGAAGATATCTTTGCAGAGGCACTGCACAAGGAGCGCGTTGAAAACGCAGCTACCGTTGCAGACTACGTTGGTGGCGATACCGCTAGCTTCCGTCCTCTTAAGCTTGATGAGGAAGCGGCCGATGAAGATGTCTTTGAAGAGCAGCAGGACAGTAATCACTAACCTAGCGCGTAGTAGTTTTACTTCTCATAACAAAAGCCGACAGATTGTATCTGCCGGCTTTTTCTTTAAACAATATGTCTCAAGCAAAACTCTGAGACACTACTCCTTCAGCGCCAAGTGCTTACTCCCCCAGTGCCCACGTAAGGAATCGCGAGAAACCCGCCTCATCGTTAGTGAGTGTGATATAGGTTGCTGCCTCAAAATCTTCACGACGAGCGTTAGCAACTGCCGTACCCATTCCTGCGGCGGAAAGCATAGCAACGTCATTAAGCGAATCGCCAAAAGCTGCAGCATTATCCGTTGAAATGCCAAGATGATTGCAGAGCCACTGAAGTGCAGCACCCTTTGAAGTGCCGTCGGCCAGGATTTCCATTCCCATACTCATGGAAGCTGTGCCGCTGAGTCCCTTTACCGAAGCTACAGCATCTGCTACAAGTGCCTGGTATTTCTCGCCTTCTGAAACAGACCAGTAGGAACCAAGACGCTCAATGGTAGTAACGCCTTCAATAAACTCCTCAACACTTTGATCAAAGGGGGTGCGAGAACGCTGCATAAATGCTGCGTGATCTGCAGGAATACCCAGCTGAGAGATAAGATTGTGCCTTGAGCGCTCCAGATAAACACCACCGTCTGCAAAGATGTCAAAAGTCACAGGATAGTCCTTAAGCTTTTTATACAACTCAAGTGCCTGCTCTTTTGTCACTGTAGACTCGTGAAGAACAGCCTGAGTGGAAAGATCTCTGATAACGGCACCGTCGCAAGAAACCACATACTTAGAAGCAGGATGGTTCACAACCTCTTTTGGCAGCACGTTAAACGCGCGTCCGGAACAAGGTACAAAAGGAATACCTAGCTCAGCCAGGCGATCCAACATTGCCATGTTTTTGGCATCAAGAGATTTATCGGTATGGAGAAATGTCTCATCCATATCGGAAAAGACAATATCTACTTTTAGATTTGATACATCTTGAGTGAGCCAAGACTGCTTTTGAGCAATGAGTTCTTCAGTTGAAAGCTCTGACAAAACACTACCTCTTTATGGACGATACATAAACGTGAAGACCTCTTCGCGCTGCATATTTACTTGTACACCAAGCTTTTCTGAGACGGCATCAAGACGCTCTTTGAGGCTCAAGAAAGACTCAGCATCCTGAAGTTCAACCAACATGGTCATAGTAAAAATACCAGACAAAATGGTTTGAGCGATATCCAGAATATTAGCGTTGGACTCGGCTAAAGTGGTAGAAATTGCTGCAACAATTCCTGGAGCATCGCTGCCCAAAACAGTAACAACAGCACGATTTGCAGATGTTTCTGAAGCCATAATTTCCCATCTCTTGAACGGATGGGTTAATTATAAGCTACGCTTTTCCAATTTCTACGCCATAGCGCGAACTAAACACCTTTTGAATCTCGTCAACGGTGCAATTAAGTGCCGTAATAAGCTCGTAAAGACCGCGATTACTGGCCATCTTAAAAATTCTCTCGTGAGAAACAGGTGGCTTCTTGTTGAGCGAACGCGCCTTATCAATACGAGCTCTAAACGTTTTAGCAATACTAAAGGAGTCTTTACAAGAACCTTCTCTAATAGCGTGTCTAAAATGAGATTCCTCAAGCGACGCATTATGAATATGGAACGTAATAAGCTCAATTTGAGGATAGGTATCAACAAGATTCATGGCCTCGTCGTGCGTCATAAGATCACGAAGCCTGAACTCTTGATCAAGAGGAAATACAATTTGAACAGGATGTTTTTGCCCAATAGGAGATAAAACGTAGGCCGGAGTAGGCTCCGAAACTACATTTTCAACAAGACATACGCCCTGACCTGGGTGAACGCAAAACTCGCCAACAGCTCGCATAACACCACTCCTCTCGGATAACAATAGTATACCATGAGAGGCCTGTTATACGTTAATGACCTGCAACTTTATAACTTGTCGCAGGTCATTCAATAACATAACAATATTTTATATAAGGAATCTAATCAATCATTGTGATGGACTCAATGACTGGTTGCTCTGGAGCAGGAATTGTTCCGTTCGAATCAGTGGGTGTTACGCCTTTACAAATTGCATCAACAACATCCATTCCACTTGTTACCGTGCCAAATGCAGCGTAATTTCCATTCAGAGTTGAGTTGTCTGCCTGCATGATAAAGAACTGTGAGCTTGCAGAGTTTGGATCTTGGGCGCGTGCCATGGAAATAGTTCCACGTGTATGCGAGATGTTATTCTCGACACCGTTTTTGGTGAACTCGCCCTTGATTTTATTCTCGGATCCACCCGAGCCATTGCCCTTAGGATCTCCACCTTGAATCATGAAGCCATCAATAATGCGATGGAACGTAAGGCCATTATAGAAGCCTGACTCGGCAAGATGAGCAAAATTGGAAACCGTAATAGGAGCAACGTTTGCGTTAAGAGTTGCCTCGATAGTGCCGTAATCCTTCACCACAATACGAACATGGTGAATGCCCTTTGCATATGGGTCATCCGCTGCTACAGAATCAATGTAGCCCTTGTTTTGTGAGCTCTGAGACTGCGTCTGTTGCGTCTGCTGTGATTGCGAGCTTGCTTGTGACTGAGTCTTATCAGCACCCCTCATAAGAGAGAAGAATATTGCTCCTACTGCAAGCACAACAATAACAACAACACCATACAGTCGGCGATTCTTTGTTTGAAACACGCTATGCCCTCCTCTTTAAGCAGACGCACACGAAACAATCCAAGACACCAAGTTGGCAGTTGCATTGCCTGTTCTCTCGGCAAGAACGTGGCCCTTATCCCAAACAAGCGTGTAATCAACACTGCTCACGCCCGAAAAATGCTTTAGAGACAGGCCCAAATTGAACGAGGTGCAAATTGAAGTATCAGTATTCTGAGCGCCCTCATTAATGCGCCAATAAGGAGCAACCGATGCTGTCTGATAGCCCTTGTAAGATGCGCTGGTAAAGTACAGTGGATTGAACATATCAACACGAGTTGGAATGTCATTCTCCAGCGTATCAGCCTTATTCAGATCAGAGGTCCAATCATTAGCGTAGCTGGACTTCCAATCGGCAAGCTTCATGTACGTATCAAGGTTCTTTTTAATGAGGTCAGCAGTCTGCTCATCAAAATGCAGCGTACTTTGCTCACCAACACCAAAAAGCTGATTAGCGCGTGTGCTTCTATCAGGAGCATCAAAAGCTCCAACAGGAAGCGACGCGCCTCTTAAAGCTCGCGAGAAACCCCTCAAATTCTCAAGCTCAACGCTCTGACGACGAAGGTTATATACAACCCAAATAGATTCTGAGTTTAGAGAGCCAAAATAGTGCTCAGCAGTATCGTAGATAGTAGATTGAACCTGCTGAGTAGCAGGAGCTGCATTATCTGTACCACGAACCGTTGCGAGGTTTGGATCACCTGGGAACGTAGGCTCTTCCAATCGCTGAGGCGTAGAGGTATATGGGAACGCGTTGTCCCTAACAAAGTTATTCGCGGAGGTCTTGAGCTCGTTGATAAGAAGGTCTGCATATGATCCAGCGGTATAGACGCCAGAGTTAGTTTCATCAAGACTGACCTTACTATCATTGCTGTCGAGAAGATCCATGTTGTTGACAAATGAAGCATATGCACCAGCAAGATCTTGCGAGAGAGGTTGGGTCCATACACCCTCAGCACGGGAGTCTGTTGCATCTGCATACTGACCAGCTGACCACTCATACGCTGCGTCTGCAAGATCATATGAGGTTGCCGGACACCATGAAGCGCTGCCATAAATAGAGTCTGAAAGCTGCTCGCCCTTCTCGCTATGTGTAGCAGCGCCAACGGCTTTAAGATATGGCGTATAGAGCGGAGAGTCTCCCGAGGTTCCCAGCACCGCACTGAGGCCGCCGCCAGCTGCAAAGCCAAACACAAAAATCTTTGATGTATTGCATGGGAGCAGCTCGTTGTTGTAGCGCAAATACCTAATAGCTGCCTTGAAATCTACTGCTGGCCAAGGAGATCCGCCTGCGTAAAGCTCGTCCGAGCCCGTGGTTGAATCGTAGCCCGCACTTCTGCCGCGGAAACCTGCGTATACGTACACACAACCAGCCTCAAGGTACGGTGCAAGGCCTTCGTATGCGTAGCTTGTAGGAGCGCTCTGAGGGAACAGCGTTGCTGTGTTAATAGGCATGACAATTGGCGCGGTACGTGCGGTAAAGTTGCCCACAACGGCTTTCTCGCTTACTTCGCATTCGTACGTCGAGCCCTTCTTGGTTCCCGAGAAATACTTACCAGGCACAAAAACCGAAAGAGTGTTCACCGACTTGCTTGCAGGCTTAGTGCAGTACTGAATGCCCAGCTGATAGTAGCAGTCGTTATCCTCGTCATAGCTCCACTGGGTCATGTCCAACTTGAGTGACTTGAACTCTTCAAGGTCCACGTTAGATGCAGGCTGATTTGTATCATCAGATGTCCTTGCTTGCGGAGTACATGCGGCCAAGGTACCCGCAGCTCCTAAAGCAGAAAGGGACAAGAATTCTTTTCTCGTAAAGGCCATAATTTCCCCTCGAATAGTTTATTCAGTGGAGGCAGCAACGACCGCTGACCTAATTCAAGCTAGTCATCTATTGTACCAATTTGCAAACGTGTATGCTTAAGAGCGAGCGTTTAGAGAAACGAGTTAGCATGCCAATAATCGTCAACTTTTTTGACCTCATTCACCTTAATGAAAGACTTGCTCAGCAGGGTCTTCGAAGCAAAGTTCACCTGCGCGATGCATGCGGCAAGCAGTCTCTGTGGATAGAGCTCCCCTCTAGCGAGAAACCCGATGAACGCGAGAAAATCGATGGTCAAGAGCTTGAGAAAACAAAAGAGCAAGTTGAGGCATTTTTTGCAATAAAGGGCATGACCGTTGAATTTGACCTCACTGGCGGAAAAAATTTCTGGATTGTATAAATTGCCCGCTTGACGAAGCGCTTGAGTCTGTTATAGTAAATAAGCTTTTCGAAGCACCAATGGCTGGGTAGCTCAGTTGGTAGAGCAGGGGACTGAAAATCCCCGTGTCAGGGGTTCGATTCCCTTCCCCGCCACCAGTTGTACTCTCAGGTTGATACCAAACGTGGTATCAACCTTTTTTGCTATTTACCCCCTTAAAGCCCTATCCGTTTCCACGTGTGTTACGTGTGTTGTACAAGTGTCTTCCGAGTGTTGCACGAGTGTGTTACGTGTGGCTTACGAGTGTTGAGCGGGTGTGTAGCACGTGTGGCGTTAACGGAACTCCAGATTTCCCTCAGATGGCGCCTCAATGCGTCAGATTGAGTCACTTTGCGCCATAGATGACGATAAGGTGTACATTCGGTTGTCAGCATTGCAGGGCAGATCTATATACACTAGCTTCACCCTACCGCCATATTTTTTTGTAAGTTCAGGTGCACGAGTAAGTGCCTCAAGTACATCACCAGTCTCGCCTTGAATAAGAAGGTTATCCGTTTGAGGCTCTAAGTCAGCTCTTTCCGAATATTCATACTTATCAGCTTTAACTGACTGTATGCCCTCGACATACTCGTCAAATATAAGCGTATGGGTCTCACAGTAACGAGGATCAACCCACTCATAGTCATATTTTCCAACTTCTGTTGGTATAAATGCCATATCTTTGTTGCATCAATTGACCAAGTTTTTGCTTAGTCATTTATCGTCTCTTTCAATATCTCTGTTGGCATTACTGTACAAATATCCGCAATGTCGCACTCAAGAGCTGAGCATATTCTTAAAAGCACATCGGTAGTAACATTATCACCTCGTCTTAACTTCGATATTGTTGCAGCACTTACACCTGATTTTTCTTGTAAATCCTTTTTAGACATACCTTTATCGACGAGAACATGCCAAAGAGGCAAATAGCTCAATTTACTAATCATCAACTTCCACCTTTTCAGTTTCTGAGCCCTCTTGATCCGTTGTTTCTTCATCCTGTATTTCATTCTCAACGTATTCTTGATCTTGAAAATCATCTTGAGTTTTACCTTCAAGTAATCCGTAGCGGCCTCTCTTAGTTGACTTCGTAAACTCGATAAGGTCGCACTTTCCTTCCAGAGAAGGTAGTTCAGGAAGGTTTTTATTATTGTCCATCACAATGATCTGACCATACTCTGCAAGACGTATCAAAGTTTGATAGAAAGCATGCTGAAGAATGTCTCTGAAATTATGCAATTCACTAGTTGCATCATCGCTTATCTCTTGGGGGTCATCAAGCCCGTTTAATGGGGTGTCGATAATTACAAATCCAGGATTATGAACGGCACTTTCGAATAGTATTTTATATAAGGCAAGGGTTACGCAAGAGTTGATATAAGAGCGATAACCTTTTCCTTGAGTCGATTTTTGTCTGTTATTGATATATGCATCAAAACCTGCCAAGGAAAAATCTGCAGTTTGCAGATTTGGATACCCTGATGATTTCAGGATTTCCATTAAATTCTTAGACATTTGAGCTTCAAAAAACAGTGGAAACTGTGCATTGATATTTATGGTACCCTTCTTTGCTACTGCGTGAGCTTTGTGCTTGAGAAGCGCCGTGAAGCACAAGAGCACTGCGCAGATGTCTGCACGCTCGTTGAAGAGCGCCTCGACTTTTCTGAGTGGGTGGTGGACGGCTTTGGCACAGGCGAAGCCGTCATTATCGCTGAGCCCACGCTTCACATCATCGACCTCAAGTATGGCCAAGGCGTGCTGGTTTCCGCTCATGACAATCCCCAAATGAGGCTCTATGCCCTAGGAGCACTTGCTACCTATGGTGTGCTCTATGACATCGAGCAAGTATCCATGTCCATCTTCCAGCCAAGGCGCGAAAACTTCGATACCGAGGTGGTAAGTGCCCGTGAGCTCTACGCCTGGGCAGATAAGGTCGTGCGGCCTCAAGCTGAGCTGGCCGCGCACGGCCAGGGTGAGTTTAAGGCAGGGACCTGGTGTCAGTTCTGCGCCAAACGCGCTACATGCCGCGCACGTGCTGAGGCAAATCTCGCACTCGCAAAAGACAGCTTCAAGGCAGCTACCGACCTCACCGATGCTGAGGTATCAGAGGTACTCCTTAAAGCAACTGAGTTTAAAAGTTGGATCTCAGATGTTGAAACCTACGCACTTGCAGAAGCTGTCAACAAAGGTCACAAGTGGCCGCACATGAAGCTCGTAGCAGGAAGGTCTCGTAGATGCTTTACCGACGAGCATGCTATCAAAGAGACTTTGGCTGCAGCCAACATCGAAGGCTTTACCAAAGAGGTGCTTCTAGGCATCACCGATATGGAGCGTCTACTTGGAAAGCGTCGCTTCTCTGAGCTTTTAGGTGACTATGTCACAAAACCCCAAGGCAAACCCTGCCTTGTAGATGTAAATGACAAGCGTGAAGAGCTTGTCACAGATATTGCCAGTGAGTTTACAAGTAAACCGTTAGAAAGGAAACTATCATGGCAGTAAAAGTTACCACCGGCGTCGCTCGTGCAAGCTACGTCAACATCACCGAACCCAAGTCCATCAACGGATCTAAGCCCAAGTACTCATCCTCACTCATCATCCCTAAGAGCGACAAAGCAACCATCAAGCTCATCGAGGATGCCATTGAGCAAGCTATCCAAGAAGGCGTAGGTAAGTTTGGTGGCAAAATTCCACCCCGCGGATCTCTCAAGCTTCCTCTGCGAGATGGAGACACCGAGCGCGATGATGAGGACTATGCAGGAGCGTATTTCATCAACGCCAACTCAACCTTCCAGCCTGGTGTAGTTGACCGTGAGGGCAACATCACCGATGCTTCCATCATCTACTCTGGCTGCTATGTCCGTGCTTGCATTAGCTTCTATGCCTTTAACACCAATGGCAACCGTGGCATTGCTGCAGGACTTCAAGCCTTACAGTTCATCCGTGATGGTAAGCCCTTAGGTGGACGCGTGAATGCTGCTGAAGAGTTCGGAGCATTTCACGAGGATGCAGAAAATGATGACCTCTTCACTTAAACCTGTACACTAAACTCGCGAGCTGTCAGTGTTTTTTTCTACTGGCAGCTCATTTGCCTGTAAAGGATGTATTCCATGCACGACTTATCAATCGATATAGAGACTTTTTCGTCAGTTGATATCGGAGCCTGTGGCCATTACAAATACGCAGCTTCACCCGATTTTAAAATTTTACTCTTTGCCTTCTCCATCGATGGTGGGGACGTCGAGATTGTAGACCTCACTCAAGGTAAAAGCTACCCGATAAGGTGCTCCTCGCGCTTACTGACGATCGCGTGCTCAAGCATGCATGGAATGCGTCCTTTGAGCGTATCTGCCTCTCGCACTATCTGGGCACGCATCTTCCTGCCACAAGCTGGCGCTGCACGATGGTACACGCGGCAGCTCTTGGTATGCCGCTTTCCCTCAAGGACGCAGGTGCTGCTTTCAATTTGTCTGACCAGAAAATGAGTGAGGGTACCTCACTTATCAAGCTCTTTAGCTGTCCTCAAAAAGATGGACACCGCGTACTCTCAAAGGATGCACCTGACAAGTGGGAAACGTTCAAGGCTTACTGCAAACGCGACGTTGAGGTGGAAGCTGCCATCCAAACAAAACTTACTCGCGTGCCACTACCTCAATTTGTATGGGAAGAATACGCGGTCGATCAAGCCATTAACGACCGTGGCGTGCGTATTGATAGACGCTTGGCAGAAGCTTCTATTTCTCTAGCTCAGGACAATAGCAAGACTGCACTTAAGCGCGCAAGCAAACTCACAGGACTTGATAATCCAAATTCTCCCATACAGCTTAAAAGCTGGCTAGAAGAACACGGCCTGCCACTAGACTCACTTGATAAAGCAGCCGTTGAGGATGCGCTTGCACGCTCAACAGGTGTCGTTCATGAAGTGTTAAGCTTGCGCGGTGAATACTCCCGCTCATCAGTTAAAAAATACGAGAAGATGCTTGCCTGCGCTGACACATATGACCGCGCACACGGACTACATCAGTTCATGGGAGCAGGCAGAACGGGCAGATGGGCAGGAAGGCTTCTGCAGGTACAAAACCTTCCCAGAAACTATCTCGCTGACTTGGAAGCAACGCGTGAGCTGGTGAAGTCAGGTGATTTGGAGACGATGAAGCTCCTCTACCCGAGTGTAGCCGACACGCTCTCGCAGCTCATTCGCACAGCGCTTATTCCAAGTGAAAACAGTCGCTTTATCGTAGCCGACTTTTCTGCCATTGAAGCGCGTGTGCTTGCGTGGCTCGCCGGAGAGTCATGGGTACTTCATGCCTTTGCAACTGGTGAGGACATCTACTGCAAAACGGCATCGCAGATGTTCGGTGTGCCTGTCGTAAAGCATGGGGTAAACGGAGAGCTCAGACAAAAAGGTAAGATCGCAACCTTGGCGTGCGGCTATGCTGGAGCAGTTGGTGCTCTTCGTGCTATGGGAGCTGAGCGTATGGGACTCAATGAAGTTGAAATGGAAACTATCGTAGGCGCCTGGCGAGAAGCTAACAGCAACATAGTCCAGTTCTGGCGCGATATTGAGGCTGCAGCACTAAACGCTATCAAAAAGCATGTCATCACGCGTATAGGCAAGGTATCTGTTGGCTTTGCCAAAGGCATGCTTACCATCAAGCTGCCGTCCTCAAGGTGTCTTTACTACGCACGGCCGCAGATTGCTGAGAACCGCTTTGGAGCGGAAGGCATCACATACTGGGGACTGGGTGCTGCGCGCAAGTTCCAGAAGCTCGAGACCTATGGTGGCAAGCTCGTAGAAAACATCACGCAAGCTATCGCGCGTGACATCTTAGCCGAGGCGCTCGTGCGCCTTGAGAAAGCTGGTTATCATGTCGTTATGCACGTACATGATGAGGTAATTTGTGATGAGCAGCCTAGCTTTGGAAGCCTTGATGAGGTGGTCTCCCTCATGTGCGTGGTTCCCACTTGGGCACAGGGTTTGCCGCTCAACGCAGAGGGTTTTGAGGCAGATTTTTACAAGAAGGATTAGGCGATGTTTCAAACAGCATATATATATCATTAAAGGTATATCACTTCATCAGCTGCATCAATCAAATCCTTGTCATGCGTTGAAACGATAATCCCTTGTTTTTTTGGATTCATTTTTAAGTAATTGATTAGTTCATGTTTTGAAAGTTCATCAAGATCATTCGTGGGTTCATCTAAAATTAAAAAATCCGAATCCTTTGACAATGCAACATTAAGGTAGAGCTTCTTAAGCTCGCCTCCAGATAATCTCTGGCAGTTCTCAAAAGGAATCTTAAGTATTTTACTAATTTCAGTTAGTAAAGTTACATTTATGTTTTCGTCATAAGACATCAAAGACAGAAACTCAAGTGGACTCATATCGGGCTTAAAAAAAGACTGAGGCAGATATGCAATACAATGTTTTCTCAAATAGAATGTGTCAACTTTGCTGCATATTTCACCATTGTATTCGAGATTATCTGAAGTGCCTTCATATAGCCCGAGAAGTATTTTTAGCAGTGTAGTCTTTCCTGATCCATTTGTACCTTGTATAATATGAAAAGTATTTTTCCTGAATGTGGTTGATAAATTATTTATTACGTCAATTATTCCATTATTTGATTGATAAGAAAAGAAAAAGTTGCGTAAACATATGCTATCTAAGTGATCAATTTTTATTCCAGAGTTTTGATTGGGGATTTTTAAATTCTCTAAGTTTTCGAGACGCTTATACGAAATCTTTGCATCTAGAAATGTATTATAAAAACCTATATAATATTTAACCAAATTAATAATTATATTAAAATACATATTTATAGTAACAAAATCACCTAATGATAAATTTTTATTAACTATTTGAACGCCTCCGAGTATGAATAAAATTGCCTGGTATAAAGCCGATGTTACGGAATCACTAGATAGATAAATACTTTGAATTTTTACCAATTTTCGTATGCTTTCGTTTAAAGGTACAAAGCAACTATTTAAATAAGATACTGAATTCTCCGAATTCGAACTAGCATACAAAATTTCTGATAACAGAAGTTGCGATGAGTACTTTTGATAAAAGATTACATCGTTTTGCTTTTTGTCTGTCAACCTTTTTGATATAGGATTTTTAAGTAAGTACACAATTAAGGAATAAGTTAAGCTCAAAACTAATCCTAATATAAATAACAACTGGTTTAGTTCAAACATCATATAAAACGAAACAAAAAGTAATATACTGTTCAAAATGAACTTAGTAAAGTTTGAGAGAACGAAGTCAGAAACTATTTGAATATCCGAATGAATTTGTTGAGAAAGGCCTGATAACTCAACATTTTCAAGAATATTATATGGTATTTCATATAAATTTCGTACTTTTAGCTTCAGTAATAAGATGTAAGTTTCAGCCTTTAATATTGCTATAACTCGGATTAAAACATATGTAAATATCGAGTTGCCTATTCCAAACAACGCAACTAGAATAGCAACATTAATTATTATTTCGTACCTTGTATTGTACGCCAATAAGTTAAATAAAATTCCATTTAAGTAGGGGGTTATCGCATTTATTGCAAAACTAATGATAGATAATAAGATAACACCCTTGAAGCCTCTTAAATGTTTAATTTTACCGATCACCCATGTAAACATGTATGTACCTCAAATCATCCAGAGACGAGATTGTTTTAACTTTCCCGAGTGATCATATATAAGCAAATTTCCGTCATTATTATCTTTAATTATTCTGAGTGTAAATTGAACTATATACTGCAAGTTTTCATCTTTAAATGCTTTATATAGTTTATTTGAACAATCTGTCTCAGAAGTAAATTGTGTGCTATCGTAACAGTAAGAAGACACAGAGACGCTTTGAATGTATTCGCTTGTGGAGCTTAATTTTTCAATTGACAAAATTGTAATTACACAACTTAAATTTATACTATTAAGTCTGTTAATTAGTGGATGTTGTTTACTT
The DNA here is from genome assembly GCA_902481575.1 of uncultured Atopobium sp. Taxonomy (GTDB): domain Bacteria; phylum Actinomycetota; class Coriobacteriia; order Coriobacteriales; family Atopobiaceae; genus Lancefieldella. The sequence continues at coordinate 20,561 of CABSWT010000022.1, forward strand.
AAACCTGGAGTGGTTGAGGGCGTCAATCCTAAGACTAGTGCCTCGCCCCATGCATTTAACATTCTCGGAAGATTGTCAATAATTTTTAGAGTAATGTCAATTCCATAAAGTCCACCATTTCCTGTTAATGGA
>CABSWT010000023.1:0-20471 GCA_902481575.1 uncultured Atopobium sp.
TACCGCATCTGTCACTAAATTTGCTGGCCCTATTAACCTTCCTGTTGAGGCGGAGCTCGGCAAGGTCGGCGGTAAAGAAGACGACGGTCCAGCTGTTGAGGGCGAGAACCCCTACACTGATCCAGACCAGGCTGAGGAGTTTGTCGCTCGCACTAACTGCACTTCTCTTGCAGTTGGCGTTGGTACCGCTCACGGCGTCTACCATGGCACACCTCACATTGAGCAGGGCGTCCTCAAGGCAATCCGTCAGCGCCTTGATATTCCTCTGGTTCTTCACGGCACCTCGGGCGTTCCAGATGACCAGGTAGCAGAGGCAATTCAGAACGGTATTTGCAAGGTTAACTACGCAACCGAGCTCCGCCAGGTCTTTACCGCAGCCTTTATGAAGTACATGTCAGAAAACCCTGGCAACTTTGATCCAAAGAAGCCTTCCGTTCCTGGTATGGAAGCAATCACTCAGATTGTTGCAAGCCACATGGATAACCTGGGTTCTTCCCACAAGGCATAAGCGTCAAGGCATAGCCGTCACACGTATCCTGCTTTTGCAGATAAACATAAGGCGAGAAGATCGATTGGTCTTCTCGCCTTTGTGTTAAAAGCAAAGCGTTGTTGAAAATGCAAGCCTTAGCAAATCTTGTAAATCCAGTCTGCCTCTGGAGCCTCAATCTCGCCAGACTGAATGCTGGTCAGCGTGTTGCGAAGCTTGGACATAACTGGTCCAACAGCCTCCATACCAGCGCCAAAGACAATCTCTTTCTGGCCGTCGACAACTTTGCCAACAGGAGAAATAACAGCAGCAGTGCCGCACATGCCGCACTCAACAAACTGATCAAGCTCGTCAAAGCGAACAGGACGCTCAACAACCTTCATACCCAGCATGTCTTTAGCAACCGTTGCCAGAGAGCGGCGGGTAATAGAAGGCAAAATGGAGTCAGTGTAAGACTGTGGAATAACCAGGGTTCCCTCTTTATCAACAAAGAGGAAGTTTGCGCCACTGGACTCCTCAACATAGGTACGAGAGCCAGAGTCAAGATACATGCTGTCTGCAAAGCCCTGCTCATGTGCCCAGGTGGTTGGGTACAGAGACATAGCGTAGTTCAGACCAGCCTTAATGTTGCCAGTTCCGTGAGGAGCAGCGCGGTCATAAGGAGAAACGGTCAGTGCAACAGGAGCAACGCCGTTAGAGTAATATGCTCCAACTGGAGTGACCATAATGCGGAACTCATAGGTAGGAGATGGCTTAACACCAACAGTATTGCCGGTACCAATCATAAATGGACGAACATACAGCGTAGCGCCCGTACCAAATGGTGGAACCCAAGTTGCGTTTGCAGAAACAACCTCTTTAACAGCAGCAACAAATCTATCCTCAGGAAATGGTGGCATGACAAGGCGGGATGCAGAGTCAACCATACGCTGAGCATTAAGATTAGGACGGAAGCAGACAATATCGCCAGAAACTGTGGTGTAAGCTTTTAAACCCTCAAAAACTTCCTGGCAATAATGGAAGATATTTGCACACTCAGACAGTGTAATGCTGTGATCGGTGGTAAGTCCACCCTCATCCCAAGCACCGTCTTTGTAGTGGGCAACGTAGCTGTAGTCACACTGCGTATATGCAAAGCCAAGCGCTGTCCAATCGATGTCTTTCTTCTCCACTGAGTTTGCCATGGCTTTCCTTTCTCCGTGGGTTTTAAAGAATGAACTCCATCATAAACATGCGGATATGAATACCTAGTTCTATTAAATAGTTTGTAACCGAATAGATATTTTGCGGTATAACGTACATGAGCTGAAGGGAGCAAAAATGAATATCAAACTCAAAAGAACCTACGACGCACCAGAAGCTGACGATGGATATCGCGTGCTTGTTGATAGACTGTGGCCTCGTGGTATCAAAAAAGAGAACCTACACGCTGACGAATGGGCTAAAACCATTGCTCCTACTACTGAGTGTAGAAAAGCATTTAACCACGACCCAGAGCGTTTTGACAGCTTTGTGTCCACCTATACAGCTGAACTTGACAGCAATCCTGACGCAGATGCCTTTGTCGAACAGCTTAAAAAGCTTGATCAATCTACCGTGACACTGCTTTTCTCGGACAAAGATACTACGTACAACAACGCAGTAGTGCTCAAAAAGTGGCTTGAGACTAAGCTTAAGTAATACGCTTACCCAGCCACGCTTACATATCTTGCGAGAAGAACTCCTGGTAGAACTTCAATTCTTCAGGAGTATCTATGCTTGATGAGAATAAAATATCAGGCTCTACGGCGCTAGTGTTCTTGTCAGCAGCGACATCTGCAGAAGCAAGTAAGTTTGCCTGTCCAAGCAAACGCTTAAGCTGATGAGCGGCGCCTGCCCCACCGTCAAAAAATTCTACGTCTCCTAAAACAGAGCTAATTTGCTTCTTGATAAAGGGGTAATGGGTACATCCAAGAACCACGGCATCTACCTGGTCAGCATAATTTCCCAAAAGCTCGGTCAGTCGTTTATGCATCTGTTCTGAATCAGCCTGACCAGATTCAATAAGCTCCACCAGTCCTTCTCCTGGAATAGAGATAACCTTTGCAGAAGGATGCAGGCGCGACTCAAGGTTGTGATACTTCTGCAAAGAGAGCGTTGCTTTTGTAGCCAGAACAACCACTGTTCCATGGGGATATGCAGTTACTGCAGGCTTAAGAGCTGGCTCAACACCCACAATAGGTACATGAGGATAGGTTGCCCTCAGCTCATCTGCTGCAGCGGCCGTTGCAGTATTACAGGCAATAACCAGCGCTTTGGCACCCTCGTCAATAAACTTTTTAGCAATAGCGCCAGAGCGCTGAGCAATCTGCTCCTTAGGCTTAGTACCATAAGGCGCAAAAGCAGAATCGCCAAAATAATGAAACTCCTCGCAAGGCATTTGGGCAACAAGATGCTTAAGCACACTCATGCCGCCAACGCCCGAGTCAAATACGCCAATAAACTTATGAGGAGCCAAACGAGCTTCCATTACAAACCTTTCAAACTGAATGTAAAGTATTTTATACCTTTATCATTCAAAGGTTGATTTACGCCTCACTTGGGTAGAATGCCAAAGATATGTTTTTAACGATTGGAGTTTTATGAGCAACGAAGGTAAAAAGGTAAAGGTCCACTACGTAGGTACTCTTGACGACGGAACTAAGTTTGACTCCTCCCGCGATCGCAACGAGCCACTGGCATTCACCTGCATGGCTGGTCAGATGATTCCTGGTTTTGACGAGGCTGTTAAAGATATGACCGTTGGTCAGATTGTTGACGTCCACATTCCAGCAGCTGAGGCTTATGGTGAGCGCCATGAGGAGGCTGTACAGCCTGTTCCTGTAGCTCAGCTGCCTGGCTCTGAGAATCTTGTTGCAGGTCAGCAGGTTACTCTGGGCACTCCTGAGGGATACCCTGTTATGGCAACCGTAGTCTCAAACGACGGCACCACTATTGTCTTTGACACCAACCACCCAATGGCTGGTAAAGACCTTAACTTCAACATTGAGCTTCTTGAGGTTGAAGAGTAATCCACTCCCCCTTTATAGGGCGAGAAGGGCGTAGGTACTTCTGGCATCTGCGCTCTTCTTTTTTGAGTCAGCGATAGACATCAAAAAAGAGCTTGGTTGCATGCAACCAAGCTCTTTTACATAACAAGTTATGAGGGGCCAATGCCTTAGCTTAGGACAACGCCGCCAAGCCAGCCCCACCTTGGAGTACTCAAAGCACCAAGCTGAGAAATCCAAGAACTCAAGCTCTGGCTTCTTACAATACCAGAGAGGCAGTGCCTGACCATGCCGCCACCAATGTAGATGCCAACGTGGCCGTAAATCAGAGCTGCAGCAGAACCACCAAGGGTTGGAACAGCAATAATCATGCCAGGCTCAATAGCGCTCTGATCAGTAGAGTAGCACCAGGAATAGTACATATCACAAGCGTTGCCATAGAAGGTGCCAACGCCTGCGTTTGAGAAGACGTTGGAGACCCAAGCTGCACAGAAGCCAGCACCGGTAGATCCGGTATAGCCCGCAGCATTAACAACTGCAGCAGCAGAACCAGAACCAGCAGAAGAGGTTCCTCCTCCGCCACCGCCGCCAGAGTAGCTACTACCGCCACCGCTGTCGCTTGATGCAGCAGCACGCTGAGCGGCAACGCGCTCTGCCTCCTGCTGAGCGGCAAGAAGCTCAGAATCACGCTGAGCGATAAGCTCTTTTACGTTGTCATCAAGATTTGCAACAACGTTTGCAGCGTCCGCCTGACGAGCAGAAATATCATTAAGCTGAGACTCCTGGGAAGCACGGAGATTCTCAAGTTCAGCCTTCTTATTCTCAAGCTCGGTCTTCTCGGACTGAAGAGCAGCCTTATCAGACTCAAGAGCGGCCTTCAGGTTTTTAACTTCCTCAATCATCTTCTGATCGGACTCAGAAATCTTATCGAGATAGTAAATATTAGAAGTGAGCTCCTCAAAGCTTGCAGAAGAAAGAATCATCTCCAAAGCACCGGCTGGACCAGCCTTATAGTTGCTGGACATACGTGCGCCAAGTGCTTTTCTCTTCTCGGCAATCTGAGTTTCCTTTTCAGAAATCTCTTTCTGCTTAGCATCAATCTGATTCTGCTTATCTGCAATCTGATCAGAAATAGCGCCAATCTGAGAGTTGGTATCATTCAGGCTTGCCTGCATGTTAGAGACCTCATTAGAAATCTCATCAAGCAGCTTCTGAGCAGCATCGTAATCACTACGAGCAGCATCAATCTGAGCCTGGGTAACACCAAAAGCAGGGCGGGTGTTGATTAGGGATGCAGTAACGGCAGCGGCAGCAATGCCCATGCCGGCAAAAATCTTAAGGGCATCACGACGATTGAAAAGAGCAGCGCTCTGCTCCTCAATGGTGGTGCTTTGCTGTTTCTTTAAACTCATAAGGGTCTCCTAGAACATTTAGTAGTACGGTGTGACCTTTGAGAGACTATTCTACCCGAGATACACGATGATATTCAAAAAGATACGTAATTTACAAACTCTCCGAAACGAATTTCGGGGAGTTTTAGCTCTAAATTGTGAGGTCAACGGTAGGATTTAGCGGTTTTCAATATGTGCAACATTTTTTATTGAAATGGTAATCCTGCCATCAGACTCGTGAGAAAATTCTAGGTAACCTGGACGTTCTGTTAGGTTGGAAGGGAATGAAATCTCAATTCCCGTATCGGTGCGGATTTTATGATTCTTTGCAATTCTGTTAGCAACACCGCGTTTAACAGGAACTTCTTCGGGGAGCTCTCGGCTTGCTACCTGAGCCTCGTACTTCTCCTGAATCTCAGGGCGCTCCTCAAAGATACGCTTACCAACCTTGATAGGGTCTACTACCTCTTCTACCTCTGCTGCTTCTGCAACGGCGGCCTTAGCACGAGACACCTCAACAGCAGGCTCAAGTCCATACTCTTCAGCTAGGTCTTGAACAATAACAGTTACCTCACCGATAACCTCATGACTTGAAGCCTCAGAAGAACACTCAAGGAAAAGCTCGGGGATGATGAACTTTCCCTCTCCTGCTACAGAGCGGTCATGATCATGGAAGTCAATAGCACCTGTATCCAGGTCAATGACTGCATATGAATCAACCTTTTGCGTTGGAGATGGCAGCGTTGCATCTTGGCGCAAAATCTCGTTTGCCGAGCCGTTTACATCGTGGATAAAGGCCTGCTTGCGTGGGAGAAGCACAATAGCAAAAAGACGTTTTCCCTCTCCCTCAAAGGCCTCAGCCTGAGCATCCTCGTCATCTGCAGCAGCACTGGCAAGCGCCTGACCTGCATCGGTATCAATGTAGTCCGCTACAAGAAGATCACACTGCTCAACGTCATCTGCACGACGAAGCTCTTCCCAGAACCACTGGGCGATCTGGTGAGAAAACTCTACAAACTCAACGTCTCCGTGAGCATACTCCTGAAGACCCCCCGCAAAATTGCTGGTAGGAGCAAACTTTCCATGTCTAGACTCTGGGTTTGCCGTAATTTTACGCAGTCTACGCTGTACGTATGACTTTGTCTGACGGTCCTCTAAATCCAAGGTAGATTGAGAGAAGTATTTAGTTCCCGTCTCAAAATCAAAGACGTGAAGAATTGCCTTAGTAACTCTAAGCATGTAAAACCTCGTTTATTGCAGATGTTTAGCTGGCGAGAAACCCTAGTGCTTGACGCACATCAGAGGATCGCCAATCTTAACCAGTGGACGACCACCAATCAGTGTTCCGGACTCACCAATCAGATCGATGCGTTCATACTGATCTGCATTAACAACGGTAACAACTACAACGTTCTCATATCCTGCTTCTTCAATGGCAGCAGCATCAAATGAAATCAGTGGAGTACCGGCCTTGACCTCATCGTTAGCGTGAACGTAACGGGTAAAGCCCTTGCCGTTCATCTCGATGGTGCCAACACCAATGTGAATCAAAATCTCAATACCAGTGTCTGTGGTAAGGCCAATTGAGTGGTTGGTTACGTTAGTTGCAGTAACGCGAGCATTGCAAGGAGCATAGACGCAATCAAGGCCAACAGGCAAAATGCCATAGCCCTGGCCAAAGAGACCACTTGAGATTACCTCATCGTGAACCTCTTGTACGCTTACCAGAACACCAGAAACTGGTGCATAGATAGTGTCTTCCCTGGTAGCAAATGTAGCCTTCTGAGGCTGCTCTGCTCCGTTAGAAGGAACAAACACATTTTTAACCTTTGACCAAAGACCCATGATGCCTCCTTGAGTATGTGCTCTGCACAGATACCATCTGACATAACGTTTCTATTTTACCTAAGCGAGAAGGACGAATGCCCCACAGAGGAACATCCGTCCTTCTTTCACGAATTTACAACACGACGACGCAACTTACTGCATTCTCTTGGCACCTCTAAAGATGATTGAACGTGCAGCAAAATAGGTAACCAGGAAGTATCCACCATACAAAGCAGCTACTACTGCAACTACTCCACCAATGCTGCTAGCTACATCAAAGTTGCCAATCGACTTGATGACAGAAACCATAATAGTCATTGCGCATGTTGCGTGCGCAGCTGCCATAAGCAGTGGGAACAGGAAGTACACGCCAATCTGAACAAAGAGCGCGCGACTTGCAAGGCCCTTCTCGGCACCGAGCTCTGCAAGAACTTGGTAAGCACGAGCGTTGTCCGATGCCTCGGAGAGTTGCTGAAGTGCCAGGATAGCTGCACAAGCAATGAAGAGTACCAGACCGATGTACAGTGCTAAATACGTCACAATGCCAGAGAATCCAGCAGTGGATTGAATGTACTCAGAGGCAGTAACAACAAGCATTAAAGAATACGGGTCGGAATCGTTTCCCGTTACAGAACCGTCGCCAAGGTACTGCTTAATCTGATTCTGGAACTGTGCTTCAGTAGCATCACCTGGAGTTTGGTAGTTGCCTAAGATGTATGAGTTGGTCAAAACAGTGCTTGAAGGGAAGCTTTGATCAGCAACAACCATAATTCCAACTGCAGGCATAAGATAAGGGCCACCTTGCGTCTGAGCAATATCCAATGTTCCACCAACAGCATGGAGCTTGTGACCTTGAATGGTAAGCTCAGGATTATTTGCAAGAGAATCCTGCCAGTATTTTGTGAGATTAGTATCAAGCGTCCAAACCATATAACCGTCAGTACCAAAGTCAACAGGCTCAAGACCAGACGCAACACGCAGCTTGTTGTACTGAGAGGCTCGCATCAGAGTCACATTGGTCTGCGCAGGATCATTCTGACCGCTATAGCCGGTAAAGTAATCACCAAAGCGCTTGCCTGTTACAGCATCAATAGAGCTATACGTAAAACTTGGTGTTGTTGGATCATCTTGAGCATAGTACGTATCTACCTGGAAGGCGTTTTTAATAGTTTTATTCCACTCTGGATCTAGCTTCTGCACTACAGAAAGGTAGTCATACGAATCTGCTGGACCAGGGGTATAACTGCGCTCTGAGCCTGGATTAATTTGCACAGAAACATCGTACGCTTTGATTTTAGAAAAGCTGGAGTTCATAGAGTCAACAAGCGAGAAACCCGTACCAAGTCCACAGACTGCCACAAAGAGCATAGCGCAGACTAAAGAGATGGAAACCCAAGCAGTATTAACGCGGGCATTAAACTGACGCAGGATAAATGAGTGAAGACCCTTGTAGTAGAAGCCCTTCTGCATCTGCATAAATCTGAGCAAGAAACCAGAGATTGAGAAGAAAAAGAGTGCTGTGCCCACAGATACCAAAGCAGTAGCCATGGCAAACTCTTCATCTATCTGTTTAAAACCATTGTGCTGAAGCAGAGTATAGGAATAAGCAATGATTCCAAGAGAGGCCAAGAACAGCAGTACAGAGACGGTAAGATTTCTTACCTTGACGGTCTGAGTTACTTTTTCTGCGTTAAGAAGGTCAATGAGCTTATAGCGGGACACCGTGGTAACGTTAAAAATAAGCGCAACCACAAACATAACTACAAAGTAAATAACCGTTTGAATTAGTGCAGCTTGCGAGAAGACAAATTTGAACGAATCAAGAGTTGTGTTGAACATGTGGGCCGTTGCAAACATCATAAATTGAGAGATAAAGATACCTGCAACAAGTCCAACTACCAGAGCGAGAAAACCAACAAGCAGTGTCTCAATACTCATAATCTTAGAGACATTTCTCTTGGTCATGCCCAGTATCTGATACATGCCAAATTCTTTTTTCCTACGACGAATCAAAAACTGATTAGCATAGACAACAAGAAATCCCATGATAACGGCAAGAAAAACACTTACTCCAGAGATGATATTACTTAAGAGCTGAACAATGTTTCTCTGGTTTTCAGAAAGATCCAACACCATGGATTGCTGCGTAATTGAATTAAAGGAATAAAACAGTGCAACGCCTACTGCCAATGTCAGAAAGTAAATGCTGAAATCGCGCAGTGATTTCTTGACGTTGCCAAGCGCGATTTTACTGTACATCAGCACCCTCTCCTCCCAGGAATGAAACAACGTCCATGATCTGGTCAAAGAACTGCTTACGGGGTTTCTCGCCACGAACTATCTCATTAAAAATGCGACCATCTTTAATGAAAATAACGCGATGAGCGTAAGAAGCGGCATATGAATCGTGAGTGACCATGGCAATAGTTGCTCCATTACGGTTGAGGTTCTCAAGGCTTTCAAGCAACGTGCGAGCATTCTTTGAGTCAAGCGCTCCAGTTGGCTCGTCTGCTAGGACCAACGAAGGATTGGTAACAATTGCTCGAGCTGCGGCAACACGCTGACGCTGGCCACCGGACATCTCGTAAGGGAACTTATCAAGTACCTCGGAAATCTGGAGCAGTTTGGCAACGTTTTCTACGCGCTCCAAAACTTCCTGAGCGCGAACATGACCAATGGTTAGTGAGAGTGCGATATTCTCACGAGCAGTAAGGCTATCAAGCAAGTTTGCGTCCTGGAAAATAAAGCCTAAGCGGTCGCGTCTAAAAGCAGAAAGCTCTGCTCCACGCAGGCTGGAAAGCTCTTGGTCATCAATAAAGATGTGGCCTGCAGATGCCTGGTCAATGGTAGAGATGCAGTTCAAAAGCGTGGTTTTACCAGAGCCGGAAGGTCCCATGATGGCAATGAACTCACCGCGAGCTACAGAAAGATTAATGCCGTCCAGTGCCTTAGTGATATTTCCACGAGTTCCATAGTACTTCTCGAGGTTTTGGCAAACCAAAACGGTGCGTGGGGTAAGTGCTGAAGATTGTCCAGCCACAACAGTTGGCTGAGTTGGAGTTACTTGAGTAGCTGCCATGTTGCGTCCTTTCCTTGGGAGCGAGTAAATCTTGAGATATATACTCCGTCACTACCGTTCACGTTGCCATCGATTGACCTTACAGAAACCTTACGCTTTTCTCACTTTGATGTGGCAAAATATCACTATCAAGCATACGGGAGGGGCATGCTATGAAGTTGGTAATCAAGAGATTTGGGCAGCTTACCGCTAAAGAGTTGTATCAAATTCTTTCTCTAAGAGCAGAAACGTTTATTGTTGAACAGCAGATTATGTACAACGATCTTGATAACGTTGATCAAGTTTCTACCCATGTCTTTTATCAGGATACTGACTCGGTGGCTGCATATTTGCGCATTATTGATGCAGGACAGTCATACAACTCCCCAGTTCTTGGCCGCGTATGTGTCAGCAACAAAGGTGCTGGTATTGGCTCAAAGCTGCTGCACGATACCCTTGATTACCTAGCACAAGAAAGCGATGCCTCCAAGGTGCTAGTTGAATCGCAATTCAAAGCCCAGCCTTTCTATGAGCGTGCTGGCTTTACGCAGGCATCTTCTAAGGTGCTTGATCACTTTGGCGTCCTTCACCATTTGCTCTCTTTTGACCTTGATGCATATCGTCAGACGAGAAACACAATCAGCATTGATGACGTGCACGTTTCAATCCGACCGCTTGAAACAGCCGATTTGCGCACACTGCAGAAGCTTAGCGTAGAGACATTTGTAGACACTTTTATTGACTCAAATACAGCAGATGATTTAGCAAGTTGCATGGACTCGCTCTACAACACAGAAAAGCTTGCCCGTGAGCTTGCTGCTAAACACTCATATTTCTATTTTGTTGAAGTGGAAGGTCAAGTAGCTGGTTACCTGAAGCTTAATACGCGTTATGAGCAAACCGAGGGTCAGCGCGATGACTCACTTGAAATTGAACGCCTGTATATCCTTCCACGTTTCAAAGGCCTACACCTTGGATCAAAGCTCATGGAATTTGCCCTTGATCTAGCAAAAGAGAAGGGTAAGAAGCGCGTGTGGCTGGGTGTTTGGGAACACAATGAGCCTGCCAAGGCATTTTATTCAACTTGGGGATTCAAGCGCTTTAGTCAGCACACCTTCCAGGTAGGAAGCGATCCTCAAACGGATGAATTGTGGGAACTTCTAATTGAGAACTAGCACAATTGCTGTTAAAAGGCTCATAGCCAAAAGTACATAGGTACTTACTTTTCTTTCTCTAAATTTGACTATCCTAAAAATTTGCAAGAGGAAGATAGAGACAAAAATGCATGCATTTATCTGTTGTGGATAAGGGAATACTTCTGGATAAAAATGAATTGCTGTATTCAGTACGAGCAAAGCAGCTACGATGTAGTCTGCTTTGCTCGTATTTTCATTATTAATTAGTTTCATTGTTAATAGAATGAATAGCCCACTGGAATAACTTGTCTACGCCAAACATGACGATGACCTGCTCGTGTACGATAATATTCAGTTGTTTCCAAAGTCAATTTAACTCCGCCTTGTGGGGGATTGTAATTCTTAAGAAGAATACTGACTACAGCTTGAGCACACCGTAAGATTGCTCCAGGTTGAGATAGTCCTTGTACGCATGCCATCATTGCTCCTATAACATTTAAGACATCGATAGCACCTGAAATATTATTTTTTATTTGAGAATACGAAATATATACAACTGAGCGTTTAGTTACTGCTCTAAATGATAAATTTCCATCATTTGACTTTTGTTCAGGCTCGGTTTGAATAACCAGTGATGTTGTGCGTCCAGTGATTGACGAATACATTAGATTCTCATCAATATAATAAATAAACTTGTTTACTAGCTTATTTTGAACATCGAAGACCTCGACAGTACGCACTCCATTAAGCTCACTAACAACAATTCTTCCATCCTGATTTGGTAAATCATATTCGAAAAAAATCCCTTCGTTATCAAGAGCAAAACTTTTCTTCGGAAGAATAAGTGTCGATACTAATCCTCCACATAATGCAATAAATTTCTTTCTTGAAATCTTATGTGACATACAATCCATTTTTCCTCCTAAACTTAGAAGTTATCTTGATTTAATTTTATATAATAATTTTGTCATTTAAATTAAAAAAATAATCATCAGAAAATCTATATACATATTTGATATATAAATAGACTAATTTATAAAATAATAATAGAATGCCAATGTCGTTTTCAAATAATAGATATGCGATTATTGCAAATCCGTAAAAGACTGGTTGAACGTAATAGAAAAGGTTGAACCTTTACCAATTGTACTGCTCACAGCCAGCTTAAGGCCCATCTTATTACAGAGCTCATAGCAGAGATAGAGACCCATACCGGTAGATTTGGCGTACTTGCGTCCATTTTGACCGGTGAATCCCTTATCAAAAATACGGGCAAGATCCTCTTCAGGAATACCGATGCCATTATCTTTAATGAAGAGAGTAGTTGAAGTTGTTCCTTCACGTGGCTCTGAGACAGAGGCAGAAATCCAAACGTTCTTCTCGCCAGGTGCAAGCTCTGGATTTGAATACTTGGCAGCGTTAATTAGAAGCTGTCGCAAAATAAACTCAAGCCATTTTGGGTCAGCCTTGACCACGTGGGCCAAGTCATCAAAATGTGGAGAAACACCAGCGTCAATGAAGACGCGTGCGTTGTTTTTAAGAGCATCTTTTACGATGGACTGCAAATTGACGTCTCGAATAGAAAAATCTCGATCTACAGATGCGCTGCGTGCATAAAAGAGCGCTTGCTCTACCAGAGTCTCAATCTTGGTAAGTTGCGTTTGCACGTCATCCATAGGTAGCGATGGATTATTTTGAGCAACCAAATGAGCTGCAGCAATAGGAGTCTTAATCTCATGCACCCACATCTCAATGTACTCACGATATTCCTTTGATCGCATATGCTCATCAGCAAGCTGATCCATCATAGACTTGGACATACTAGAAAGTGCATCCTTAAAAAGCTGCTCCTCCAGCGTTGAAGGCGTGTCCAGCATGGTAGGAACCAGATAGCTTTCTTTATCAGTTGCCGCTAAATTCTCAGCAAGCTGCTGGTAAAACCAACGACGATGAAAATAATCGGCTAATAGTGCAGCTGTTCCCACTACCCATAAAACCAGAATACAGTAGGCAATAGCAAACACGTTAAGTCCAACACCTTTAAGCATAAAGCCAATCAACGTGCTGCTAGCTATAAGCGCAAGAAAGAAGATAGTTCGATTTTTTAGATACTTGAGAAACGACATAACAGCCTACTCAATAACGTAGCCAAGTCCGCGGCGTGTCATGACAAAGTCCTCAACGCCAATGCTTGCAAGAGTCTTTCTGAGGTGGCTAATGTTGACCGTCAACGTATTGTCATCAACAAACTCATCCGACTGCCACAGCTCTTCTTGAATACGTTGGCGAGAAACAACCGTTCCCGCGTTTTGCATCAAAAGTGAAAGTATTCTGAGCTCGTTTTTAGTCAGCTCGACGCTCTTCTGATTTGCAGAAACTTTGCAGGAAGAAGAATCAAGTGTCACGCCTGCATGTGAAAGCTTTGTTCCTGTTGTGACATCGCTATTTGCACGCCTCAAAACCGAGGTTATGTGCATAAGCAAAATCTGAGTGTTATAGGGCTTGGCGATAAAATCGTCCGCTCCTAACGAAAGCACCATAAGCTCATCAAGGTCAGTATTTCTGCTGGTAACTACAATGATGGGAACGTTTGAGAGCTGTCGTACTTCTCGACAAATCTGTTGTCCGTCAATACCTGGGAGGTTAAGGTCCAACAGAACCAGGTCTGGATGAGCAGCAACAATTTGTTGAGGTGCAGACTCAAAAGACGTGAGAGCCTGGGCCTCAAAGCCGTTTCTTTGTAGCAGGAGCACCAACTCTTGCTGAATCTGATGGTCATCCTCTACTACCAGGATTTTTGTCATATGTGCTCACCTCCTACTGTGCTATGCAAGTCCTACAAAGCGCTGGGCGTTTTCCCACAGTATGGTATACGTCTTCTCTTTGGGGATATCAAGTCGCTGCCAACGAAGCTCCGCCAAGCGCTCAACCGTGTGCACCACCATCGCTGGCGTGCACTCCCCTCCGCGCAAAGGCTCTGGGGCCATATAGGGGAAATCGGTCTCTGAGAGCTGTTGCGCCTCTGGACAGGAAATCATTGCAGCTCGGATATCATCAGAGCGCTTAAACGTTGCTGCACCACCAAAGGCAACAAAGCAACCAAGGTCTGCAAAGGGCTTCATGACCTCAGGACCATCGGTATAACAGTGCAGGTCACAGCCAGCCTTAGGCACACCTAGACGGTTCAAAATTTCAAACGCCAAATCATGAGCATGTGTATCATCAGCACCATCGCGTAGGTGTAGTTCAACGCGTTGATTGTGCTCGTGAGCAATGGAGAGCTGGCGCTCAAATGCTTGGCGCTGGACCTCTTCTGGAACCTCACAATACGGTCCAAAATCAAGGCCAATCTCTCCCACGCCGACGCAAAGAGGGTGCTCAAGTAACTCAAACAAGCGCTGTTCAGCCTCTTGGTTATAGTCTGGTGCGCTGTATGGGTGAGCGCCTACTACAAAATAGGTGTGTTCAAACAAATACTCTGCAGGTAAATCGCAGGGTACACAAAGATCTGCCTCAGCTAGCTTTGCAAAAGCAGCGCGAGCATGGCTAAGAGTATCCTCAAACCATGTGATAAAAGTGCTGGTATCTACCCACTTGCGAGGAAACTCTGTAGCAATATCTACGGGCACAATAAGCATGCGAACACCTGCCGCAGCTGCTCGCGCAAGAGACTCTGCTGCGTCGTGCTCGTGGAGGCTGCCCAGGTGACCATGGGTATCAGCAACAGGTGCTAAAACGCGAGGTGTTGGACGAGGTGTGCCGTAGATGTCATGGAATAACTGACCGTCAGAAAAAGAAAGTGCTTCCACTTCTTCTGCTGGTAGATGATGCTTTTTCTTACTCACTCAAAGGCTCCAAAGCAGCTGCAAGACAAATAAAGTCTTGGCTGGTTAAAACTTCTGCGCGCACCGTAGGCGCAATTCCTGTGGCGAGAAACGCCTGGTCTAGCATGTCTTTATCAAAGCCAGAGGCGCTCATTGAATTACGAATAGTCTTTCTGCGCTGAGCAAAGGCAGCGTCAATAACCCTCATGGTATGCAAGAGCTCTTCTTCAGAAAGAAGCTTGGAGGTCACCGGGTTTCTCGCGATGGTGCGATCAAGGCGGACCACAGCAGAGTTGACGCGTGGTGGAGGCATAAAGTTGCCAGGACCCACTTCAAACCTGCCAGTAACCTGCGCAAACAAAGACAGCTTTGCAGTGTAAGCGCCATATGCCTTGGTAGAAGGCTTGGCGGCAATTCTGTCGGCCACCTCAGCCTGCACCATGACTACCGCTCGCTCAAGCGAAGGAAGCTCCTGGAAGAACTTAAGGATCAGCGTAGCTGCCACCTGATACGGCAGATTAGATACAAACTTAGTTGGCATCGGGACAACCGGGATCGCGCCCTGAGCAACGGCCGGAAGTGTACGGTAAGCTTCAGAGAGCTTCTGCGGCGTGATAGCCAGAGCATCTCCCATAACCAGCGCAAACGAGTCTGGATGAGGCTCTTTGCAGGTTAGCGCTAAAACTTGCTCCAGCTCAGAGTCTGCTTCAAGCGAGCACACTGCGAGTGCGTTGTCGAGCAAGGCAACCGTAAGGGTACCCAAACCGGGCCCAACCTCAACAATCACGTCAGTAGGCTGAACCTCAGCAAGCTGAACGATCTTCTCGATAACGTGTTCTTGTACCAGGAAGTTTTGGCCCAGCCTATATTTGGTGGCAAGGCCAAAACGTTCCAGCGTTTCTTTAGTGGCGCGCTGATTGGCAAGCCACGATGTTTGATGCGATGCGTGCTCCACCACGATTACTTGCTTGCAAGACGTGGGAACAGAGCGTCTCCCTTAGAGACAGCCAGGCCGCCCTGAAGCTTGCCCCATACGCACTCGCTGCGGGTATCTGTGGAGTTAATCTCTGCCTCATCAAGGCTCATACGGCGCAGGACCTCTGCAGACGTAGTAGGCATAAATGGCATAAAGAGATGTGCGCAAATGCGGATAGACTCAAGCAGCGTATAGATAATCTCTGCAAGCTCTGATGCGCGCTCAGGGTCTTTTGCTACCGTCCAAGGAGCAGCGTCTTCAATGTAGTGGTTAGCTGCATGGACAAGCTCCATGATGATGTTCTTAGCGCCCACGTAGTCCATCTTCTCCATGCAAGCGGCGTAGCGGTCATAGATGCCCTCAGCTAGCTTGCGCAGTGGATGGTCTGCAGCAACAGAAGAACCATCAAAGGTTGGGGTGACACCCTCAAAGTACTTATCGCTCATGTTAAGGGCGCGAGAAACCAAGTTACCCCAGCTATTTGCCAGGTCGGCGTTATAGACCTGCTCCATGCGCTCGAAGGAAATGCCCGAGTCCTCACCAGGGGTGACATCGGTCATGAAGTAATAGCGGTAGCCCTCAACACCCAGCAGGTCCAAAACGTCCTTAGGTGCAATGGCGTTTCCACGAGACTTACTCATCTTCTCAACAACGCCGGTCTCAGAATTACGGACGTTAAGGAAGCCGTGAGCAAAAATGTGCTCAGGTACAGCCTCACCAAGAGCCATAAGCATTGCAGGCCAAATGACGCAGTGGAAGCGGATGATATCCTTGCCAACAACGTGCATCTGAGCAGGCCAGAAACGCTTTCTCATTGCAGCAGCCTCTGGACTGTCATCGCCGTAGCCAACAGCGGTGTAATAGTTGAGAAGAGCATCAAACCAGACATAGGTTACGTGAGACTCATCAAAAGGAACTGGAACACCCCAGTCAAAACTGGTACGGGATACAGAAATATCCTGGAGGCCAGACTCAACAAAGCTTCGAACCTCGTTTGCACGGAAATCTGGCTCAATGAAATCTGGGTGCTGAGCATAGAGCTCAAGCAGTTTATCCTGGAATGCAGAGAGCTTGAAGAACCAAGACTCCTCAGAGACACGCTCAAGCTCACGATGGCAATCTGGGCAGAGGTGAGCGCCCTTGCAACCAGCCTCTTCATCTGCCTTTTCTACCTGGGTCTCGGTGAAGAAGGTCTCCTCGTGGATACAATACCAGCCATCATAGGATCCCTTGTAGATGAAACCTGCCTCACGCATGCGCTCCCACAGATACTGAACAGCTTTTACGTGACGCTCATCGGTAGTACGGATGAAGTCATCATATGAGATGTTGAGCTCTTCATAGAGTCCCTTGAAAAAAGGAACCTGCGAATCGCACCATGCCTGTGGAGACAAGCCGTGATCAGCTGCAGCAAGAGCGACCTTCTCGCCATGCTCGTCCATACCGGTAAGGAAGAAGACGTCGTAGCCGGCAGCGCGTCTAAAGCGAGCCTGGATATCGCAAAGCAGGGTGCAGTACGCAGTTCCCAGGTGTGGCTTTGCGTTGACGTAATAAATTGGTGTGGTAATAAAGTATGACGGCTTGGCCTCGGGCATAATGACTCCCTTTGTATAAGTTGCAATAACTTATCCAGTATAGAGCAAATGCTGGGCTTTCTTTGCGTTGGTATAGTGATTATGCCTCGCGAGCAAGAATTGCCTGGTATGCCTCGTCACGCGCAATACCAAACTTCTGAGCAAGCTCCTTGGCCAGAGTTGATTTTCTAGTGCCAGCAGCAAGACCAGCCTCTATCGCGTCTTCAAGCGAGAGCTGAGACTCGCCCACCGCCTGCGATGATGTGGCGACAAGCTCTTCTTCTGTGGGAGCTGCGATAACCAAAACACACTCGCCTTTGAGGTTTTCTTTTGCTGCAAGAAACTCAGCAAGGCAAGGAGCCACATCGCGCACCACTTCTTCGTGCAGCTTAGTAAGCTCTCTGACAAGAGCCACCTGCCTAGTTGGGAACACCTCGGCTATGGCCTCAACGGTTGCAAGCACCCTAAACGGAGACTCATACAGCACAATAGTGCCAGGAATTGCCGCAAGCTGCTGCAAGCGCTGAACAATCTGTCCGTGCTTTCTAGGCAAAAAGCCTTCAAAAAAGAAATGATCACTTGCCAGGCCCGATGCAACAAGTGCGCAGGTTACCGCAGAAGGTCCCGGAATAACCTCCGTAGCAAGCCCTTCTGAAAGCGCCGCATCAACCAAATGCTGACCCGGGTCAGAGATGCCTGGCATACCCGCATCTGACACAAACGCAACACGCTGACCAGCGCGAAGCCTCTTAAGCGTTGGCTCGATTTGCGACTCAATAATGTTTTGATCACAGCGCTGCAGCGGTACGTGAATGTCAAATGCAGAGAGGAGCTTTGAGGTCACGCGCGTGTCCTCACATAAAATGACATCTGCTGCTGCAAGCGTTTCTTTAACGCGCGGTGACGCGTCCGAAAGGTTACCAATAGGCGTGCCCACAATAGACAGTTTACCTGCTAAAAGAGTAGATTCTGTCATTACTCGAGCATTCCCCTCTCAAACGTTGCAAGCGCAACGCGTGCGTCCCATGCAGCCAAAAATGCGGAGGTCTTCCAGGTCTGGAAGAACCATGCAGGACACGTATTGTACACTTTGAGCTGGCCAGAAGTGTAAATGCGCTCAAGCGCAATTCTTCCCTCTGCCGTCATAGCGCCGTCAATGCTTGGAAGTGATGCTGACCACTTACCCACCATGACCGGCAGACCGCCTGAAGCAGAAGTCTTCAAATACGCTTCGTTTTTATCAATAAGCTGCTGTACACCGCGAGGACCCGAGCAATCAATTCCCTCGCAGGGTTTATCAAGGTGAGCGTCAAGCCAAACGTTTTGATAGGCCTGCTGGCTCATAAAACGCCTAAATCCCTGAGGCCAACCACCATCTGGAAGAATGACCACAGGCTCTTCTCCTGCCACAGATCTAATGGTCTCATAAGCACGGCGATAATAGTTTCTAAGCGAGTGACCAGGAATACCATCTGTGAGCTTAAAGCCCTTGCGCACACGAGGCTTAACCTCATCGGCTACCTCAATGCCATAAAAACCGCTGCGGTGAGCGTAGTGAAGGGCAAGCTTATGCAGAATAGAAAGCGACTTCTCCCCAGAAATTCTAGTGCGCGGAGCACCGCCTGGCTGGTCATTTAAGCCATCAGGCAGGCCTGGATTTACTGCTAGCACAAAAATAACGTGTAGACCAAGCTCTTCTGCCCATTCAAGAGCCCTATCAAGCTCGGTAATGCAGCTTACATACGGTGTACCTGCGGCTTCTTCGTCAAAAACGTACCAAGGCACAGAAATTCTTACCGCATTAAAACCACGTGCGGCAATGCTGACAAAGTCAGAACTCTGGATAAATGAAGAACGATGCGCTTTAACAAGATTGTGGTAGTCCTCAACGCCCAGCGCTTTAATGAGCTGAGCCTCATCAACGCAGCCTGTGCGCGCAAACGGCTCAGGAGTTACCCACGGTTCAAGCGTAAGCCAACCAGTTAAATTGACACCCCGCAACGCTCCGTGAGCCATGAAATTCCACCTCGCCAAAAGATAAAACCTCTACATACGTAGAGTATACCCATCGAGGTTATGTTGCTCACGCAAGCTTCAAAAAACAACAGGTTACTTCATATTTTTTGAATATATGGCGCAATTGTTAGGGGTCTCATCAACCTCAACGGAAGAGACGGGCAAACCTTCTGACTCAAGTTGCTCAAAGAGATACTTAGCCAAGTTTTCTGCTGTTGTTCTAAACGGCAAAATAGTAAGCGAGAAACCCTCTTCTTTAAGACAGGTCAGCGTCTTTTCAGAAAGAGAACCCTCCTCAATCAAAAACGTATGATCAAGGGAATCACATAGCGCGCGGACCTTGCGCTTAAAGACGCCAAAGTCCATAACCATATCTTTTTCTGTACCAGACTCACCAAGCTCTGCAGTTGAAATGCAGGCAGTCACATGCCAGCGATGGCCATGCAGGTTCTCACACTTGCCATAGTAGTTGGTAAGAAAATGCGCTGAGTCAAAGGCATATTCAGTCTTAAGCGTATACATTACTCGTTGTCCTTTGAGCCGCGACCGCGATCATCGCGTCCAGCTCTTCTATGTCTACGACGTGCAGCGTTTTGTGGCTGAGTGTCTCTAGATGCAGCGGTAGGCGCACCGTTAGAACCAGAAGTATTCTGTGGAGCGCTCTGTGAAGCACTCTGAGCCTTCATACCTGCTCTATCACCTGGACGACGAGTCCTCTTTGCACGGACTGGCGCCTGTGCCTCATCAGCTTTCTGTGGCGCTTGAGGAGCATCCGTTCTTCTAAAGCGCTTTCCCTGTGGCTGCTTCTGCGCAGGAGCGGTGCTCTGCTCGCTCTTCTGAGGAGCCTGAGCATTTGTAGCGCTCTCTTCTGTTGCGTGATGGCGACGGCGCGTACGACGAAGTGTATCTGTTGCAGCATCAAAGGTGCTGGAACCAGGATTTACCTGAGCGTTCTTTGAGGTTCTTACACGACGGGTGCGAGAAGAACTTTGAGCTCCCTGTTCTTCTCGAGCGTTTCTTGCACCAGAGTTCTTAGCGTTATCCTGCCTATTTGCAGAGTTCTGCTCGGAGCGCTCACGTTTGCGCCTTGGAGCTTCAGTCACAAAGAGATCAGGGTTAATCTCTGGTTCTTCATCAACAATGAGGCCGTTTGCTC
>CABSWT010000024.1:0-20217 GCA_902481575.1 uncultured Atopobium sp.
TTTTCTATTAGAGCTAACAACATTAGAATACCTACTATTCTTCTCAATTGCATCATCAGTATTTAACGTATAAACATATGGCCAATTGATAGTGAGAAATTTCTTTTTATCCTCGGACAATTCAACTCTTGTGAAATTTTTCCTTAAATACTTTCTCTGCTCTCCATTTGGGATAATCTTATGGTAGAGTGTAGATATATCTTGAAATTGTTTTTTTTCATAGTTGGTTCTTTTGGATTCATCATATCCATGTTTTTTCATTATACAGTCTATCATATAATTCTTATAATCGTCACCGGAAGGTACCTTACCTCCTTGACTAGGGCAGCCCCTTGTAAATCCAGAACCCAAAACCGGAACTATCAATTTTCTTTTTAGCTGTTGCTGTATCTGCAATTTAACTTCTGAATATGGAACACATACACACATCATCCTTACCTCCTTTTTCTTTAAAACTTTTAGGGGATTCATTTTTATTCTATTATCGAGACTATACTATATTTTGATTCTTTGTATCAAATGAGATAATCTTCGTAATCATTTCATTGGTGTAGTCAGTGTGTTTGCTCTTACGGATTAGCCTGTTTTTACAATGAACCATGCTATTCGCGACAATTTGTAGATCTTCATATGCGAGATAAAAATAGTTTTTTCTTCTTTCGCCATACGCTAATTGGCCGTCTCTTCCGGCTCATTGTACCGTGAGTCTCAGACATCAGACAAATGTGTGATTTTTACAGCGAACGTTTCCTTCTTGTTGACTTCTACTCTTTTTCTATTTCGCCAAGTGACGCCTTTTCTTTCCCTCTATCAAACTCTACTTTTACGTGGATATGACTGTCTGGAGTCTTGTGAGCAAGCAATACTACATTCTCCACATGAAACGTTTGAGGGAAAAGATCAACCGGCGTGACGCTTACGGGTCTAAACGTTCCTGTATCAACAAAACGGCACAAGGCACGCGCAAGGGTTGCCTGATTACATGAGACATAGGCAATCACACGAGCACTCTGCTCAGAGATCTGCTTTACAACATCAAAAGCAAGTCCAGTACGTGGCGGGTCAACTACGAAAACCTCCGCGTCGGTGTTGGGGAAGGAACGTCCCGTATCTCCGCCGATGGCATCAACGTTACTCAAACCGGTGTTCTCCAGATTACAGCGTAGGTCGCGCATGGCCGGACTATATGATTCAACTGCAGAGACAAAACCGGCGCGACGGCAAGCGGCAGCGTAAACGTACCGTATTAGATCATGGTCGAATCCTCGAGCGAGGTAATCATGAGAAATTGATTGCCGAGAAGGACGTGTATTATCAACTCTATACTGGCTTTGTCGAGTTGGAGTAATAAAACTTTAGTGTAATAAGATATCTTTGCATGTATCAGGGATTACATGTATGGTTACTATAAATTGTTGGACATAACTATTTTAGCTAATCTACCTGCTTGTTTATTGTATTTATGCAGGTAGATTGCTAATTTTTTAAAAGGGGAGTAGAGAGTAAAAGGTTAAAAGCATACAATAAAGTATGAGGCAGTGTAATTTTGTATCAACGATACATTGAATATATAAAGCTCTGTTAGTAAATTATTTCAAGATGATTTATCAATATGTATAACTTTAAAAACGTTCAGCTCTAAAATTAGTTTTAGGGAGATACCAAGAAAGCTATTTTATAAATAAAAGATTCAGTAGTATTGTTGCCATCTTATCAAATTGAAAAGTCATTGAATTTATCATGTCATCAAATATAACTTATGGAGCTAGAGGTGTATTTACTCATGACAGATTAAGAACGTGGCTTAAAACGGCTCTCAGGGGCTCAAATTTTGAAGTAATGAGACGTAGGATATGAAAGCCGATGCAAGATAAAATACTCTAGATATATAGACGTATAAGACCTCTAAATTCCGTTCTCATATATAAAAGTCTGATAATCGATATTATGTAAACTAATGAGTTGAAGAAAAAGGAGAAGGATTTTGAGCCCCTCTCCTTTACTGTAGCGTGTACGACAGCGATAAGCGTTATACCGATGAGTCAGTCATGACATTCAATTTAATCATGACATCGCTTTCATACATCTCATCATAAATAACAAGAATCTTGTCGAGTGCCATCAATTCAGTTTGGCCGGTTGGAATAATCTCCAAGCCCGCACGATCAATGGTTACAACCCTCACTTTGTCAGGCCATGGGATATTTTGGAGCAATTTGCCCTCAACGGGACTTCCTTGACCAATAGTGAACTCATGAAGGATTTTCTCGCCAGAATCAAGTGTTGGTTTAGACTCCCCTTGTTGAGAAGCCAAGAATTCTGCAAGTAAGTGCTCGTAGAATGGGTCAACACGCAGGATGTTTGCGGTTACATAGGACACGATTGCAACTGCAGACATAGCCATAAGAGCCTCAAGAGAACCTGTGAGCTCAAATATAAGCACTACTCCGGTGACGGGCGCTCTTACTGCTCCGGCAAAAATACCTGCAACACCCATGGCAATAAAGTTTGGCGCATATGCCATCGGGATGCCAAAAATATGGGTTGCTACCAGGGCAAACAGCGTTCCAACTAGCGTTCCCATAACAATCATCGGAAAGAGAGTTCCGCCAGGCGTTCCAGCAGCAAAACATGTTGTGGTAAAGAAATATTTGCCCAGCAAAAGCGCTATAACCATGAGCTCAGTGAGCGTTGCTGGCTCTTTGATTTTCTCGATAATGGCATCGCCACCACAAAGAAGATCTGGCCAGATAAAAGCCATAATTCCAGCTAGCATGAATGGAATAATGAGCCTCGAGAAAGGCGCAAACTTAGTTATCTTTTTGTAGAGTCCCTGGGCAAAGAACATTCCCTTATTGTGGAGCGCTCCCAATAAACCACAGATAAAACCGACGATAAGAACAAATGCAAAGTCGACATGAGGTAATGGTGCTACGTAAGGAAGCTGAAGGACAGGCTTCATGCCAAGGACGTTAGAAACAAGGAAGTCAGCGCCTACTGATGCGGTCATTGCCGAGATAATCAGTGGAGCATGAAACTCCTTCTGGATCTCTTCGATAGCAAAAAGTGTGCCGGTGAGAGGGGCATGAAAAGCGGCTGACATACCCGCAGCAGCGCCACAAGTTACTAGAAGGCGTTCTTCTCCCCTTTTGCGCTTGAGGAACTTTGAGACCGCTTTACCAGAAACAGCGCCCAACTGGACTGCTGGGCCTTCTCGTCCCATAGAAAGGCCACCAAAAGCCACCAGGACGCCCTGGATAAACTTAACAGGAAGAACTCGATACCAAGGCATATCGGCAGATCCCATGACCTCAGCATTGGTCTGAGGGATTCCAGAGCCAGCGGTGTAGGGTTCAAACTTCATGAGTAGGCAAACGGCCGCCATAAGAATAATCAGAACAACAAACCAGAGAGCCATATATGGCCAATTACCTGCGATTGATTGAGTAATGGAGCGCATTTGAGCTTCTGCAAAAGAAAGACAAAGGCGATACAGCGTGACAACGCCGCCACCCATAAGGCCAACAAGCAGGCCTTCTCCAATAAGGGCTACCTGAAATCTACGAGAAAAGTGACGCTCAATAATGTTTGTCTTATGTTTGAGATGAAACGCCACAATCTCCCCTAGCTATTGTATGTGAGTAAAAGAAAAGCACGTAAAGCGTACTTGGATATTGTACGACTTTACGTGCGTGAGTTAAAACTTTGTGCGAGAAATTGTACAAAGCAGAGGACGTGCGTTTGGCTATTGGTTAGCCAGAGAATGGTCCTCCACCATAGCAAGCATACACTGGACCCTCGATAACACCGACGGACTCGTTAGCTGCATGAATCATGCGGCCGCCGCCAATGTAGATTCCGACGTGCTCATAACCAGGACGTGTGAAAACGATATCGCCATAGTTAAGTTCGTCTAGGGAATCATGCCAGTTACCAGCAGCGCGAATAGCACGACCAATGGTTCCAGCGGTACCCGCACGATAGCCGAGGAAGCAGTAGTAGATCAAGCCACCACAGTCAAAGCCGGAAGCAGGAGAAGCTCCGCCCCAGACGTATGGATAGCCAATGCATGCATAAGCTGTTGCAACGCCGCCGCCTGCAGCTGGGTAGCCACCGCCACCGCCGGAGTATGATGACCCACCACCAGAATTAGAACTGCTGCTGGAGCTGCTGGAGCTGCTGGAACTTGAAGAGCTGGAACTTGAAGAGCTAGAGCTGGAATCGTTAGAGGAGCTATCGCTAGAGGAGTTATCGTTAGACTCTGAGCTGTTAGAAGGAGTCTCGCGAGTAACTGTCTCAATTGCGTAAGCAACGTTGTTATTAGCTGCTGCAGCCTCCTGAGCAGCAAGCTGAGCTTTTACCTCAGCGTCAAGAGAGTCATAGTAACTCTTTGCCTCAGCGACCTGATTTTGGAGGTCATCAGCAGTAGTCTTCATTTCAGAAATCTGAGATTGGAGATTTTCTTGCTCTGCTTCAAGTTCTTGCTGTTGAGCCTGAAGCTGGTCACCAAGAGCCTTGACAGTATTGATGGAGTCAGCCTCCTGCTTGCTGGTGCGGTCCATATAGTAGACGCGGCTGACAAAGT
The DNA here is from genome assembly GCA_902481575.1 of uncultured Atopobium sp. GTDB lineage: Bacteria > Actinomycetota > Coriobacteriia > Coriobacteriales > Atopobiaceae > Lancefieldella. The sequence continues at coordinate 4,586 of CABSWT010000024.1, forward strand.
CCTCTGGGCTAGATGCTCCAAGGAGGAAGTCCAAAGTCTCCTGTGGGCCTGCCTTATAAGCACTCTTCATTGCTGCAGAAAGGACAAGACGCTGCTTATTGAGCTGGTCTGTAGTCTCTGCAATCTGCTCCTGAACCTCACCAATTTTGTTGTTGGTAGCGTCAAGTGCATAGGTTTTCTCGTTAAGGTTATCCATGGCCTCTGCAAGAGCTGCACCAAGAGAGTCTAGCTGGGCAGATGCGGCCTCAAGATCGCTTTGTGGGTCTGCGAATAGCTTGGCTGGGGTAAGCAGCGTAGCAGCTACACCAAGACCTGCAAATAAGAGAGCGTCTCGTCTTGTGAAAGATCGGCGCTGTGACATATAAGCTCCTTCCGCAAAGCACGAAATCAATTGGGCAACGTGTTGCTTTGCTTTGCCATCTAGGATAGCTCATTTGATAAAAAATCAAAGTCAACTCGCCGATTTCTTAGCGAGAAACCCGTGTAAATAGGAAGCTACCCTATCGAGTATTTGAATAGTTTACCCCGAAAATGACATTTCATACAAATTTCAAAGACTATTTGTGCAGTTATATAGCATGGAGCGGGCAAATATCATTGCATAAATTTATCTTTGACCTGCAATTATGGAGAAATTCTATGTATTGCAAACAAGTTTACTGTCATTAACAAAATGCTTATGTAAATAAGACAAATGGCCGACAAGCACGTAGTCTTGTCAGCCAACATTGTAAGGTTAAAGTAAGAATGATGTAAGTGATTCAGCTTATTGAACCTTAATAAGGGTGTAGACCTCTTGGTCAAAGCACTTGCCAATAATCTCCCTTGGGTGCAGATAGCAAAGCTCAAGCGCAAATGCAAAGCCAGCTACTTTTGCACCGGCCTTCTCGGCAAGTTGCGCACAAGCAACACAGGTGCCGCCAGTAGCAACCAGGTCATCAGCAATAAGAACAACGTCGTCTGGGGTAAGAGCATCGGTGTGAATCTGAAGCTCGCTGGTACCGTACTCCAGGTCATAAGCCTGTGCGTAGACCTCACGAGGCAGCTTGCCTGGCTTACGAGCAGGAACAAAGCCTGCGCCCAGTTTGTAGGCTACAGGGGTTCCAACAAGAAAACCACGAGCCTCAGCACCAATAACCTTGGTGATTCCCGCATCAGCAAAGTGCTCTGCAATGTCATCAACAACTGCGTGGAAGCACTCAGGATCTTTAAAAAGTGGAGTTACATCTTTAAAGATAACGCCTGGCTCTGGATAATCAGGAATGCTAATGATATGACTCTCATAATCATACGTAGACACAATGTCCTCACATTCAATATCAAAATCAATGAATAGTTATATATACCTAGATTACTCGTCTAGATGCATATCCTTAAAAGATTCACGAACTAATTTAGTGATAAGTTCATTTCTAACCGCATTGGTAAGGCCTAACATGCGGGTCAGAGCAGCCATAAACTTCTGACGAGTCTCGTCAGTATGGTCAACTTCAACTCCCCCACCTTTTTTAGCGTATACGACAAGCGACTTGGCAAACATACTAGATTCTCGGTTTGCAGCCATAACGTATTGACGCAGGTTCTTGGGCTCAAAACCAAAGTGACGAAGTTCGCTACAAAGGCGAATCAGCGTAAGATCTTTGCCATCCACAAGGTCTCTACCATGTGGAGAGCGCTTTAAAGTAATGACGCCTGCTTCGGAAAGCTGACGAACAAAGCCTACAGAGCATCCCACTATCTCTGGAATGCGATCAATAGCGTGATATTTCTGAACAATCTCAGGGTCATCTACAGGTACAACAATCGCGTCGGCGTGAGTTGCACCAAGAATTGCCTGAGACACTTGCTTTCCATCAAGCTGAGGTTGAGCCTGGCGAGAAAAACTTTGAGCTTCAGGTGTAACCTGAGCTTCAGATACGCTAGCCTCGTCAGTCTGACTCTGGACCTGTTGTTCAGCTTCAGGGTTTTTATCTTGTCTATCAAGCTCTTCTTTAATAACTGAGAGCGGCATAAAACGGCTTTTCTGCAGATACAGAATAGTCTCAAGACGCTTAACATCTTTTTGGGAATACAGACGATAGCCACCAGCAGTTCTGGTAGGAGTAAGTAAGCCCTCATCCTGCAGGTATCTAACTTTAGAAACACTCAAGTCAGGATAGAGAGTCTGTAATTTCTTGACTACTTTACCAATGGTAAGAAAGCCTGAATCAGCCATAAAGCTATCCTTTAACCTTAAGCTGAAACTCTACTGGTGTGGAAGACCATGCGGAAGGTGCCAATCTGAATGGTTGAACCATCACGCAGTGTAGCTTTGTTAATGATGGCGCCATCAACCCAGGTACCATTGAGAGAATCAAGGTCCTCAATTGTTGCGTAACCAAGTGCAAGATTAGAGAGATCAATAGTGGCATGATTTCTAGAAACTGTCATGTCATTCAAGAAAACGCTGCTCTTTGGGTCTCTACCAAGAGAAATCTGTGGGAGATTAAGCTCAAAAGTTTGACCAGTCTGTGGTCCCTTGACAATAGTAAGGACAGGGTGAGCTGGCTTTTGTTGAGCCATAAGGTCTGGAACCGTAGCGTCAGCTGATGGCATGCGGAAAATCTCTGTTGAGTCTGGTGACTGCTGTTTGATGTCGTCAGTTGACATGGTTTCTCCTTAATTTGGTTACAAGATAATAATAACGCTTAACGACACGCAATGCAGTCCATTTCGATGAGCGCACCAAGTGGCAACGCAGAAACCTCAACAACTGCCCTGCCAGGTGCAGGAAGAACAAAGTACTGCCTATAAATCTCGTTTACCTTAGGCAAATCATTGATATCAGCAAGATAGATAGTTGTCTGAGCAACATCAGAAAGGGTGCATCCTGCCTCTGCCAGAATTGACTGAGCAAGATGAATGACACGAGTAGTCTGCTCTTCAATTCCTCCGTCAATGAGCTCCTTTGGGTCTTCTGCAGAGACCGCAATTTGACCAGTTACAAATACCAATCTACCTGCAGTAGTACCCTGAGAGTATGGTCCCATAGGAGCAGGAACACCTACTGCATTAATTGCATATTTCATAGAAGATCACCCCTTGCGCCAATGAAATCATCAGAGGCTCTGAGTAAACCCCAACCCTCAAGTTTATCTTTAGCTACTACTACTTTAGTGTTACTTGCAAGTTCTGAAAACCATGGAAGATATGTTTTAAGGCCTTCAATGAGTTGCTTATGTCCAAGAGGATGAACTGTCTCAAAAGAAAGCAAGCTTCTAAAAAGAATTACCGTATGTACTGGTGGGACCATAACCAGATATGCAGGTACTTTCTTAGTTGAAACATTGGCTACAAGTGCTGGGATTGTTTGGTCAAGCATAAGATTACAAAGTTTTGAGTCTTCTGGAAGCTTCTGTTCTCCCAGGTAGTCCATAAGGATCTTCTTGGCTTTTTTACCAGCAAGAAGAAGCGGAGTAAGCAGCGGAGTTGCGTCTTCTAAAGACACTTCTGCATAAGGAGCTACACCGTTTTGCTCGACAGATGCAATGATAGAAAGCCACTCGTCTAAAACAAGAGAGCGCTCAGATGCATCAAGTACCACGTACTCGTTTTGACCAGAGCGCGCGAGAAGACCGATGGAAGATAGAGATCCGTCTCCCGTAAGTGCACACTCAAATGAAGTCTCTCCTACCTCAAGCTGCTTACCTGCAAAGACAGCTTCAACAAAATTTTGAGCCACCGCTCCACTTACAAGTGTGTAGCCGATACCACTCAGGTCAATAAGAGCACAATCTTTTAGAGCTTCCTCAAGGGGTTTCTCACCATAGAAAGATTGGGCTAAGTTGAAGCCTTCAGTTGAGGTTGAGAATTGTGCGCCAAGATACTCAAGCTCGGTATGAAGGATAGAGCGTTTCTGCTCAGACATTAGTTTCTCCCAAAGAGATACGGAGCAACCGAATACAGGTCAAAGAGGTTGTAGGCTGGAATAGTCCACAGCGTAAGATGTGCCTGAGTAATGGTGGTGCCTACCTGCGCGGAATCTTGGGACCAGGCAGTTGAAGAAATCAGCTGGTTGTTAGCTACTGGATAGTTGGGAGAAAGCATGGAGGTCTGGTAGGTGAAGTCTTTAGAGCCAGGCCATGCCATATACGTGGTAGAAGTTGATGGTTTAACCACTGCAGAGAGTAAGAAGTTATCCTCGCTCGTACGAATCTGCACAATCTGGTTATAACGCTGGATGCTTACGCGATTGTAATTGCGATAAGCCCAGTTCATCAGAATGGCGGTATCGTCAAAACGACCTTGCGTAGTCTCGCAACCAAGCACGCAGGTATAAAGCGTAATGTTTCCACGCTTTGAAGCGCCCAAGAAGGCAGTACCAGAGTCTTCTGCACCTGTTTTAATGCCGAGAAGACCTCGGTAGGTGTCCATAAGGTCATCGGTTGAGTGGAACGTGCGCTGCTCCCCTCCTACCGTTGTAGTGTATGACCTGGTATGCACAGCGCTTGCGATAAGTGGATAGTGCTCGCGCGCATAACGACCCATCAAAGCAAGGTCTCGCGCGGTTGAATAGTGACCATCAGCATCGAGGCCGTGAGGATTCTGGAACTGTGTGTGAGTCATGCCAATTTCAGCAGCCTTCTTGTTCATCTGATCAACAAAGGCCTGTTGAGAGCCTGATACGTTGACAGCAATGTTATAAGCTGCGTCATTTGCGGAATACACCAGCATCATCATGATCAGCTGTCTGAGTGTAGGTGTATCGTCTGAGGTCAAACCAGCAACTTGCGAACCTTCTTCAAGATCTGGAACAGTGATTTCACAAGGCTCATCAAGATTAACGCCAGAATCAAGCGCAACAATTGCAGTCATAACCTTGGTGATGGATGCCATAGGAAGCTCTTGATCTGGGTTTTTGCTCCAGAGGACGTTTCCTTGTGCATCGGTGACAATGGCTGTAGTTGCCTCGGTAAGTTGTGGCTCATCTGTTACAGAAGACTTGTTAGAAGAGGTGTTTTCCGCCAGAGCCGTAGTTGCAGGAGCAAAAGGAGCAGCTAGAACAAATACAAGTAGCACGCTTACAAGAAAAGCCAGCATCTTATGAGAGAGCTGGCGCAAAGATACATGGTTGTGCTGAATGAAAGTCATAAACAACCTAACTTATGCTTGAGTGTTTTTACTATCTTTAACTATTTTAGCCGCTTCAACAGTATAAACAATGGCGGTAATTGCCGAGAAAACAATTCCTATATACACAAAGAAGATACCGATAGCAGAACTCTGTGAATTAAGTCCTGGAAGCCAATTGACGTTTACCAGACCAAGACCAGATACAACTGGGATGCCCAAAAGTAAGAGGCTAAAACCAGTCATCAAAAAGGCAGTTGCTGCTTTACCAACAAAGACAACATCAATAGGACGCCTGCGGAATTTGCGAACCGCAAGAGCGCCAAGAGTAAGGTAAACATCTCGTCCAATAACAAAGAGTGGGATCCAGAGAGGAAGCTCACCAATAATCAAGAGGCCAAGAACACCTGTGATAAGAAGAACTCGGTCCATGATGGGATCCATGATTTTGCCTAGCCAACTGACAGTCTGAGTTCTACGAGCAACCTGACCGTCAAGAAAGTCGGTTACAGCTGCGGTTACATAACAGCCCAGTGCAACCCAACGATTTCCACCCGTTGAGAAGAGCACAAGAAAGATAAGCGTAAGGATTAACCTGCAAAACGTAATGACATTTGCAACGGTAAAAACGGCATTAGAAGGATTATTAGAGCTTCCAACCGGATCAGTAATAGTTCCTTCTGCCTGCGCTTTTGCTGCATCGGCGTCTGCTGCTTCTTTAATTTGGGATGCTACTTGATTAGCTAGCTGCTGCCTAGTTTGCAACGTTTCACTCCCCTTTTTGTAGTACATAACATGTGTCTATTTTAACGTAAGTTGCGCAATAGCAAATTATTGGCACATTTGTTTAACAAAGGACACAAGAACGCGAACACCTTGAGTATAAACGCGTTTTTCGATGCGCTCATCAATGCCATGGACGCCATTTGCCTCATCTTCTGGGGTTGGCCTAAACGGACAAATGCGCAGAATGGAATCACAAATTCCCTCATATCGGACAGAATCGGTACCACCGCACACAAATGACGGGACAAAGGTAACACCTGGATGGTAGTGTTCCATAATGGATTTGAGCTCTTGATATCCAGCTCCAGTTGGAGAATCAATTCTTCCTGCTGGAGTTGAGTGTAAAGCTTCAACCTCAATATAAGGGTTAACTTGGGCTACTACTTGTTTGATGTGTTCAACGGTTTCTTCAACGCTTACCCCAGGAAGCAGCCTAATATTGATAGTTGCACTGACATTGCCAGGCATAACGTTAGCCGCACTGCTTGAACCCTCAAGCATATTGAAAGCATATGTTGTAGTAACAAAGGGATAGAGCTCTTTGATCTGAGCTGCGGCAAGCGCAATCTTATCTTCATTAGCATCTACATCATGCACCAGAGCAGCAAAAGGTTCTTCGGTAATTTCTGGTGCAAGAACCTTAAAGGTTTCTTTAACAATATCGTTAAGCTCAGGCTGAGGTTTAGCCTCAGAGAGAGCGGCTAGCGCGCAGCTCAAATGCTCAAGCGAGGTTCCGCCAAAAGGATTAGAGGAATGTCCGCCATGACCAGGCGCAGTAAGCCTAACGTTCAAGAAGCCCTTCTGCGAGATGCAGATGTCGGCCACAGTAGCCTCAGGCGCACCGTATGCACTGCCGTCAAAAAACGTAGTGGTGCCTTCGTCCAACAGACAGGCCGCACGCATTTCTCGCGAGGCCATCACCTCGGCAAGTCTGGTGGCGCCGTGGCTCAAGACCTCTTCGTCTTCACCAAATGCCAGGTAGATAGAGCGCCTTGGCGAGAAACCCTGTGAGAGCAGATACTCAAGTGCCTCAAGCTCGCCCATGAGCATGTCTTTGATATCAAGCGCGCCACGTCCCCAAATGTAGGTGTCATCGACATCTCCACCAAAGGGGTCGTGCGTCCATGCGTCTTCTGTACCAGGAACAACAGGAACTACATCCTGGTGAGCAATAAGCATCAATGCGGGAAGCTCGTGGTTGGATCCTGAAATCTCAATGAGAAGCGAGTGACCAACCACTTCAACGTTAGAGGCCGCGGTCATAACATACGGAAAGCTATCAACAATGTGCTGTTGAAGGGCATCAAACTGAGACCAATCGGTTGTCTCCGCGTCGGTATACACCGTCTTAAACGACAGCGCCTTTGCAAGTCTTTCAGACATTGCCTCTATGTTGAGCTCTGGATATTCATCCTCGTGAGCAAAGTGGTCGTAAATATTCATGGACCTCTACTAATCTCGTAGTTTTAAGTTAATAACGTAATAATAACGGCAATTTTTACGCGTTTCTCTACTCTTGCTGGTAGAATTAACAAAACACTCACTTAGCACACGTATCTTGGGAGCCCTGATGATTAAGCTTGTTCTTTCCGATATGGACCAAACGTTAAAACCCGCTGACACTCCGGCTATTTCAGAAAGAACTCATCAGGCAATTAATAATCTTAAAGCCGCAGGTATTGCGTTTGGACTTTCTACCGGAAGGCCAGTTTATGATGCACTTTCTTATCTAAAGTCTGACGTTTCCCTGACAGACACTGGCGTGTTTTCAAGCGGAAAGATTCTCTACTTCAACGGGAAGCTTATTTTCACAAAACAATTTACGTACGAGATGATGGAGAAGATCTACGAGGTCATTTCTCCAATGCAGGATTGCCTGCTTACCTATTACGCAGAAGGTCCGCTTGAGCAGCCTCTTGACACGTCATTTACCTCTTGTTGGAAAATAGTTGATACCACTCAAGAGGTAGTAGATCATCTTGCAGCCTCGTTTAACACTTTTGTGCCAGGGCTTGGTCCGCAGTCCGTTCCAAAAGATATCCCTATGTATGCGGGAGGTCTTCTCTTACCCCAAGATGAAAAGCGCGCGCAAGAAATCTATGAGGCTGTTACCAGTGCAGTTCCAGAGGTTGAGTTGGTTTCTCCCTATATTGGTTGGTTTGACATCAATTATCGTGGTTGGAATAAGGCACAGGGATTCGAGAAGCTCATTGAGACTATAGGTCTTAAGCCAGAAGAAGTTATTGTGTGCGGCGATTCCGAAAACGATCTTGATCTTCTTAAGATTGCTCATCACTCATGCTGCATGGAAAACGGAACTGACGAGGCTAAGGCTGTCTCGAAGTATCTGTTGCCTAGCGTGTATGAGGAAGGCGTAGCTCAGCTCTTAGAGGCGCTTACAGAGGCTCAGGGAGACTTTGATTCTGACGTTGTCCAGGCTGTCCTGAAGAGAACTCTATAGGGTTAGAGCTTGATGCAGAGCGTGGCAATATAGTCATTCCCATACTGTGATAATCGATTCCTTTTATCACATGACTCATAAAAATCAATCATAGCAAGGCCATTTTTAAGTTGTCCTCTAATCTGAGTTTCTAAGGTATGGCTAAATTCATATCCATATGCTGGATCTATGGTTATTTTGCCTTGTTCTTCAAGCTTTCTTGAATTAAAGGGAATTGAAAACTTTAAAAGTAATTCCTCATCGGGGTGGTCCCATACAACGTCAGCATCATACATGTACGTCCAAGGATTCATGAAGCCGACCATTAATAGCCCACCCTTTTTCAATACGCGAGCTGCTTCTTTATACATGTTTTCTAAGTCTTCAATGTATACATTCGAAACTGGATTAAAAATAATATCGAAAGTTTCATCTTCAAAAGGAAATGGTTTTGTCATATCAGCTTGAACGGTATTGATTTTTAAGCCTTCTCTTTTAGCAACCATCTCATCTTTTTGTAATTGTGATGTAGAAAAATCCATTATGGTTACGTCATAGCCTTTAGCAGCAAAAACGGGACCCTGTTGTCCACCACCACAAGCCAAGCCTAATATCTTTTTTCCGCTGGTCTTTTCAAACCATTCTGTTGGAACTTTTTTCCCGACCGTTAATGCAACAGAAATTGGACTGTTTCTAGCTTCTTCTATTTCTTCATGCGTTAGTGGTTCGGTATAGTCATTTCTTACCTTATTCCATCTATCTTGATTTAATTTTAAGTAGTCATTCATCTTATAATCTCCTCAAAATAGTGTCGTATTTTGATTTAAGTCGCATGTAGAACCATTACATTTTTCTTGTCGCTACAAATTATAATTTGTTTTCTTGCTGTTCGTACCACATGCATTTTTAACTAATTGATACAGGTCTACAGAGCATGCAACCTAGTACAGATAGTCTTATCTCTAAGTGTTATATCTGAATCGTAAAAAAGTGGCTGCATTTGACGTGTCATCTGCAGCCACTTTTGTGTTTCTTGTACGTGTCTAATCGCGTGTAGTCAATCGTTTTGACTCTGCGGATTTCTCCGCGTCTCTGCGGATTTCTCCGCGTCTCTGCGGGTTTCTCCGCGCCCCTACTTGATCAGCCCGCTGTTCCTGAGCAGTAGCTCAATATCGGTACCCTTGACGGCCTTGAGAGCTACCTTTAAGAGCATCTTCTCTTTGAACGAGAGCGGCGCCTTATCAAGCGTCTTCTTGTCCAGAGCATAGTAGGTTGCCCTTAGAAGCTCTCTGATGTCGTACTGAGAACCCCAAACCTCTGGTACGCCTCTATCAACATCCATCAACGTGTAGACAGACTCCATACCAGTACGGATTGAGTATTCCGTAGTAAAGATGGTGTCGCGAGGAGTCTCGGCAAACTGTCCAATAAAGGCAAAGTTAACAGATCCCTCAGGTACAACTAGAGGTCGATCTTCTGCTTTTCTCGGCTGGAAGAATGCGTTGATGTAAGGCATGAAGCACGTAGTTGTGTTGCAGCGGTTCTTGGCCCAGTCCTCAATCTTCTTGGTTGGAACACCAATGTGATAGAGCCACTCCTGGCACACTTCCTCGCCGGTGCAGTTACGCATAGCCTTCTTTACAAAGTTACCAGGCTTGTTGGTGCTCAGTGCATAGACCCAGATAAGTACGGTGTCCTTGTCCTGTGCTCTGAACTGTGGCTGACGGTTGATGGTCCACGAGAGATACCAGTTATCGGTACTATCCTTGACGGTTACGATGCCGCCGGTTGTGACCTTACCTTCTCTTGGATCTCTCTTGCAGACGCCAATAATCTTCTTGATAATCTCTTCGTCTTTTGTCTGGATAGTAGCGCTCATCCAGTTAGTTGCCTCAAAGTCACTACAGAAATTATCGGGATTGCCGTACTCACCATGCTTGGCCTGAGCGGCAATGTTCTTCCACAGATCCCAGGACTCCCCTACGCCATTTCTAACGTTGCTGATGTCAGGAGCAGTATTTTGATCACCATAGCAAGAGGTATCGGTGCAACAGCCATTGGTGATAAAGACCAAATCGTCTTCAGTAAGATCAATGGTCTGTTGTGAGCCGTTCTTCTCGTAAACAATCTGAGTGGCAACCTTTTTACCATTGGTATCGTTGATGATAACGTTCTTGACGTCCATACCGTAATCAACGCTTACACCATGGCTCTCAAGATACCTAACCAGTGGCAAAATCATGCTCTCGTACTGGTTGTACTTGGTAAAGCGCAAAGCTGTAAAGTCAGGCAGACCGTCAATATGGTGACAGAATCTGCAAAGATAGCGCTTCATCTCAAGAGCAGAGGACCATCTTTGGAACGCAAACATGGTCTGCCAATAAAGCCAGAAGTTAGTATTCCAGAAAGAATCAGGAAGTACGTCGCTAATCTTTTTGCCCTCAAGGTCTTTCTCAGGTGTCATAAACAGCTTGGCAAGTGCAAGTGAAGACTCTTTATCAAGCTTGAACTTCTTGTCTGTGTGAGCGTCCTTACCGCACTTCTCGGAAGCCCTGCAGAGCGAGTAGTTAGGATCGTGCTTGTTGAGCCAATAATACTCATCAAGTACCGAGACACCAGGTGTTTCAATGGATGGAACGTCTCTGAACATATCCCACATGCACTCAAAGTGGTTGTCCATCTCGCGACCACCACGCATATAGAAACCCTTGCTAACATCTTTGCGACCATCGCAGCTTCCGCCCGCAAGCGCAAGCTTCTCGAGCAGGTGAATTCTTGTACCCTTTACCTGGCCATCGCGGACAAGATAAAACGCAGCAGCTAGACCTGCAAGTCCTGTTCCAATGATATAGGCTGATTTTTTGTCGGCATCTTTGGGCTTTTCTGGCTTAGCGAACGATTCATACGTTCCAGCAGAGTAATACATAACTTCCTCCTTAGTATTCCGCATCAATTACCTGCGGAAATTAGTAAGTCGCCCTTACCTTGCGTCCACTATAAACTTATAAACTGCTAAAGAAAATGCACAAAAAGAACGATTGGACATATAGGTTATTTTTTGTCGCAATCTACCTGCTAAATTGTTTCAAAAATAGCAATTAATTTGGCTTTTTTCGCAGGTAATGATGTGCTTAACTTGTATCAGTTAGATAAAGCTAACTTTATTCTTTCATGGTATGAAGGGGGTCTTAGTATGGAAGCTGGTCACGAGTTTTTACTCCGTATGGGCAAGACAAGACTGCGCCCCGGAGGTATTGAAGCAACCAATTGGCTACTTAATTCCGTAGAGATTACGCCAGAAACTCAGATTCTTGAGGTCGCGTGCAATATTGGAACCACTACGGTTGAGCTGGCAAAACGCTTCCACTGCCATGTAACCGCAATTGACCTTAATGCGGATGTACTCCCTAAAACAAAAGAAAATATCGCGAGAAACAATATCGAGGAGTACGTGACGGTGGAACAAGGAGACGCTACAAATCTCTCCTACCCCGATAATAGCTTTGATGTTGTTATCAACGAAGCAATGCTCACCATGCTCTCTGACCAGCAGAAGGCATCTGCGGTAAAAGAGTATGCACGCGTGCTTAAACCTGGTGGCGTGCTGCTTACCCATGACGTTCTTCTGCTCAAAGAAGACGATGAGTTGGTTCACGAGCTCTCAAGAACCATCAACGTCAACGTAAAGCCTCTAACCCTTACAGGTTGGAAGAATCTCTTTGAATCGGCGGGTTTCAGCCCAGAAACTAAGAACGGCAAGATGACGCTTATGAATCCAGCAGGACTTATTGCGGACGAAGGCGCTGATGGTGCTCTGAGGGTTATTAGAAACGGCCTTAAGCCAGAGAACACTAAGATGTTTACCAGCATGTTTACGTTCTTTAACGATCATGCTGACGACCTCAACTACATTGCTGTAGTAAGCAGAAAGCCAAGATAGCCATCATCTCAAGCAAATCACTGTTTCAAGCAAGGCGTCGTTTCAAGATTGACGCACGATCGTCCAAAACAGACATCAATCGAGCTAGACTCAGGCTCGATAGCAAAGAAGGAAGCCGGCATCTCTACCGGCTTCCTTCCCTTTTGCGTGTTATGCGCGAAGCTTACTTGGCCTTTGCGCACGCAGTCATAGCAACAGAGCCAATATAGTTGACTGGGTTGGTAAAGTTTGGCTGGAACAGAAGGTCAACTGCTGCAAGGTTGTCGATGGTCATACCAGCAGCAATAGCAACGGAAACAACGTTTGCTGCCTGAGCTACATCGTCATGTGTCGAGAAGAACTGTGCACCCTTGATAAGGCGAGTCTCTGGATCCCAGACTAGTGTAGCGGTAACTGGCTCGGTGGTCAGCATGAACTCAGGACGGTAGTTCTCGGTGATAGAGACAGAATCGTACTCGTAGCCACGAACCTTGCCACCCTCAACGGTGAGGCCTGCAGCAGCCATAGAGTAGTTGTAGAGCTGAACAGCGCTGGAAGCCTGAGTACCTGCATAAGCAGCGGTTGGCTCAAGCATATTAGGACCAACGTGCAGACCCTGGCGAACAGCGTTGGTTGCCAGAGGAATGTAGTCCTCTTTACCAGTGACGTTGAAGATAATGGAAGCAGAGTCACCAGCTGCGAAGACACCAGGCTCGCTGGTGCGCATGTACTCATCAACCTTGATAGCGCCGTTAGGCAGCATATCAAGCTGACCGTCAAAGAGGTCAGTGCGAGGCAGGAAGCCAATGCCCAGAATTGCGTAATCTGCAGTATAGGAGCCCTTATCGGTAACAACGGTGACGGAATCGCCATTGTCCTCAAAGCTCATGACCTTCTCGCCAAGTGCAAGGGTGACGCCGTGCTCCTTGTAAGCAGCCTCAACCTGATCGGTGATCGCCTTGTCAAAGTTCTTTGCAAGAACGCGAGGAAGCATGTCGATGAGGGTGACTGCCTTCTGACGCTCAGAGAGCTGCTCTGCAAGCTCGGCACCAATGTAGCCAGCGCCGATGACAATAGCGGACTTGGATTCTGCCATGGTGTCGTGAATGCGACGGCCATCAGCCCAGTTCTTGCACTGAAGAACGCGAGGTCCGTCGATGCCAGGCAGTGGAGGAACAATTGGCTTAGAGCCGGTAGTGACTACGAGGTAGTCGAAGTCGTCCTCAAAGGTCTCGCCCGTCTTGAGATCCTCCCAAGCAACGTGCTTGGTCTTTACATCTGCGGAAGTGACGTTGGTGGTCATGTGAACGTGAGCGCCAGCCTCTGCAAGGGCTTCTGGAGAACTGTAGAACATCTTGTTAGGATCGCTTACGTGGTCACCTACCCAAAGAGCAATGCCGCAAGACAGGAAGGAAACCGTGTCATTGCGCTCAAAGACGTGAACCTCCCAATCTGGGTGTGCGCCCAGGATTGAAGAAGTGGCAAAAACGCCAGCGTGGGTACAACCGATAACTGCAACTTTAGCCATAGAAACCCCTCTGTTAAATGCTACTAATGACTAACATTAATTGTTACTTTGACAGTGGCATTATGCCACATTCTGTTATCGAGAAGAGCGTCATTCTTGAACGTTCTTTAATAAATCGAATATTTGGAGTTCGTGAAGCAATTTGATTAAAAGAAAGGCGTCTATCAAATCCTGAAAGACGCCCTGACCTTACAATTCTTTGTAGATTTCTTTTCCGATGCGATTTACCACACCTACAACAAGAGCATTTCCCATACAAAATGCACGATTATTGTCGCTCATTCCTGTATTAGTCCAACCTTTAGGAAAACCCTGTAGTTGATCAAGCTCATCTGGGACAAGTCTACGATACCTCTCGCCTACTTTAATGATGTGTTTAAAGCGAGAAGGACTTGCTCCTCCCTCTCCTGTAAGAATTGTTCTTGAAGGATTAGTGAGAAGGTCTGGGAATGCCATGGAGCCTTCAGAGTAAAAATAGGTTTGACCTGTGTACTTATTGACACGCTCTTCACGTTTTGACCCTTTAAGGTATTCCCAACGAGAAAGCTGTGAGTTATCAATAAAGTAGTTCTCTGGAACTTCATTCTCTGGAGAAAGAATATCCCCCAGTGTTTTAAATTGACCCTTATAAACCTCTTCAACTTTACAGGTAATAACACGGTTATCTACCATCACACCGGCATCTAAAAACGGAGATGTTTTAGATCCCTCAGAATTAAAGTCTTTTGTAGCAACAAACGGATCTTTAGGAATATCAACATAAGAGATATTGCCCACAGGATTAAAAGGAAATGCTCGGGACATAACTCCTGAAGTTAAGCGTTCTGAAAGCTCCCAGTTAGCATTTCTACGTGCGAGAATATATACACGCTTTCTTCTTTGTGAAAAGCCGTATGCCGCACTATTTACCACACGCCATTCAACGCAATATCCAAGGCTAGCAAGACAGCTAAGAATAATTGCAAAATCTCTACCACGCTGAGATGCAGGACTTTTAAGAAGACGGTCAACGTTCTCTAAAAGACACCATTCCGCATTCTCAGGAGACTTATCTAATTGAATTTTTAGGAATTTGTAAATGTCCCACCATAGAACACCCTTTTTTCCTTCGATACCTCCCGACTGAGATAAAGGTTTAGCAACCGAGTAATCCTGACAAGGAAATCCGCCTACGACCATATCGACCGAAGGAATATCGCGTAGACCCTGCTCATACTCATTAAGAACTTTATTAATGTCCTCATTTACGACTGAATCGTTGCCAAAATGAGTTCTATAACAATTTGCGGCAAACTGTCTTGTAGGAGATCCTGGTGGTTCCCACTGATTTGCCCATATAGTTTTAAACGTTCCCGCTTTTGGCAGGTTATTAGCTTTATTAGAAGAGTCTTTATAACCCTCTAAGCCAAGTCTAAATCCACCGACTCCCGCAAAGAGCTCGGCTACAGTAATTGCTTTGGCCACGTTTCTCCTATCGCTGCTGTGGACCAATTTTGTGTTTACTATACTAACCGATCAACCGGACAAAAAGTCAGTCTAATTCAGATAGTCAAGAAGATCAACTTAATCTTTAAGGGATAACCCTTCAGATATTTCTTCTGCAAGATAAGAGCTATTCAACCAAAAACACTTTTTAACCTCAGGTTTTCCATATGGTTGAGGTTTCGTATCAAGCTTGTTTCTGGCATGAGGCCTTACATGACAACATTTATTTTCAGACGCCTTGACACTTATATCAGCGCGTCCAGCTTTAATATTCTTTTGCATCTGAAGGTAGCATTGTTCCGCAAACAGTAAATCAGGGTCCGGCATTTGCCAGAGCAAAATATTTGAGAGAACAAAATCATCCG
>CABSWT010000025.1:0-17154 GCA_902481575.1 uncultured Atopobium sp.
CTATTTTGTGCGCCAGGCCTAAAAGCCGACGCTAACACGCTGCAGAATCATAATCCCCCGCATATGAACCGCCTCCCATTGCTTGGACATAAGAAATGGGAGGCAGTTCAGTACTGCTTCTCTTTTGACGTGTAGGTGTTTTGTAGTGGATTGAGCTGCTTACTTTCCGGTTGCCATCTTAGCTGGATACCACTTTTGGAACCACGCCGTAAACAGGCCCATTCCAATAGGAACCAGGTTATTCACAATAACCAAAATACCGCCCACACCATTTTGAACTGCAAACCAGCTCCAAATGGCCGTTAACACGTACATAGCACCCCAACATGCAGCCAAAATATAATTTGTCTTCATAAACAGCGGATTGTTGTAGGCATTATCTCCGCCGTAGCTGTACTTAACATATGCAGCGCAGAGAGGCTCCTTAGTAAGGCATGATGCAAGCCACATAAGACCAAAAGCCAGGTAACCCAAATTGACAATAAGATTCCTGTCGCCATTACCGCTCATAAAAACGCCCGCAGACAATGCGCCAACCAGGGCAAATGAGATTCTATCCCAGATGGTGAACTTAAAGTTCCTCATAATAAGCGGCATCAAAGCAGTAACAAGCAGCACAATCATGGCGCCAACCTGGGAGTCAAACGACGTTGCTGTCCAGAAGGTAATCCAAGGAAGCAGCATCGTAATCATCTGCGGATTTTTCTGTGCGTTGCCGGCTTCTTTAACCGACACGTCCTGCGCAGCTTCAGTTGAACTACCAGCCGTGGGGCCAAAATACTTGTCCCAATCAATCATGAAAGAAAAGTCGCCCTCAACGGTATACAGATGCTTGCCCAGCGCCTCTGGTCCGCTAATCTCGCCACGAGAAATAGACTGCCAGACCTCAAACGGAGTATTGAGCTTTGTGGTGGTAGTGAGGCTACCGTCAGTAAAGACCTTACTGCCGTCTTTACCCAGCAGAATCTGATAGCTACGTCCAAGATCGGTATAGTTCATCTCAAGCACGCGATCTTTTCCGTCGTAAGCCGTCTTGTCGTACAAAGCCGCCATCTGGGAGGTGAAGATATGGTCAAACGGCACCTGCTCAACGGGTTTCTCGCCAGCGTTTTTGCTGCCCTGAGCGCTTGTATCGCGAGAAATTCCCCAGCTTGCATCCGCCATCTGCTCAAACATCTCTTTTGGATACAGCAACACCTTAAGCTCAGCTTTTGTCTGCTCAGAGATGCCGCCCTGCGCATACTCAGTACCAGCCTTTTTGACAAGCGCAAGGTACTGGTCGGTGCGCGCAGAAAGCTCCTTTACGCGGAAGAGCTCGCCTTGACCACAGAAAATGCTCTCGTAGTTACCCTGGCCAAGAATGTGGTCAAACATCTTGGTAACGCTGTCGTAATTACCCTCTGAAGAATAGAATCCGCAGGTAGAGATTAGGACGTGCTTCTTGCCGGACACATCGTAGCGAGACTCGTGGGCGCCGCTCCCGTATCCCCTCTTTGCGTCGCTCATGAAGGGCAGACTCATGGGGAGCTGGCGGTCAATAAGGTTCTTCAGCAGTCCAGGCACGTTGAAGTAGTAGAGCGGGAAGCTCCAAATAACCAGATCGGCCCAAAGCTGCTTTTGAATGACCGTTTCTTCGTCGTCCGACATAATGCACTTACCGGGTGTGTTCTTCCAGCAGTGGAAGCATCCCTTGCAAGACTTGATGTCCATGGTGGCAACGTTGAGCTGCTCAACGGTTACATCTTCATTGGCGTGCTGCTCGGAGACGCCCTCGATGAAGCTCTTTGCAAGACGCAGAGAATTGCTGGCTTTGCCCTTGGGACTGCCGTTAATCAGCAAAATGTTCATGCTGCGCCTCCAGCTCCTTCATGCACTTCTCGCTCCATGCTCTAAGCATTTCCTCGTGCATCTTGCCGTACTCGATAGTAAATTTCCAGAACAACGCCTTCTCTGGGTCGCCCATTTGCGCTGCGTAAGCGGCTACCGCGCCCGTTGCTAGCTCACTTCCACCAGGAAACGATGAGGCGTTATCTGCGATTCGTTTAAAGAACGCAAGGTTTTCCTCGTAGGAACACTCGCCCCTAAAGAACGTCTGCATCAAAAGCGGAATGCGCAACACCGAGGACTGAGAGTCTTCCCTCAGCCACCTCTGCAACTCTTCTTTGCCGGCTTCAGTTATCGAGAAGACCTTCTTGTCTGGCTTTCCTTTTTGAGCAACGAGCGTTGAAGTAACCCAGCCGTCCTTTTCTAGCGACTGCAGCTCTCTATAAATCTGGCTTGTCTGGGCGGTCCAGAAGTAATTAAGCGACTGTTGAAAGATGGTTTTAATCTCGTAGCCGGACATATCTCCATAATTCAAGAGACCAAGAATTCCCTGCTTGAGCAAATCTCTCATCTCCTTGTATTCCACTTGTTGAATATATTATAACGATAGTAGTTCCACTTGTGGAATATGTCAACGAGAAATTCTGAAAACTTTGATTACTTTCTATTTGCAATCACAACTACCCGCCACGGACGTGAAGATTATGGTGTCAAAAGTAGTTCACATGCGATATACTTTTGCCATGGCAATTATCGACGACATATACGCAAACGTGGACGACTTCGGACTCGTCACCTCCGCCGAGGCGAAGGAGTTCGGCATCCCCAACACCGAGCTCGTCCAGCAGGAGCGGCGCGGTAAGCTCGTACGTGTCGCCCGGGGCGTCTACAGGATGCCCGTCTGGCCCCATCAAGAGGCCGCCCCCTACGCCATCGCAGTGAAGGCCGCGGGCGAGGGGGCCTACCTCTGGGGCGAGTCCGTCGTGGCGCTGCTGGGCCTCACCCCCACTGACCCCACCCGCATCTGGGTCGCCTCCCCAAGGAGGGTTAGGCGCGACGTCGGCCAGGGCGTCACCGTGCTGGGCATGCGCCAGGGAGAGAGCACCACGCACTACGAGGGCGTACGCTGCCAGCGCGCGGCCGATGCCATCCGCGCCGCCGCGCCGAGACTCGGGCGCGAGCGGGCGCACGAGGCCGCGGAGACGGCCCAGCACGAGGGGTACATAACTAGCGGGGAGATGAACGACCTGAGGGAGGAGCTCTCATGACCGCGAAGAGGCCGAACAGTATGCGCCACCTCGACGACGCAATCCGCAGGGAGTGCGGGGGAAACCAGGCTGCCTACGTGAGGCTGCGCACGCTCATGGCCAACGCCGTCGTCGCAGGGATGCTGCCCGACGGGGTCGTGAAGGGAGGGAGCGCCATCAAGATGCGCTACGGCAACGCCCGGACGCGCTACACCACCGACCTCGACACCGCGACCGCCACCGACCCCGCCTCCTACGCCGATCTCCTCGGAGCGGCACTTGCCCGCGGCTGGGAGGGCTTCACGGGGCGGGTCGTCCCCAGGGAGCCCGCACACCCGAAGGACGTGCCGGAGGAGTACGTCATGCGGCCTTTCGACGTAAGGCTCTCCTACCTCGGCAAGCCATGGTGCACAGTCCCGCTCGAGGTAGGACACGATGAGATAGGCGACGCCGACGCAGCGGACTGGATCGACCTCGAGGACGCGGACGCGGCGTTCGCAGCGCTCGGCCTCCCCAGCCCGGGGAGGGCGCCACTCATGACGCTGGAGCACCAGGTGGCCCAGAAGCTGCACGCCGTCACCGGGACGGGCGACAGGGTGCGCGACCTCGTCGACCTACAGGTCATATTCTCGAACAGCGACATAGACCTCGCTGCGACGAAGCGCACGTGCGAGAGGCTCTTTGCCTACAGGCAGAGGCAGGCCTGGCCGCCGACGGTCGAGGCTCGCGAGGGGTGGGATGAGCAGTACCAGGCGCTCGCCGAAGGCATGGTGGTCATCCAGGACGTCGGCGAGGCGATTGAGTAGGCCAACACGCTCGTCTCGCGAATCGCCACGGCGTAGCCCCACGGCGGCCGCAGGCCCGCATCGTGAACTGTCTCCCCTTTCTTGGACATAAGAAATGGGAGGTTTTATGTTTTGCGCGCTTCCCGCACTCAACAGGCTAAAGCCTCAAAAAAGACTCTGCCATTTCTGACAGAGCCCTAACGTGCGATTATCGTATGTTTTCCGTTGCTCCAGCATTACCTATTACAGGGCAGAAGCGGCGTGCTAACTGCACTTTCACGAGTATCGTCGCGCTCATCATATGCGTCGTAAGGAGCCTTAGGATCGTGAACCTTGACTGGCTTGTTAACGTTGCAAACTTCATCAGTATGGGCAAAGGCAAAGTTGATGTCATCTGCCCAACCTGTATGGCCGGTGATAATTTTGGGGTTAAGTCCGCGCTGGCGCAGGATTCCCTCTAGCTTTGCAAGCGATTCAATAGCAAGTTTATTGTCTTCTGCGAGCTTGTTGATAAAGCTATAACCGCCGTCAGCGCCAAACCAAATGGTATCAGCGGAGAATAAATACTTGTCATCAATCAGGTACACCACGTGTCCCCAGGTATGGCCGGGGACCAGAATTGCTTCAATTTTTATGCCATCAATTTCAAACACTTCTCCATCGTGCAGAAGCGTCTTTTTATTTGGGATGTTTACCTTTGGTAGCTTGAACCAGCCATTCATTACACGGCGGCGAACTTCTCCTGTTAAATACCTATTTTCAACATCGCCAATATAAACCTGCGCGTGACTAAAGAGTTGGTCACTATCGGCCTCAATTGCGCCAATATGATCAGTGTCCAGGTGAGTTATCAGGATGTGCTGAATCTCTTTAGGGTCAATTTCCAGCCAGTCCATCTTTTCTTGCAGGCAATCATAGCTGTATCCTGCGTCAATCATGATGGTAGTGCTGCCTTTAGTGTAGAAGAAAATGTTGGCTACATACTCGCGGACGCATCTCACGTGCTCATCGATGGCACCTGTATTGAGGGGCTTAAATATCTCTTTGCCGCGGTACACCCACGACATCAATATCTTTTGAAACTTTGAAGCGCTCTTTGACATTGCTTCGCCTCGATTCTGTTTTCTTCACACGGTGGTGTGCGACTGAAAAAGTAATCCTCTAATCTGGCAGATCATACGTACAGAAAATGGCATCTGAACTTGCCTTTTAACTTTTGTTAGATTTTGCTAACTAAATATTACCCCTCTACCGCCTGCAACCTTTAGCTTTTCCGCTGAACGGATAAAAGCTAGGCGCCAACGCAAAAATAATCCCTGAACAGCAAAAACCGCACTCCAAATAAATCGGAGTGCGGCTTAATTGCAAATGTGCAACATACCGTTGCATACAAATGAAAGTACTCATGAATCACGGGGTTTCTCGCCATTCATGAGTAACGAATGTATGGTGGAGGTGCGGAGAATCGAACTCCGGTCCAAAGCAAATCCTAGGCAGGTGTCTCCAAGCTCAGTTACTAATTAAGTCTCAAGTACCGCACACTTAGTAACAGGCGTTTGGTACTCCAGTTGGTTCAATCTTTTTGTAAGGCATACCAACTACGTCCTTACAAGCATCTCCCTAAAATGACGTCACCCTGAGAACAGGAGAAAATCCCAGTTAGACGCGCTGAACTAAATTAAGCAGCGAGAGCCATACGAGGCTCAAAAGTAAGAGTGTTGTCAATTCAATTTGACGTTACCCCTGTTTTACGTGGCGAGGAGACCACGGCTTGCTGCCCACCGCAAACTCACCTTGTCGAATCCAGTCACCCCCAAATAATGAGAGAAACTGCCACCATGCAGTTTTCAATGTTCCTGAATTGCGTGCACGTGTGTCACCGCCTGCAATTCAAAGTGTAGAGAGTATACCCCATGAACTGCCATTCTTTCAAAAAAGATATGACTATTTTGGGAACGGCTTGCTTTGCAGATTACTTTACGGCTTTTTGCGACTTACTTTACGGCTTACTTTGCGGACTTACCGTGAGCTTCTAGAACTTGTTTCTCGCGATCAATAAACATGACCAGAATAACCACGAGAAGCGCCGCAGGTGAGAGCCAAATCATGTGAGTGCCCATCAGCGGAATAAACAAGTTGCCCACTACCGCACCAGCTACAAAGCAGAAAATAGTTCCAAAATAGAGCAGCGAGGTCTCAATGTGAACAGGCTCGTGCGTATGCATATATGCGGCTATTTCTTGCGTTCCGCCGCGAAGATTACCAATGCACATAGTTGTGGCAAACGCGTGTCCGTGGAGCTTTCTAAACGCCTGGACTTGAATGCCGCACGCAAGAGAAGTCAGGCTGTTTGCCAGCAGATTCATGTCTGTTGGAAGCAAAGAAACAATACTCAGGAGCACAATCTCCACGATAACCGCAAGTTGCCTCCAGTGCAGGTGTTCTTCTCGCGCAATGGCTCGAATGGCATACGAAACCGCAATACCTAGAGCAAATGCCAAAACTGGCAGAGCGTATTTGAGGCACTTTTCAAACGATCCGCTGGTCAGATTCACGCCCAAAAGCAGTAAGTTTCCGGTCTGAGCGTTGGCAAAAACGCCACCGCGCACCAAGTAGGAATAGGCGTCCATAACTCCGCCCGAGAAGGCCAAAAACGCAGCAACTTCTACCGAATCTGACATTTGTAGTGCGTGCTTCAAGACTACTCCAACCAAAATGCGCACATCAGCGACACATATCACACAGACGTATACGAAAAGCGATGCAGGTTAAATCCTACATCGCTTTTACGATTTTGTTTGGGTGATCATCAAAGAGGTTACCAAAGTGCAATCTTGCACGGACAACCTGTCTGACTAATTTGTGGGGAGTTTACTCCTCGACAAGCTCGAACATCTCAGGACCAACGCCACAAACTGGGCAAACATAGTCCTCAGGAAGCTCTGGAGTGTCAACCTCAACCTCGTAGCCACAAACGGTGCAAACAAACTTGTAAGTCTTCTCTGCCATTTTTATTCCTCTCTCCAAGCGCTTACGCGCTTTTCCTTCTATTCGCGCAGTTAACGCGGACGGCAACTAACCGTGGCCCTTATCCGCGGTTAAGTGCTCATGCAGATAGTAACAAATCTTGAGTGATTCTAAAACATTATTCCGAAAATAGGAATGATTCTCATAAAATTCGCACGAAATTTTTTTGACGAGAAGTTCGACGTGCTCCGAGTACCAGCCGCTTGCGACGGTACGCTCGTGTGCGACAGCGACGCGCTACTAGCGACTGCGCTCCTTGAGAGCTCGCTGAATCTCACGGTCAGAATCGCGCTTGGCTGCAGACGCACGCTTGTCGTAGAGCTTTTTACCCTGCGAAAGCGCAATCAGCAACTTGACGCGGTTATGCTCGTCAAAGTAGATCTCAAGCGGAACCAGCGCCAAGCCTTTCTGGCGAAGTTTTCCGTCAAGATAGTCAATCTGCCTGCGGTGAAGCAGCAGTTTGCGCTTTCTATCTGGGTCAACGTTCCACACGCCGCCATTTGTGTATGGGTGCAGGTGCATGCCGTGAATCCACGCCTCGCCGTCACGAATGAGGCAGAATGTATCGGTTAGCTGGCAGCCACGCTCACGCAGGCTTTTGACCTCGGTGCCAGTAAGCACCAGGCCACACTCAAAGGTCTCGCCAATCTCGTATTCATGGCGAGCGGAGCGATTGCGTGCAATCGACTTCTTACCCTGCTGTTTTCCCTGGGTATCGGCCATGCTTACTTGCCTTCCCCGTCTGAAGTTTCTGCTGCATCGGTTTTCTCGCCAGATACATTGCCTGTCGCGTCAGCAGATACGTGATTGCCACCTGCGGTAAAGCCCTCGGAGATTGCGGCGTCACGGACAAGCTGCAGAAGCGTAAGAGCTGCCTGCTCGCCCACAAGATCGCGAGCGCGAATGGTCATCTCAGTTGCGGTAGCTCTGTCGCCCATGGCGGCGCAATCCTGTGCACACATGAGCAGGCAAACCGCAATCTCGGCGTTGGCACCTGTTGGCAGACCCTCTGCCTCAAGCAGGTCATTTGCCTCTTCGTCGGTAAGACCATCAGGGTCTTTAGGGGTGCCTGCAGCCTGGTCAAGAGCGGCCTCAAGCGTGCTGTCTTTAACCTCAAAGCGACGAGCAGCTCTCAGACATGCTGCAGCCTGCTCAAGCCTACCCTGAGCCTCAAACCATGCTGCAAAGTTCAAAAACGCCCTGGTCAGATGCCTTGCCTCGCTTGCGCGCTCAAAGACGCCAAATGTCAGGGCAATATGCTCACGAATATCTCCTGCAATCTTAAACAGGTCAGCCAAATAAAGCCTAAATCCGCAGTTCATTGGGTTCCAACGAATGGCAGTCTTCAGCGCATTCATGGCGTTTTCGTAATCGCCGGTACGTACGTAAGCCATTGCAAGGTCTCCGTACAGGCGATCAAACGGCTCATGAACGTCCTCAAGCTTGCGAGGATCATTCTCCACGCGCCTATACGCTAAACGGTCAAATAACGTTGGAAACGCAAAATACTGCACCTCATCTGTGGTTTGACAGTTGCAGTCCACATATTCCTCAGCGTCTTCAGCCAAACGAAGCAGCAGTTCAAGAGCCTCTTCGTTCTGGTCCTGCATCATCATGCCTTCAGCGCGCATCAGCTCATCTGAAAGTGCCGAAAGTGCCATCTTACTCACCTATCATTCAATATCAATCATGCAATCATCTGTGCGGGTGCTTCATAAACCCGCACGTAATCTACCTGCTTATTATTCCACAAGTGCCAAATCAATCTGACCACGAGCCACATTTACGCCAGAAATCTTCACGCGCACACGTCCACCAATACGATACGTTTTGCCTGTTGATTCCCCTATCAGCGCCAGAGTCTCCTGATCATACACGTACCATTCGTGACCCAAATCCCTCACGGCGAGAAGCCCGTCGGCGTAGGTATCGTCCAATGTAATGAACAGGCCAAAGCGCTCGCAGCCGTCAATGGTTCCCCACGTTTCTTCTCCCAGACGGCTCTGATAGTACTCAGCCAGCTTAATCTTTTGCGTAGCACGAGCCGCCGCATCTGCCTTTCGCTCCTGTTCAGAGCAGGTGCTACAGATATCTGGAAGCGCGCTGAGCTCTGCGTGAGACGCCGTCTGTCCGCGGAGCAAACGCTTGAGCGTACGATGTACTATCACGTCAGGATAGCGCCTGATTGGCGAGGTAAAGTGACAGTACGCATCCGCCCCTAGGGCAAAGTGCCCCTGATTGGTTGGCAGATAGATGGCTCGTTTTTGAGCCCTGAGCAGCTGTGCATTTACCACGCGAGAATAACGTGTGCCGTGGACTGACTCCAGCGCTTCTTGCAATGCCGTCTGATCGCCAATGGCAATACGCGATGCAACATCTGGCTCAAGAGCACCCATCGCTACAAGTGGAGTGACCGCAAGCTTAAGTGACTCTGGAGAAGGCTGCTCATGCACGCGATATGCCGACTCCAGGTCATGCTGGCTGAGCATGTGCGCGACGCTCTCATTGGCTGCAAGCATTGCTTCCTCGATAAGCCCCGTTGCATGGGTGCGCTCGCGCACCGACACGCCAATAGGCTTGTTATCCTGGTCAAGCACTACGCGCGTCTCCACGCTCTCAAAATCTACTGAACCGCGTTTCTCGCGAATTTCTTCTCTAAGCGCACGGATTTGATTGAGCACGCCAATCATTTCTTTGATTGCGCCAACGTCTTCTGCAGAAACAGCCGAGTAAAGTGCCGCAGCATCTCCTTGGAGATAGCTATCTACCTGGTCGTAGCTGAGTCTTACCCGTGAGCGAATAACGGAATTCATAGCCGTTACGCCAAGAATCTTGCCTGAGCTGCTCAAAGTCATCTTTACCGACATGGCCAACCTGTCTTCAGCTGGTCGCAGAGAGCACACGTCGTTGCAGAGTTTCTCTGGAAGCATAGGCAACACGCGGTCAACTAAATATGCCGAGCAGGTGCGCATGCGAGCTTCCAGGTCAATGGGAGAATCCCATTTCACATAGTGAGCCACGTCTGCAATATGAACCCACAGCTCAAAGCCACCGTCTTCAAGCTTACGCGCACCAACAGCATCATCAAAGTCTTTAGCATCTGCGGGATCTACGGTGATACACAGATTTTCTCGCAAATCGTGTCTTGAAACGTCTTCCGCAAGCGCTTTATCTGCGTCAACAGAGATTTTCTCAGCCTGCCTGAGCGCCTTGATAGGAAATTCTGTTGCTAGGCCATATGAAGCAATGGTCGCCTCAACGTTCATGTCCAGATCTTCGGCAGAGCCCACGCGACGCTCAATGGTAACTACAGCAGCGCTTTTACGCGTCGGATACTCCGTGATACGCGCGACAACCACGTCACCTTCAAAAACGTAATGACGTCCAACAGAAGGGTCTTCGGGAAGCACAAAGAAATCTCGCTGGATGCGACTATCCAGCGGCACTACAGCGCCAAGTGGACCGGCGTCGTGGTAGATGCCCAAAAACGTCTGAGTAGCTCGCGTAAGCACAAAGCGAACGTTTGCCAGAGGAGTCTTTCCCTTGGCTGAGACCAGTGAAATCTGGACCTCGTCGCCGTGCATTGCCTCATGAATACCGTGTTTGGCCAGCGCATACGTACCCTCAGGGGTGCTTACGGTAGCAACTCTTGGACGAGAAAGGCTCAGCGTGCCCGTGAGCAGCGCTGATGGTCGCTTTGAGACTTTTTCACGTCCCTGACGACGGTTTCCTTTATGTACGCGTTTTCTAGCCAAAAATCCTCCTGTAGGTAGAGGCCAACACCTTTTGCGCTGACCTGATGAATCTTCTGATATGTACCCGAAAGTGCCTTGTGATAGACGAGGCGCAGATAAGGCGAGAAGTTCCAGGGATTTTGACGGGTATCTCGCCAGATTGCCTCGGCGCGCTCGTCGCGCTTTGCGTCGGAGCTCCGTCGGGTTTCTCGCCATATCTGCGCACAAAAAGAGCCCCTATGCAGAGGCTGCATAGGGGCTCCAGAAGGGATTGGTTTACCTCTTAGAAGGTTCCGCGAATAACCTCGCTGCCTTCCTTCATGATAACTTCCATGTTATCTGGGGTAAGGTCGCGGATGTTGGTAGCAACGTCGCCCTTGACAACCAGGAGGTCGGCAAGCTTGCCTGCCTCGAGGGAGCCAAACTCATCCTCGTGGTGAACCATCTTTGCGCCGTTAAGAGTAGCAGCCTTGATGGTCTCAAGAATGGTGACGCCAGCCTTCTCAACGAAGTCATACATCTCATCGATGGTGACATAGCCGTAAGGAGTTACGAAGCTGAAGGAGTCGGAGCCGATGGTGAGAGTGACGCCGCGCTCGTTAGCAGCACGGAGGTTCTCGTATGTACGGTTGAGGCCCTTCTCAACGACGGTATCGCCTGGGAATGCGTCAAGCTCTGGAGTCCACTCTGGTGGATAAGTTCCGTACCAAGTTGGCAGGAAGCCGATGGTAGGAGTAAAGAAGGTGCCCTGCTCGCACATAAGATCCATGGTCTTTGCATCAAGCTCGAAGCCGTGAATCATCTGCTCGCAGCCGCAACGGACGGAGTCATAAGCTGCGGAGAAGCTGTTATAGGAGTGTGACCAAACAGGAATGCCAACCATTGCTGCCTCGTCGCAAACTGCCTTGATCTCCTCGTAGCAGTAGTGCTGATCGCGACCGGAGTCCCAGTGCCAAATGCCGCCACCGGTTGCCCAAATCTTGATTGCGTCTGGGTTCTCACGAAGACGACGACGAACTGCCTTACGAAGATCCCAAGGACCGTCTACCTGATCGCCCCATGGGTGACCATTCTTGGAAATCTCCTGTGGGAGCTGGTGGCAGTCACCGTGACCAGCAACGCGGCAGAAGCCAAGGCCGGTAGCGTAGATACGTGGGCCTTCCATGATACCCATGTTGACGAGGTCACGAATTGCGATACCATTGCGGCCAATCTCGCAGACGGTGGTAAGACCATGGGAGAGAGCGTCCCAGGACTGCTTGACTGCGCATGCCTGCTTCTGAGCAACGGACTCGATAACCCAGTCGTTATCGTTGTCGGTCAGGTTGCCGGAGAAGTGCAGGTGGGTATCGATAAGACCTGGCATAATGGTGCGGCCCTGGATGTCACGGACCTCATAGCCCTCTGGAACCTCAGTGCGAGGACCAGCATAAGCGATCTTCTTGTCGTCTACGAGGACAAGAGAATCCTCAACAGGAGCGGCGCCAGTGCCGTCAACGAGCTTTCCGCCTACAAAAGCAATCTTACTCATTTCTTTCCCCCTCTAGTAAATGATAAATACTATCTTTTTGCGCCCACCCTTTTTGGGCGCAAAAACTCCAAACTAAAGAAACAAATAACGTGCTTAGTTCAACGTACCGATGAAACCTTTAGAGCTTGCAAGCAACTTATGCTGCCGCCTTCTCAGACTGACGACCAAAGATCATGAAGATGGCCATACCAATGACAATCCAAGAAATGGTGATGATCCACTCAACTGGCTTCAAAGCTGCAGGGCTGAAAGGAACAACCATCAGGCCGATGATGATACTACCAGCAAGAATTGCAGCAAGGATACCTGCGATACCACCGTTGACCTTGTAAGGACGAGGCAGGTCTGGCTCGGTCTGACGCAGACGCAGGCAGGCAACGCCAGCCATGGTGCATGCAAAGATGAAGCCGAGAGAAGCAACGTTGGTCAGAGGAACAAGCATGTTGCGGCCAAGGAATGGACCAACAAGGGTCAGGCCAGCCATGAACATGTTTGCAGTCAGAGGTGCGCCAGACTTAGGGTCGATCTTTGCGAAGGACTCAGGGAGCATCTTCTTACGACCAAGAGCAAGCATCAGACGAGTGGAAGCACCAAAGAAGGAGTTCATTGGGCCCAGAGGTCCAAGCGTTGCAATGATGAGCATTGCAATGTAGAAGAACAGGTTGATGCGCTCGAGAACTGCAAGTGCAGGAACGGAAGACTTAACAAACTCGTGCCAGTCAATCATGGTTCCGAATGCATAGATGCAGATGAGATAGAAGACACCAGAAGCGATAAGTGCAAGTGCAGGAATGATGCCAAACTTCTTCCAGTCAAGGTCAGCAGAAGCCTCTTCTGCCTGCTGTGGAATGGTGTCAAAGCCAGCGTAGAAGAATGGAGTCATAACAAGTACTGCAATGATGCCGCCAAAGAAGCTGGTAGCCTTTGTAGCCTCGCCGCCTGCAACCTCAGTTGCCTGGGAGAAGACTGGGAGGCCGTTGCTTGGAGAACCAGTTGCAAAGGAGATAACCATTGCAAGGATCATACCAGTCAGCAGAGCCTTAGTAAGGAAGCTCGAAAGCTTAGCTGCTGCGCCAGCACCCTTAAAGTTAAGGAAGATGACCAGGATAGCAAAGCAAAGAGCGATGACTGTTGGCCACAGATAAACATCTGCACCAAGAATGGTGTAGAGCTTAACGGACCTCAACCAAGAAAGAATAGGGAATGCACCAAAACGGTCGGTGAGAAGCGTGGAAATAGCAATTGCCTCCCAAGGGCACAGTGGAGCGTTACCCAGAAGGAGCATCCAGCCAGTAAAGAAGCCCAATGGGCGACCGAATGTCCTGTCGACGTACTCAATGATGCCACCAGAAATTGGAATAGCAGCAGTAAGCTCGCCAAAAACACATCCAATTGGTACAAGGAAAATTGCGCCAATTGCGAATGCGATCATCGCGGGGAATGGTCCTCCACCAAGAACCATCCAGTCGCCTACCAGGAGCACCCATCCGGTACCAATGATCGCACCAAATCCGATGGTAAAGAAGTTGAATAGACTCAACGACTTTTGCATCTCAGGTGCCTCGGCATTTTCTGCCATGTCCCACTCCTTCCCGTAATAACTCGGACGAAGAACTTAATGAGACTATGTTTGCACCCGAAGCCATTTGAAAAAAGAAGTAGCGCCCTCTGGGCGTCAGATAAACCCGTAAACGTAGAAGCTACAACCGCGAGCGGTAGTTAAATCTTTTTCCGTCTTTACCAAAATCTAATAACAGTTATGCAATTTTCAAATAGTGAACGTACGCAGATATATATCAATCTTTAACTTAAATATTTTAAAAACTCTTCTGTAGTGCGCGACATCTCGCCTTTTACACGATGTGTAATGAAAACATTACGATGTACAGGAGTTTCAAGATGATGTACGTCAATATCAAATTTTGTACCTTTTGTTGCTTCAAGTGGCAACAAACTTACACCAAGACCCGACTCTACCATGGACATAATGGTAAAAGAGTCCGATATCGCAAAGGTCATTCGTGCATTTTTAAGTTGCTTTTGAAGCAACGGAGCTGTCTCAATATCAACGATAAAAGGCTCTTCAATAAGACGCTTGACGGGAATTGTCTCAAGGTCCTTCTCGTAATGTCCTTTTTGAGAAACAACAACAACCTCATCATGATCAAATAAAGTTGAAGTAAATCCCTGCTCAGTTGCGCGGGTCATAGTAAAACTAATATCCACCTTACCCTTGCTAATAAGACGCAGGGCTTCTCCATACGTACACTCAATAACTTCAACTTTGATGTTTGGATGATCGGTCATGTACTTCTTCAAATGACCTGGCAGTGCTCGTGAAAGAAAGCTCGAAGGCGCCGCAATAACAAGGTTGCCCATCTCAATGGCACTGACGCGATTAACTTGATTGCTCAACTTGCTGTATGCCTGGCACACCTCTTCTGCAACAGGCAAAAGCGTCTTCCCCTCAGGAGTCAGACTTACATAGCCACCATGCCTGTTAAACAAGCGGACATCCCACTCTTTTTCTAGACTTGCCACCATGCGACTAATAGACGACTGAGTGCACCCCAGCTCTTCTGCCGCCACCGTAAAGCTACTGTGATATGCCGCGGAAGTAAAAGCCTGGAATTTGTGCAGGTTGGTCTCCATACTTGGCCCCTATTCAAGTACGTGGCCTAACAATTCACCCTTAAAAATATCATTCTACCTGCAAATTGGTAAATACCGTTTAACGCAAAAAGACCCCGTGAACGGTATTCACGAGGTCTTACCTTGCAATCTTTATGCAAAAAACTTTCTTAATTGATACTTCACTTTGACAATTGAAGTACCAGGTTGCTTAGTTGCTATGCCTTCAGATAGCGGCCCATAGCAATAGCAGAGCCAAAGAGTCCCAGAAGCAAACCTAAGAGCAACAGAAGGCCACTCATACCCAGCATGACCGTTGTTGGAATAGCAAAGGTCAAGAAGGTCATGCTTTCTGCCATAACCGGGAGAAGCATGTGGGCTCCAACAACCAAAACTACAATGGCGAGAAGAGCGCCGATAAGAGCCTCAAGCACGCCTTCCATAAGGAATGGTCCGCGAATAAAGCCGTTAGATGCACCAACCAAACGCATGATGGCAATCTCACGACGGCGAGCGTTAATAGCAAGGCGAATGGTGTTGTTAATAAAGACAAAAGCAACAAACACCAGAAGTCCAACAAGGCCAATAGCGCCAATACGAATGTATGCTGTTACGCTAAACAAACGCTCAACGGTCTCGCGACCATACTGAACATCACCAGACGGATTGCTCTTATTATCTGCAATGGCTGCAAAAGATGATGAAGAGGCAATACGCTGGGCAACGTCTTGAACATCCTTAGGATCCTTGAGTTTAATCACAAGGGATGCAGGAATTGGATTCTGGCCATCAAGAGCAGAAACCGCATCAGAAGCATTGCGATAACTCATGGTTGTGCGGTACTCCTCAAGAGCCTGCTCTTTGCTCTTATAAGTTACAGACTCAACCGTATCCCAGCCTTGAACTTCTTGCTGGAAAGCAGTTACTGCAGCCTGATCTGCATCATCAGAAAGAAATGCCTGGATAGTAACGCGGTTCTCGACACTTCCTACCATGTTCTCGATAAGAGCTGAGCCAAGAACAAACAGACCGATGATAAACAGGGACAAGAAGATGGTTACGATAGCGCCAAGAGCGGTAGACCAGTTCCTTCTAAAGTGGCTTCCGGCCTCACGCAGAGAATATCCAAAATTAGAGAGCCCCATAGTAGCCATAGCCTCCCTTCTCCTGGTCGCGGACAATGTGACCAGCCTCAAGCGCAATAACGCGCTTGCGCATAGAGTCAACCATCTCGCGATCGTGTGTTGCCATTACAACCGTAGTTCCCGCACGATTAATGCGGTCAAGAAGCTTCATAATGCCCAGAGAAATTGCTGGGTCCAAGTTACCCGTAGGCTCGTCGCAGATAAGCAGTGGTGGGCGGTTAACCATTGCGCGAGCAACGGAAACACGCTGCTGCTCACCACCGGATAGCTGGTCTGGGTAAGCGCTCATCTTTTGACCGAGGCCTACGAGGCGCAGAACCTCTGGAACCTGAATATCAATAACAGGACGAGGCTTGCCAATGCACTCAAGTGCAAAGGAAACGTTCTCATAGACGGTCTTATCGGGCAGAAGCTTAAAGTCCTGGAAGACGGTGCCAATCTGGCGACGCAGATAAGGAACCTTGGAGTTACGCATACGTGTAAGATCCTGACCAGCAACAATAACCTGTCCGTGAGTTGCCTTCTGCTCACGCGTAATAAGACGCAAGAGAGATGACTTGCCGGAACCAGAGTGTCCAACTACAAAGACAAACTCACCTGGGTAGATATCAGCGCTGATGTTGTCCAGCGCAGGACGGTTTGGCTGCGATGGATACACAAGCGAGGCACTCTTAAAAGAAATGGTTGGAGTACCAGTACGCTCTACCTTAGGTGCATCTTGAGCTAGATCTGCAAAAAACTTTGCACGATCAAGAGGTGCCTGCTCAGGGTTGTTTTGCTGCTCAGCAGTTACCACGTGTACAGCTTCTGCT
The DNA here is from genome assembly GCA_902481575.1 of uncultured Atopobium sp. Taxonomy (GTDB): domain Bacteria; phylum Actinomycetota; class Coriobacteriia; order Coriobacteriales; family Atopobiaceae; genus Lancefieldella. Next base: position 16,737 of record CABSWT010000025.1, read on the forward strand.
CCAGAAGCAAATGGATCAGATACAGTTGTTACAGGTTCAGCAGCCTGGGCCACTGGCACATCAGCAGAAAAGTCCTGAGTTTCAACTTGATCAGCTACAACATCTTGCTGGTCAAGCTGGTTCAGATCATCCTGAGAAATTACCCCAAAACGGTCATCAAACGAGGACTCCTGTTGCTCATCAGTGCGAAAATGATTAGCCACAGTTGCTCCTTTTCTTACTCCGAAGAGACAGATACAGATTTTATTTTACCAAAAGTGCAGGTATGTTATACGTCACGCAGTTCATCCACAGAAAAACCGCCTCTTCTTTTTGAACTGCCTCCTATTTCTTGGACATAAGAAATGGGAGGCAGTTCATATACGAGTGATTATGATTCTGCAGCGTGTTAGCGTCGGCTTTTAGGCCTGGCGCACAA
>CABSWT010000026.1:0-14997 GCA_902481575.1 uncultured Atopobium sp.
GCTAACACGCTGCAGAATCATAATCACCTGCATATGAACTACCTCCCATTTCTTAGACATAAGAAATGGGAGGTAGTTCAGGATAGGCGGCCGTTTAATTTTACTTATGAGACAAAGTTACTCTGCTGAAGAAGTAGAGGAGCCTTCCTCATTGGTGCTCTCAACTACTGGTGCAAAGGTATTCTCACGTTTAAGGATGTTCATGAACTCCTCGCCGGTAATAGTCTCTTTCTTCTGCAGGTAGTGAGCAATTTCATGCAGCTTAAAGCGGTTCTCTTTAAGCGTCTGGAGTGCACGCTGGTGACCCTCTTCAACAATGCGTCTAACTTCAGCGTCGATCTCTTCAGCGGTTGCTTCAGAGCAGGTGAGGGAAGAGCCACCACCAAGATAACGGCTTTGCTGCTGGCTGAGGGTAACCATGCCAAGTTTGTCAGACATGCCGTACTGCGTAACCATAGCGCGAGCAATTGCTGTTGCGCGCTCAATGTCATTAGAAGCACCATTGGTCATCTCGCCAAAGATAAGTTCTTCAGCTGCGCGTCCACCACAGAGAACAGCAATCTCATCCATTGCCTGGCTTTTGCTCATTAGATAACGCTCATCATCCTCAACCTGCATGGTAAAGCCAAGAGCTCCGCCAGTACGAGGAACAATGGTGATCTTGGTAACAGGAGCATCGTTTTTCTGGATGGCACCAACAATTGCATGGCCGGTCTCGTGATAAGCCACAACGTCCTTCTCGTGCTCAGAAAGAACAGTGTTCTTCTTCTTAGCGCCGGCAATAACAACGTCAACGGACTCAGCAAGGTCTTCGGTGGTAACACGACGACGACCAAAGCGAACAGCACGAAGAGCTGCCTCGTTGATGATGTTTGCGAGGTCTGCACCAGATGCGCCTGGTGTGGACTTAGCAATAATAGAGAGGTCAACGCCTGGCTCCATCTTTACATCATTGGCGTGAATCTGAAGAACTGCCTCACGACCCTTAAGGTCTGGAAGTTCAACAGGAATACGGCGGTCAAAACGGCCAGGACGCAGAAGTGCCTTGTCCAAGGTCTCAGGGCGGTTGGTTGCTGCAAGAACAACAATACCCTTGTGGTTATCAAAGCCGTCCATCTCAGAGAGCAGCTGGTTTAAGGTTTGCTCACGCTCATCGTTGGAGTTGAGAGAAGCATCACGGCGCTTACCAACCGCATCAATCTCGTCAATAAATATGATGCATGGAGCCTTTTCATTTGCTTGCTTGAAGAGGTCACGGACTTTTGCAGCACCGCGTCCAACAAACATCTCAACAAACTCAGAGCCAGCAATCTGGAAGAAAGGAACGCCTGCCTCACCAGCAACTGCCTTAGCAATGAGGGTCTTACCAGTACCTGGAGGGCCTACAAGTAGGGCACCACGAGGGCAACGAGCACCAATTTCTTTGTATTTATCGGGAGTCTTAAGGAAGCTAACAATCTCTTGCATAGACTCCTTAGCTTCTTCTTGGCCGGCAACGTCTTTAAACGTAATGCCTGTATCTTCTCCCTTAATTTCTTTAGCGCTTGAGCGACCAAGATTGCCGCCAAGGCCACCAAATCCACCGCCAAAGTTCATGGAAGGACCATCGTCACCCATGGCGCGCTTAAGGGATCGGTTGATAAAGTAGCCAATGCCCAAGAAGATGACAAGAGGGATTCCATACTGAATAAGGGCATAGAGCAGCATATTTGTAGAGTTGTCAGGAATAGAAGCCGAGAAATCAACTTTGTGATCTCTAAGTGTCTGAACCAGCGTTGAATCATTAGGGAATTGCGTAGTCTCAAAGACCTTCTCGGAATCTCCAGAGCCAGTTGTGAACCTAATGTTTCTGCTGCCCGTATTAAGGTCCACCTTGGTAACTTCATTATTGTCAACCTTGTTAAGGAACTCACTGTACGAGACAGTTTGTACCTGTTGACGCAGAAGTCCTGGTAATAATGTGTTGCTAAGCAGGAGATATACAAAGATGGCTACTGCAATATAGAGTAGCATCGACATAGATCTACGGTGCTTGTTATCGTTATTTGCCATACACGTCCCTTTACCTGTTTGGCTCAAATGTGATATGAGCTCACTTAGATATTGGAATTGTTTTACCCAATCTACATTTTTTATTTCTATAAAAATTTAAAATTTGGATTCCGCATAATTTGTTAAAAACGGTTTAAGCGCGTGTATTACTTAGTTCAATGAGTGCAAGACGTGGTAGTATTACTTACACAAGCTGTGATGAGGACAGTAGCTGGGTAGCGCAAATCTCAAGCGAGCGGAGTTGGTGGAAGTCCGCATTTGCGTCCGTGTGAACATCACCTCGGAGCTGCAGTTCAAACGTACAGGTTTTTGTACTAGTAGATGCTGCCGGAAATGGTCGCCGTGACAGGCCAGCCGAGTAAACGGACATATCCGTCGCTGGGTGGTTACAACGAAGTGTATTGTGGCGCTTCGTCCCAGCTGTGAGGGACGGGCGCTTTATTTGTGCCCAGAAAGGTTGTGCTTGATGGCAAACGAGTACAAAAAGACCACCAACCTGCCAAACACAGGCTTTCCTATGCGCGCATCACTTGCGCAGAACGAGCCTCAGCGTTTGGCTGATTGGGACCAAAACAACGTCTATGAGCTCCTGATGAAGAAGAATGAGGGACATGACAAGTTTGTCCTTCATGATGGACCTCCTTATGCAAACGGTCCAATTCACCTAGGTCACGCACAGAATAAGATTTCCAAGGACATCATCAACCGCTATAAGGCTATGCAGGGCTTCCAGACTCCTTATGTTCCTGGTTGGGACTGCCATGGTCAGCCAATCGAGCACAAGGTTGAGCAGATGCTTGGCACCGAGAAGTTCAATCAGTTATCTACCGAGAAGATCCGTGAGCTCTGCCGCAAGATGGCAGTTGAGCAGGTAGATACCCAGCGTCAGGGCTTTAAGCGCCTTGGTGTTTTGGGCGAGTGGGACAACCCTTATCTTACTTACGTCAACGATTACGACGCAACTGATGTTGAGATCTTCAAGGCAATCTACGACAAGGGCTCTGTGTATAGAGGTACCAAGCCTGTTCACTGGTGTACTCATGACCACACTGCTCTTTCTGAGGCAGAGATTGAGTATCACGATGTCACCTCAACTGCTATTTTTGTGCGCTTTGAGCTAACCACAGTTCCAGAGGGTCTTGAGGCTTATGCAGGTAAGACCTGGGTAGACATTTGGACTACTACTCCTTGGACTATGCCAGCAGACGAGGCAGTTATTCTGCACCCTGAGGCTAACTATGTTGCTCTTGAGCTTCCTGATGGACACGTAGAGATTGTTGCTGAAGCTCTTGCAGAGAAAGCTGCTGCCAAGTTTGGTTATACCGATTGGAAGCTTGCTCAGGACGCAGAAGGTAATACTTGGAAGAAGACTGGCGTTGAGCTTGCAGGCAATGAGTATAAGCAGCCAATCTTTGGCGATCTTGGTAACACCGGTAAGTTTATCTATGCAGAGTACGTCACCCTTGACGACGGTACTGGTGTTGTTCACTCTGCGCCTGGTCACGGTGTAGACGACTATAACGCTGGTGTTCGCTTTGATATTCCACAGACCATGCCTGTTGATGATGATGGTCACTTCTTCAAGGGCGACGGCCAAGGCACCGGCGGCCCCTTCTCTGGTATGGAGGTCAATGAGGCTAATCCTGTCATTGTTCAGTGGCTCAAAGACCGTGGTACGCTCATTCTTGCAGAAGAGATTACCCACAGCTATCCACACTGCTGGCGTTGTAAAGAGCCTGTTATCTTCCGCGCAACAAGCCAGTGGTTTGTCTCCATGGATAAGACTGGTCTGCGTCAGCAGGCAGCAGAGGAGCTTACAAAGGTTAAGTTCTATCCTGCAAATGCGGTTAAGCGTATTGGTTCTATGGTTGAAGGCCGTCCTGACTGGTGTATTTCCAGGCAGCGTAACTGGGGCGTTCCAATCCCAGCCTTCACCTGCGAGGATTGTGGCGAGACCGTCATTAATGACCAGACGCTTGACGCAGTCATCAAGCTTTTCCGCGAGAAGGGCTCTGATGCTTGGTTTACCGACGATCCTAAGACCTATTTAGGCGACGCTTGCGTCTGCCCTAAATGTGGCGGCCACAATCTCAAGGCAAACAAGGATATTTTGGACGTTTGGTGGGATTCTGGTGTTTCTCACACTGCTGTTTGCAAACACCGTCCAAACCTTAAGTTCCCAGCTGATATGTATCTTGAGGGCTCCGACCAGCACCGTGGTTGGTTCATGAGTTCTCTCATGACTTCTGTTGGAGCTTACGGAGTTGCTCCTTATAAGTCTGTTGTCTCACAGGGCTTTACGCTTGATGGCCAGGGACGCAAGATGAGTAAGTCTCTGGGCAATGTCATTGATCCAAATGCCGTTTGTGCTGAGCGTGGCGCAGACGTCCTACGTCTTTGGGTTGCTTCTGTTGACACTTCAACTGACGTTCCTTGCGATGACGCCATTCTTTCCCAGGTAGGCGATGCATACCGTAGGTTCAGAAACACCCTGCGCTTCCTTCTTGGCGAGCTCGAGGGCCAGTTTGATCCTGCTACCGATGCAGTTGCTGTAGCGGACCTTGAAGAGTACGACCGTCTTGTTCTTGCACGTATGTGCGAGGTTCATGCTGCAGTCACTGAGGCTTACGAGGGATATCGCTTTAATAACGTCTTCCGTACCCTCTACGATTACATCATTGAGCTTTCCAACGGTTATTTGAACGCAACTAAGGACCGTATGTACTGCGATGCTGCAGATTCTGCAACACGCAGAAGCGCTCAGACTGTTTGGGCAGAGATTCTCTCCATGCTTGTTCATGACCTGCAGCCAATTCTGGTTTACACCACCGATGAGGCTATGCAGTTCCTGCCAGAGTCTATGCGTGACGGTCAGAAGTACGCAGCTCTTCTCGACTGGTATAAGGCTCCTATGAGCACTGACGAGTACACATCACTGCTTCCTGCATATCAGGTACTGGTTGATGCTCGCGCCGCATACACCAAGGCATACGAGACCGCTCTTGAGGCAGGTGTTGTTACCGAGAAGACCACGCAGGCTACTCGTGCAGAGGTTACCCTTACCGCTGAACAAGCTGCATCCATTTCTCACGCTGGCCTTGACTTTGCTGAGGCATTTGTCTGTTCTGAGGTTACCGTCTCCGAAGGTTCTGAGCTGAGCGTAAGCGTCTATCCTGCAAACGGCGAGCGCTGCGACCGTTGCTGGAACTATCGCGAGCTTGGTGAGGATCACCTTTGCCACCGCTGCCACGACGTTGTTGCGTAAATGAACACTGACCAGCAGCAACATACAACTCACACACTAGTGACCCGCCTTGCAGTTCTCTGCGGGGCGGGCGCTGTTGCCTGTGTGCTTGACCAGGTAACCAAGCTCTGGGTACGAACCTCAATTCCAGAGGGAACCGCAGTACCTTTTATCCCAGGTGTTATGGAGCTCTTCCACGTAAGTAACACGGGAGCTGCGTTTTCTGTGGGCTCTGGAAATGCTCTCTTTTTTGTGGCTCTCACTGCCGTGGTTATCGCCGCTCTTGTGGGCTTTGTAGTTCGCGAGAAGAACCTCCCGCTGCCGCTTATTGCGCTTTTGGGAGGCGTCGCAGGTGGCGGAATTGGTAACGCTATTGACCGCGTTTTGTATGGTCAGGTTACTGATTTCTTTGCTACAACGTTTGTTAATTTTGCCGTGTTTAATGTGGCGGATATCTTTGTGACTTGTGGCATCCTTATTGCTTTTGTGTACTGGATAATCTGGGACAAAAAGCAGCAACAGGGTAGTGGCAATGAATGAGCGTATCGTTGACATACTAGTTGGACCAGAAGGGGACGGCGTCAGATTAGATGCGTTCCTTTCTGCTCAAGATACACTCCCTTCAAGAAGTGCTTGCGCAAAGCTGGTAGAAGAGGGAAGAGTAACCATCAACGCTACGCTTGCCACCTCTAAGGCAGAAAAACTCATGCTGGGTGATAGGCTCTTAGTGTCTCTTCCAGACGCACAGCCTCAAACAGGACTTTTACGTCCAAACCCAGACATTCCCCTTGATATTCGCTTTGAGGACCAGTACCTCATAGTGCTCTCCAAGCAGATTGGCCTAGTTTGCCATCCATCGCCTGGCCACGTTGATGACACTCTGGCAAATGCGCTGGTAGCACACTGTGGCTACGAGCACTTAGGAATGCTTCAGGGAGAAGAACGTCTTGGTATTGTGCATCGTCTTGATATGGATACGTCTGGTCTTATGCTGGCAGCAAAGTCAGACGAGGCGCAAAAGGCCCTTCAAGACCTCATTAGGCTGCGCGTGCTTGACCGACGCTACATTGTGCTGGTGCAAGGCTATGTTGCCCACGATTCTGGCACCATTGAAACGGGTATTGCTCGCTCAACGCGAGACCGTCTCAAAATGACCGTATCAGACGCGCCTGGCGCACGAGAGGCCATTACCACCTTTAGAACGCTTGAGCGCTTTGAAGCGGGCAGAAAAGGCGAGGGCTACTCGCTTCTAGAGTGCCACCTCTATACAGGTCGTACACATCAGATTAGAGTTCACATGCGCCACATTGGCCATCCTGTTGTTGGCGATCAGCTTTATGGCAAAAAAGATACAAGCCTTAACCTTGGACTTAACAGACAGTTTTTACACTCCTGGCATGTTCAGTTTGAGCACCCTTTTACGGGCGAGAATATCGTGGTAGCAGACACACTACCAAAAGACCTGCAAGAAGCCCTACTCTCTCAGAGCACTATGTCTATGGGAAGAACTTCTGTAGGAGATGAGATTTGTCCACAGTTGTAATATGACTAAAAAGTTTCGCTTCTCATTTCACGTGGTGTAAGAGAAAAGTAATCTTTAAATTTCCTATAAAACTCTGTTGTTCCACCATAGCCAATCATTGAAGAAATAGTAGAGACAGGCAATTTGGTATGAATTAACAGCGTTTTTGCTCGTTCCATTCTTTGTTCTAATACAAGTTCAGAAAAAGTTTTGCCACATTTTTGTCTGAGAAGTTCAGAAAGATAAGTTGGTGTATATGAGTATTTTTCTGAAAGCTTAGCAAGTGTAATACTTTCTGAATGAGCAGTAATTTCATTAAGGATAAGAGCGATCGTCTCATTAGTGTTACCTGGAGTGAACGTATAGTGAGCATCAGGAGAAAGACAGGTAATAAGCGCTATAAGTAAGGAAGTAACAATAGCTTCCCAATTTGGTTTTCTTTCGGAATACGTAATAATAATTTGACTATAAAGTGTGTAAATTTGTTCAATATCAGCTGGATGAACTTGTTTCGGTAATGTATTTTTATTTGATATAAGGTTTGTAGTAAAAGTAAAGAAATCTTCTGATGAAGGCATTAGAAAGAAAAGAAAACTTCCAAAATAGTTTTTACGAGCAAGTATTGAGAGACTCACAATGTCGTCTCCATAAGGTTTTGTAGAAAATTGGCCTAAATTTGCTAAATCAAAAGCAGAAGTGAGAGTAAAAAATCCTCTGATATGAGGGTTAACAGATTCTTCTGTTTCGTAATGTGCACTTAAAATGACATTTGAAGCGTCACCTTGAGCAAGAGAATTCCCATTGGCAAGTATATTTTGAAGTGCTTGAGTTAGTCGCTTTTCGCTCATAATCAGCCTTTCAACGGTATTTTCCTGCGTCAAATTATAGGGTGATAACGCAATTTTATACGAGAAATCCGCTTTTAACCTTAAAGAGTCCATTAAGTGTTTATTTTACAAGTGCAGGTAATTGCTATTTTGTTTTTGGGATGATGAGTATGAATAAACGTCTCTCTCACTTATTTGTTATACGAAAACATATGCTTCTATCCGCCCTTGGTTTGGCAATTGGATATATTGCTGTCGCAATGCTGGGCATTTTTACGGGCGATTTAATTGATAGTATGCTTAATGTGCAAGCTGCTGACGGTATTTGTCAAAAGCTAGGGTTGTTATTGCTCCTTTCGCTTGTAACGCTTTGCTTAAGCTTTTTTCTCACTGTTTGGATTCCACAAAAGCTCAATTTAGAAGCTGCGGTTGCTAGTTCTGAGGTAGCGATATCGGAATTCTTAAAGATGTCGCTTCGTGTTTTTCCAAAAAAGAATGCCGGACACTATCTTAATGTAGTCACTATGGCAGCCTTTGTCTTCAGTGGTGTTCAAATTGCAGTAAGTGTTGAATTTTTAGGTGGTCTTTTAGCAGTTATTGTTTTAGCAATTGTGGCGTTTACGGTAAATCCATGGATTGGTTTGCTTGTCTTGCTATATATCCCTTTTTACTTGGTGATTATTGATTATCCGAGCAAGAAAACAAATGAGATTTTGACCGAGTCAATGAAAAAACGAGAAGGCTGGCTGGATATCGGTAGGCGCATAATTGAGGAAAAGTTTTCGATTAATGTGCTACGAGCAGAGAACTATTTTGAAAATGCTTATGAGGCAGCTAATGATGAGTATTTTCTCTATGTAAAAAGAAGTAGTTTTTTTAGTGCTTTATCAAAGAACCTTCCATCAGCGCTTTCAAATTTCACGCAAGTCGTAGCCATAATTACAGGTGTTATGCTGCTTTCTATAGGTCAGATGAGTGTTGGAGAGATTTTAGCCGCCTATCTGATTTTGTCAGTATTGAGTGAACCGCTTGATACGGTTTGTTCTGTTAAAAGCTCATATCTTGCTGCAAAAGCGGATATTGATGTTTATCTTGAGCACGAGAAAGAATCCCAAGAGCCTTCAGGTTATGAGAAGCTTTGGAATGCTTCACTTAAACCAGCTGTAAAGATAGGAGAGGGAACTCTTTTAGCTACTCCAGAAGGACCAGAACTTTTCCATACACAAGCTCTCAGCATTCCACAAGGATCTCTCGTGGTGGTAAGGGGTTCCAATGGCTCAGGCAAGTCTTCTTTCGTAGATCTTTTGGCAGGTTGCTCTGATCCATCACTATTCAGTGGTGATATAGAGCTTTCGGATGATCTTAAAGACTGTTCTCGTTTTGCTCGTCCGGTACCTCTTGTAGAAGGAAGCCTCGCTGACAATATGTTTGGAGAAAAGATTGATCGAACGGTCTACAACTTGCTCGATTTCTCTTCTCTTGAGACTCATGCTTTTGATGGAAAAGAAGAGTCCGTTTCTTTGGGTGAGCGACAAAAAATTGGCCTTTTGAGAGCTCTATCCAGAAAACAAGGGGCACTTGTTTTGGATGAACCTCTACAGAATTTAGATGCGCCAACATCACAGAGGCTTTGTAGATATCTCGCAAACCTCAAAGGTGGTCGGACTGTCGTGGTGATTATGCACTCTGATGAACTAGATCAAGAAGCAGACGTTCTTCTCGATATCCAAGATGGCCAATTGCATGTGCGTTGATGTGGGAGAAAAGACAATAATGAATACACAAACCAAATATAAGTTTCAAGTACCTTCATCTCTTGTCATTACAAAGAAAAATGTCTTTTTAATAGTAGGATCAGTATTATCAACTGCTCTTTCTGTAGCTGCAAGCTTGGCCTTAGGCTCAATAGTGAGCGCCGTTTCTCAAGGTTCTTGGATGATTAGTAAAACGATTACTTTTGTGGGGGTACTATTTCTTTCTCTCGTATCGGCAGTCCTTGTTCTTACATTTAAAGGATGGTTTCCTGTGCGTGCGGCGATTATCCAAAGAATGAGTTGTACTACGCAGGTTATACAAAGGGTTATTGCGATGCCGGCCCGTGTCTATAAAAAACATGAAAAAGGCTACTACATGAACCTTTTAAGCAGTTCTGCGACCATGTATGGATCTGTGTATAGTGCTGTGAATATTGCCATTTTGAGTTCTGTCGGATGTATTGCAGTGATTTTATTAGCGCTTCTTATTACCAATTATGTATATTTCATTGTAGTGCTTACCTATATTCCTATCTTATTTCTTGTGACAAGGGTTCCAGCCAAGCGTATTGCAGATTTACAGCGAAATATTATTCCAGCTCAAGATAGATATTTGAACGAATCAAAACGCATCGTAGAAAATAAAAGAGCTATCAATATTGCTCGAGCTGATGTCTTTTATAAAGAGAGATATCATGACATCGGTTCAAGGTACTTGGATTCCATAAAAAAATATCGGTTTAATGAGGGATTGAATGAGAAGATTCCAAGCAGTATGTGCTCTCTACTGCAGATTATTATGCTTGCCCTAACCATTGAAATGTATCAGATTCATGCTGCATCTGTAGGAGATATTTTTATTTCATATCAACTTTGTGCATTGATTCAGAATCCTCTAGCGGAACTTTTTCAGTCAATCATGTTTGTAAAAGCAAATAAAGTTCATCTTGAGCGACTACAAAATACTTTCAAAGAATCCCAAGAGCCTTCAGGTTATGAGAAGCTTTGGAATGCTTCACTTAAACCAGCTGTAAAGATAGGAGAGGGAACTCTTTTAGCTACTCCAGAAGGACCAGAACTTTTCCATACACAAGCTCTCAGCATTCCACAAGGATCTCTCGTGGTGGTAAGGGGTTCCAATGGCTCAGGCAAGTCTTCTTTCGTAGATCTTTTGGCAGGTTGCTCTGATCCATCACTATTCAGTGGTGATATAGAGCTTTCGGATGATCTTAAAGACTGTTCTCGTTTTGCTCGTCCGGTACCTCTTGTAGAAGGAAGCCTCGCTGACAATATGTTTGGAGAAAAGATTGATCGAACGGTCTACAACTTGCTCGATTTCTCTTCTCTTGAGACTCATGCTTTTGATGGAAAAGAAGAGTCCGTTTCTTTGGGTGAGCGACAAAAAATTGGCCTTTTGAGAGCTCTATCCAGAAAACAAGGGGCACTTGTTTTGGATGAACCTCTACAGAATTTAGATGCGCCAACATCACAGAGGCTTTGTAGATATCTCGCAAACCTCAAAGGTGGTCGGACTGTCGTGGTGATTATGCACTCTGATGAACTAGATCAAGAAGCAGACGTTCTTCTCGATATCCAAGATGGCCAATTGCATGTGCGTTGATGTGGGAGAAAAAATGGATTCAAAGGCATGGGCGCTTTGACCCTTCTATTGCGCTAAGATTGTAAGGTAATTGTTTATCGAGAGGTTTTGGCTGATAAAACATATTTGCCTTGAGTTTGGAGCGTAGGGATATATGCCATTGCAATTTAACAGACTCGGTATCACTCCAATTGTTGTTTTTAACTTTATCATCTGGCTTTTCTTTACACTCGCATACTTCTATCAAATTGTGTATATCCTTCGTGTTTTAGTTAAGGGTGAGGTAAAACTGCCAGAGGCAAAAAAGCAGCACCGCTATGCTTTCTTTATTGCTGCCCACAATGAAGAGCCAGTTATTGGCAACCTTGTCAGGTCCATTCTTTCTCAGGATTATCCTCGAGAGCTGATGGATGTCTTTGTTGTTGCAGATGCTTGTACCGATAAAACAGCTGAAGAGGCGAGAAAAGCTGGAGCAATTACTTGGGAGCGTAATGACCTTGCTCGTAAAGGTAAGAGCTGGGTTATGGATTACGGCTTTGATCGCATCCTTAATGAGTACGGCGACAAATACGAGGCATTCATTATTATGGACGCCGATAACCTGGTTTCTCCAAGCTACTTAAAAATTATGAATCAGGCTTTTGATGCAGGATATCTTGTCTGTACCAGCTACAGAAACTCAAAGAATTTTGATTCCAGCTGGGTAAGCTCTGCATACGCAACCTGGTTTATGCGCGAGGCAAAGTTCTTGAATAATGCCCGTATGATGATGGGTACCAGCTGTGCAGTTTCTGGTTCCGGCTGGATGGTTTCTTCTCGCATTATTAAAGGCATGCATGGATGGGATTTTCATACCCTCACCGAGGATATTCAATTCTCCACGTTCTGCAGTGCTCACAATATTCAAATTGGCTATGCACCTGCAGAATTCTTCGATGAGCAGCCTTTGACCTTCAAGGCATCGTGGACACAGCGTATGCGTTGGACAAAAGGCTTTTACCAGGTGTTCTTCTCGTATGGTTTTGATCTTATTAAGGGTATTTTTAAGGGTCAGTTTGCTTCATACGATATGCTCATGACCATTGCGCCAGGCATGATTTTGACACTGCTTTCAGCCTTTATTAATGGTACTTACATGCTAGTTGGCTATTTGAGCCACGGCTTCGTTGCTACTGACGCAGAGATTGCTATGAGTGTGGGATCTTTGGTCATGACGGTCTTCTCGATGTATGTGGTCTTCTTTATTCTGGCGCTTATTACCACCATCTCGGAGTACAAGCATTTCCATGTAAAGAAGAAATGGCGTATTTTTACCAATCTCTTCACGTTCCCTATTTTTATGATGACGTATATTCCAATTACCGTTGCAGCTTTGTTTAAAAAGGTTGAGTGGGTTCCTACAAAACATGACATTGCTGTTAACTTTGAGGATGTTATTGCTTCAAGTGGGAGTTCAAATTAAATAATTAACTCCACTGGTGGTACAATGCCAAAACACGTTGAGCATGACCGGTAGGTCAGGAGGGAGCCAAAAACAATGGCAAAGTTCTTCGAAGGCGAATCACACACATTTTCTGAGTACCTTTTGGTTCCTGGCTATTCATCAGCTGAGAATATCCCTGCAAATGTTTCTTTGAAGACTCCTCTTGTTAAGTTTAAACGTGGCGAGAAAAGCGCAATTGAGCTCAATATTCCTATGGTATCTGCAGTAATGCAGTCAGTTTCTGGCCCTCGTCTGGCAATTGCCTTGGCCCAGCAGGGTGGCATTGCCTTTATTTATGGCTCTCAGTCCGCTGAGGATGAGGCTCAGATGGTTCGCGAGGTTAAGAGCTACAAGGCAGGCTTTGTAGTCTCCGATTCAACCCTTACTCCAGAAATGACCCTTGGTGAGGTGCTTGACCTTAAAGAGAAGACTGGTCACTCTACCATGCCTGTCACTGATGACGGCACTTCTCGCGGTAAGCTTGTAGGTATTGTTACCTCTCGTGATTATCGTCCTTCTCGCGATGATCGCTCTAAGCTTGTTTCTGAGTTTATGACCCCAGCTGATAAGCTTATTACCGCAGCTGAGGATACGACCCTCAAAGAGGCAAATGATCTTATCTGGGACAATAAGCTCAACACCCTTCCAATTGTCGATAAGAACGGTCACCTGGTAAGCCTTGTATTCCGCAAGGATTATGATTCCCACAAGTCTGCTCCAGATGAGCTTCTTGATGACTCTAAGCGTTACATGGTTGGCGCTGGTATTAATACTCGTGACTATGAGACTCGCGTTCCTCTGCTTGTTGAGGCAGGTGCTGATGTTTTGTGCATCGACTCTTCTGAGGGTTACTCCGAGTGGCAGAAGCGCACCCTTGAGTGGGTTCGTGCAACTTACGGTGATTCCGTCAAGATTGGTGCTGGCAACGTTGTAGACGCTGAGGGCTTCCGCTTCCTGGCTGAGGCTGGCGCTGACTTTATCAAGATTGGTATTGGCGGCGGTTCTATCTGCATCACTCGTGAGCAGAAGGGCATTGGTCGTGGTCAGGCAACCTCTGTCATTGATGTTGCTCGCGCCCGTGATGAGTACTTTGAGGAGACTGGCGTCTATATCCCAATCTGCTCTGACGGTGGAATTGTCTACGACTATCACATGACTTTGGCCCTTGCTATGGGTTCTGACTTTATGATGCTTGGTCGTTACTTTGCTCGCTTTGATGAGAGTCCTTCTGACCGCGTTATTGTTAACGGCTCTTACATGAAGGAGTACTGGGGCGAGGGTTCTGCACGTGCTCGTAACTGGCAGCGCTACGACCTTGGCGGCAATAAGCGCGGTCTATCTTTTGTTGAGGGCGTTGATTCCTACGTTCCATATGCAGGTCCTCTGAAGGATGGCGTTGAGGCATCACTTCTGAAGGTCAAATCCACCATGTGCAACTGCGGTGCTCTTGACATTCCTGAGCTTCGCGATAAGGCAAAGATTACACTTGTCTCTTCAACTTCAATTGTTGAGGGTGGCGCACACGACGTCTTGCTGAAAGACTCAAACCAGCAGGTCAGTTACAATTTCCGTTCATAACTCACAGGATTTATGGACTACTGGCGTCACCAAGTATTTTGCTTGGTGACGCATCGCTATAAGAAAGGGGAACTCGTGGAAAACGAGGAAGTACAGAACGTATCCGATACAGGTGATTTTCCTGCCTACGACGCTGAGGCCATTGAAACTAAGTGGCAGCGTGTCTGGGAAGAGCAGAATCTTTACAAGACAGAAGAGGACAGCTCAAGGCCTAAAAAATACGTTCTAGAGATGTTCCCTTATCCTTCGGGCGATCTTCACATGGGTCATGCTCGCAACTATACCATTGGCGACGCTATGGCTCGTCAGGCTCGTATGCGTGGCTTTGATGTCTTGCATCCAATGGGCTTTGATGCTTTTGGTCTTCCTGCAGAAAACGCTGCTATTAAGCACAATACTCAGCCTTCTGTGTGGACCCATAAGAATATTGACCAGGCTGTAAAGACCATGTTCCGTATGGGCTTTGCTTACGACAAAGACCGCATGTTTAACACATGTGACCCTGAGTACTACAAATGGGGTCAGTGGATCTTCCTCAAGATGCTTGAGAAGGGCCTGGTATATCGTGCAACAAGTCCTGTTAACTGGTGTCCTAACGATAAAACTGTTCTTGCAAACGAGCAGGTAGTTAACGGTAAATGCTGGCGCTGTGGCGCAGTTCCAGAGAAGCGTGAGCTCTCTCAGTGGTACCTGCGCATCACGGATTACGCGCAGGAGCTTCTTGATGACCTTGACCAGCTTAAGGGTTGGCCAGAGCGTGTTCGTGCTATGCAGGCAAACTGGATTGGTCGCTCCGAGGGCGCAGAGATTGACTTTACCCTGGCAGATACCGATGGCGTCACGCCAACCGATACCAAGATGACCGTCTTCACTACGCGTGCAGATACCATCTACGGCTGCACTTTCATGCTGCTCCCACCAGAGTCTAAGCTTGCTG
>CABSWT010000027.1:0-13555 GCA_902481575.1 uncultured Atopobium sp.
ACACCAGACCATTAACTTTGAAAATGTCCATATTATGGGCCAGCTCTATGTTGGTGCTGAGAAGAAGGTACCAAGTAGTATTTGGGGTTCAAATGCTATTACTGATATCCAATTTGATATTGAAGATGAATTTGGAAATAGAGTTGCTACAGGTGTTCAAGGAGGACAAAGCGTCACTGTACCAGTAACAGGAAGTTATACGCTTATTCCAAAAAATTATCCCACTCAATATGCATACAATACCGATGCAGTAATGTTTGACTCTGTCTTTGCATGTTCTTCATCCAGCAGCAATGGCAATGTTCCTCTACATGCAGTAACGTTCCCTTATGATTCAGATACGCGTCTCTTTGAGCAAACAACTCGCGCAACAATTAAATTGCCAACAAGAATTGGCAATATTGTCGTAAGGGTTGTTGATCAGTATGGAAATCCTATTGCTGGCGCAACTTTAAAGGCAACTCCTGCTTATGAAATAATTCCGGGTGTTCCGTCACCAGCATGTCCTCCTTCTCTAGGTGGATCTAATACACCTGATCCAGCCTATTTAACTGGTACTAGCGCTCCTCGTGCTATGACTCAGGATCCGTCAGCTCCCGGTGTCCCTTATACTCAGACAGGTGAGCTAGACAGGGATGACGATGATAATTATCTTCTTACAACTGGTCCTGATGGCACCGTAATTATTCCTGATTATCTTGTTGAGAGAGAGTCAACTATTACTCAGCTGACCACTCTGGATGGTTACACCATTGATGATCCAAACCCACAGGTTGGTGAGATTACCGGCTCTAACGAGACAACTACGGTTACGTTTGTAAATCGTAGGCCAGAGCCACCAACTCCAGAGCCACAGCCAGAACCTCAGCCTGAGCCAACTCCAGAGCCTACTCCTGAGCCTCAACCACAGACTCCGGAAAAGCCTAAGACTCCAAAGAAAAAGAAGGCTGTTCTTCCAGACACATCTGACATTTCTGGTGTCTCTTCTTTAATTGTTGGAATTGCAGGTACATTAAGTTCTTTCGCTGGTGTTTCAATGTATCTGAATAAGAAGCGTTTCTAAGACAATAGGATTTATTGAATTTGTTTCAAAATTGATTTGAACTTATCAAGTGAACGACCTGTGCATTTGGCAATTTGAAAATGTATGGGGAGTTCACTTGATTTTTATAATGTGGTCAGAAAATCCTGCGGTTTCTTCAGTAAAAAATTTGAAATAATTGTGTTTAGTTTTGGATATTATCTTTAATTCAATGTCTAATTCCCTTACTATAGATAGAAGTATTTACAAGTACGATTCGGTTTGAAGGAATTGAATTGAAACGATATAAAAACATTGCCCTTGCTATTCTTGTTGCGTTGACGCTTGTTGTATCAGTTATCACTCCAAAGATTGCACTTGCGGACTCTAATGAGATTAGTGCTCTTGCTGTTGATAAATACACCCGTGAGCCAATTGAGGGCGTACATGTTGTAATTTATCAAGGAGGTTCTACTATCGTGGCCGAAGGTGACACAGGACCTGATGGCTACTTTAGACCTTATCTTCCACTTCCTGACGGCGCTTATAGAGTTGAACAGACAACTTATAAAGAGGGCTATGTCCCTCAAGTAGAATCTGTATCTTACGTTTTTGATGGCGCTTCGTCGGGTTTAGGTGATGTGGTCACTGCTGAACTGGAGAACCAGCCAATTTTAGGCAATATTATTGTTAAAGTCGTTGACACAGATGGCAATCCTATTGCCGGTGCAACTCTTAAGGCTACTGCAGCAAACGTTGCAGGTCCTGCTGTTCCAACCCCTCCATTTACTCAGACCGGTATTCTTACCATGGAGGCTGACGGTAGCTACTCTCTTACAACTGGCGCAGATGGTACTGTTGTAATCCCTAACCTTATGGGCAATACTTCCACTACCATCACACAGCTCACCACCATTGATGGTTACCAGATTGATACTACGGTTCGTGTTGGTCAGATCACTGGTACAAATACCACTGCCACAGTAACTTTTGTTGATCCTACAATACCACCTACGGTTCCAGCACCAGATCCTACACCTGCACCAGAGCCACAGCCTGAGCCTACTCCAGCACCAGAGCCTCAGCCAGAGGCTCCAAAGGCTAAGAAGGTTAAGAAGTCCGTTCTTCCAAATACCGGTGATAATGCGCTTACGCTACCTTTGATTATTGGCGTTGCTGGCGCAACTGTTGTTGTTGCTGGTGCTGCTCTTTTCCTTCATAAGAAGCGTCAATAAATCTTCACAAGCCTGGTTTCATTTACATAATTTTGCACGTAAATCAAGTGAATGACTTATACTTATCCAGTTAAGATATGTATGAGGAGTTCACTTGATTGCTCTTGCGGATAAGATTTCTAAGTCATTTGGCGGTAGGGTCCTTTATTCAAATGCAACACTTCAGCTCAATGCAGGAGAGCGTTGGGCATTAGTTGGCCCTAATGGTGCTGGTAAGACTACGCTCCTAAAGATCATCATGGGTCTAGAGTCTGCTGATGAGGGAACCGTTACCTTTGCAAAAGACGCTACCCTTGGATACCTTGAGCAAGAGACAGAGCTTATGGGAGACAGGACCGCCCTCAACGAGGTAATTGAGTCCGCGCATGAGATCAAACAGTGGGAGAGAAAAGTAAATGACCTCTCACTCAAGATTGCTGAAACCCCTGAAGGCGCTACGCTTAACAAATACTTGGAAGACTACGCTCATGCTATGGAGCGCTTCGAGCGTCTTGGTGGCTATGAACTAGAGAGTAGAGCTCGCCAGATTCTTGCAGGTCTTGGATTTCCAGTAGAAGATTTTGACAAGCCAGCTAAAGAGTTTTCGGGCGGCTGGCAGATGCGTATCTCTTTGTCAAAGCTGCTTCTGCGACGTCCTGATGTTCTTCTTCTGGACGAGCCTACTAACCACTTGGACTTGGAATCTGTCCAGTGGCTTGAGAGGTTCTTATCGTCATATGACGGAACGGTTTTGCTGGTAAGCCACGACCGTTCATTTATGGATGCATGCGTAACGCACGTTGCGGCACTTGAGAACCGTATGTTAGTTACGTATACCGGCAACTATTCCGGTTACCTTCATCAGCGAGAAGAAAATCTTGAGCAGCTCCGTGCTAAACGTGCAGCTCAAGAGCGTGATATTGCTCATATGGAAACCTTCATTGAACGCTTTAGGTACAAGCCAACCAAGGCTAAACAGGTTCAAGAGCGCGTGGCAAAGGTCGAGAAGATCCGTGAAGAGCTGGTAGTTCTTCCAGAGCAGTCTCATCACATGCATTTTAGGTTCCCAGAGCCCCCACGTACTGGAGATACCGTTATTTCTCTTGAGGGCGTGGCTAAATCGTACGAGGATAACTTTGTCTACGATAACGTTGACCTCAAGCTGTATCGAGGAGACCATGTAGCACTTGTTGGTCCTAACGGCGCTGGTAAATCTACTCTTATGAAGCTCATTGCCGGTAAGCTGAAGCCAGATGCCGGAGAAATCACTCTTGGTCAAAACGTCACCGAGGCCTACTACGCACAGCATCAGCTTGAAGAGCTCAACCCTGCAAATACGGTACTTGCAGAGCTTGATACGGTGGCTGCAGGATGGACCACCTCTGAAGAGCGCAGATTGCTGGGTGCCTTCCTGTTCCATGGCGATGACGTGGAGAAGCGCGTAAACGTACTTTCTGGTGGCGAGCGTGCTCGTTTAGCCCTTGCTAAGATGCTGGTTTCTCCAGATCCACTGTTGCTCTTGGACGAGCCAACTAACCACCTGGATATTGATTCCGTTGACGTCCTGGAAAAGGCGCTTGTGGACTTCCCAGGTACCATCATCTTGATCAGCCACGATGAGCACCTGGTCAGAGCTGTGGCAAACAAGGTTGTGGATGTTCGCGACCACAAGGTTACGGTCTATGACGGAGACTACGATTACTTTCTCTTTAAGCTTGCAGAGCTTCAAGCAGCGGCTCAGGGGGAGACGTCGAGCAAGACTGTGTCCTCGTATGGAACTTCGGGTGCAAGAGCGGTTAAGAGTGCTGCTCCAGAGGCAGTTCAAGCTGCAGGATCTTCTCGCAATGTGAAGACTAAGGAGCAGAGAAGGGCTGAGGCGGAGGAGCGCAATCGTAGAAGTCGCGCGCTCAGAGAGACCAAGAAGCGCCTGGACGAGGTTGAGGCGGCGCTAACTCCTGCGCACAAACGCTACGATGAGCTCATGACGCTTATGGCCGATGAGGCTCTCTATAACGATCCTCAAAAGTTTGATGAGTGCATGGCTGAATATCAGGCACTTTCCAAGAAAATTCCTGCTCTTGAGGCTGAATGGCTGGAGCTTTCAGAAAAAATGGAAGCAGACATTGATGAGTAGGTAGTTTTGCCAATCTTGGGTAAAATTGTCTTGTACCTAATGTCTTGTGCTTACTGTTTTGTACCTAACGCCTTGTACTTGAGGCTTATGTCTGTACGTGTCCGTCTGTAGTATTTTCGCAGATGTTGAGATAAGGATTGTTGTGCCAACTGCTTTAACGTCAGTTCCATCGCTTTTGACAACTCTTGCTGAATTTGCGCTGGTAATTTTTGCCATCGTGGTTCACGAGGTTTCGCATGGCTTTGTAGCATATAAGTGCGGCGATCCTACGGCAAAAATGTCTGGCCGTTTGACGCTCAATCCGCTGGCACACATTGACTTGTTTGGTACGGTTCTTCTACCTCTTATGCTGGTATTGATGGGTGGACCTAGCTTTGGATACGCAAAGCCCGTTCCTTATAACCCCAACTACCTCAAAAATCGTCGTCGTGACGAGATTCTGGTGGCACTTGCAGGCCCAGCGTCTAACATTTTGCAGGCATTTCTCGGCGCACTCTTGCTGCGTTTGCTCAATGCGTTAGCTGTTGCTTTTGGCACGGCCTTAAATCCACTGGTAATGTACTACGTTTCTTCACTGGTAATCTTCTATATTCAGATCAACGTAAGCCTGGCAGTCTTTAATATGCTGCCAATTCCACCTCTGGATGGCTCTAAACTGCTGCTATATTTTCTTGGCGAGAAAAACCGTCAAAAGTTCTACGCCATTGAGCCTTACTGTATGATTGCTGTAGTGGGACTCATGTTCTTTGCGCCTGGCTTTTTCTCGTCCATTATTGGGGGCATTTCTAACATCATCTTGGGCCTGCTTGCGAGAATCATCTAATGTCGTACAAAGTAAACACTGCAACATATTCGGGCCCATTTGACCTGCTGCTTCAGTTGGTAAGTAGGCAAAAAGTTGCCATTGGATCCATTTCTATCTCTGAGGTTGCCGATCAGTACCTGGCAGAAGTTGACGCCATGGAGGAGCTTGATCTGGACGTTGCCAGTGACTTTGTACTTGTTGCGTCAACGCTTCTGGACATGAAGGCTCATGCATTGGTGCCTCAAGACGTTTCGCTCAAAAGCTCATTTGAAGAAGATGAGTATGATGACGAGCTTGACGGTCTTTCTCCTGATGAGGCGCGAGAAGTTCTTATTGCTCGCCTTATTGCCTATAAACAATTTAGAAACGCTGGTGCTGCGCTAGGCAGCCGCATGGAGGCAGAGTCGTACATGTTCCCACGCTCAGTGGGCCCAGATCCTGATTTCTTGAACCTCATGCCAGACTATCTTGAGGGCATTACCCTCAGAAGCCTTGCCGTCATCTGTGCGGACATTGACTCAAAACGTGAGACATTCTTGCTTGAGGCAGAACACGTGGCCCCAAAAAGGCTCCCAGTAGCTCTGACGGTAGCTTCTGTGGACCGTCTCACGCGCTCTAAGGGTAAAGTAACCTTCTCTGAGCTTCTAGATGGTCAGGATACGCCAGAGATTGTGGTTGCAAACTTTTTAGCTGTGCTTGAACTTTTTAAGCGCGGCCTTGTTCGTGTTCAGCAGGATGTCATCTTTGGCGAGATTGAGATTGAGCACATAGAGGGTGCAGATTCATATCAGCTTGATGAATCGGTACTCTTAGAACTGGAAGAGCTTTCTGGTGATGAGCCAGACCTTGAGGGTTTTAACTTGTCTCAAAATGCACTTCAAGATGTCCAGCAGACGCTTTTATCGCTCACTCATACGCCCGATGAAGTACAGGAAGAGGCGGAATAACTTATGGCAGAAGAGCTTACCTATTTAGATTCAGAGTCGCTTAAAGGCGCTCTTGAATCGCTGCTTTTAGTTGCAACTGATGCAATCACCACGGCCGACTTTTCCAAGGTCACCAATGCAGCTCCTGCCGAGGTTGCCCAAGCGCTTAAAGAGCTTGCAGAGGAGTACACGCGCTGCAACAGGGGTTTTCAGCTCAGAGAGGTAGCCGGCGGTTGGCGCCTCTTTACGCACCCAGCTCACCATCAGCTGGTCAGCGATTTTGTGCTCTCCTGGGATACGCGTCGCCTTTCTCAGGCAGCGCTTGAGACGCTGGCGGTTATTGCTTATCACCAGCCCGTAACTCGTGAGGGCGTCCGTGCTATTCGTGGTGTTAACTCTGATGGTGTTATCTCTTCACTTCGCGAGAAAAACCTTGTGCGTGAAGTGGGCAAAGAGGCAGATAGGGGACAAGCCATTCTCTATGGCACAACAGCCCTTTTCTTGGAGCGCTTTGGTCTCAAGTCTTTGCGAGAGTTGCCGCCGCTGGAAGACTTTGCCCCTGATGAGGAGTCCAAGCAGTTTATTCGCGAGAGACTCTCTGGCAGAAGCTTCACTTCAACGCTTGAAGAAGCCGCAGAAGACATTGACGATGAGCGCTCCCTTTTGGGAGACAGCTACGATACGCAAGAGGATGCATAAGCCGTGGCAGAAGAGCGTATTGTTCCCATGCGCCTGCAGCGCTTTTTGGCGCGTGCGGGAGTGGCTAGCCGTCGTGGCTCTGAGCGCCTGATGACCTCTGGTCGCGTCACGGTAAACGGCCAGGTAGTCACCGAGCTTGGCAGTAAGGTTGATCCGCTGGTAGATGTTGTAGCAGTTGATGGCATTGTATGCTCAATTGCCGAGAAACCCGTCTACTTGATGCTCAACAAACCTGCAGGTTACCTGACTACTATGAAAGACCCTCAGGGTAGACCAACCATTGTGGACATGGTCCCAACAGACAAATACCCCGGTCTTTTTCCTGTTGGACGCCTTGATATGGATACCACAGGCCTTCTGTTCTTCACCACTGACGGTCAGATGGCACAAGAGCTCCTGCATCCTTCAAAGCATGTATGGAAGCACTATGTTGCCCATGTAGTAGGAACGCCTACAGAAGAGCAGTTAGATCGTCTACGCGAAGGTATTGAGCTTGAAGATGGACCTGCGGCGCCAGCAGAGGTAGAGATTATCTCTGACAACGCCAAGATGAAGGCCCTTCTCGCCCCACAGGGTTTAGGAAAAACCGGTGGAGGAGAGCCAAACACCCTGGTGAGCGTCACTATTAGGGAAGGCAGAAAGCATCAGGTCAAGAAGATGCTTCTGGCCATTCACCATAGGGTTCTTGCGCTCCATAGAGATACGTTTGGTCCGCTGCACTTAACAGGCATAAAAGAAGGCGAGTGGAGGCTTCTTACAGAAGAGGAAGTTGCTGCTCTGGAGCGCACTATTGGCAGAGAGCCTGGTGCTTCTCCCATCATGCCTTTACATGCCAGCAAGTAACTACTAGTCGCACGATTTCTAAGCGCACATCAAACAGCTCAAACACGCCCAGAGAGGAGACATAATGCAGCCATTTGAAGTTCCAGCTCAGGCTCATCGCATTTTGTTTATGCGCCATCCAGAAAGCGTGGCTAATACGCAGCGCTTTTTTAGCGGTAGAAGAGACGTTGAGCTTACCGAGCATGGCGTTGAACAGCGAGAGCGTGCAGTGCGCGCGCTTGTTGCATTTCATCCAGATAGAATTTGGACCTCTCCTTTGTCTCGCTGCAAAGACATGGCCCAGATGGCTGCAGCCGAGCTTGGTATTTCCTGCGAGGTAAAAGACGATCTTGCAGAGATGGATTTTGGCATTCTGGAGAGCAAACGTTTTGCTGATGCAGAAGAGATTTTAAAGCCGTATGGTCTCACGTTTCCCTGGGCTTCAGATGAAAACGGTCACTCCATTCCTGCTCCAGAAGCAGAGTCATATGAGCAGGTAAGAAGCAGGTGCCGCAATATTCTTAACGAGTTCTCCAACCTTTCTGGACGCACGGTTTGTATTTCTCACGGCGGCTATCTGCGCTCTATGATGGCAGAGATTTTTGGCATTCCAGGAAGTTCTAGCTGGAATGTACATCTTGCAAATGTCTCTTCAATCTTCTTTACTAGTACAGGCGGAACAGATTTCAAGCTTGGTGGATTTAACCTTGATCCAGAAGAGGTTATTCGTCGTTCCACTGAGCCAAGTTTTTACGATTTTCGTGACATTTGGGGTGTCACCAAGGGGGATAAGTAATGATTGTTGCTATTGACGGCCCAGCAGGTTCCGGAAAGTCTACGGTTGCGCGCGCCCTTTCTGATCGCCTGGACCTGATTTTCCTTGATACGGGTGCAATGTATCGCTCGGTAACCGTAGAATGCCTGCGTCAAGGCATTGATATGACTGATACCGAGAAAATCATTCAGATAGCCCGCAGCATTAGCATCTCGTTTGGAAACTCCGCAAACGGCCAGACCGTCTTCGCAAACGGCTCAAACGTTACAGCAGAGATTCGTACCCCAGAGGTAGATAGAAACGTAAGCGCTGTTGCAGCTATTCCTGAGGTCCGCGAGGCTATGGTCACGCTTCAGCGCCGTGCTGGCGAGAATGGCGATGTAGTCGCAGAAGGCCGTGACATTGGCACCGTGGTGTTCCCCGAGGCAGATGTAAAGGTTTTCTTGACCGCAGACCCTGCTGCTCGTGCTCATCGCCGTGCTGTTCAGCGCCAGGGCGGAGATGCAGCTACCGGCAACGATGCCAAGGTAGATGCCAAGAGCGAAGAGAAGATCCTCGAAGACATCAAGGCTCGTGATAAGGCTGACTCTGAGCGTAAGGCAGCTCCACTTCGCGCCGCAGAAGACGCTCATCACATTGACTCTTCTGTGCTTTCTGTTGAAGAGGTTATCGCAGCTATTATTGCCTTGCATCCAGGCTTGGGTAAGAGAGATGCCCGTAACCACAGGTCTTCTCACCAGGGAAATGAGTCAGAGAGCAGCTCGTCTGATGACGGGAAGTCTCACACGGAAGAGCCTAAGCGCTCCGAGAAAAAGTCTTCTATAGCAGCGGCATCTAAGCGTTTGCGTCCTTTTAGCGGAAACTCATTTGACGATTATTACGATACCGCGCTTGCTGATTTTCCAGCTCCAGCCAAGTTCTTTAAGTGGCTGGCAGTCAGCGTGCTTGGATTGATTACAAAAATCTGGTTCAGATGGCGTTGGGACAATGATCAGCTCTTTGTTGGCGATAAGACCCCTCGCGTTCTTATCATGAACCATCCAACGTTTTTGGACCCCATTGTTACAGTTGTCCACCTGCTTGTTCATGGCATTCCCGTTAGAACCATCTATAAGAGTGAGTTCAATAAATTTAAGCCACTTCAGTGGGCACTCTCTAGACTTGGCGGTATTCCTGTAGACCGTGGAACTGCTGATATGAAGGCTATTCGTCGTGCAACTACGGCACTTTCTAGGGGAGAAATGCTTCTTATCTACCCTGAGGGCACGCGAGTTAGAAGTAATACAGAGCGTGGAGAAACTCACGGTGGTTTTGCGCTTATCGCCCAGCTTGCTAAGGTGGATGTGCAGCCACTAGCCATTATTGGCGCACTTGATATTAAGAAAAAAGGCTCTCCTCTGGTTAAGCCTGTTAAGGTTTATCTTCGCGCAGGTCAGAAGGTCTCTTTTAGTGATCTGACTTCTACAAAGCGTAAAGATCAGGCAAAAGAGATGGAAGAGATGGCCATGGAGCGGGTATACGAACTGAGAGATGCAATGCTCAAAGAGCATCCCGGAAGGAATTAGTTCGTGCCTACTATTAAAATTGCCGATGAAGCAGGCGCTTGTTACGGTGTAGAAAGAGCTCTTCAGATGGTCCAACAAGCCGTCAAAGATGCTCATGCGCCCGTGCGCACGCTTGGTCCGCTTATTCATAATCCTCGCGTTGTTACGTCTCTTAAAGACCAGGGCGTAGAGGTTGTTGATTCCGCTTCTGAAGCTGCAGGAAGTGCGCTGCTGCTGCGCACTCACGGAGTAACCCCTCAAGAGGAGCAGATTGCCAAGGACGGCTGTGTTGACGTGTTAGATGCAACCTGTCCGTTTGTAAAGAAGGCTCACGGAGCTGCAGAACTTCTCGCCAAACAGGGCTATGCCGTGTATGTGGTAGGAGAGTCTGGACATCCTGAGGTAGAAGCTACGCTGGCTCACGTGCCAGGTTCTTTGGCTATTGACACCGTGGAAGAAGTTGCCGCTCAGGCGGACGCCATGAGAGCTGCAAAGAAGGTTGGTCTAGTTGTACAGACCACCATGAGCGCCGCTAAGCTCTCTGAAGTAGTCAACGCGGTACTTCCGCTTGTTGACGAGCTTCGCGTCATGAATACCATCTGCGAGGCCACCGCAGGCCACCAGGACTCGTGCATGAGGCTTGCAAAAGAGTCTGACGTCATGATTATTATTGGCGGCAGGATTTCTGCAAATACCACTCGTTTGGCAGAGATATCAAAGCTCTATTGCCCCGCAACTTACCATATTGAAGGCGCCGATGAGCTAGAAGCTTCTTGGTTTGAAGACGCGGAGCATATTGGTATTACCGCAGGAGCTTCTACACCAGAGGCTCATATCAACGCAGTTAAATCAGCCATCGAGGAAATCGTAGGCGCCTAATATGGAACAGCGCGCAGACTACGGAAATACAAAATCTGGTGGACTTGGCGCACTGATTGAGTCCGTTGAAGAGGGTAGTCCTGCGTGGAAGGCTGGCCTTGAGCCAGGCATGATTATCGAGAAGGTCAATGGTGTAGTGCCAAAAGACCTGATTGATTGGCGCTGGGAAGCCGACGGCTCTCTCTGTGAGCTTGAAGTTTCTGTTCCTGGTGACGATGAGCTCTACGAGTGTGTGCTTGAGCGTGAGTCCGGAGAAGACTGGGGCGTTGACTTTGTTGACGTGCTGTTTGACGGCATCAAGACCTGCGTAAACGCTTGCCAGTTCTGCTTTATGGCTATGCTGCCAGAAGATATGCGCCCCTCGCTTTCCATTAGAGATGACGATTATCGTCTGAGCTTCTTACAGGGCAATTTTGTCACGCTGACTAACCTTACTGACGAAGATGTTGAGCGCATCATTTCTCACAAACTTGAGCCTATGAACGTCTCGCTTCATGCAATTTCACCTGACGTGCGCCGCAATCTAATTGGTGCTCGCGCAGCCAGGGGCATTGAAGTTCTTGAGAAACTCATGGACGCCGGGATTGAGATTCATGGTCAGATTGTTCTGTGCCCTAATATCAACGACGGTGAAGAGCTTGATAAAACGCTCGATTGGGTAGAGGCTCATCAGCAGATTACCTCTTTGGCCATTGTTCCGCTTGGCTATACCAAAGACTCCAAACGCTTTACGCATTCGTATTCTGATGATGTGGAGCTGTCCCGCTCTGTAGTCAAAATTGTTGAACCATACCAGGAGCGTGCACGAGCTTCTTTGGGCATTACGCGCTTTCAGCTCTCTGATGAGTTCTACGTAGACGCTCAGCTACCTATTCCACCTGCGTATACCTATGACGGATATCCGCAATTTTATGACGGTATTGGTATGCTCAGAAGCTTCCTCGATGAGGCTGAAGAGGTGTGTCATGCTATGCGTGCAGGCCTTGATGAGGCAGATACCTATCTTTCTGCGCGTTCTCGCAAGATTTTGCTGATTGTAGGCGAGGCTGCTCAGCAAACCATCCAGACCTTCTGTGATGATTGGTCGGCTGATGGCAACGTTTCTACTTTTGCCGTGCGCAACGATTTCTTTGGTGGAGACGTTAACGTCACAGGACTTATCTGCGCCGTTGATCTTCTCGCCCAGGTACCAGAGGACCTCACAGATGTTCTGGTGGTGCTTCCTGAGGTCATGTTTAACTTTGATAAAGTCACGCTTGACGGCATGTCACTAGCCGATTTAACGGCGCAGCTAGAGGCACGCGGAGCAAAAGTCATCATGTCAATTCCTGGTCCCACAAACATTGCCAAGTCGTGCATTAAAGCGCTCAAAGAGTGGGATTAGCCACGTATTGCTGGTATTATTAAACCAACTGAATGAAAGGTGAGACATGGCTAAGCCCATTGTTGCTATTGTTGGACGCCCAAATGTTGGCAAATCCACGCTGGTAAATAGAATTGCCGAGAAACGCGATGCAATCGTGCACGAGTCAAGGGGAGTAACCCGA
The DNA here is from genome assembly GCA_902481575.1 of uncultured Atopobium sp. Taxonomy (GTDB): domain Bacteria; phylum Actinomycetota; class Coriobacteriia; order Coriobacteriales; family Atopobiaceae; genus Lancefieldella. The sequence continues at coordinate 12,367 of CABSWT010000027.1, forward strand.
GACCGCTCATATCACGATGCTGACTGGAATGGTCGTGAGTTTAAGCTCATTGATACCGGCGGTATCGAGTCAATTAAATCGCAGGATCGCTTTGCTCCACACATTCGTGAGCAGGCACTTCTTGCATGCGAAGAAGCAGATGTCATCGTCTTTGTGGTAGACGGTTCTACTGGTGTTACCGATGAAGACGAAGAGGTTGCACGTATTGTCCGTAAGAGCGACAAGCCCGTGTTCTTGGTTGTCAACAAGAAAGATAACCCTGCTACAGAGCAGGATGGTCTTTGGGACTTCTATGCACTTGGCTGCGGCGAGCCTCTACCTCTGTCTGCCTCTCATGGTCACGGTACTGGTGACTTGTTGGATGACATTGTCAACGCATTTCCAGAGGTAGATGAAGAGCCAGAAGATGACGGCATTCTTAACCTTGCCATCATCGGCCGACCAAATGTAGGCAAATCTTCGCTGGCAAACCGCCTGGCTAACAAGAAACGCTCTATTGTTTCTGATGTTGCTGGTACTACTCGTGACGCAATTGACACCATGATTGAATGGAAGGGAACTCCCATTCGTCTTGTTGATACCGCTGGTATTCGTAAGAAAAGCCAGGTACATGAAGATGTTGAGTATTACAGTCTGGTCAGAGGTCTGCAGGCAATGGACCGCGCAGACGTCTGTCTTCTTGTTGTTGACGCCTCTGTGGGCGTAACCGAGCAGGACCAGAAACTTGCAAACATGGCTGTAGAGCGTGGATGCGCTCTAGTGCTCCTGCTTAACAAGTGGGATCTTATTGATTCTGAGGCAAAGCGCGATGAGGTAGCAGTCTCTGTAGCAAAGCGCCTGGCCTTTGCTCCGTGGATTGCTTCCATCAACGTCTCTGCACTTACCGGTCGCGCTATTGATAAGGTACTTGCCGCTGCTCTTTCGGCTGCAGAATCCCGCGCACTTCAACTCAAGACTTCCGAGCTCAACGAGCTTCTCGCCCAGATTAGAGAAGGCGGACACACGGTGTCTGACCGTGGTCGCCGTCTTAAGATTCAGTACGCTACACAGACAGGTTCTAAGCCTCCTGTTATCTCGTTTTGGTGTAACGCTCCAGACCTTGTTGATGACAACTACGAGCGCTTTATTGAGAACAGGCTTCGCGAGAAGTTCTCTCTGGTTGGCACACCTATTCGATTGAAATTCCGTA
>CABSWT010000028.1:0-11939 GCA_902481575.1 uncultured Atopobium sp.
GAATAGGTAAAAGATTCATGAATCCAAGTGACATGGAAATAGCTGCTACCAGCATAATAAGAGTCGAGAAACCCTCTGCAGCAGCTTCTGATGCCATTACAGAAATTCCTACAACAGAAGACGACTGATTGAGAACTTCCATGGTCTGCGTTGGGATGAGCAGTCTGAGGGCAAACTGACCAACCTGCGCGGCATACGATACAGCTGCAGCTGATGCGTCAATAAACGAGAAGTGATAGGTGGTTACGACAGGTGTCACGCCGATGATTTTATCGTCAGGGCGCAAAACTGGCTTAATGGTAGTTTCAAGTTGAATGCCATTGCGCTCATACGTGACTGGGATATCCTTGCCTCCATTGGACATTGCATCCTTGATAGCAGCAGTAAGGTCTTCCCAGGTATGAACCTCTACCTTGTTAAAGGTAAGAATAGTATCTCCGGCAGTAAGGCCTGAAATAGCAGCAAGAGATCCAGATTCAACAGAGCCAAGCTGAGCCTTGTTTTGAGCTGCAGGAACGCCAACAAACATCAAAGAGCCAACTACCAGCACAAAGGCTAGCGCAATGTTGACCAAGGGTCCGCCCAAGATCATGAGCAAACGTTTGGGAACATTTACACCAACATAGGTATGAGCCTTCTCTTGAGCAAAGAAATCATCAGCGGACATCTGTGGAACACGAGGCTCCCCTGCTGCTGTAGAGCCTTCAAGCTCAAAGTTGTGACCACGATCATACTCACAGCGAAGCTCAGCATCTCTCGCAAGCGTCTGAAACGTGGTGTGCGCTAGCTCATCTGACTCTTTGACAAGCTCAATGGAGCCCCAGTCTGCAAGGGTGTACAGCAGATTGTAGGCGCGCTCATCCTCACAGTTAAGTTTTGCTGCAAGAGCGCCAACCTCAAGTGAACCCGCCTCTTGAACGCTCATCAGAGCTTGTGGAAGCAGCTCATCTAGCTCGCCTTCCATACCGCAGATGCGCGTATAGCCACCAAAAAGAAGTGGAGTCACGCCAACCTCAGTACCATATTTTTTGCTCTTATGAGAAAGCTTGTACTTGAACGGCATGCCCAAGAAAAACTCAGTTACACGGACGCCACACAGGCGAGCCATACCGTAATGACCAGCCTCGTGAACAAATACAAGGAGCGAGAGGACCAAGAGTCCCCAAAAAATTGGTGAAAGAATAGCTAACAAATTCACAAAATTCCTATCCCACAAAAGAACGGGCTAAAGCTCGTGCTTCTGCGTCTACAAGCGTCAATTGTTGAAGGTCTTCTACCCTTTGAACTTCAGAGGCATTCATAGTCTCTGCAACAATGCGCTCAATATCAAGAAATGAACATCTTCCTCGCCTAAATGCATGGTTAGCAATTTCATTAGCTGCATTCATAATGCAAGGAAGCGTTCCTCCAACAGTTCCTGCATGACGAGCAAGAGCTAGGCATCCAAAGGTCTTCTCGTCAGCATAATCGCCTGTGAGAGGAGCGGTTTCTTGCCACTCAACCGGCTGAGCAATTGCTGGCCAACGATGTGGATAGCTCAGCGCAAACTGAATAGGCAGCCTCATATCAGAGGCTCCGAGCTGCGCTTTAACAGAGCCGTCAACAAACTCAACCATAGAGTGAATGCGACTCTGACGATGTACCAACACCTCAAGCTTTTCCATTGGAGTGTCAAAGAGGTGATGAGCCTCAATGAGCTCAAGGCCCTTATTCATGAGCGTTGCACAGTCGATGGTAATCTTGGCGCCCATCTTCCAAGTTGGATGTGCCAAGGCGTCGTCGGCCGAAACGTGTGTGAGCTGCTCGCGAGAATATCCGAAAAACGGACCACCAGAGCAGGTAAGCCAAATCCTCTGGATATCAGCGGGGTTCTCGCCAATAAGGCACTGGAAGATGGCACTGTGCTCAGAATCAACGGGAATGAGCTGACCAGGCTTGACCAGAGGCATCAGGAGGTCTCCACCAACAACAATTGACTCCTTGTTAGCATAAGCCAGCACTTTGCCAGCCTTTACAGCGGCCAGACCAGCGTAAATGCCAGCCTCTCCCACCACCGCGTTGACTACGCAGTCAACTTCATCCAGCTCAGCAAGCGCCTGAACGGCCTCAGGGCCAAAGCTTGCTTTGCAGCCTTGTGGCAGTGAGTCGAGAAGAGCATTGCCCTTGACACTTGCATCGGCAAAAGCAACGTATTTGCAGTTGAACTCAGCTGCTGCCTTCACGGCAAACTCAACCGACGACCTCACCGCAAGGGCTACAACCTCCACCTTTTGCGGGAAATGACGGCATACATCAAGCGTCTGCATGCCCACAGAACCCGAAGCTCCAAGGACAGCAACACGCAGAGGCTCATGCCTTACAGCACGAGGCGCGGTATCTTCAAAAATGCTCAAAACCTATGCTCCAAACGGCAGCGCAATAGGAAGCTTGACCTGGCTAAAGAGCACGGCAAGCTGAAAGAGAAGAAACGCCGCCATAGTTCCAAAAATCATCGAATCAGTTCTATCAAGCAGGCCACCATGACCAGGCATAATTGAACCGGAGTCTTTAAGTCCTACGCCTCGCTTAATGCGAGACTCAAAGAGGTCTCCCACAACGGAGAAAATACCCTCAGTTACGCCAAAGAGCAGCGCAAACAGAGGATTCATGTCAATTGCACCAAACACGGCAATCAAGAACCACACCAGCATTGAGCCTAAAAGGCCACCGTAGAAGCCTTCCCAGCTCTTATTTGGAGAAATTCTTGGTGCCAGTTTATGCTTGCCAAATTTAGATCCAAACAAATACGCAAAAGAATCGTTAGCCCACACAGAGAGCATGACGGCAAGCGTGATCCAAGGAATAGAAAAACTAGGCTCTGTGGACCTCAGAAGCACTACCGTTGAAAGTGAGAGCGACGTATACAGAGGTCCAAAGGCCGTAACCGCCACGTCTGCAAGGTTTGCTCGCGGAGTAAGGACATACCAAAGGCCACAAAGGATAATCAAAAGCAGGGAGAATGCCAGCGGAAAGACATGACCAAAATACGCAATTATGGGGAAAATAAGCGAGAAAACAAGGCCAAGAGGCTCGTTTGGCATACGTCCGCCCATGCGACAGATGTGGAAAAACTCAGAGCAGCAGAGCCATGCCATACCAGCAATCAAAACAATGGTGGCTTCTTTGCCCACAAACAGAGCGGCAAGCACAATAGCTGCATAGACTACGCCAGACAGAGTTCTGGTCAAAAGCTTTTCGGTAACGCCACGGACTCGCTGGCCCATAAGGTTACCAGCAGATCGTTGCAGCTCTTTAAGTGAGCGACGAATCTCCAGCTTTTCTATCTGTCTATCAATTCCAACACTACCTGTTTCTTCAGGATTTAGCTGAGAGTCAGTATCAATCCTGGAAGTAGGCTTTTTGGAATCGCGCGTATTGTCCACCACTATTTCACTCCTCCGAATCGCCTCTCGCGACTCTGATAGTCCTTAATGGCGCGCAAAAAATCCCACTTAGAGAAGTCAGGCCAGTAAGTTTGCGTAACATACAGCTCCGAGTAAGCCAGCTGCCACAACAAATAGTTAGAAAGCCTTAGCTCTCCTGACGTGCGAATCAAAAGGTCTGGATCAGAAAGTCCTGCTGTATAGAGGTTCTTCTCAAAATCTGCTGGAGTCACCGAATCAGCAGACACACTACCCTCAGCAATTTGGTTGGCGAGAAGAACAGCTGCTCTGGTTAGCTCCGCGCGGGAGCCATAATTGACCGCAAGCGCAAACGTCATACCAGTATTTTGTGCGGTCTCATCAAGTCCGCGCTGGAAGGTCTTGCGGGTCTTTTCTGGCAAGGCATCAAGGTCACCAAAGAAACGCAGCTTGACGTTTTCTTGATGGAACAGCGGAAGCTCTTTGAGCAGCGTCTCTGCAAAAAGACGCATAAGTAAGTAACCTCACGCTGAGGGCGTTTCCAGTTTTCTGTAGAGAACGCATAAACCGACAGAACGTCCAATCCAAGGCGCACGCTTGTAGTAACAGCCTCGCGCAAAGAAAGAACACCGGCCTTATGACCTTCAGTTCTGTCAAGTCCGCGAGCTGTAGCCCATCTGCCGTTTCCATCCATAATGATGGAAACGTGAGACGGAATAGTTTCTAAATTGATATCAGAGAGACTGATATCTTCTGGTGCGTCTGAGAAATACTGGACGAGTTTGTCTGTATCAAACTGCACTTAAATCTCCATGATTTCTGAAGTCTTGGTCTTAAGAAGAGACTCGATCTGTGCAATATAGGTATCGGTCAGTTTCTGAATACCGTTCTTCTCGCGCTTCTGATCGTCCTCAGACAGCTCCTCATCGCGCTCAATCTTGCCGTTAACGTCACGACGAACGTTACGAACAGCTACGCGAGCCTCCTCAGCAATCTGAGAGCACTCTTTAGCAAGCTCACGGCGGCGCTCCTCAGTTGGCATTGGGAAAGGAAGCCTAATAGCAGAACCATCATTGGATGGAGTAATGCCAAGGTCAGAAGTCTCAATGGCCTTCTCGATGCTCTTTAGAGCGGTCTTGTCCCATGGCTCTACAAGCAGCATAGATGCCTCTGGAACCTTGATAGCTGCAAGCTGAGAAATTGGAGTTGGCTGGCCATAGTAGTCTACCTTGATGTGGTCAAGCGCGTGTGGATTTGCGCGACCAGTACGGACGCGGCCAAAGTTATTCTTAAGTGCCTCGATGCACTTCTCCATAGACTGCTTAGCTTTATCAGAATGAACGCTCATTAGTCCTCCTCAACGACAGTGGTACCACCGACTTCTTCTCCGGAAATTGCCTTCATGAAAACGCCTTCAGACTGCATGTCAAATACAAGAATTGGCATCTTATTGTCTTTGCACAGCGCAATTGCTGCAGCGTCCATAACCTTAAGCTCTTTGGCGAGAACATCTTTGTAGGTGACGGTGTCATACTTAACTGCATCTGCATGAGTAACAGGGTCACAGTCGTAAATGCCATCAACCTTTGTTGCCTTCATCAGTGCCTCGGCACCAATCTCGCAAGCACGAAGAGCTGCAGCAGTATCAGTGGTGAAGTAAGGGTTACCAGTACCTGCCGCAAAGATAACAATACGGCCCTTCTCAAGGTGTCTAATAGCACGACGACGAATATAAGGCTCTGCAACCTGGGCCATGGAAATTGCGCTCATAACACGGCAATCCATGCCGTTGCGCTCAAAACAATCCTGCAGCGAGAGAGCGTTGATTACAGTTGCAAGCATGCCCATGTTGTCTCCCTGGGCACGATCCATACCAGCTGCTGCCTGAGAAACGCCTCTGAAGATGTTTCCGCCACCAACAACAATGGCAACCTGAACGCCAGACTCCCAAACAGGCTTAATTTCTTTAGCAAGCATTTCTGGGATTGAAGGGTCAATACCAAAGGATTGCTCACCCATCAATGCTTCACCAGAAAGCTTTAAAAGTACTCTTTTGTATTTAGCTGAAGACAAAGCTTCCTCGCTCTCTCCGTTTGCCATAGTTGTAATAATTTTAACAAACGACACCGTAAGTTTTGCAGGAATCACGGTAAAAAAAAGAGCCGGTTGAAGACAACCGGCTCAAAATAATTGAAGTAAAAAGTCTTACTCTTCACCAAAAGCAAAACGTACGAAGCTGACAATCTTAACCTCGTCGTCAACCTTCTTGGAGAGCAGCTTTGCGTACTCAGAAATGGTCATATCTGGGTCCTTAACAAATGCCTGCTCAGTAAGGACGTACTCCTTGTAGTACTTCTCGAGACGACCATAAGCCATCTTCTCCTGAATAGCCTCAGGCTTGCCGGACTCAGCAGCCTGTGCCTTGTAAATGGAGAGCTCGTGATCAACGATGTCCTGTGGAACATCCTCACGGCGAGCAGCAACTGGAGCAGCTGCAGCTACCTGCATTGCAACGTCGTGTGCAAAGTTCTTGAAGTCCTGAGACTCAGCGGTCTCTGGCTTGTTGAACTCAAAGGTAACAATGTCAGCAAGCTTGCCACCAAGGTGGATGTAGCTAGCAAGTGCGCCGTTTGCAGCCTCAACACGCTGGAAACGAAGAACACGCATGTTCTCGCCGATGTTGTGAATCTTATCGGTGATTGCCTCGTCAACGGTCTCGTCGCCAAACTTAGCAGTCTTGAGCTCCTCAACGTCAGCTGGGTTGCTCTCAGTGACAACTGCAGCAAGATCGCCAGCAAAGCCGGTGAACTGTGGGTTAGTACCAACAAAGTCAGTCTCACAAGAGAGCTCGAGGATTGCGCCAGTCTTGCCGTCTGGGCTAATGAAAGTAGCAATGGTACCCTCGTTGGTGTCACGGCCAGCGCGCTTAACTGCCTTAGCAACGCCCATAGTACGAAGAATATCTACTGCCTTCTCAATATCGCCCTCAGCCTCGACGAGTGCCTTCTTGCACTCCATCATAGGAGAGCTGGTCATATCACGAAGCTGCTTAACAAGTGCTGCGGTAATCTCTGCCATGTTTTCCTCCCAAAAATCTACTGAATAACTAAATTATTTGACCCGTTGCTAAGAGTTACTCAGCAGCTGGGGTCTCGGACTCAGCGCCCATCTCTTCAGCAGAAATCTGCTCTTTGCCGCTACCTGCAAGAATTGCGTTTGCAGCAAGCTGGCACATAAGAGAAATGGAACGAATAGCATCGTCATTTGCAGGAATGCCGTAATCAACAACATCTGGATCAGAGTTGGTGTCAAGCAGGGAGACAACTGGAATGTGAAGACGGTTTGCCTCACGGATTGCGTTCTCTTCACGCTTGGAATCAACAACAAAGAGAGCCTGTGGAAGAGAAGTCATATCACGGACGCCACCGAGGTTAAGCTGAAGCTTCAGAAGCTCCTTGTTCTTAAGAGCCTGCTCCTTCTTAGGAAGAGTTGCCATACGGCCATCCTCTACCATTGCATCAAGCTCCTCAAGGCGCTTGATGCGGGAACGCATGGTGACAAAGTTGGTGAGCATACCACCAAGCCAGCGCTGGTTGATGTAAGGCATGTTTGCACGAGCTGCCTCAGTAGCGATTGGCTCCTGAGCCTGCTTCTTGGTGCCGACGAAGAGAACGCGGCCACCCTTAGATGCAACATTCTTCAGGAAAGTGTAAGCAGCGTCTGCGCCAAGCATAGTCTGCTTAAGGTCAAGAATGTAAATGCCGTTGCGCTCACCAAAGATGTATGGCTTCATCTTAGGGTTCCAACGACGAGTCTGGTGACCATAGTGGCAACCAGCATCCAGAAGAGTCTGAATAGTAATCTTTGCAGCCATTTTTACCTCCATTGGTTGTTCCTCCGTACGAGTTCAAGCCTTGTTAAAACCACCCAACACCTGGCTTAGCGTTAGGCACCACGGCAAACAAGTAGTCGTACGTGCGATTTTGTGCTGTTTGGTAACAGCATGTTGTGCTTCTACACAACTTTTGAAAGTATAGCAGGAAAACAAGGACTACGTCTATAAAGAATTTAGACCATAACCTCTACAAATACTGAGCAAATACATCTGACTCCCCTGTGCAAGATCTTACACAACAACGCACAGGTTATTTTGATCTTGGATGAGCTGCCTTTGCTGCTTCTTTAAGCCTGTCAACTGACAAATGCGTATACACCTGTGTAGTTGAAAGTGATTCATGACCTAAAAGTTCCTGTACAATACGAAGATCTGCTCCACCACCAAGAAGTTCTGTGGCGTATGTATGTCTCATAGCGTGTGGCGAGAGTGAGCTATCTAGTCCTGCAGCCGTTAGATACGATGAAAAAACCTTGCGCAAAGAATCCGCGCTCATAGTATTTCCTCTTACGGAAATAAAAAGAGCCGAATGTGCACGACCCGCTTTATCTTTCAACAAAAGCGTAGGTCGAGAAGACCTAAGGTACTTTTTAAGCCACTCGATAGCTGATTCATAGAGAGGAACAATTCGCTCTTTAGAGCCTTTACCAAAGAGACGCACTGTTCCATTTTGCAAATCAACCTGTTCAAGCTTGAGAGACGCCACCTCAGAAATACGAGCTCCTGTTGCATACAAAAACTCAAGAAATGCTCTATCTCTAAGCCCTACCGCGGTTGAAACATCACATGATTCTAAAAGCCTATTTACATCGGAATCAGTCATAGTATGTGGAAGATTTCGTGGCGCTCGAGGATTGCTGAGCGCAAGAGCTGGGTCTGTGGCAATAAGTTTTTCTCGCTGCATCCATTTGTAAAAACCACGCAACGCAGATAAATGCCTATTTAGTGTTTTTGCTGAATATTGAGCCTGTTTGAGATAGGCCAAATAGAGACGAAGGCTTCTGTGATCAACCTTAGTTACCGCAACACCTTCCCTACTACACCACTGCTCAAATGCCAAAAGATCAGTCTGATATGACCTTAGGGTATTCTCGGAGAGATTCCTGACCTTACTTAGATACTCAATAAATTGTTCAACGTGACTACCCTGCTCATTTGAAATAGCCACGTTAATCACACTTCATGCAATCAAAAAGTTCCTGACGAGAAGAGATGTAGTCATCAAAGTCTTTATGAGCGCGCTCTGCCATCTTCTGACGGCGCTCGTCTTTTCTTTTGATATGCTCGTCCAGTGGCTCAAAAATTCCAAAGTTAACATGCATGGGCTGATAATCTTTGGTGTTTGGGTTTGTTGCATAACCCACAAGAGAACCAAACGAAGTGGTCAAAGGAAGCTTAACTTCCTCTTTGCCCAACAGACGAGCGTACATGTTAAGCGCAGCAAGCAATCCAGATGCTATAGCCTCAACATAGCCTTCTGTACCCGTAATTTGACCTGCAAGAATAGTAGAGGTTCCCGGAATTCCAAACGAACCATCAAGCGCATGAGGAGAGTCAACAAAAGAGTTTCTGTGCATGACGCCGTAGCGAACAAACTCAGCGTTTTCCAACCCTGGGATGAGGGTAAATACGCGTTTTTGCTCTCCCCAGGTAAGATTTGTCTGAAAACCAACCAGATTAAATGCTGTCTTAGCTGCATTTTCTGCGCGAAGCTGAACTGCTGCCCAGGGGCGTTTACCCGTTCTGGGGTCAATAAGTCCTACTGGCTTCAAAGCGCCAAATCTAATGGAATCATGTCCTGTTCTTGCCACTTCCTCAATAGGCTGACAAGCTTGGAACAAATCAGACTGCTCAAAATCGTGACCAATAACACGTTTAGCTGCAAGTAACTCATCAACAAATGTGTCGTATTCCTCTTTATTCATGGGGCAATTGAGATAATCGCCAATTCCCAAGTCCTCATAACGAGATTGAGAGAATGCAATTGAATGGTCAATTGATTCATAAGACACAATAGGCGCTGCTGCATCAAAAAACGACATGCTGTTAGTTCCAACACGCTTAGAAATTGCTTCGTACAAGCTATCTGAGCACAGTGGTCCTGCAGCAATAACTGTTGGCTCATCAGATAACTCCGTGACCTCTGCATGAGTTACCGAAATGTTTGGATGATTTCTGATCTGCTCAGTAACAGCCTTTGAAAACTCTTCTCTATTGACCGCAAGCGCGCCGCCTGCAGGAACAGAGTTCTCTTCTGCAATACAAAGTAGAAAACTACCCATCTTTTTAAGCTCAGACTTTAAAATTCCAGCTGCAGAATCTTCCTTAGTGGACTTCAGAGAGTTGGAACAGACCAGCTCAGCAAACATATCGGTGTGGTGTGCTGGAGAAGAAACAACAGGACGCTGCTCAATGAGCTCTACAGAAATACCACGTGAAGCAAGCTGTAAAGCACATTCGCTTCCAGCTAAGCCAGCGCCAACTACAGTAACTTTTTGTGTCATTGTTCACCTATCACACACTACGAATCCAAATAAAACTCTTTAGAAGGAGTATACCTTCCATCCGGTAATCTTTTTACCATTCCACGAGCTTCATAATCAGTAAGAGAATTTAACACGGTAAGTACGTTTTCTGATAGCCTCCATGCAAGCTCTTCTGGTCTTGAAGGAGAAGCAATAAGTGCAGATAAAAGTGGTGTCAACTTCTTATCTTGCTTCATTTGTTCCTGAACTAGGCAATCAAAATCTAATGAAATTGCAATGCCCAATGATATCTCATCAGGAATAATTTGAGCCCCTTCAGAAATGAGTCTATTCGTACCCGCAGAGGCTGGAGAGAAGATAGACCCGGGTATTGCATAAATAGTTTTACCAAGAGAGTTGGCAAACTCAGCAGTGCTCATGGTGCCTGAACAAAGCCCTGCTTCCGTTACCAAAAGCACTTTACCTAATGCTGCAATAACCGCATTTCTTCTAGGAAAGGCATAGCGTCTAGGAGGCGTTCCCCACCTGTCTAGAGAAATGACTGCTCCCCTTCCTTCTCGTGCTGCTTCAAAAAGCTCTGCAGAAGTAGTTGGATATGTCACGTCTGCACCACAGCCTGCCACAACAACAGTCTTTCCACCAGCATTAAGAGAAGCCATACCTGCCCTATAGTCGCAGCCAAGAGCTCCGCCAGATACCACCACAATATTGTTATCTGCAGCGCATCTACCAGCCATTTCTGCAATTGCCATGCCGTATGGGGTAGCTCTACGAGCCCCAATTACAGACATACAAGGTTGCTGCAAAACGCTTCTATCCCCCATTCCATAGATAATTTCAGGTGGATGGTTGAGCAGTAACAATTCTTTTGGATAGTCCTCATCTTCTGATGAAATCTCCCATCTCTCCATTGCTACTCCAAAGAACGAGACCTATAGGCAACCGCCTCAGATACGTCGTCTTTTGTCACTTTTTCATGGTGGGCAATATCTGCGATAGTCCTTGCAACCCTGCAGGTACGCGTTATTGCTCTACCTCCTAAATGAAGTCCACGAGCAAATCTATGAAGCAGTTGCAATGCCGATTCATCAAAGCTCTCCACGTACTTTTGGCGAGAAATGCCATCCACTCCACGGGTTTCTCGCCAAGAAGCAAAGTCTCTACCAGAGACAACAAGTGAGCGCATACCTGCTGAAGTGAGTCCTAGCTCACCTTGAATTACTCGATCAGAAGAAGGTCGGGCAACATCACACACAATATCTATTCGATCCATTAAAGGACCTCCAATTTTTGATTGATACGTAGAAATCTTTCCTGGAGAGCACTTGCAGGTGTGAGTTTTATCTCCAAAGTATCCGCAGGGACAGGGGTTAGCTGCAGCGATGAGCTGGAACTGAGAAGGAAACTTATAGATGCCATCCACTCGCGCAAGACGTACATATCCATCTTCGATTGGCTGACGTAAAACCTGCAGCGTATTAGAAGCAAACTCGGGCAGCTCATCTAAAAAGAGCACGCCTTTATGGGCAAGAGAAATTTCGCCTGGGATGACAGGTCTGCCACCTCCAATCATGCCTGCTACAGAAGCTGAATGATGAGGAGACCTAAAGGGCCGTATACCTGCTTGAATAGAATCTGTTTCACACCCCGCTACAGAATGAATGAGCAATACCTCATCGCGCTCTTCTTTAGAGAGCTCTGGGAGGATAGTTGGAATTCTTTTAGCAAGCATGGTTTTACCTGCACCTGGCGGGCCAATCATAAGCATCCCCAGGTTTCCTGTAGCTGCGATTACAATTGCTCGCTTGACTAATTCCTGGTCAATCACCTCTTCAAAGTCTAAATTCTCGCTGAGCATTGCTGTTTCAGCAGAATGCTTACGCCGAACCAATGGCTTACAGAATGATTGATCTCTTAAACTCAAGTTGAGCAATGATTGAATTCCTATGACGTGACTCCAGTCATAACCAAACAAATTGCAATCTGAAGAGGAGATGAGTTTCATTCCCAGTTTCTTAGCAAGCATTGCATACGCTGCCATACCACTGACAGATGAAATCTTTCCGTTTAGTGAAAGCTCTCCAACAAATAATCTGTTCTGCACAATCTCTTGAGGAATCTGTCCAGTAGCTGCAAGAATGGCGACGGCTATAGGCA
>CABSWT010000029.1:0-11837 GCA_902481575.1 uncultured Atopobium sp.
ATCTGTAACTTCTGCCTAAAAATGTAAAAGAATCGGTGGATTTGCCTGATTTTGTCAAAGAATCGGTGCCTCAAATACAGATTCTTTGCACTTTTCAGGCTCGCAATCTAGAACTCAAGCAAGCACGGTCGCGCGCGACAAAAAGAAACCCCAGCCGAAGCTGGGGTTGTCAATTCACTGGAGGCGAGACCCGGATTCGAACCGGGGATAAAGGCTTTGCAGGCCTCTGCCTTACCACTTGGCCATCTCGCCATATGAAAAAGGCCGAAACGAATCCGGCCGAAAAATCATGGAGCGGGCTACGGGGTTCGAACCCGCGACCTCAACCTTGGCAAGGTTGCGCGCTACCAACTGCGCTAAGCCCGCGAACGCGAGGAATAATATACGCAAGTTCACGGCTGAGCGCAAGTGTAAATTTCAAAATCGTCAAACTTTTTTAGAAAAGTCACGAATCCCGTGGCGCTCAAGAGGTGGATTTTTCTTGCAAAACTTGTAAATAAGAGCAGGTAGATTGCCAAGTGTGACTGCTTGCCGTATCATAGAACAAGAACTTTTTGAATGAGGTTGTATGTTTTTTATTCTTGCGTCGCTCATAGCTCTTTTGACGCTTGCGTATCTTGTCGCAAGCGGTTTTGTTCGCGTGGTGCGCTATTTTTGGGGCTGGCTTTCATCTGGCGAGAAGATCGATGGGCTTGCAGGCGATGCCGTATCAGTCGCACCCCAGACCGCTCCGTTCTCCAAGCCAAAGCCAACGCAAGCTGAGCTTTCGGCGTACTTGGACACGATGCATCTTGGCTGGTATCAGGTGGTCATCCTCTTCATTGTGGGCTGCATGGCCGGTCTTCTTATTGAAGAGATTTGGATGCTCATTACCGCTGGCCTGACCGAGAGCAGGGTTGGCCTCATCTGGGGACCATTTTCCCCACTTTACGGAACCGGCGCCGTGTTTCTCACCGTTATTTGTTACCAGCTGCACAAGCACCACGCCAATAGCCTTGTTATTTTCCTGGTTTCGGTTGTCGTTGGAGGCACGCTGGAGCAGCTTACCGGCTGGGGAATGCAAGAGATTTTCCACTCGGAATCGTGGACGTACGCTCATCTTCCAGACGCCATCACACAGTGGGTGGCCTGGCGATTCTTGGGATTTTGGGGCATTTTAGGTCTGATTTGGTGTCGGGTTATCATGCCTCGCGCGCTCTACAAGATAGGTGAGCCAACATCAAAAAGGCAAGCAATTTTTGTTACTCTGCTTACGGTGTATCTTGTTGCCGACATCACTATGACGGTGGCGTGTCTGGCGAGAAAAGCTCAGCGAGACGCTGGTATTTCTCCGACAAACGCGTTTGAGATGTGGGTAGATACTCATTACGACGACAGCTTTGTATCTACTCGTTTCCAGAACATGACCTTTACACCGCCAGACTCGGCAGACAAGTCGTAGCCGTCGAGCACCGTCCACCGGCCCGCCCGACAGCAAGTCGCCGATCGTCGCAAGCACGCAGCACCGCACGCCCGTAAGCCCGCAAGACCGCGAGACCGCGAGAAACCCAAAGGATTTGTAATGCACATGCCTTCTGCAAAACCAGAACATCCAACAGGCAACGTGTACCTGGACTTTGCCGCAGCTACACCTATGGATCCACGTGTAGTTGATGCAATGATTCCGTACTTCACGGAAAAGTTCTACAACCCTTCAGCTCCGTATGCTCTGTCTCGCCAGGTTCGTGATGAGGTAGAACGTGCCCGCGCTGTCTTGGCGCATGCCATTGGTGCTCGTCCAGGAAACGTGGTGCTCACAGCAGGTGCCACAGAGGCCAACAACCTTGCGTTTGCAACGGTCTCTGAAGATGCGCACGTAATCGTTGATGCTATTGAGCATGAGAGCGTCCTTGCGTGTGCAGGGATTTTCTCGCACAAGACACTTCGTGTAGAAGCAGACGGTCGTGTGGACCCAGAGCGGGTTGCAAAAGCGCTCAAGCCAGAGACTGAGCTAGTTTCCATTGAGCTTGCAAACGGGGAGATTGGCACCATTCAGCCTATCCGAGAGATTTCGCAGGTACTTGCCAAGGAGCGCTCGCGCAGGCTTGCGGCAGGGGAGACTCGTCCGCTGCATTTGCACGTAGACGCCTCTCAAGCGGCGTCATACCTGAGCGTGAACGTGTCGTCTTTGGGCGTGGACATGTTGACGCTTTCTGCAGCAAAGCTTTCCGGTCCAAAGCAGGTAGGTCTCTTGTGGGCCTCCGATGATGTGCGCTTAAGGCCGCTGGTGCTCGGCGGCGGACAAGAAGGCGGTGTCCGCTCGGGTACGGAGAACGTCGCGGGCGTCATTGGCTTTGCGTGTGCTTTAGCGCTTGCTGATGAGACTCGCACTGACGAGGCAAAACGGGTTTCTCGCCTCAGAGATCAGCTACAGGAGCTGCTTTGCACAGAGTTTCCGCAGATGATTGTCTCGGGGCCAAAGAACGCCAAGCTGAGGCTTCCTAACCTGCTACACGTTTCTTTCCCGGGACTTGAGGCTCGACGTTTGGTCATTCTGCTGGAGCGCCTGGGTGTGTCGGTAGGAACAGGCTCTGCATGTGCCGCATCAAAAATGCAAATATCTCACGTGCTTGAGGCAATTGGCGCCCCGCGAGAAGTAGCTGCGGGAAGCCTCAGGTTAACGCTTGGAAGAACTACCACAGAAGACGACATCTTGTACGCAGCTTGGGCAATCGCTGAGGCTGTTAAGCAGGAGTCTGCTCGTGTAGGAGTGACATGGGAGAATTAGTTTACCTTGGCATGAGTGGCGGCGTTGATTCGGCGCTGTCTGCGGCTTTGCTTCTTGAGGCAGGCTATAACGTCAAGGCTATCTATATGCGCAACTGGTCCAAGGACCTGCCCGGCTTTAAGTGTCCTTGGGCAGATGACCTGGCTGATGCTGAGCGCGTCTGCGTAACGCTGGGCATTGATTTGGACGTGTGGGACTGTGAGGCCGAGTATAAGGCTACCGTTGTGGATTACCTGCTTGATGCCTATGAGCACGGCCGTACGCCTAATCCAGACGTTATGTGCAACCAGACGGTCAAGTTTGGCACCTTTGCAGAACGTGCTTTTGCTGAGGGCGCAGATTTTGTTGCAACAGGTCACTATGCACAGAACGTTCCGGGCACCAAAAAACTTTTACGTGCGGTGGACGCTCACAAGGATCAGACTTATTTCCTATGGCGTGTACCAGGTTATTTGTTTGAACGCACGCTTTTTCCTATTGGACACATTGCCACCAAGGCAGAGGTTAGGGCTCTGTGTGCGGAGCGAGGTCTGGGCATAGAAACAAAGCCAGACTCTGACGGCATTTGTTTTATTGGCCCCGTTGGCTTGCGCACGTTTTTGCTGGACACTTTTCAGAAAAAGCAGGGCGACGTCATTGAGTGGGAGACAGGCAAGGTTCTTGGCACCCACGATGGAGCATTCCTCTTTACCGTTGGTCAGAGAAAAGGCTTGAACATCGGTGGAGGCCCTGCTCGCTATGTAGTAGCAACAGACACGCTTAAGAATGTGGTGTATGTAACCTCTGACCTCAACTGTCCTGCGCTCTGGACTCGTCGCATGGAGCTCTCGGACATGCACTGGATTTCTGGAGAACCTGCAGCTAACGGTAGGTATGTGGTCAGAACTCGTCACACAGGCGTGCTGGTTCCCGTAACGTTTACGCTCACAGATAATCAATGTGGATTTATTGAATTTGATCAGCCGGTAAAAACTGTTGCAGCAGGTCAATCGGCGGTTTTGTACGATGGCCAGGAAGTTTGTGGCGGTGGCATTATTGAGGCCGACAAGGGTATACTTGAGCGGTTCATGTAAAATGAAAAGCAGCTAGGTGGCGAGAAACCCTTTGAGGTTGCATCGTTTATCTGCAAAGAGTGTTGTTTCTGTACACGTATTGTGATCCAGAGTCCAAGGAGGTGCCCATGGATCGCCCAGATGGCGCGTCTGAAACCGAGCACCCCTCATCTACACCGAAGGTAACGGTGAAGATTGGATCTACAACCGTTAAGGGTGTTTCAACCAAAAAGCCTAAGATTAGTGTTGCCCCAACTTCTTCGTCAGAGCAGGTAGAAGAGGCAAAAGAGAGCTTTGGTCAAGTTAGAAAGAGCATTCTCTTCCTCTTTGCGGTTGTAATACTGTACGCACTCTATATTGTTTTCTCTGGTCAGTTTGATGAGTTTGTTGTTGCTCTAGCAGACGTAGATACAGGTTGGCTCATTGCTGGTGCTCTTTGCTATTTTGTCTACTATTTCCTGGGTATTCTCGCCTACGTAATTTCAGTTATTACAGACCCCGAGAGTCCTGTTGGTGTTCGTGACCTGATGAGCGTTGAGGCGTCGGGTATCTTCTTCATGAACCTCACGCCAAACGGTGCTGGTGCTGCTCCTGCTCAGATTTATCGCCTCACTCGTGCGGGTATTTCTGTGGGTCAGGCAGGAGCTTTGCAGTTCACCCGCTTTGTTATGTACGAGGCGGGCGAGGGCATCTTTGCAGCTCTGATGCTTATCTTTAGGGCCAATTATTTCTACGAGCAATTTGGCGATGTAACCGTTATTGGCGTTATTTTGTTTGGCGCAAAAATAGTGATGGTTGCAGTTATCCTGGCCATTTGTCTGCTTCCTAAAATGGTTAAGACCGTGGGCAACTGGGGCTTAAGGCTGCTTTCACGTCTTCGTATCGTAAAGCAGTACGACCACTGGCATGGCATCATTAACACGCAGGTAGATGAGTTTTCTAACGGCTTTAAGACTGCTGCAAAGAACATCCCAGAGATGTGCGTTGTTCTGCTGGTTACCTTGGTCCAGCTTGGCTGCCTCTATGCACTTCCATACTTTGTTCTGCGTGCACTCGGCCAACCCGCAGACCTTCTGACCTGCCTTGCATCTGGTTCAATGCTTGAGCTCTTGACCTCGGCCATTCCACTTCCTGGTGGCACTGGTGGCGCTGAGGGTGGCTTTGCCTTCCTGTTTGGCCATATGTTTGGCGAGGAAATTGCTGCAGGTTTTGTACTTTGGCGCGCTATTGAGTATCTGCTTCCAACTCTGGCAGCAAGCATGCTTTTGGGTCTCAGATCTCATGATCACGAGCCTATCTACCACAAGTGGAACCGTTTCCGTCAGCGTTTCTCTGCCTTTGTAAATGGCGAGAAAGGCGCTGTTGCTTCTACATCGTCTCGTCCAGAGACCTCTGGCATTCAAATTAAGGTTAAGCGTAAGAAGTAGGGAAGAAGTAAGGAAGAAAAGCCAGAATGTGGCTTGATACGTATCTTTGCTCTATTGGACCGCTGCGTGTGCAGTACTTGTAAAAGAAAGCATCCTTATGCGTAAACCACCAAATCCTATTTTGATTATTCTGGCACCTATTCTTATTGCCGTTGCCGTTGGTCTTGTCTATGATCTGCAGAATTTCTTACAGGACATTCCGGAAGTACGTGACAATCCAATGCTTTTAGCAGGCGTGGCTGTGTTTATACCAATGCTTGTTGCACTGGTTAAGGACACGTTTGACGCACACGGTCTCTAGGCGAAGGTTATTTTTGTTGAGTTGGCTTTGAGAAAAAGAACAGGTATATTCCAAAGCCAAGTTTAATTGCCGCATCAATATAGGCAGTTATTGTCAGTGGGATGTCTGGAAAAATATAACCTATACCAACATTAACGGCGCAGAGTATAGCCAAATAGATCATCGATTTTCCGTGTACATAGTAATAGAGGAAAAAGTGCAACGCCGTGGCCATTAACGCG
The DNA here is from genome assembly GCA_902481575.1 of uncultured Atopobium sp. Classification (GTDB taxonomy): domain Bacteria; phylum Actinomycetota; class Coriobacteriia; order Coriobacteriales; family Atopobiaceae; genus Lancefieldella. The sequence continues at coordinate 5,769 of CABSWT010000029.1, forward strand.
CCCAACCAAATAAGTCTCCAGTTTTCAGTTGCAAAAAATGGTCCACCTAATAAAAACATCAAAATGAATAAGAAAATCACTGCGTATAGAGACATTTTGTTCTGGAACTTACTTGAAGGACCATCGGAAAACTTATTGAGAACTTTCTTATTTGTATTTATTGATAAGAAGGCTGCAACATATCCAAAGCTAAATACGGACATATTGATAATCTGCTTTCCACCTATTACGGTAGCTGCAAAAATGATGAGAGCTACAACAATTAACCAGAGACCGCATGATTTCTTATAATTAAAGTGAAGCTTCTCGTCTTTGTTATATTCCAGAAAGTTCATAAGTTTCTCCCTCAATCGAACGACTTGCCATAATACTTCTGACCGTATGCTTTTACAATCCAGTTACCTATTTTTTAATAATTGAGGTGCAGAAGACGTACGGGTTTAAAAGGTGGTCATTCATTTGATAGCCCGCGGTATTTAAATAGCCGTCAATGCATTGACGAGACGCTCTTTTGCAAATTTCTAAAAAAGTTGAGTTTGACGGTTGCAAGAGGGGCGGGTTTCTCGTAATATATCCCTTGCTGCATCCCCAGCAGCAAACATATTCGGGCGTTTAGCTCAGGGGGACGAGCGCTTCCCTGACACGGAAGAGGTCATAAGTTCAAATCTTATAACGCCCACCAACTGTTCACAGGTCAGAGTAATCTGGCCTGTTTCTTTTTATTGATATAAATAGTAATCATTATTGTTATTGACAAAAGAGTTAAAGAGAGTAAACTTCTAACTAGCACGTTTTACAAATTGTTTTACTTACAGAAAGGAACTGACTATGTCTCTTATTGGTAAGCAAATTGGTGATTTTAAGGTAAACGCATTCCAGAACGGTGAAATCACTGAGGTAAGCAAAGAGTCCACACTGGGTAAGTGGAGCCTGTTCTTCTTCTATCCAGCTGACTTTACCTTTGTCTGCCCAACTGAGCTTGAGGATCTTGCTAACAACTATGACAAGTTCCAGGCTGCTGGTGCAGAGGTCTACTCTGTCTCTTGCGACACTGAGTTTGTCCACAAGGCATGGCACGAGGAGTCCGAGCGTATCTCTAAGGTAACCTACCCAATGCTCGCTGACCCAGCTCACGTTCTTGCAAGGAACTTTGAGGTCCTTATTGAGGATGCTGGCCTTGCTGAGCGCGGTGCTTTCATTGTTGACCCTGAGGGTGTCATTCAGGTTGAGCTTGTCACCGCTGGTGGCATTGGCCGTAACGCTGAGGAGCTTCTCCGCCTTCTCCAGGCTGCACAGTTTGTTGCAGAGCACGGCGATCAGGTCTGCCCAGCTAAGTGGCAGCCAGGTGCTGAGACTCTGAAGCCAAGCCTTGACCTTGTTGGTCAGCTCTAAGATTTAGGAGCTTACAATGACCGACGTCAAAGACCTCTACGACGCGGTGATTATCGGCGGTGGGCCAGCTGGGCTCACCGCCGCCCTCTATCTGGCCCGCGCTCGCTACCGTGTTTTAGTTGTCGAGAAGGACCATTTTGGCGGACAGATCACTATTACTAATGAGGTCGTTAATTACCCGGGAGTTTTCTCTACCAGTGGTTCTGAGCTTTCGGAAACCATGCGTAAGCAGGCTGAGGCCTTTGGTGCAGAGTTTTTGCTGGCAGAAGTTACTGACCTGGACATGTCTGGAGATGTTAAGGTAGTTCACACCACCAAAGGTGAGCGTCCCTGCCTCTCCGTTCTTCTCGCCACAGGAGCACATCCACGTCATATCGGCTTTGTGGGAGAAGAGGACTATCAGGGCCACGGTGTTGCTTACTGCGCCACTTGCGATGGCGAGTTCTTCACCGGCAAGGAAGTCTTTGTTATTGGTGGAGGCTTTGCAGCCGCAGAAGAAAGCGTATTTCTAACTAAGTACGCAAAGCACGTCATGGTTCTTGTGCGCGAGGAAGCATTTACCTGCGCTCCTGCGTCGTCCGAGGCTGCTCGCACAAATCCAAACATTACGGTTCTCTACAACACGCAGGTTGAATCCGTTGCCGGAGATTCCGCACTTAGGTCTATTACGTACAAGAATCTTAAGACGGGCGAGAAGACCACGTTTGCTCCAGAAGATGGCGATTCTATTGGTGTCTTTGTCTTCGCGGGCTATGCGCCTGAGACTGACCTGGTAAAAGAACTGGCTCAGACTGATGACTACGGCTATCTGATTACCAATGAGCACCAGGAAACAACCTGTGGGGGCCTCTTTGGTGCAGGTGATGTGTGTCAGAAGCCATTACGTCAGGTTGCAACGGCCATCGGTCAGGCAGCAACCACCGCTACTGAGATGGAGCGCTATATCAAGCGCGCTCAGGAGAAAACAGGCCTTGTTCCACAGATGAACGTCACGCGCATCTCGTCCAAGAAGGAGGCTCCTGAGGCTCCAGCGGCTAAGAGTGCCTCTGACTCCGGAGAGCTCTTCACCGATGACATGAAAGCACAGCTCAACGCTGTCTTTGAGCGCATGGCACGTCCGCTTGTGCTTCAGTTGGAGCTGGACCAGAGGCCTGTCTCTGAGGAGCTCGTAGCTTACATGGAAGAGCTTTCTTCCATGACTGACAAACTGAGCATTCAAACAGTCTCAGACACGGGCGAGAAGAACCTTCCTGTTGTTCGTGTTTGCGCACAGGATGGCACTCCAACAGGTCTTGCGTTCCATGGTGTTCCCGGCGGCCATGAGTTCACTTCGTTTGTTCTTGGACTCTACAACGCCGCAGGTCCTGGTCAGTCTATTAGTGACGAGGATAAGGCATCCATTGCCGCCATCGAGTCAAAGACGCATCTGCAGGTCTTGGTAGGACTTTCTTGTACCATGTGCCCAGACGTTGTTGTAGCTGCTCAGCGTATTGCTGCGGATAATCCCCAGGTTACCTGCGACGTCTATGACATCAACCACTTCAAGGAGCTCAAAGACACCTACGATGTCATGAGCGTTCCATGCTTGGTTATCAATGAAGGTCAGAAGGTCGACTTTGGCAAGAAAAATCTTTCTCAGATTTTGTCGCTGATTCCTTAAAATTCATTCGCGTCAAGGAGAGGGCGACGCTCATGAATATGCCGAGAAGATCGACGGTCTTCTCGGCATTTTTTGAAACTTTTACAGCAAGCGTGTAAAACTGGTTTGGAAGTGTAAGGCTACCTTTCTACAGCGCTTTTTGCTGGTAGAGGCCTGCATCAGTAAAGCCCTGTGCGCGATAGTAAGCGCGCGTTCCAATTGAGCTGATGACGTTAAGGCTGGTATAACCCGCCTCAGCCGCGATAGAAGAGGCTTTAGCAAGAAGCTTTTGACCCAAGCCCTGGTGCTGAGCAGACATTCCTTCTGAGCCCAGCGAGAGTGCCTGTCCGTACACGTGGAGCTCTCTGATCATGGCCTGACCTGGCTGTACCAGCAGCTCATTGGCGGTAACATCACATGCGCCAGCGGTCAGTTTATCCCAGTGGGGAAGTGAAAGCCTACAGAAACCTGCGATTTTATTGTCAGCAGTTACCCACTGCAGGAAGTGCTCGTCACTGACTGCAGTAGTGTAAACAAAGTCTTGAAGGGTAAGTTCTGCAGCACTTACCTGCTGCTGGTTAATCTCTCTAAAGCGAATCTCCTGCACGCGGCTTGCAACATCTTTAGCAGCAAGCTCTTGCTCAACCATCTGACGAAGGTTGGTATGTTTGTTTCCCACCAAAATATCGGTGGCGCTGATGTCTCTGATCATGCGAGAAATGCGCACGTATGGAGGAGTGTTAAGTACATCCTGAACAAGTACGTCTACCAGCTCATCTTTAGCGTATGGTTGCCATGAGCCTTCCTGGTATTTCTGGACCAACTGGGTTCCAGATACCAGTGCACAGGGGTAGAGCTTAATCTCATCAGGGAGAAATCCTGGATCCGTGACAAACGTTTTAAAGTCCTGTTTATCTGCTTCAGGGGTTGCGCCTAAAAGATTGACCATCAGGTGAGAATGGATTTTAAATCCGTACAAGCGAATCAGCGAGAACGCTCGTTTAATCTGGGCAACGCTCATCTGGCGCTGGTTTGCGTCAAGGATTTCTTGGCGTGTGCTCTGAATGCCAATTTGAATTTTGGTGCACCCAAGCTGCCTAAACATGCGTAGGTTATCCGGCGTAATAGTGTCTGGTCTGGTTTCTATTACAAGGCCAACCACACGGGCGGCGGCAGTTTCATTACTGTGTTGTTGCTCCACCAGCTCATCATAGGTACTTTGCATCTGAGACCATGCGCTTTGGTGAGGCTGACTAGTGTCATAGAGCTTATGAAAAGCCTGGTTATACGTGGCAGTGTCATCAAAGACTGCCGCCTGCTGTTCAGCAACAAAAGAAGAAAGTGCTTCTTCAGAGTTCTGCAAGCCAAACGAGGTGTACCAATTCAGGCGCTCCTTAATGTGATTAGGAGAGTTTGGCCACTCGTTGAGTGCGCGGAAGAGCTCCTTAATAAACCAGTATTGGTAGCTCTCTGGATAATCGCTCCAGGTGCCACCGAGCACAATAAGCTCAACTTTGTCGGTTGAGTGGCCCATTTGATGGAGCGCTTGAAGACGAGCTGCAACCTGCACGTATGGATCAAAAAACGTTAGTTCAGCGCGCTGACAGGCAGGCTCGTTAGCAAGATAGCTCTTAGGCATACGCAGATCACACGGGCAATAAATGCAATTGCTTGAGCAGGTATGAGGCCTCGTGATAACCGTAATGGTTGCTACGCCAGAAGCGGTGCGACGAGGCTTCATCCGCACGGAGCGAATAAATCTGTCTTCCAGCTCAGGAGTCACGTTCCACGATTGCCAGAGCTCATTGTTTTTCTGCTTGACCTGCAAAAAATAGGGGAGAATTGCTCGTTTAGGAATGAGTTTCTCGCGCTCTGTACTGTGGGCACTAGAGTCAATTCCGCTGTTGTGCGAGTTGATGAGCATCTCAAGCTGATGCGTATCAAGAGCTCCTTGCGAGCCATCTCTGAGCTGCTGCAATATGTCCAAAATGAGTTCATCCATACAAACAGTATAGGCAATAAGGCAAGCTTCTGGCCTTTAGGAGTAAGACGGTGACGTAAAATCTCTGTATGGATACTTCTTCTCACACAACGAACACTCAATCTATCAGCGCATCTACCGCTGAGCAGCTGAGTCACGTAACTTCTGAGTTTTATGCTCAGCAGGCTCAGAGTTTCTCGGCAACGCGTCAGATACCTTGGCAGGGTTGGCAGCGGTGCCTAGATGCCATGCCTCAGCTTTTAGCTGGCGAGAAACCCTCTGTACTTGATATTGGTTGCGGAAACCTACGATTTGCTCGTTTTCTTTGCGATGAGGCGGGAATTGTTCCGGCGAAGTATTTTGCTGTAGATAATTGCAAGCCTCTTGTGGAGAGTGGCAACACAGACGCTCATGTCCATGAGCTGTCGTTTATTGAGCTAGATGTGATAAAGAGTCTGCTTGACGGCACGCTTCCTTCTGAGCTGACTGTTCCGTCCTGCGATTTAGTGGTTGCGTTTGGATTTTTGCATCACGTACCAGGCGCAGAGAAGAGGCTCCAGCTTCTGCGTACGTTGTTAGAGAAAGCCAAACCTGGCGGCTATGTGTGCGTTTCTTTCTGGCAGTTTATGAACAGCCAGAAACTTGCTGTTAAGGCTCAAGAAACTACTGTTCAGGGGCTGCGTGCGCTGGGCATAGATGCCTCAGAACTTGAGGAGCATGACTATCTGATTGGTTGGCAAGATAAGGCAAATACCTGGCGCTATTGTCATCACTTCTCGCAAGAGGAGCTTGATGAGCTTCTTGCAAGTCTTGGCTCTGACGTGCACGTTTGTGCGCAGATTAGCGCGGACGGTAAAGAAAACAATCTTAATCGGTATGTGATTTTGCAACGCGTGTAGCTGCCTGCAAAAATATCTTGGTAATAATTTCCCGTACAAGATAATCCACCGCACAGAAATTGAACTGCCTCCCATTTCTTGGACACGAGAAATAGAAAGCAGCTCAAAACACACCTAAGTCAGATAATCTGTCAAAAAGACGTATACATTACGCTGAA
>CABSWT010000030.1:0-11581 GCA_902481575.1 uncultured Atopobium sp.
TGATTAAGAACATGTCGATTCTTCGGCAGAACCTACCAAAGCTGCGCTATTTTGTCCGCCAGGCCTAAAAGCCGACGCTAACACGCTGCAGAATCATAATCAACCGCATATGAACTGCCTCCCATTTCTTGGACATAAGAAATGGGAGGCAGTTCACATTAGTCGGGCGCTTTTTATACCGTTTACGGGAGTACATTTGGAACGCGGCGTGTGTACTGGTAAAATATTAAAAAGTTGATGAAGGAGGTACTATGTCACTGTATCGTCATCTACGTTCTAGTTTGGGTTCAGCCCATAAAATTGTGCTTGCTATCAGCGCTTTTGTAATGGCAATCGTGATTCCTGTTATGGCAAAAGCTGATGTTATTTCCACACCAAGAGTTGGTTTAGCTACTTCTCATGCAAGTTTGATCGCAGTCGTTGTTCTTGTGGCTGTCGTTGGATTTATTATGATCATAAGGCGTCGCAGGTAAAACCTTGTCCACAACACAGCAGATTCTTCCAAAAAAAGAAGTCACTACCTTTGCATTTGCGTTATGTCACTTTGTAGTTGACTTTGCATGCGTATCTACCATGCTCTGCGCGGTAAGCCGAGTGTTGGGGGAGTCTGGCCAAGATTCGTTGGAGTTTGTTGCACTGAGTATTCTGCTGTACGACATTGTTGCTTTTACATTGCAACTGCCTGTAGGTATAGTGCTTGACAAGCTGGATAAGAACTCTTATGCTGCCTTGCTTTCGTACGCTTTGGTTGGTGCTGGAGTTTTGATTTCTTTGTTTCCCGTAGCACTTCTCGAGTGGTTAGCAGTTCTTTTACTCGCAGTTGGAAATGCCCTTTTCCATAGTGCAGGCGGACTGATTGTACTTAACATCTCACAAAAACACGCGGGTCCTTCAGGAATCTTTATTGCAACTGGTGCAATTGGAGTATTTTTAGGCACGCAAAGTGCTCAAATGGAAAGGCTTCAGATTGCGTTTTCCCTCCTTGTGCTGTTGTTCTTATGTGCGCTTATTACGCTTGTGGTCCAAAAGGTCAACAAGAAATACTGGAACGTACATAATGTTGCATTTGATATTCCTAAGTTTTCGTCCAATACACTGCTTGCGATTGCACTGCTGAGCCTTGTGGTGGCGCTGAGAAGCTATGTCGGCATGGTTATGGCATTTCCTTGGAAGAGTCAGATGCTACTTCTTGTATTGAGCATCCTTGGTGTATTTGCAGGTAAAGCGCTTGGTGGAGTGGTTGCTGATCGTATTGGCTTCAGGACTACAGCTATCTTTTCGCTCATTGTTGCAGCCACCTTGTTTGTGCCCTCATGGGAGGTGCCAGTTATGGGCCTCCTGGGTGTATTTTTCTTTAACTTCACCATGTCCATTACGTTGGCATCTCTAGCAAACATCTTGCCCAACGCAAAAGGTACTGCGTTCGGTCTAGCTAGTTTTTCTCTGGCCGTGGGTGCACTGCCTGCGCTTTTGGGATTTCGTGTTGAGCATCCCGTGATGCTTTCCGTTATTAGTTTGGTTTCAGCACTTGCGTTGGGCGTTGGTCTTACGCTGGTCAAAGATACTGTGGTTACAGGTCCATTTGGTCACGAGCGCATGTTCCATACAGCACAGGTTGCTGAGATTTTAGAAGAAGATACTCAAACGGCAGAGTCATTTGATCAGGTTGATGAACTTGCGGTTGAAGATGAACTTGCAGGAGAAGATTATCCTGTGGCTAAAGGTAAACTGGCCGCTGAAGGCAACCAAGCAGAAGGCTAATGGCATGGACGATCAAACATTTTTATTGCCGTATTTGTTGACCATTATTCCGATATTCGCGTTTTGTCTGATTCTGACTATTACTGTTGAGCTTATTGTCGCAAAATCGCTTGGCGTTAAAGACAATCATGCGCTGCTGATTGTTGTGGCTGCACAGGTGCTTACCAATCCAATCGCTGTTTTTATCACAAGTGCCCTTGTTGATGTGGTTACTAACGACGTTCAGTATTGGGCGTGCGTCATAACTGTTGAGCTGGTTGTTATTGCTGTTGAAGGTCTTATTTACAAGGTAAAAAGAGTAAGCAACACCCCATGGACTCTTTCAATCTTGGCCAACCTTGCGTCAGTATCCGTAGGTATTCTCGTTCAAACACTTATATAAAAATTTAGCGAGAAACCCTTTGAATAGGAGGGGTTTCTCGCTAAATGTGGGTGATTTATGAGATGAAGCCTTAATGAACCATTGCGATAATAAGCGCTCCAACCATAAGACCAATGGATGTTCTGAGAGCCGCTGAGGCTTGCCTGTGCAAGAGCTTTTGCGCGCGGGTTGCGTGCGTGAGCTGGGCTTCTGAAGTGTTGAGTATATGCATTGGTCCTCCTTTCTTAGTTCTTGTCTAGTATATGCCTAAAAGTAAGCTTTGGTAAACTCTTTAGTATAAAAATGATACAAAAAACCATGCCGAGGGTGAGTCCAATCATTCCTCCAGAAGAGGCGTCTAAGTAATAACTGCCTGTTATTCCAATCAAAACGCTGACCGTGGCAATAAGCGGAGAAATCCAGAGCATATGTCGCATCTGATTGGTAAGAAGCCTTGCGCAGGCACCCGGAACAATAAGCAGCGAGACTGACAAAATGACGCCAACTGCCTGGAGCGATATGACAATTGCGAGGGCTAAGGCAACAAGCAAAAATGAAGTGAGTGTTTTAGTAGAAAGACCGATTGCTTGAACCTGCGTTGGATCAAATGAAAGCAAGGTCAGGTCCTTGTTTTTAAGGATAAGCAGGATTGCAATAGGCAGGCCAATACAAAGAACTTGCAGCATGTCGGGAGTAGTGACCCCCAAAAGGTTTCCAAAGAGTATGTGCGAGAGGTTAATTTGGCTTGGAACCTTTGATATAAGAACTGTTCCTAGCGCAAAAAATGTTGTAAATACAATGCCAATAGCAGTATCAGGGCGCACAATTTGGCTCTTTTTGACTTGTCCGACCAACACCACGGTAATGAGAGCAAACACAAGTGCTCCCACCAGATAAGGAAGCCCCAGCAGGTGAGCAATGACCACGCCTGGGAGAATAGAATGCGAGATGGCGTCGCCCATAAGCGACCATCCCATGTGTGTGATCCAGCAGCTCAAAAGCCCGCAGACTATGGCGGTTGCAATTCCGGTGATGAGGGCTCGCTGCATGAATGCGTATTGGAGAATGTCTACCTCAGGCATGGAGCACCTCCTCAATGTGGGTATCTTCGGAAATACCAAGGTTCTGCAGAAGGGCATCTCCAGAAAGAATTTCTTTTGAAGAGCCCTGTGCGGTAATGGTTTTATTGATTACCAGGCAGAGCGGGAATTTTTGCTGGGCCAAATTGATGTCGTGAATTGAAACGAGCAATGTTTTGCCTTCTTTACTGAGGTTATTGAGCTGTTCGGTGATGATGGCCTCAGAGCGAGCGTCTACTCCCGCAAACGGTTCGTCGAGAAATACCAGCTCAGCAGCTTGCGCTATTCCACGTGCCACAAAAACACGCTTTCTTTGTCCGCCCGAGAGTTGGGCAAGTGGACGATCTGCAAGGTCGGCCAGGTTAACGCGTTCAAGCGCCTGGGCAACCAGCTCTTTGTCCTGAGCGGAAGGTATGCGCATCCAACCCTGATGAACATATCTTCCCTGCATAACAACGTCTTTTACGAGCAGCGGAAACGTCGCGTCAATTGCCTCCGTTTGAGGAACGTAGGCTACTTTGCCCTGCTTGCGAGCCTGTGAAAGAGGTTGCTTGCCCCAAGTAAGTGAACCCTCCCATGCGATGGTGTCCATCAGTGCTTTGAAGAGCGTAGATTTTCCGGCGCCATTGACGCCTACAAGTGCGCAAAGATCTCCTGTTGAGAGCGAGAAATTCACGTCAAAAATGATGGGTTTCTCGCGGTCTTTTTTCTCGTACCAGGCGCAAAGTTGCGAAACACAAAGATTCATCGAACAATTACCTTCCCATGAGACCAGATACGATTGCGTCCGCGTCGTGTTGCAGCAGGTCAAGATAGGTGGGCACGGGGCCGTCAGCTTCCGAAAGGGAGTCTACGTACAATATGTTCTTCTCGTCAGTTTTGAGGACAGCGCCCGTCTCGTCGGCTACCTGCTGCATTGCCTTGGGGCTTACCGTTGACTCACAGAACACCGCAGGAATTTGCTGCGCCTTTACGGCTTCGACAACCTTGGCGATCTGCTGTGGAGTACCTTCGTCAGCAGCGTTGACGGGCCAGAGGTAGAGTTCCTTCATGTTGGTGTCGCGGCACAGGTACGAGAATGCTCCCTCGCAAGTCACAAGCGTGCGCTGGTTCTCCGGCAGGGCGCTAAGCTCCTCAATCAGGTGAGAGGAGATGTTGTCGAGCTCCTTTTTGTATGCGTCGCCGTTAGCTTCGAAGTCCTTGGCGTGGTCAGGGACAAGGTTGCTCAGCGCGCGGACGATATTCTCGACATAGATCTTGCCGTTTGCGGGCGACATCCACGCATGCGGATTGGCCTGACCCTGGTAGTCACCCTCGGCGATGGGGATGGCGGTGATGCCTTCGCTGAGGTCGGCGCGTTGGGCAGGCGAGTCATCGACGAAGCGCTCAAACCAGCGCTCAAGCCCCAGGCCGTTGTTGAGGATGAGCTGGGCTTTTTGCGCGCGCTTGAGGTCGTCGGGCGTAGGCTCGTAGTCGTGGATTTCGGCGCCGGCTTTGGTGATGGATTCTACCTGGCAAAACTCGCCTGCAACGCGAGAAGCCATGTCCTGGATCACGGTGAAGGTGGTCAAGACGAGGGGAGCCGAAGAGTTCTGGTTTTGCGCGGAGCTTGAGCTGGCTGCAGAATCGCGTGGACTACATGCGGCGAGAGAAGCGATGGCTGTTGCGGAACCTGCGCTGAGCAAGGTCAGCGCTGACCTGCGGGTTAGGAGAGGATTGCGGGTAGCGTGCGGGTGTGGGTTTGCGACTGCTGGGTTATGCGTGCAGCAATGTTTCATAGTGACTTCCTTCAAAGAGATGAGAGCAGGTAGCTACGGGACTGAAAGCAAGAAACTGATAGCGTGAGGCCAAGAGTTAGGTGTTTGGAGCTACGAGCTCAACGGGTTTCTCGCCATATTGTATTCCTAAAAGTTAGCTTTGTCTAACTTTTGAAATTTACGAGGAAAGAAAAGGGTTTGGTTTGCGGACAAATGTCCAAAAGATTGAACATGAATTTTAATGTGTCATTTATGTCGCATTTTAAGCAAATTATTATCCTTTAGCTTATTTACCTTTGGATTTATCTCTTTAAAATAATTTTTCTATAGAAAATTATGTGAATATGGCTAGAATTTATTTGTTTCCTAATGGTTTGTGCTCGTGAAAAAAAGGAGAGAGCATGGCATTCGATTTTACAGGTAAGCTGGTTCTGGTTACAGGCGGAAGCGCTGGTATTGGCGCTGAGATCTCCAAGGGTATTGTTGCTGGAGGTGGACATGTAATCGTTTGCTCTCGTCACGAGGACACTGGCCGCAAGTTTGTCGAGGAGCTCGGCGAGGGTAACTTCTTCTACACAATGGACATTGCAGATGCCGAGGGCGTCAAGAAGACCGTTGCTCAGATTCTTGAGGAGTGCGGCGACGTCAACGTTCTTATCAACTGCGCTGGTCGCATCAGCTCCGTTCCTTTCACCGAGGTTGACGACAAAGAGTGGAACAACACTATCAACACCAACCTCACCGGTACCTACAACGTAACTCACGCTCTGTGGCAGCACTTCATTGATCGTGGCGGCGCTCGCATTGTCAACGTTTCTTCCGTAGCAGGCAAGATTGGCGGCGGCCTCCTTGGTACCGTTGCTTATGCATCTTCCAAGGCTGGTATGAACGGCTTTACCAAGGCTATCGCTAAAGAGGGCGGCAAGTACGGCATTTCTTGTAACGCAGTTTGCCCATCTTTCACCATTACAGATATGACCACTGCGCTCTCCAACGATGAGGAGAAGTACAAGAAGGTCGTAGGCATTATTCCTCTTGGCCGTCCTGCACAGGCATCTGAGCCTGCACAGATGGTACTGTTCTTTGCTTCCGACGCTGCAAGCTTCGTCAACGGTGAGGTTGGCGACTGCGACGGCGGCATCGTAATGGACTAGGTGATTGTTGATGGCTACAAAAGAACCAATTTCTCTTCAGCACCCATTTAAGGCATTGGGCCGCATCCCAGGTGCAAACATTCTGATTCCTCTGCTACTTGGTGTTTTTATGAACACATTTTTCCCAGAGGTATTCCCAACGCTCGGTAGCTTTACCGCAGCAATGACCGTTAAGGGTACTGCTGCTCTGGTTGGCGCTTTCATGCTGTGCGTTGGCGCAACTATTTCGTTCAAGAGTGCACCAAAGGCCGCGCTTCGCGGCGCAATCATCATCATTTCTAAGGTTGTATTCTGCGTTGCTCTTGGTCTTGCTGTTCTGTTCTTCCTGAACGACAACCTGCTTGGTCTTTCTTCTATGGTTATCCTTGCTGCTTGCTCTGGTGCAAACAACTCCATGTACGCAGGTCTGATGGCCGACTACGGTAACGAGTATGAGCAGGGTGCAGTTGCAATTACTACGCTGGTTGTTGGCCCTCCAGTTACCATGCTTGCTCTAGGTGCAACTGGCCAGTCGCCAATCAACTGGTCTTTGCTTGGCGCAGTTCTGCCAATTATTATTGGTATTCTGCTTGGCAACTTCTTCCCATTCATGAAGAAGATGCTCACAAGCGCTCTGCCAGCAATTATTGTCATGACCTTCTTTGCTATGGGAACCACTATGAAGTTTGATTCCCTCATCATGGCTGGTCCTGCAGGTATTCTGCTTGGCGTTATCTGCTCCGTTTGCGGTGGCTTTATCAACTACTTTGTTGATCGCGCAACTGGCGGAACTGGTATTGCTGGTGTTGCTATTTCTTCCTGCGCAGGTGCAAATGCACTTACACCTGCTGCTATGGCAGAGGCTAACCCAGCTCTGTATGGCGGAGCTGCTCTTGCAACAGCAAACGCACAGGTAGCAGCTGCAGTTATCGTTACTGCAATCCTGACTCCTTTGATCACTGGTTACGTTGCTGAGCACTTTGCTAAGAAAGACAACGCTTCCAAGGAAGTTGTTGAGGCTGCTTAATCGCTCTTAAAGTTTCAAGTGCAAAATCCCAGTACCTTCGGGTTCTGGGATTTTTTTGTGGCTTGCGTGCCGTTGGTTTCGTGCAGAGATGCTCGAAGTATGCTGATAGATGGCTTATAAGTGGGCAGCGGATGCCTCAGATCCTTCGCGAATCACTCGAATAAGTCTCCAAGTGGTAAAAAATCCGTTTAGTTGGAGATTTCATTTTTCTGCATACAACGTTTGCCCAGATAAAATTTTTTGAGGCGGTAAAAAATCGTCTTAGTTGGAGATAAATCGGCTAATTTTCATTTTTCATTTCCAACTAAACAGGTTTTTTACCTTTTTCGGCACATAATTTTGAGTACAAAAATTACGTATTCACAGGAATGCATTTTATGACCCGATTATGCAAAAAAGGGTCAGAACGGAACGTTCTGACCCTTAACTTTGTGATAAAACCTACGACCAGGTTTTGCTATAAGTGATTTCTGCAAGTAACCCTAAGCAGCAGTTACTTAATCAGGACATTTCCTTCATAGCTGTCATGAACATCTTGAGGCGTGACGCCCATGTGCTTCTTATATAGTCGGCTGAAATAGAACGGATCGCTATAGCCAACTGCCTCGGAAGTCTCGCGCACAGAAAGGCCAGATTGAAGCAGCTGTTGAGCATGATCAAGACGTTTTGCAATAATGAATGTCATTGGGCGAACACCAAATGTTTGGACAAAATTGTTAGAGAAGCGTTGAGTGCTCATTCCGCAACGTTTAGCCAGACCAGGGATGGTAATTGGATCTGCAAAGTGGAGCTCAATATACGTGCGAGCCTCGGCCATGCTCTCCTGAACCTTTTGGCTGTTGGTGAGTAGGAACATAGACTTGATGAGCTCGGTACCATTGACAATCTGAGCAACACGATTGTCCAGCGATGGGGTGGTGTTAAGTTTTTCCAGGTCAAGCACCTTATCAAGAATGCGGTCGAATCCCTGAGGATCAAATGCATAGGCATTGAAGATTGGGCTGGTGACATCGCCCTGAATGCCATCATAGTAGATGTTTACATGGTCAAACGAGCGTCCGTAAAGGGTTCGATACGTTACGGTCTGACCTGCAGGAACATGTACAACCGTGGTTCCTTCGCAGACAAATTCATTTCCACCAATAGTAATCTCGGCAGCTCCAAAAACAGGAATGATGAAAACAGAGTGAGCAAGCGAAAAGGTAACTTGGGAGTCAGCAATCTTCTGTTGGCGGTTGATTGAAAACACACTATACGTCTGCCGCGAATAGGTCTCTTTTAGCTCCTGCAGATTTGCCTGCATAGAATCTCCTCATTTCAAAAGCGCTCTAATGCGCCGAATATTAAAAATAACATGGAGAGTATTTTAGCCAGCAGAACTGCGATTGCAACCCCAAAATCAAATAAAATACCATTTCAGGGGTTAAATTTTGATTAACGAGAAAGACAATTGCCTACGTAACTTGTAGAGAATGATTTTAAAAAGAACAATTTATGTATGAATTTTATCCATGCAAATCAAAGATATTCCATTTTGATTGTTTGCTTTAAACTGCCGATAAATAGCGTTTTTTGATACCATGAAGTAGTTATGCACAAATGGTTTCTTCAGGTTAACTTTAGATACTGCAAACTTCATTGAGATGTCGTAGCTTTCTTTTAGTTTGCCATGAATTCCATTGGTTTTAGGTTTAGGTTTTATTGGCTTCTGTTGAGTTTTCTCGTAGAAGGTTTGTATATGGAGCAGCTTGCACACGTTTTTTCACTTATCGTTCAGCCCGCATACGACTTGACCGGCAGTTGGTGGGCGGCAATCTTTCTTTTTACTCTTGCAACTAAAATCATCCTGATGCCCCTGGCACTTTGGACGCAACAAAATTCTATTGTTATGGTGCGTCTTATGCCCGAGACCTTCCGCTTAAAGACTCGCTACTTCGGCGACAGGGAGACCATCGAGGAGCGCTCCAACGAGCTCAACAAAAAGGCAGGTTATCACCCGCTGCTGAGTCTTATTCCCCTGGCTATCCAGGTAGTCATTCTGTTTGGCCTGGTAGACGTCATCCATGGCATCACTGATTCCGGTGCTCCTGGCACAGAGTTTTTGGGCATGACCCCAATTATCGACGGTGGTATCACCTGGATTATGCCACTGGCAGCAGCTTTGTCCTCGGTTGCTCTTGGCCTTGCTTCCAACAAGCTGAACCCACTTCAGCGCGAGCAGTCTCGTGCTGAGAAGAACACCACAAACGGCCTTTCTATTGCAATGTCACTGGTGCTTGCAGTCTACGTCGTCTGTGGCATGGCATTCTACTGGGTCTGCTCAAATCTTCTCTCAATCCTGGTCCAAATTGTCTGTAACATCATCATCGACCCTTGTAAACAGGTTGATTACGACGACCTCAACGCTGCTCGCGATGAGTTTGAGGCAATGGACGCAGCAACCAAGTCCACACACAAATGGTTCCAGCGCGATTCTCATGCTGCTCGAGAAAAAGAGGACTACAAGCGCTTCTTTGATACCATCGGCAAGCACCTGGTTTTCTATTCCGAGTCAAGCGGTTTCTACAAGTACTTCCAGGGCGCCATCGAGTGGCTGCTGGCAAACTCTGACATTCGTATCCACTATGTCACCTCTGACCCTAACGACCAGGTCTTTGAACTGGCAAAACAGCAGCCTCGTCTGATTCCGTATTACTTGGGTCAGCGTCGTCTTATCACGCTCTTTATGAAGCTGGATGCCGACGTTGTGGTAACTTCCCTCGGTGACCTGGAGAGCTCCTACATGAAGCGCTCCTACGTGCGCAAAGACGCTGAGTACATGTATATGTGCCACCACATGACTTCCATGACGGTTACCTCAACGCGCAACGAGTACACCTACTACGACGACGTCCTCTGCGTTGGCCCTCATCAGCAGCATGATCTTGAGCTGGTCGAGAAGTACTACGGCACGCCATCCAAGAGAAAGCCTGCTATTGGCTACGATCTTCTCGACAGGTCAATCCAGAACTATAAGAAGCAGAATCTGAGCCAGCGGAAACCTGGCGAGAAACCCCTGTTGCTGATTGGTCCTTCGTGGCAGTATGACAACTTGATGGACAGCTGCCTTGACGGCCTGCTTGAGCAGCTCATGGGCCGCGGTTGGCGAATTGTGGTCCGCCCGCACCCAGAGTATTTGAAGCGCTATCCTGCCCGTATGGAGGAGATTCTTGCTCGCTACGCTGACGCGGATCCGGAGGAGCTCTCCTTTGAGACCGACTTCAGCTCCAATACTTCGGTTCTCTCGGCTGATCTGCTGTTTACTGACTGGTCGAGTGTTGCTGAGGAGTTCTCGTTTACCACGCTCAAACCGTCGGTCTTCATTGACACCGCAATGAAGGAGAATAACCCTGACTGGAGCAAGATTCATTCTGATCCATGCGACATTACGCTCAGAAACGAGATTGGCCGCAGCTTTGATCCTAAGGACCTCTCGGGCCTGGGCGACGCGGTTGCGCAGATGCTCGATGAGACTGAGAGCTGGTCGCACAAGATTGAAGAGATTCGCAACAACATGATCTTCAACCTCGGTCATGGTGGAGAAGCCGCAGGTAAGTTCATTCTCGAGCGCGTTTTGGCGCACCAGGAGGGAACCGCGGACGCTGACGTCGAGAAGACCGACGACGCAGCAATCGAGGGCGACGCCGACGACGCAGCAACCGACGTCGACACTACTACAACCGAGGGCGACGTCGACGCCGTCGACGATGGCAACGCCGAGAAGGACGGTGATCTCCGTGCGTAAAACGGCTACTTCACCTGCGAAGACAACAGTCAGCGCCGCCGCTCACAAGACACGTGCACTCTTTGTGCATGCTGCATTGTATGTTGCAGCGTTGACTCTAGTCTGGTGGGCACTTCTACCAGCAACAGCTCAGGCTTACGTTGACCCGTCAGTTATGACCTACACCATCCAGGCATTGGCAGCAGTTGTAGTTGCGCTCTCTGCGGTCCTTGGCGTTGCGTTTAGGCGTTCTCGTAAGGTGCTCTTCCGTCTGCTTAAGATTGATGAGAACGCCAATAAGATTGTCGAAGGCAAAGTTCACAAGATTGACGCCAAAGGTGCAGAAGCTGCAAATACTCAGATGAAAGAAATCCTTGCAGCAGAGGCCGTCCGTCTCAAGGAACAAAAAGAGGGAACCCTCAAACCTAAGGGTCGCATTGGTGTCGCATTTCTTGTCTCTTTCTTTACTGTCTTTACTATCTTGGTTGTAGCCCCACTTGAGCTGGTGGCAAGCAATGCAAAGGATTTATCGTTTAGTCTTAATGACGTAGCAGGTCCTGTATTTTTATCTGGTCTTTTACTAACGCTTGTTTCTACTACAGCGCTTTCACTCCTGCGTAAGCGTGTGTTTAACGTTGCAGTTGCACTCGTAGGCGCCATCGGCGTGGCATCGTATGTTCAAGCAGTGTTCTTGAACGGT
>CABSWT010000031.1:0-9454 GCA_902481575.1 uncultured Atopobium sp.
TTTTACCAATATATTTGGAAATGGCATTGAAGTAGCTAAATAAATACGATCTTCTTCTGGAGTGTGCGCGTTACCAGCCACAGCTTCTAGCAAAGAAGTGGCTCTAGAAAATGCAGCTTGATCCGCACGATCCGGCAGTTTACGCCTAGCAAACTCATGCAGCTCATCTGAATCTTCACTATGGCGTAAATGCTCATATACTGCTGTTAAAGGCTCATACGACGAATCATTATTATCCTGTGTTTTTTCATTATCATTACTCATGAAATCACCTTTAACGATTAGTGCTGATTAGCTTATTACTTAGAGTACCATCTGCTTTCGGCACTATAGTTCCAGAAAAAGCATTTTGCACCATATTTAAAAATTCTTGCGATTTCGAAGTTGGCACAGCAATAGTAATGCAAATTTGTGCGCCGTAAGTTTCGTTATCAACTATTCCTTCTACTTTACTTACTATATGTTTTAACATACGTAATTGCTGGTATTGCAGCCGCGATGACCGAATCTCATGGTGGCTGGGATCCTGAACGTGCCCTCGACTTTGCTTGCCACTTTGAGGGCCATCCCGATAACGTTGCTCCTGCAATTTACGGTGGCCTGACCTCGTCATTTGTTGAGGGTGGGCATACCGTTTGTACTCGAAGGCTGGTAGCGCGCGGTCTCTCTTTTGTTGCAATTGCACCGCCGTACACGGTCAACACCGAGGATGCCCGCAAGGTGGTTCCGCAGAATATTTCTCTTCAGACCGCTGTTTATCAAATGGGTCGTACCGTTGCTGTTACCCATGCACTTGAAACAGGCAATGGAGGTCTTTTGGCAGCTGCCTGCAACGACAAACTCCATGAGCCCTACCGCAAGGAGCTCATTCCTGATTACGAAGAGCTCAAACAGGTAGCTAAGCTTGCTCGTGCTTGTGCCTTTGTTATCTCGGGCTCAGGTTCCACCATGGTTGCCATCTGCGACTCCCCTGTTACTGCTCGCGCCGTTGCCGAGAATGCCAAGCAGGTCAGAGGCGACCTCTGGATTCAGATTCTTGAGCCAGCACTTCTGGGCACCGTCCTCACTCTTGACGACGGTCAGCAACACCACAACACTTTCGACGAAATTTAACGTGACAACTGCGCTCGGTCAATGCGTGTACTAACAAGTACGCCTGCGACAACACGGGTTTCTCGCCAGGTGCGCCTGAAAAGTGTAAAGAATCTGTATTTGAGGCACAGATTCTTTGATGAAATCAGGCAAATCCACAGTTTCTTTTACGTATTTAGGCAAAAGTTACAGATTCTTTGAAGAAATCAGGCGCGTGAAGATAGGCTGCGCCGCGCCAAATTTTGCGAGCCTGAAAACTACATCATGTCTGAGTAAATTTGCTCAGACTT
Organism: uncultured Atopobium sp.; assembly: GCA_902481575.1. GTDB lineage: Bacteria > Actinomycetota > Coriobacteriia > Coriobacteriales > Atopobiaceae > Lancefieldella. Next base: position 1,383 of record CABSWT010000031.1, read on the forward strand.
GGCGAGAAAAACAGGCAAATAGCTCAGACATGGTGCGCTTTTCAGGCAAACTGTTCAGACATGACAACAAAACCCGGCTCCTACGTTGTGTGGGAGCCGGGTTAACGTTTAAGGTACGTTGACGTCAAAGCACATTTGCCATTAGTCACCGTTATGCGCCGAGGTAAGCCTTGCGAACGTCATCGTCGTGGAGAAGCTCCTGGCCGGTGCCATGCTTAGCAACCTTACCAAGCTCAAGAACGTATGCACGGTCAGCAACCTTAAGTGCCATATTAGCGTTCTGCTCAACAAGCAAAATGGTGGTTCCTGCATCGCCGAGCTGTCGAATAATCTGGAAGATTTCCTCAATCAGAATAGGAGCCAAACCCATGGAAGGCTCGTCGAGCATCAAAAGCTTTGGCCTGCTCATCAGAGCTCGACCCATAGCAAGCATCTGTTGCTCGCCACCAGACAGCGTTCCTGCCAGCTGATTCTTGCGCTCGCGAAGACGTGGGAAATGCTCGTAGACCATCTTGACGGTCTTAGCGTTCTGGGAATCGGGCTGCGTATAGCCGCCCATCTCAAGGTTTTCAGCAACACTCATGCGAGAAAACACACGGCGGCCCTCAGGACATAGCGCCAAACCAGACTCAACAATCTTGTGAGCGCGCTGGCCTACAAGGTTTTTCTCGTCAAGTGTAATGGTGCCAGAGTCAGGCTTTACTAGACCAGCAATGGTGTTCAGTGTAGTTGATTTACCTGCGCCGTTTGCGCCAATAAGGGTGACAATCTCACCCTCGTGGATGTCAAAAGAAATGCCCTGAACTGCGTGGATAGCGCCATAAGAAACGTTAAGGTCCTTGACGGACAGCAGGGTTTTTCCAGCGCCTGCTGCCTGGGGGTTTGTAGTTTCAGCGGCCATTAGCGCACCTCCTGCTTTCCAAGATATGCCTCGATAACACGAGGGTTATTCTGAACTTCTTCAGGCGTTCCCTTTGCGATGATGTTGCCGTGGTCAAGAACGGCCAAACCCTCGCAGATACCCATAACAAACTTCATATCATGCTCGATGAGAAGAACAGCAATCTTGAAATCGTCACGAATCTTAAGGACATTCTCCATAAGCTCGTCGGTCTCTGCTGGGTTCATGCCTGCAGCTGGCTCGTCAAGCAGCAAAATCTTAGGCTGCGTTGCCAGAGCGCGAAGAATCTCAAGCTTGCGCTGAGCACCATAAGGCAGGTTGCCTGCAAGGGTATTTGCAAGGTTCTCCATACCAAAAATGCGAAGCAGCTCGCGGGCGTTATCGGCGCTCTCTTTCTCCTGCTTCCAGTGAGCTGGAAGACGAAGGACGTCCTCAAAGAAATGAGACGTCATGTGGCTGCCCTGACCAACCTGAATGTTCTCCATAACCGTCATGTTGTTGAACAGGCGAATATTCTGGAAAGTGCGGGCAATACCCATATGATTTGCTTCAACAACGCTTTTACCAGCAAGGTCGTAGCCGTCAATCATTACGGTACCACGGGTTGGCTTGTAGACACAGGTAAGCAAGTTAAAGACAGTTGTTTTACCTGCACCGTTAGGGCCGATAATGCCAGAAATCTCGGTAGGACCAAGAGCAATGTTGAAGTCGTTAACAGCCGTCAAGCCACCAAAGTCAATGCCAAGGTGTTCAGCCTGAAGAACTGGAATTGCGCCAAGGTCTCGCTCAGGAATGAGGTTAGGAGACTCTTGTCTGATAAGTTTTGTAGTGTTTTTAGTTGCCATCGCTCTTACGCCTCCTTCGAATCAGTTGAGGCTTCTACCTGCGTATCCGCCTGTACACCCGCCTGCTCGTCCGAGTCATCCTTGTTCCAAGGGAAATCCTTGTTCATGATGCGCTCAATAATGCGGGACAGCGAGAAGTCATACGAGCCAAACAGACCCTCTGGTCTAAAGATCATAACCAGAATCAGCACGATTGCATAAGCAACCATGCGGTAGTCAGCAAAGGCACGTAGAGCCTCTGGGAGTACGGTCAGGACAGTTGCGGACACAACGGAGCCAAACATAGAGCCCATGCCGCCAAGAACAACCATAACAAGGATCTCAACGGACTTCATGAAGCCAAACTTGGCAGGCGCCATAACGCCGATGCAGCCCGCGTAAAGGCCGCCTGCAATACCAGCAAGGAATGCAGAGAAAACAAAGGCCAAAGTCTTGTAATACGTGGTGTTAACGCCCGATGCCTCTGCAGCAATCTCGTTATCACGGATGGCGAGAATAGCGCGTCCATGTCTAGACTTCATAAGAGTATGAATAGCAAAAATGGCAAGCGAAACAACAATTGCAGTGTTCAGGTAGCCGGTATAGGCTGGGATGCCTGTCAAGCCGGAAGCACCGCCCGTGAGCTTGAAGCCAAGAGCAGAGTCAATGTTTACCAGGACAACGCGGATAATCTCTGCAAAGCCCAGAGTAATGATGGCCAGGTAATCACCGCGAAGACGAAGTGCTGGAATACCAATAACCACGCCCATCAGAGCGGCGCAAATGCCGCCAAACAAAAGACCCACAACAAAAAGAATAACTGCAGGTGTAGAGCCTGAGGCCATGGACTGAGCATCCAGACCAAAGAGTGGCATCATGCGAATGATAAAGATTGCGCAGGCATAACCACCAATGGACATAAAGCCAGCGTGGCCCAAAGGAAGCTGTCCCAGATAACCAGTAACAATGTTCAGAGAAACGGTCATCAGAACATACACGCCAATTTGCTCAAAAACAACGGTCTGATAGCGAGAAATAAGGCCCTCTCCTACCAGGAAGTTTCCGCCAAAGACAAAGAGTGCAACAAGAATTGCATTGATGGCATAGCGAGCAGGCATAGTGAGCTCACGACGCTGACCATCTTTTCCACCAAAACCAGTGACAATTACGGGGTTGTGGTTATTATCGCGTGGATACATTTTAGTCATGTGAGCCTCCTTACACTTTCTCGGTAACTGGTCGGCCAAGCAGGCCAGTTGGTTTCACAACAAGAACAAGAATCAAGAGTAAGAAGACTACTGCATCCTGCCAGACAGACAGGCCAAAGGCAGCAACAAAGACCTCGGAGAAGCCAACAATAAGGCCGCCAATAACAGCGCCAGGAATGGAGCCAATGCCGCCAAGAACTGCTGCAACAAAAGCCTTGGTGCCCAGCATGACGCCCATGGTAGGAGAAACCTGCTGGTATGCCATGGAGTACAGAATAGCTGCAATACCTGCAAGCGCAGAACCAACTGCAAAGGTAAAGCTAATAGTGCTGTTGACGTTGACGCCCATCAGACGAGCTGCGCCCATGTCCTCGGAAACGGCGCGCATTGCCTTACCAAGACGAGTCTTCTGAACCAAAAGGGTCAGAACAACGGTTGCCACAATAGTAACGGCAACAGTCAAAAGTGCAGTGCCGGAGAGCGTCGAACCAAATACCTGAACAGTTCCCAGGTCAATGATGCTTGGAACAACCTTAGCGTCAGCACCAAGAAGCAGCTGAACGCCGTTCTCAAGCAGATAAGAAACGCCAATTGCCGTAATCAGAATAGAAAGTCTTGGAGCCTCTCTGAGTGGTGCGTAAGCAACCTTATCAATAAGAACGCCCAGCACAACACAGCCAAAAACGGCGAGAAGAACAGCGATTGCAGGATTGAGTCCAAGCTGAACGAGGGCAATCCATGCAACGTAGGAACCAAACATGATGATGTCACCATGCGCAAAGTTAAGAAGCAAGATGATGCCGTACACCATTGTGTAACCAAGCGCCACCAGTGCGTAAATACTGCCCAATTGAAGTCCATTGAGCACCTGAGTTAAAAACATCTGAGGCTCTCTTTTCTATGAAGGATTAATCGTGTCATAGATGGACTCTTTGCCATCTTTAAAGGTAATAATCAAGGTGGACTTCACTGGGTCACCTGTTCCCTGATATGAAAGGGTGCCAGTAACACCTTCGACCACACCAGATGCAATAGCATCGATAATTGCCTGCCTGTACTCATTAGAGTTGTAGGTGTAGCCGCGTTTCTCGGCAACCTCAAGAGCAGAACAAAGAATCATTGCGGCGTCATAGCCCAAAGAGCAGAAGTTAGTTGGAGCCTCACCGTATTCCTCGGTGTAAGCCTTAACAAAATGCTGAACTTTTTCATCTGGGTTTGAAGCAACAAATGCAGAGCAATAGAAGCAACCTTCAAGGTCAGCTGCAGAAGCATAGTCCTGCTCGCCACCAATGATGCCTGCCCAACCATCTGCGCCCATAAAAGGCTTCTTGCAGCCAAGCTGACGAGCCTGCGTCACAATCTTGCCGTTATCCTGGTAATAGTTTGGAGCCAAGATAGCATCAGGATCAAGCCCAATAATGCTGGTAAGCTGAGCGTTAAAGTCAACAGCTCCTGTTGGGTAACCTTGCTGAGATACAACCTCAACACCCAACTCACGAGCCCTCTGAACAAATGCGTTATTAACGCCAATCTCGTAATCGCCGCCGGAGTTAAAGATGGTTCCTACGCGTTGATAACCCTGCTTTTTAGCAAACTCTGCAAGAACAACGCCCTGGAAAGGGTCAGTAACGGTAGCGCGGAACATGTTGTGGCCGTGCGCTACAACATCTTCGGCGGTAGCGGATGCGGTTACACAGGGGATGTTGTCCAGTACCGATTTCTGTGCCAGTGCAATGGTAGGCGTTGAGGTAACGTCTCCAAGAATTGCACAGACATTCTCGTCAAGAAGCTTGTTATAGACAAGAATGGCCTCAGTTGAATCGCCCTTCTCGTCCTCAACAATAGGGACAATCTGGCGTCCGTTAACGCCACCCTTCTTGTTGAACTCCTTGAGGTACAAAAGAACGCCACTTCGCACAGCAAGGCCATACTGAGCAACGTCGCCGGTGAATGGGCCCATCACGCCAACGTAGATGGAGTTAGGGTCTTGGTTCTTTGGCGAACAACCCGCTAGAGCAAACGACCCCGCAATGGTCCCGGCCACCTCCAAAAAGCGTCGTCGCGTTAGCTTATGTGCCATATTCATCTCCTTTTCTCCATAGCGTTGAATATGTGACACAACACAATATGGCTGCAGCCCTTAAAAAAGAACCACAGCCAAAAAATGTTATCTAACTTGAAATAATTTTAGAGAAACCGGATGTTTCTGCTGCCCCAGCCTACACGGCTATTGTGCGGTTACCTTCCGACTGCCCGCAGCTGGACTACGTGTGCTACTTACGCCTCACGTACCAGCGGAAGCTCACCCGCAAAGTGACGAGGCTTGTAAGACGGCTTGTCTGCAGCGGTCTTCTCGCCCAAATCAAGTGAAGAAATCTTCTTCATCTTGCTGGTGCCACCCTCAATGAGGCGGAGCAGCTCGCGTGTTGGTCTTTCGTCAGCTGCCTGGAGCTCAGCTGCCATCTCGCGCTCAACCGCGTCAAAGATGTCCTGAACGTGCGAGGAGGTATCGTTTGTGGCTTTGACCAGCGGCATTGCGGTTGATTGCGCAACCACGCCAGCGTAGTTTGGCTCGCGAGAAGGACGCATCTGAGCTGCAGCAACTTTGCGAGGCGCAGCAGGTTTTGCACCCGACAGCTCCGCCGGGCTTGTAGCTTCTGCCTCAGCTGCGGCCTGACCAATGAGTGGCAGCTGTACTGGATGGTACTTGCGCATCTGTTGCTGATCATGGCGAGCCAAATGCTCATCCATTGCAGCCAGCGCAAGCGTCCAGTCATCAACGTGCTCAAGCTCGTCGATCGTGCGCTTCTCAGGGAAGACTCCCTGGTCAACGTAAGAAATGCGACTGGAAATATCAGCAGCGTGGTTGGTGAAGTCTTCAGGAATAGCCTCGGCACCAATCTCGGCAATGCCAAAATCACGCGTAATGGACTCTTCGCCCACAGCCTTAGTCCACCAAGCAGTGCCAACGTCACCAACAGTTCCGTCAGCGCGCTCGATAATAGGCAGGCCGTCCATAGGATCTTGTCCCAAGCGCTCAAGAAGTACGGCAGCAGCACCCTTTGCTCGCGCAACGGTGCGCTCACGCCAGCTCAACAGCTTGGTGTAGTTCTCTGCAATCTGAGCATAGTCGTTTGTAGAGTGTGCAGGAGCCTTCTTTGCGCGAACGGGAAGAACGCCCTCTGCGGCCGTACTTACAACCTGTGACTTCTTTGCAGGTGACTCGGCAGGCTGAACAGGCAGCTCAGCAGACTGAACACGAATGGAACCAGTCATATCCCACTGAGAAGCCCTCATGTGCTTTGGCTTGTACGCAGCAATCGAGCGCCTTGAAGAGTCCAGCGGAATCACAATGCTCTCTTCTGGCGAGAAGTTCGATGCAGGTGAAACTCGCTTTGGAGGCGCAATCTCATCCTCAACCTGAGATGTAGTACTTGGCTGAATCCTTGCTTCTGCCCCATCGATTTTCTCGCCACGATTTACCGAGCGAGAGACTACCAAGGCCGCACCAGAAATGACTGCAACCGCAGCAAGTCCCACTCCAATGCCGGTAAAGATTGCACCAAGAGGGGTTTGGCGAATTTCATTAGCTGTAAGGGCATACGCAGATGCTGGCTCTGCTACCAGAACCAGACCACTGAGCAGGCCGGCGACTACTGCCGGATTCCTACCTTCTGTCATACATACTCCCCCTACAAACGCTAAGAAGATGCATGAAGACACACGCTAAATTTGCATATGCTACTAAACCCAATACGGGCGACGTGAGCAACGGGTGGGCTTCATTTCATCTTTGTATAATCCGCTGCAACACATAATTGTGCTGTTAGAAATGACTATAGCGTAATTCGTTATTTTTTACAGCGTCTTTAAAACTTTTTCATAATTCTTTGGCAGTTATTCAACAAAAATGGCGAGAAAAAAGAAGTGCCTTCCAACAATAATCGGAAAGCACTTCTTGAACCATCTCTTAATTTGACTAGTTCTGTGGATAGTCAGACTGTGCAGCCTTCTTTGCAGATCTAATCAGGAAGTCCTGGTTATTATCGGTCTGCTTAAGGCCACTAATAAGCGCAGTAGTTGCACGCTCGGTGTTATTGAAGCCTGCAAGAATGCGGCGAACGCCCCAAACCATAGGTTGAAGCTCCGGCTTAATGAGCAGATCCTCATTACGAGTACCAGAAGAAACAGGATCAATAGCTGGGAAGATACGACGATCTGCAAGATCGCGATCAAGCTTAAGCTCCATGTTGCCGGTGCCCTTGAACTCCTCGAAGATGACCTCGTCCATCTTGGAGCCTGTATCTACCAAAGCAGACGCAATAATGGTGAGCGAGCCGCCGTTCTCGATATTTCGAGCTGCACCCAAGAACTTCTTTGGTGGATACAGAGCTGCGGAGTCAACACCACCAGAAAGAATACGACCAGATGCAGGAATGGCCAGGTTATATGCACGAGCAAGACGTGTAATGGAGTCCAGAATAACCACAACGTCCTGACCCATCTCAACCAGACGCTTTGCTCGCTCAATGACAAGCTCCGAAACAACGGTGTGGTTCTCTGCTGGCATATCAAAAGTTGAAGCAACAACGGTGCCCTTGATGGAGCGCTCCATGTCCGTAACTTCCTCAGGACGCTCGTCTACCAAGAGGCAGAAGAGGTGGACCTCAGGATTGTTGGTGGTAATAGACTGGCAAATGCGCTTCAAAATGGTAGTCTTACCTGCCTTTGGAGGCGAGACAATCAAACCACGCTGACCCTTACCAATAGGAGCCACCAGATCAATTGCACGGCCCGTAATGGAGTCTTTACCGTGCTCCATTGTAAGAGGCTGATCTGGGAAAATTGGAGTCAGGTCTTTGAAGCGAGGACGGTCCTTAAGACCCTCAACTTCCCCACCGTTGACCTGGGTAACCTTAAGCAGTGGTGGATACTTGCTATTTACGCGAGCAGGTCCCACCATGCCCAAGACGCTATCACCCGGACGCAGACCAAGATTTCTAATAATCTGCTGGTGGACAAAGGCGTCGTCATCGCCTTCCATGTAATTACCTGTACGAATCCAACCGTAGCCTTCGTTGCTAATCTGAAGAATACCCTCAACAGTCTTAAAGCCCTCAGCAGCTGCAGATGCAGCGT
>CABSWT010000032.1:0-9449 GCA_902481575.1 uncultured Atopobium sp.
CGATGCCCTTAACATCTTTATCTGCAAAAACTGCAGTCAAAAGCATGGGGCGGTTGGCAACTTCTGGCTCAATTGAGCGGATAGCAGTTAAGAATGTCTCGATTGACTGAGGGTTGTGAGCCGCGTCGATAAGGACTAAAGGCTTTGGCTGAAGCAGCTGGAACCTACCGGGTGTAGGACACCTGGTTGTGGAGAAAAACGCTTTCTCTACATCAAGCGGACGTCCAAGAAAATCCTCGGCCAAGCAGGTTGCCAGAGCAATATTTGCTGCCTGATAGCTTGGTTTAAGTGCGGCAAGATCCTCGTAAGTTGCACGCGGTGTCACAACCGTAAGCTCAAGCGGGAATCCAATGCTCTTAGGCTTTTTGGTAATGAAGAAGTGAGCGTGAGGCAGCTCTGGATGGTCAGTAGCTTTACCAGCAGAAACCTCTCCTTCAACGTCTTCTAGCTTGTCAGCCACAAGAAGAGTTGGGACAACGTCCGCAGAAGCTGCTTGGGACAAGAATACGTCCTGGACGCTCTGAGGAGTTGTCGTTCCCACGCCAAGAACGCAGGTACGACCAGGCTTGATGATGGCGGCCTTCTCGCCAGCAATTGCCTCAAGGGTATCGCCTAGGATGCGCGTGTGATCCAGGCCAACGCCCGTGATGGCAACGGAGGTGATGTTTTGAGCGGCGCTTGTTGCGTCCCATCTGCCACCCATGCCACACTCAAGCACACAGGCGTCAATCTCTGCCTCGGCAAAGACCACTAGAGCTGCGACCGTAAGCAGGTCAAACTCGGTGATGTCATAAGGACGCTCGCCCAAGGCGGCTCGCTGAGCGTTGACGCGCTCCCCTGCTACCTGAGCTGCAGAGACACCGTGAGCAAAAGCCGCCTCAGAGACGGGCGTGCCATTGATCTCCATGCGCTCGGTATAGCTGATGAGCTCAGGAGATGTGTACAGAGCGGTCTTGAGACCCTCTCCCCTGAGCAGAGCTGCAGTGTATCTAGAGGTAGACGTTTTACCGTTGGTACCTGCAATCTGAACACTCTTAAAGCAGAGATCAGGGTTGCCCAGCTCTTTGAGCATGTCTTCCACGCTCTCCAGCAGGGGTTGAATACCAAACTTCTTTGTATCGTGAAGCACCTTTAAAGACTGCTCGTAGCTTAGCTCAGGCACAGAAAAAGGAACAGAATAACTCATTGCGTACATACCTCTTATAGACCAAGCAGACGCATAGCCTCTGCACGGGTTTTCTCGTTAGTTTTAAAAATGCCACGAACCGCAGACGTGGTGGTAAGAGCGCCCGATGCCCTAATGCCACGCATACTCATGCACGTGTGCTCAGCTTCCATAACCACCAAAACGCCCAAGGGATCAAGCTCTTCTACCATAGCGTCTGCAATCTGACCCGTTAAACGCTCCTGCACCTGCAGGCGGCGAGAATATCCGCTGACGCAGCGAGCAATCTTGGAAAGGCCGGTAATACGACCATTTTGTGGAATGTAGCAAACGTGCGCCTTGCCCACAAAAGGCAGAATGTGATGCTCGCAGGTAGACGAGAAAGGAATGTCGCGGACAATAACCATCTCTTTATTGCCCTCTTCGTGGAACTGTTTACGCAGGTGAGCTGCAGGGTCTTCCTGCATGCCACCAAAGAGCTCCACGCAAGCACGAGCAACACGGTCTGGTGTATCAAGCAGACCTTCTCGCTCTGGATCCTCACCAATAGCAAGCAAAAACTCCTTGACCGCGGCTTTTACGCGCTCTTGGTCAAGCTCTTTATAGTTATTTTCCGCTGCCATGAGGCAACCTACCTTTCACTCTTATGCAAGCGTTCTTTGAGCTGCGGCAACAACATGGCGAGCAAGAATTGCCGTTGTCACGCTACCTACACCGCCAGGAACAGGAGTATAAGCACTTACCAGAGGAGCTACCTGCTCTGTATTAACATCGCCAACAAGCTTTTGAGCTGCTTCATCCCAGTTAATACCCACGTCAATGATGGTCTGACCAGCTCTTACGTAGTCAGCCTCAATAAGGTGCGCACGACCTGCAGCCACAACCACAACCTCTGCCTGCTTAAGCATAGCAGCAAGGTCTTTTGTCTTGCTGTGGCACACCGTCACCGTAGCGTTTCTTGCGCTTAAAAGCGCAGCTACCGGACGACCAATGACGTTAGAGCGACCAACAACTGCAACAGGCGCTCCCTCAAGGGGTACCTGGTAAAAATCGAGAAGCGCCAGAACTGCCTCTGCGGTGCAAGGCCCCAGGGCACCAGGAGTTCCACAAAGTGTTGCCAGCAGCATGGAATCAGTTGCGCAATCAACATCTTTTTCTGGTGCTAGATGCTGAAGCGCTTCATGCTCGTTAATTCCAGCAGGAAAAGGACGCATGGGCAGACAACCATGCACCAATGCGTCGGCAGAAACCTGGTCAAACGTAGCATTTACCTGCTCTTGTGTGGCGTCTTCTGGAAGCTCAATAGTCTCAACTTCAAAGCCTACCTTCTCTGCACGCGTATAAGCCGCGCGCTCATAGGTAAGGTCATCACTTTTCTGTCCAATGCGAACAATAACCAGCTTAGGAGTTACGCCTTGTGCGCGAAGTTCCTTGACCTGAGCGGCAAGTTTTTCAGTTATTGCTTTAGCAACAGGAGCGCCACGAAGCTCCTGCGACAGAGTCTCTGAGCTCATGTTATGCCTCCTGTCTCAGCTGTGCGCTCACCGCATCACTTACGGCGTCAGCTCGTGATACATAGGTGTTTAGAAGCTTATCTGCCTCATCAAGCAATGTTTGAGCATAGGCCGTATCATGCATGGAGCGCGTGTTTACAAACAACGTGTGAGAAGCTGCAATCAAAGCACCGCGCGCAAGAGCAGCACCGCAACCTACGTCGGATAAAAGCATACGAGATCCCTTGATAAGCATCTCTTCGAGAAGTTCAATGGATTCGCACACTTTTCTCATAACCTTCAGTGGAGGCTGAGCTGCTTCTTTAAGAGCATCCTCAACAATCTCTACGCGCTTTGGATCATCTTTAGACACACTAAACGCGCTGGAAACCAGCAAAAACTGGCGAGAGTCCTCATCCATAAGCTCCATGAAGTCTTGGCGAAGAGCTCCAGCTCGGGCGATGTATTTTGCAAGATCATCTTCATGCTGAGCATAGGCAGGTTTTCCTTGTGCGTACACACCAGCCATTGAAGCCAAAGACACTGCAAGTGCCCCTACATAAGCGGCAGCACTACCGCCACCAGGAATAGGCTCTTTAGCAGCAAGGTGTTGAGCATAAGAGTCAGCGCTATAGGTTGTAAACGCAACTTCTTCAGGTGAAGAGGGATAAGACATTAGAAAAGACCCACAATTCTTCCATCATCAAGAACATCAATATGCTCTGCAGCAGGAACCTTTGGAAGTCCCGGCATGGTCATAATAGAGCCAGTAAGGCAGACTACAAAGCCAGCACCTGCAGAAACACGAACTTCTCGCACAGTAATCTTAAAGTTTTCTGGAGCACCCAATTTAGTCTGATCGTCAGTAAAAGAGTACTGAGTTTTTGCCATACAAATAGGAAGCTCACCAAAGCCAAGCTCTTCAAGCTGCTGAAGTTGCTTGGCAGCACTTGGAGCAAATTCAACACCATCGGCGTGGTAAATCTTAGTGGCAATGTCGGTAATTTTCTGCTTCAAAGACTCTTTGACATCGTAAGCAAAGGTGAGCTTAGACTCAGTCTGGCAAAGGCGCATGACCTCTTCTGCCAGAGCCTGACCTCCCTTACCGCCTTTTGCCCAAACCTCAGACAGCACTACGTTTACACCACGCTTCTTGCACTCTTCCTCCACCAGAGCAAGTTCTTCAGGAGTGTCTGTTGGGAATGCATTGATGGCAACAACTACAGGAAGACCGTAGACCGTCTGAATGTTGTCAACGTGGCGAAGCAGGTTAGGAATGCCCTCTTTAAGCGCCTCAACGTTTTGCTGGTTAAGGTCAGCTTTGGCAACGCCTCCGTTGTACTTAAGTGCACGTACGGTTGCCACCAGAACAACAGCCGATGGAGCAAGGCCAGTAGCTCTGCACTTGATGTCCAAGAACTTCTCGGCACCAAGGTCTGCACCAAAGCCAGCCTCGGTAACAACATAATCTGCAAGACGAAGAGCAGTCTTTGTTGCCTCAACCGTATTGCAACCGTGAGCAATGTTGGCAAAAGGTCCACCGTGAACAAGAGCAGGTGTGTGCTCAAGCGTCTGGACTAAGTTAGGCTGAATAGCATCTTTGAGCAGCGCTGTCATAGCGCCCTCGGCATGGATATCGCTGACGGTAACAGGCTTGCGGTCATAGGTGTAGGCAATAACCATTCTGCCCAGGCGCTCTTTAAGGTCTTTGATGCCGGAAGCAAGGCAGAATACAGCCATGACCTCGGAGGCAACGGTAATATCAAAGCCGTCTTGTCTTGGCATGCCGTCTGCAATGCCGCCAAGTCCGTCAACAACGTTTCTGAGCTGGCGATCATTCATGTCTACGCAGCGCTTCCACACAACGCGGCGTGGATCAATATTGAGGCTATTACCCTGCTTGATATGGTTATCCAGCATGGCTGCGCAGAGGTTGTTTGCAGCGCCAATAGCGTGGAAGTCACCGGTAAAGTGAAGGTTAATGTCTTCCATAGGAACTACCTGGGCATATCCGCCGCCCGCAGCGCCACCCTTGACACCAAAGACAGGTCCCAAAGAAGGCTCTCTAAGGGCCAACATGGCAGACTGTCCCAAGCTAGTCAAAGCGTCTGCCAGACCAACTGAGGTAGTAGTCTTTCCCTCGCCCGCCGGCGTTGGGTTAATGGCGGTTACCAGTACAAGCTTTCCGCGAAGAGGCTTATCTGCCAGAGCACGTGCGTCAAGCTTTGCCTTATAGCGACCATAAGGCTCCAGAAGGTCCTCTGGAATACCCGCACGCTTTGCCACCTCAAAGATGGGAAGCATCTCGGATGATTGAGCAATCTCGATATCGGATGTAACCTCAGACATGTTGTTCCTAACCTAAAGTGGACTGTTTGCACGTACTAAACACATGATGCGGCTGTTACACCGCATCAAGTTTTACCTATGAGAAGTCAGCAATCTGCTGCTCTAGCTGCGCAACAAGCGTAGTAAGTTCTTCTGCGCGTGCACGTTTCTTCTCGATAACTTCAGGCGCTGCCTTAGCAACAAAGCCTTCGTTAGCAAGAGTACGCTCCACACCAGAGAGCTCCTTCTGTGCAGACTCAAGATCCTTCTGAAGACGCTTGGCCTCAGCAACAAGGTCAACGAGCTCACCAAGAACAACATACATCTCAAGGCCGGCATCGGTGACAGAAACAGAACCAGCAGGCTTCTGAGGAGCCTCAGCAACCTCAAGCGAGCTTACGCGACCAACGTTCTGAATGAAGGCTGCCTGCTCCTTCAGTGCTGCAACATCCTGCGCTGGAGCTTTAACCACAACAGCAAGGTCTGTCTTTGGAGACAGCCTATAACGAGCGCGAGAAGAACGAACAGCAGAAACAACGGTCTTAGCAAGCGAGAAGTTATGCTCAGCTGCCTCGTCAACAAAGTTGGCAAGTTTCTGTGGGTCTGGCCACTCAGAAATCATTAGGAACTCTGCGTCGTGGCTCAAAAGACCGGATGCAGGAAGAGCATCCCAAACGCTCTCGGTAACAAATGGCATTGCAGGGTGCAAAAGCCTCATGCTGACATCCAGAACAAAGACAAGGTTGCGCTGAACCTGCAGGCGCTGATCAGGAGTTCCATCCAGAAGACGGCCCTTGCAGAGCTCAATGTACCAGTCGCAGACATCATTCCAGAAGAAGGACTGAATGTTGCGGGCATACTCGCCAAAGCCATAGGTCTCAAGCTGCTCAGTTGTCTCTGCAACAACCTTTGCAAGGCGCGAGAACATCCATGCATCTTCTGGCGTTTCTGCCTTTGGCATGCCGGCAGTGTAGCCGTCAAGGTTCATCTGAACAAAGCGACTTGCATTCCAAATCTTAGTGACAAAAGAACGTGCCTGATCAGTTCTTGGAGACTCAATAAGCTCACGAGTCTTCTTATCAAGAACAGCATCAAACTTGACGTCCTGGTTGTTAGTGATAAGCGTAAGCAGGTTGTAACGCATTGCGTCTGCACCATACTTAGCAATCAAGTCCATAGGATCTACGCCGTTACCCTTTGACTTGGACATACGGCTGCCGTCCTTAGCCAAAATAGTTGCGTAGATGTAGACATCATGGAATGGAATCTCTTTGGTGAAGTAGAGCGAGCTCATAATCATACGAGCCACCCAAAGAGCAATGATGTCTCGAGCGGTTACCAGGACCTGTGTTGGGTGGTGACCCTCAAGCTGTTCAGGATGATTTGGCCAACCCTGTGTAGCAAAAGTCCACAGCTGAGAAGAGAACCAGGTATCCAGAACGTCCTCGTCCTGGTGAACATGATGACCGCCACACTTTGGACAGACATCAGTGTCTTCCATAAGCGCATCCTGCCAACCACAATCATCGCAGTAGAACACAGGAATGCGGTGTCCCCACCAAAGCTGTCTGGAGATGTTCCAGTCGCGGAGATTCTCCATCCAAGTAAGGTAGGTCTGAGTCCAACGCTCTGGATGGAAGGTAACCTGACCGTCTTTTACTACCTGTGCGGCAGGCTCTTTGAGCCTGTCAACAGCAACAAACCACTGCTCAGAGAGCCATGGCTCAAGCGTAGTGCCACAGCGGTAGCAGTGCATAACGGAGTGATCAAGGTCTTCAACGTGATCAAGCAGACCGTGCTCTTCAAACCAAGCAACAATAGCCTCACGAGCCTGATCTCTATCAAGACCAGAGAACTCACCATAGCCATCAACAACAACAGCGTGCTCATCAAAAATGTTGATCTGCTCAAGGTTATGAGTCTGACCCATAGCAAAGTCATTAGGGTCATGAGCTGGGGTTACCTTAACAAAACCGGTACCAAAGCCTGCGTCAACATGCCAGTCAGAGAAGATTGGAATCTCTCTGTCAACAATTGGCAGGATAACAGTCTTTCCAACAAGATCAGCCTTTTCTGGATCTTGAGGAGAGACAGCTACGCCCGTATCGCCCAGCATGGTCTCTGGACGAGTAGTAGCTACGGTAATGTACTCAATACCATTAACAGGCTCTTTGAGTGGATAGCGCAGGTACCAAAGATGGCCCTTCTCGTCAGCGTACTCTGCCTCATCATCTGAAATTGAAGTCTCGCAATGAGGACACCAGTTTACGATGCGCTTACCGCGATAAATGAGCTGGTCATGATACCAGTCAACAAAGACCTTACGAACAGCCTGAGTGTACTCAGGAGACATAGTGAACTTCTCGTCATTAAAATCAATGGAGCAGCCCATGCGCTTAATCTGAGAAACAATGGTTCCGCCGTACTCGCGCGTCCAATCCCAGCAAGCCTCCAGGAACTTCTCGCGACCAATCTCAAGACGAGAAATACCCTCTGACTTGAGCTTCTTATCAACCTTAGTCTGGGTTGCAATGCCTGCGTGATCTGTTCCAAGAATCCAACGAGTTGAATAACCACGCATGCGAGAATAACGAATGTAGGTGTCCTGGATGGTGTCATCCATGGCATGTCCCATGTGAAGGATGCCGGTAACGTTTGGTGGAGGGATAACTACTGTACGGTCTTCAGTTCCCTTGCTACGACCATAACAATCTGCCTTAATCCACTTTTCAATGAGCTCAGGCTCAGCTGCCTGAGGATCATAATTCTTGGGCATTTCTTCCACAGTAATCTTGCCTTTCATATGCTTTTAGCAGTATTCCTATTAACCATTTGAACAGTATAATGCATTAAAACAGATGTGGTTTAGGGGAATATATTAATGTAATTTTAATATTACATATAAAAAATTACACTTTGTATAAAAAGTAGTAGTATTGATTTGTCACAACATTCAATTCAAAGTTTTAGCTGAAAGAAGCCATAGCAAACATATCAAACACTAAAATTGATTGAAAAAATCAACAACATTTAAATCAAAAGTATAGTCAACAACTTTTTCTACAGGTAAAGAAGGTTTAACATGAAAAGCACTGTTAAAGAAATTCAAAATGACCTTAAGCGGAGTCTGTTTTGGAGTAACAAAAAGTTATTATTTGGCTCTTTTTTCTTTACGACTTCTCTAGAACTAGTTACGGTATGTTCACCCTACATAACTTCAATTCTCATGAATTCCGCTGTGTCAGGATCATTTAATGATTTTCTACAAGGTTGTCTATTTGCCGCCATATTAACAATCTCAGCAATTACAAATAAATTAGTGGTTCGTTATTTTGTTCCTAATTATCTCTATCATGCTGCTAACTCTTATCGCAACACCGCATTTAAATACATGCTGAAAAAAGGTATAAACTCGTTTGAAGCAAGTGGTAGTTCCGTTTATGTATCTGCACTTACTAATGATTTAAATACTATAGAGACTACATATCTTGAACAGATGTTTTCTTTGGTAAGCGATAGTATATCTTTCATTGTGGCCCTCATAATGCTCATGGTTCAAAGCATTCCATTAACTATGGTAGCTATTGCCGCTTCAATTCTTCCTCTAATCATTGGCGTAAAGCTAGGTGGAACACTCGGTAAAATTCAAAAAGAATCTTCTGCGAAAACTAGCCAATTCATTGCCCAAGTCACTGATCTAGTAAAAGGCTTTCCTTTGATAAAAGCTTACGGAGCAACAAAGGCTGCAGTGAGACTTTTTGAGAAAGACAATACCGCTCTTGAAAGCTCAAAAAGAGAAAGTAGAAAAACTACTCGATTCATTAATACTCTGAGTTGGAGTGCTTTTGGCTTGTCTCAATGGGCTGTTTTAATTGCTGGTACATATCTTTGTATTTCAAATCAAGGAGTAACACCTGGTGTAATTCTTATGGCCACGTTACTTATGAACTACATTAGTCTCCCTTTACAAACAATTCCACCGGTACTCGCATCACGTAAGGCTTCAAATGATTTGATTTTAAAATTTTCTGAGACTCTTGCTGACAATGAAGAAGAAGAGGGACAACAGACATTAGATAAAGTTACAAAAGGAATAGTCATCAACAATCTTTCATTTGCTTACGAACAAAATAAAGCTGTGCTGAAAAATTTATCAATCAAACTTCTGCCTAATAAAAGTTATGCGATTGTTGGAATATCAGGATCTGGAAAATCTACTTTATTTAATCTGCTCATGGGCAGCAATTTAAGTTATCAAGGAAATATATTTTATGATGACTTAGAGTTAAGAACTATTGATAAAAAGAGTCTCTATCAAAATGTTTCACTCGTACAACAAGAGAATTTCTTATTCAATGCATCAATTGAAGACAACATTACTATGTTCGAAAGTCACCCAAAAGATGCTATTTTCCAAGCATGTGAAAAAGCTGGTCTTACAGATTTCATTAAACAAAATAAGC
>CABSWT010000033.1:0-8917 GCA_902481575.1 uncultured Atopobium sp.
CCGACTTAGGTGTGTTTTGAACTGACTCCCATTTCTCGTGTCCAAGAAATGGGAGGCAGTTCATCAGCCAGCGTCGATATCGGTGGATCGTACCTCCGCAAAGATATAAGTAATTCAAAAAATTAGTTTGAGTTAGCGTCTGTATTTGGCGTTCTCAAATGCAATCTTGAAGTCTTCGAGAAGTTCTCGTGGGACCTTCTCCTGATCTCCGTGGTGAAGTTCTTGCATAAACACATTGCTTATAGCTCCAATAAGCAGGTGAGGAGCAATTTTATCTGCGAGAGGTACAAATTCTAGAACGTATCTCTTGTCGTCGATAGTGAGCCAGGTTCCTCTCCAGCCGCCGATAGTTCCCTCAATACTCGAAGCATGAGCCGAAGCAAAGACATTTTGATTGTTATCAAAGAGGTACACGACACCATCTGTGTCAACGCCAACAAAACCGTCTGTAGCGCATTGCTCAAAACCAGAAACAATATGCGCACCACTGGTCCAGAACACCCAGTTCTTCTCGCCAGCCATAGACAGACCTTTCTAAAACATCAAAAGTTTCTTGATTAAATGGTAGTTGGAGAATACTTTTAGGGCAAGTAAATTTCGGTCAAAAAGCATAGTTTACCTGCTAACTCAACCTACTGTTGAGTGGTTAGAAACCGTTACGATATCTAACTCAACTGATGCGTTCTTGTTGAACGTATTGTTACGACTCATAGTGAAATCAGCGGCCCGCAAGCTATTTCAGTAATAATGAGTTGAGAAAAAGGATCAACTATGACTACTTCATCTGAGACCCTTGGTCGTCGTATTGCACGTCTTCGTTTGGCTAGAACTGCAACGCAGGAGCGTCTGGCAAAGGAGCTGAACGTGAGCCCGCAGGCGGTGAGCAAGTGGGAGAACGACATAAACTATCCAGACATCTCGCTGTTGCCAGATCTTGCACGCTTCCTTGGCGTGTCCGTTGACGAGCTTTTGAGTGGCGCAAGCGCTTCCGCCCAGGAGACTGCAGCTGCCCAGGAGAGCACTGCTGCCCAGGAGAGCACTGCTGAGGTTGTTTCTGTTGCAGCTGACGAGCCCACAGAGATCGTAGAAGAGCCTGCAGAGCAGGACAACCAGGGCATTACTACTCAGTCTTCAGGTTTTAGCTTTGGCAAGCTTTTTGGTAAGAGCATGGTCAAAGTCGAGAAGAACGACGAGGCTGACGGTAGCAAGAAGAAGGGTGTTCGCCTTGGAAACGGCTCTGCAAAGCACGGACTGCACGTGTACATTGTCTCCGACGATGGCGACGTTGTAGATATGTGCGTACCTCTGGGCCTGGCAAAATTTGTTTTGAATTCTGGAATTCAGGTCAGCGGAAGCTATCTTAATCAGGAAACACAGGAGCAGCTCTCTAACATCAATCTTGATGCGCTTATGGACGCTGCAAAGACTGGCGAGAGTGGCACACTTGTGGATATTACTTCCGTAGACGGCAACGTTGTAAAGATTTGGTTTGACTAAGCGCTAACGATTACATAGCCTGACTAAAAACGAGATACGCCCGTCCAGTTGCTTGGAAGGACACGGTCTCGTTTTTTTGTTGGAGTGGATTTAGTCACACTCGCGCGTAATAAAAAGCGCCGCAGCTATCACCAATTGGTGATAACCGGGGCGCTTTTGCTTCAATATAGCATATGCTTGCTGTGAGAAACCGGTCGGCTGCGCAATCCCATCAACTATACTTGTGTCAAATAATTCGACGTAATGCTACAACAGCACGTTCTTCTCGGCCGGTAGTGGAGATTCTTATATGAAGTCTTTGATTGTGTACTATTCATATTCCGGCATCACAAGAAGGCTTGCAGAGGATATTGCGCTGATTACCGATGGTGAGTTGCTGGAGCTTAAGCCTCAAGAGCCCTATTCATTCTCGTATAACACGGCGGTAAAAGAGGTTAGGTCTCAAATAGCAAAGGGCGTCTGTCCTGCGCTGATGCAATACAATGTACATGTTGCTGACTTTGAAACCGTCTTTATAGGATCGCCCAACTGGCTTAAAACATTTGCTCCTCCGGTACTTTCGTTCTTAAGGGCAACGGATTTGAGTGGCAAGACAGTCATTCCGTTCTGCACGCACGGCGGCGGAGGATTTGGCAACATGATTGAGGAGTACAAGAGGGAGTGCGGTGCTTCTCGTGTAATACCAGGCTTGGCGGTAAAAGGCACGTATACTTTTATTGAAGTGCAAAAATGGCTGGAGTCGATAGGGTTGAGCGATGCGAGTACTTCTAGCTGAAGATGAGAAGAGAATGGCTGCGGCTATCGTGGCCCTATAAAGAAAATGGCGTGCCCTCTCTCTCTGCAGAGCGAGGATGCGCGCCGGTGTTATGTTTAATATAGCACACTTTTTCTTGGATAAAAGTACTCTACATAGACGTCTTTCTCGACAAGGCGTCTTTTTTATTTATGCAGGTAGATAGATGTCTTACAAAATATGCGAAAATCGCATACTTATGGGTTAACGTGCAGTTTTATAAATATTCTAAAATCGCATATTTTTACTTTTATCTGGGATTATTCGGTTGGCGCGTCATCGTCATGCGCAAGCAGGGAGTTGAACAGCTCGTTGATATCGGTGTAACGCTGGGCGGTTTCTTCCTCATCGAAGATCCACGTGCCATCTTGGTAGTAGAGTACATCACCCTGGCAAGCATTGCTTGGTAGCTCGTTGATAGAAACGGTCAGCATATTGCCTGGCTGGTCATCTAGTTCAAGCACGGCAAGATTGTTGTCTTCAAATCGATCAATGATTGCTTTCATTACTTGGACCTCGATGTCGACGACGTGCCAGATTTTTCTTGTGAGGTAGGAGCTACAACGGTACCGTTTTTCTCGCTAGATATATCAATGGTTGTACCATCGCAGGTAATGGTAATGGTTCCGTTGGCACCCGTTCCCCAGACCTCAACGGAATGTTTATGGAGGGCGTTCAGGACCGACTGCATGGGATGGCCGTAGGAGTTGTCTAAGGCGTACGAAAGGACAGCGTAGGTAGGTGAGAGCCTGCGAACCAGCTGCTCATTTGTGCCTGTTCGGGAGCCGTGATGCGAGAGTTTAAGCACGTCAATATGGCCAGGATTGGCGTCCAGGATGGCGCTTGTGGGTGCGTCTCCCGTGAAGAGGAACGTTTTGGTGCCTACGGTCAGCTTGATGATAATCGAGTAATCGTTGGTGTCAGGGAAATTTGCGTCTTTGGTGGGCCAAAGGATTTCTAACTTGTAAGCATCGGTTTGATCGATGATGGTTCCTGCTTCGGCAAGGGTTATCTGCAGGTTATTGTTCTGGATGGCGGCCAGAAACTTCCTGTATGTTGCCGTGTTATTTGTTTTATTTGGTGCGTAAATGGTCCCGATTTGGGTACTGGAAATGATGTCCGCCATACCGCCGATGTGATCTTCGTCGGGATGGGTGGCCACCAGGTAATCAATTTTGTCTCGACCAAGTTCTTGGAGCACCTGGGCAATTTTTGGAGCAGATCCTGTGGGGCCTGCGTCGATGAGCATGGTTTTCTCGGGGAGTGCGATGAGAATGGCTTCTCCCTGGCCGACGTCGATAAACTTGATGGTCACGTTTGCGCTGGTCTGCGTGGTGGCGGATGGTGCGCCGGTGTCTGATTGGGATGGTGTGCTGGAGTTTGCGTGCGAGGACCCCGCGGTAGATAGGGTGGTGGGAAGCGGTTGCGTGAGCGCTGCGCTAAAGTAGAGCGCTACCGTCAGCGTGGCTAGTGCGATTCCAGCTTTCTGTTTTCCGGCGTATCGTTTATGGGGCTTGAGCTTGCCTTTTAGGAGCTTTTTGGAAGCACTGGCATCCTCGTAGATGAGGTTCAGAGCGTTCTCGATAACCGGGAGCGAAAAAATTGCTGGTAGAAGGTAAGAAAGCATCGACGGTGAGGCAAGGGTTTGCGCCAGGGCAAATGCTCCAACAATCAACGCTGCGTTTATAACAAGCCTGATAAGACCTGATTTCCAGCCTTTAAGATATAACTGTGGAATACCAAAAATGCCAAATACCAGGGAAAGAATGAGCGCAAATAAGTAGTCAGACTGCTTGCCGGAGGATGTACCGGATGATTCAGTTTTACTGTCAAATTGCTTTGGGTTAGGCATAAAACCTCTCTGGACACGTGCGTTCTGAAGAATCTTACCCTATTTGACCAGCCAGTCCAGGGCTTTCTGCATTCTTCCCTCAACGTTTTGGAAGTGATTTCCACGGTTCAGCTCAAACATTGAGGTTATTCCCGCGCTCTCCAGTTTGCTGGCGAGAAGTTCTGCGTTTTCCCGCACGTGCATTATTTGTGGATTGGGAGTTCGTGCTTCTCGGTCACCTAGTGAAAGATAGGCGTGTGTGAGGCCGATCACCCCTCTGTTAAGCTGCTGGTCAACGTAATCCAGAAGTCCAGGAAACCAGAATGACCCCGAGACAGCTCCAATGCGCTGGAAGATAGCGACGGGGGTGTTGTCTGGCTGGCAGCCGCGTGCGACCTGCTGTGATACGCCGGCCCAGAGGCTGAATAGGCCTGCAAGTGAGTATCCCACAAGCGCCCTATACGCCGGCGGCTCGGTGAGCTCCGACTCCGTCCAGGGGACAACCTGGTTGATGAGGGTATCAAGTGTTTTTTGAGCGCCGTCGCCAAAGTTGGGTCCCTTGGCAAAAACGCGCGGAGCGCACCAGGGCGAGAAGTTCTCTTCCCACAGGTCAACGCCAATGTTCACTAGGCTGACGCCCTCAGGTACCTGAATGGGGGAGTTGTCGGCCACGTCACCTAGGAGGTAGACAATAGGAGCTCCTGCTACAGAGGACATCTGCGTGTGGATGGAAAGTCCGGAGATGATCGTTTTTCTCGCCACGGGGTTGGTGGGGTGTGTAGCTGTGTCTGCGGTGGGGCGTGTAGCCGCATCGGCGGTGGGATGCGTGTCTGGTGTAGCGCTCATGCTACTCACTCAACGTCATTTGCAGGTAGTAGACGTTTTCGCGCAGGTGAGAGGCAACCTCGCGGTCGATGACACCCTCAAACTGCAGGCGCGAAATCTGATCCAACTCAATGCGCAGGGCGTTTTCTGCCACGTCGTCGGCGTACTTTCGTGCGTCCGCAATCTGCTGCCTAAAGTGAGGCGACATCTTGTGTGAGCTCAGGTTGTAAGGCAGCAGGTAGGAGACTTGGGTGGTGCTGGAGTCATGCTCAGCATTGATGTTGATGCGGCCCCAGATGGACTCAATTGCTGACTCGTGGTCGATCATCAGATTAGATGCGATGACCGCCAGCTCCTCATCGTCACCGTTAGCGATGCGTTCCAGGTCATCAAGCTCCGCGTATTCCATCTCAAGTGCGTATAAACACGCCTGGTAGTAGGACTGGTCTGCGTCCTCAAGATGCCTGATTTCGCCGTCGAGGATACGTTGCGCTGCCAGCTTAAGCTCGTGAAGGGCAACGGCAATCCGCGAGCGGTGGTTTGTTGTTGCAGCAATGTTTGCGATGGGTCCGTAATAGCCTACTGACCTGCGGATTGAAGTAATGTCATCGACAATTTGATCCCACGGAATGGGGTTGTGCGTTTTAATATGGCGCTCGCGTAGCTCCTCGAGGCATTTCTGCTGGACTTCTGTCTCGTGAAGGACCAGCTTTTTGACAAGTTCGCCCGAGCCAGGGACAGTGATACGAGGGGCAAACAAGCGGTTGGTATAGCGCGTGATAGTCAAACGAAGTGCAGGTAGATACTTTGCTTTGGCGTTTTCTGACTGCAACATGCTCCTGAGCTCGCCAAGAGTTGCCTCAAGAACGGCAATCTCTCCCTCATGGAGACGTTCGGGCAGGTCAGAGTCTGCTTCAGGGGACTTTGATAGCACAGGCAACAGGTTGTCCGCTAAAAGTAACGTGGCGAGAATAACGCCGGCGGCGATGGTAATCAGCAGATCCCTCTGCGGAAACGCTGCTCCGGACTGGGTTGTGAGAGGCAAGGTGAGGATAATCGACAACGTTACCGCACCTTTTGCACCTGCAATAGTGGTGACCAGCACGTTCTTGATGAGCTCGGCCGACGTGATTGAGATGGGCTTTATGGCGCACGTGGGTTTGAGCTGCTCGTCGGGTTTCTCGCCGTTCGTGTCTTCGGAGTCGCTGGCGTCGTCTTTTCCGGTGCAGAGATGGCCGCCTTTGTGGAGTTTATGAGTTTCCAGTGCGTAGAGCCACGCAAAGCGGACACCGTGCATGAACAGGGTAATCACGACAACAATTCCTAGAATCTGCAGGATATTGAGGCCGCCGTTGGTGCCAGGAAGCACGGCAAGGGGGATCTGCATTCCTAGGAAGACAAAGATGGTACCGTTGATGAGGAAGCTGATGACTTTCCACGTGGAATCTGAGACCAATTTTTGCCTTGCAAACAGCGCTTTATTGCTCTGCCTTCGAGGGAGCGCAATCACCAAGCCAGCCGCTACAACAGCAAGTACGCCAGAAACGTGGAAGGTTTCGGCAAGAAGATAGACAAGAAACGGCGTCAGTACTTCATAGAGAACGTTTGCAACGGTGTCCTCGTAACCCAATCTACCAAGCATTGCGTTGATGGCAGAGAAGGCAAAGCCAGTGACAATTCCCATTGCTACGCCGCCTACAAAAAGCACCGTGAAAGATCCCGCTGCGTCTACCAGCGAGAACGCACCCGTTACGGCCGCAGCTACGGAGAACTGGAATGCAACGACGCCGGATGCATCGTTAATCAAGGACTCTCCCGAGAGAAGTGTCTGCTGGCGATGGGTCAGGTGGATGTTGGACTTAAGTGCGGTAACGGTGGCTGCATCGGTTGGTCCAAGGGCCGAGGCCAGTGCAAACGCCGCAGCTAGAGGAATTGAGGGGACCATGAGGTGGAGGGCGTAGCCGACCGAAAGCACGCTGACAACTACCAGAGCAATCGCCAGCGACAAAATACTGTTCAGGTTGAGGAGAAGTGCACGAATGTTGGTTTCTCTCGTCTCGTTGAACAGGAGTGGGGCAATGAAGAGCAGCATAAAGAGCTCGGATTCCAGGTGAACCTCCTGAACGCTGGGCAGCACGAGCGCAACAAGCAGGCCGATAACAACCTGGATAACGGGGATGGAAACGTTGACAAACTTGTCGATAACCGAGGAAGCTGCGACGCAGGTCAAAACAATGAGCACAAATTCGAAAGTCTCCAACAGGCTTCCTTCCTGGTCGTAGGTGGCAACGGCGTCGAGCCCGCGGCGGGCGTTGAGCAGCGGGTCCGTGGCGAGCGGCGGGTCCACGAGGGTTCCGAGCACACGGGGCTTCTCGCCAGATAACGCTTCATTCGAGTATATACGGTTTTGCGGATCTAGCTTGACTTGGCGCAGATAACACATGGTTTCTGCGATGATGCGTGAGCTCTATCAGTGAGGCTTGGAATTGCGAGACTAAAAAGTGCATGAAGTCTGAGTAAATTTACTCAGACATGGCGAGAAAAACCGGCAAATAGCTCAGACATGGTGCGCTTTTCCGGCAAATCATTCAGACATGGCGAGAAAATCAGGCTCCCTGGAAGGACGAACTCGGACGCGCTTTAAACTCTGCCTGAAAAGTGCAAAGAATCTGTGTTTGGGGCACAGATTTACAGATTCTTTGTAGAAATCAGGCGCGCTAGCAAATCAGGCGCGGAGCAAAAGATCGAGCGCCCTTAGCTTATGCAACTCCAAGATAAAAGAATGCGTAGTTGAGCACGTTGACCAGCGTATATAAGCCGCCAATGACCAGGTAGGGCCAGAGGTGCGCTTTTGTGATTGCGATAAACTCGCGGATGAAAGCCGTAGGCCAGTACCAGCCCTTTGTGTGAGATCCGATTCCGTCTGCTTTAATACCCAGGTTGTGGGCGTATTCGGCGCAACGGAAAACGTGGAAATCGCTGGTAACAACCGCTGTGGTGAAGTCGCCTGCGGCGGTGGCGGCGTCGTCGTCGGCGGCGGTGGCGGTGGTACCGTCGGTAGAGCCGACGCTCAATACGGCATTGACGCTCGCTGCTCGGTCGTCATGAATCACGCCTAGCGAGTACTTTAGGTTTTCCCAGGTAGTTGTCGACTTGTCTTCCATGAGGATCGCGTCAGCAGGAACGCCTTTCTCCAGAAGATAATCGCGCATGGCCTGAGCTTCGGAGACTATCTCGTCAGCTCCCTGACCTCCGGAAGCAACAAATTTTCCATGTTGATGCTGCTTGTTCCACAGCTCAAGTGCCTTATCGATTCTGCCCGCAAGTAGCGGAGTTGGTCGTGGTCCATCAAGCCCAGCGCCATGAATGATGATGTAATCGTACTGGCGATGGCGGGGAAGAATACGATACAACCACGAATAGAACAGCAAGGCTACAAAGGTAAACGAGAACCACAAGCCCTCAAGCGTAAAAAGTCCCAGCAAAAAGACAACAACATGGGGAGTATCCGGATCAAAATAATTCACGATAGACGGGGATGCAAGAAGCATAATAAGGAATCCGGCCATCAAAAACGGCAACATCGACGTTAAGGAAAATCCGTTATTTTTTACAACAACCACGGTGTTAATCAGCAAAAATATAATAGTTAGGATAGGAGTTAGCATAACAATAAAAATCAGAGTTATGCCAAGAATACGATTGTCCAATATCAGTACCAGAAGAATCGAGGACCACGCCAGAGTCGCAAACAAAAAAAGCGCGTTACGAAACTGTCGAGGCTCCTTGATAAATGAGTAAATAAATAACACTCCTGGAACGACCGCTGGAGCCAGCAGAAGGGCGTATGAAACTATATACTGCCAGTCAAGATGAACGCCAGCGTCTCTGAACAGATTGTCAATGGGCATGTAAATTCCTTCCTGGCGGGTAAATTTTCTCGTTAGAAAAGTGCTCAAACATAAGACATT
>CABSWT010000034.1:0-8744 GCA_902481575.1 uncultured Atopobium sp.
CCTTTCTGAGATGAACCTCTACCCTTGCGCATTCAACGCAATCTATAACGTTACTCAGGAAGCAGGTAAGGACAAACCTACACTTAACCTGCTGCTTGTTCAGCGTAGCCAGGATATTCTTGCAGCTAACAACTGGAATGTTTGCCAGTACGCTATCTTACTCATGATGGTTGCGCAGGTCAGCGGCATGGAGGCTGGTGAGCTGGTTCACATGATTGCCGATGCTCACATTTATGATCGCCACGTTGACATTGTTAAAGAATTGATTTCTCGCCCCATCTTTGATGCGCCAAAGGTGAGCTTGAACCCTAACGTCACCAACTTCTACGACTTCACTACTGACGACCTCATTGTCGAGGATTATCAGCACGGTCCGCAGATCAAGAACATTCCGATCGCTGTTTAAACGCAGCTGCTGCGGACGCGGTTGACGCAGACGCGGCTAGCGCGGCAGACACGCCCAATCGGACATGACCGGTACAGCCGGTATGCCCGAGCGGACGCTCAAGCTAAGACCATCATTTCATTTAAGACGATACTTGCCAGGAGAACCACATGAACGCAATTGTTTCTGTAACACGCGATTGGGGCATCGGATGCGACGGGGACCTTCTCATCCCCAACAAGGCCGACATGAAGTATTTTGTCGAGCATACGCGCGGTTGCACAGTTGTCATGGGCAGAAAGACGCTGGAGAGCTTCCCTGGCGGACCGCTTAAAGGTCGCCGCAACATCGTCATCTCTAGAAACGCCGATTACCAGGTCGAAGGCGTTGAGGTTGTGTCGTCGGCAGAGGAAGCACTTCGTTTAGTTGAGGATGAAGCTCCCGAGAAGGTCTGGCTTATTGGTGGAGCTTCGATTTACCGCACCCTTCTCGACAAGTGCTCTTACGCGTACGTGACAAAACACGACACCGTAGTTGACGCGGACACATACTTCCCCAACCTGGATGAAGACCCTGCGTGGGAAGTTTGTAACGAGGAAGACGGCGGCGTGACTCCGGAAGGCATCGCTTTCAAGTTTGTTACCTACAAGCACGTTTAACTGGTGTGCGCGATCTACAAGGCCGTTCAGTCTCTGCGCGTTCAATCGTATGAATTTCATGTTGATTGGTCGAAACGTTTCATAGACTCTTTGATTTAGTTTTTATCTAAGTCCTCTTTTACCTGCAGGTATGAGGGGACTTTTCTTGTTTTGGAAGATTCGAGTTAAAGGGCTGGCAAACAACCGACAGATTGCTGAAAAATCGTGCTGGTATATTCGTTTCTCATTCTAAGGAGGAGCGGATGGATATTATTTTCTCGCATGAAACTGCACTACAAATCTGCGCACAACTTAAGACACGCAGAAATGATGATGTTCTTTTGCAACGGACAACGAGGGATTTGCGCGCAACATATTCTGCGTGTTCAGATGAGGTGTATGAAGAAAAACTCCGATTTCTTAAGAAAGAATATGGCATAGTCTTGTCTAAAACCACTCATGAAATACTCAGAGACAATTTAAGGACTAGATTTTATGAAACGCGAGTATCACACCAGTTCAAATGTCTTTTGCCGGCAGGCTCCCTTATTGATCTGGGGCAGAATATTTATTGTGTTACGCCTTCCCTAGCTGTTTGCTTACTCTCTAGGAATAAAAGTCCTCTTCATCAGATTGTGCTTGCGAATTTACTGATGGCCAGTTATGGTCATCTCCCAAACGGTGAGCTCTGCGAATTTGATACGTCGTTGGTTGCTCCGAACGAAATTGCGTCTCTATTGAATGCGCTTGAACCTTATTCTCCTGGATTACATGTCACACAAAAGAATATGCGCTTTTTCTTTTCTGATGCAGCCTCTCCCATGGAAGTAAAGATGGCAATTAGATCTGCTCTCCCATATTGTGAAGGTGGTTTCAATCAAACGCCAATTGCGTTGAATAAATCGTATGTAATAAAAGACCAAATAAACCCAGGGATACCAGCAAAAGAACGAAAGCTTGATTTGCTGTTCGGGAAGATGTCTAAATCAAATTTGTCTGGATTAAATTTAGTGGCTATCGAATATAACGGTGCGTATCATGATGACTTCTACCAGCAAAGAAAAGATAATCAAAGAACTAACGAACTGAACTCAGTGAGTATTAAAGAGTACTTTGTAAATGCGGATATCTACAGGAATCAGCTGGCAATGCAAAATATGTTCCTGAGCATTAAAAAAGACTTGGGAGACAGCAATCTGTACCGGATCAAGCAGACGCTGCGCCAGTATTCTCATGAGCAATTCATTTTGATGAATAAACTTGACTCAATATACAGATTTATGAATGAACTAATATATAAAGTTTAACTATCCCTAAATTGCCCTATGTGACAACACAGCAAAGTCAGATAATCTGCAAAATTCGATGTCAATAGCACATCAAATGAAGATATTCTGCACTAAACACGCATTTTTGGAGCAATGTATAGCCTTTTTTGACAGATTATGTGACATAGGTGTGTTTTGTGAATCTGTAATCGTAGGTCCAATTAAATTTGCCCCTCGGGCGATTAGGTAGAAGGTTTAGAAAGCCAACAAAAGAGCCGGTTACCTGGGTTTTAGGTAACCGGCTCTTGCTTTGTGCTTTACGCGCTTCGTGGTGGGCGCTCCGGGGTGGACGTGCTAGCGACGCGGCGCGCGGGTGCGAGGATTAGTCCTCGTAGAAGCCTGGCTCGCGACCGTAGTAAGCATCCAGGTAGAGCTCGCGGAGCTCGGAGACAAGTGGGTAGCGTGGGTTTGCGCCAGTGCACTGGTCATCGAATGCCTGCTCAGACATCTCGTCAAGGGTATCGAGGAAGTACTTCTCATCTACGCCGTAGTCCTTGATGGTCTCCTTGACGCCGATGTATGCCTTGAGCTCCTCAATCTTCTTGACGAAGTTCTCAAAGACCTCACGGTCATCCTTGCCGGTAACGCCGCAGAAACGACCTGCCTCAGCGTAACGTGCGAGGGTGTGTGGGTGATCATACTGTGGGAAGGTACCCATCTTTGTTGGGCGCTCAGCTGCGTTGTAGCGCATAACGCGAGTAAGGATAACTGCGTTTGCCCAACCGTGTGGAATGTGGTGGAAAGCGCCCAGCTTGTGAGCCATGGAGTGGTTGACACCCAGGAATGCGTTAGCAAATGCAAGGCCGCCCAGGCAAGAAGCGTTTGCCATGTGGTCGCGTGCCTCGACATCGTTTGGATTGTCATAAGCACGTGGCAGGTACTCAAAGACCAGCTTCATACCACGAAGAGCCATGCCGTCTGTGTAGTCAGATGCCATCATGGAGACAAATGCCTCGAGGCAGTGAGTAAGGACGTCGATACCAGAAGCAGAGGTCAGGCCCTTAGGCTGGCTCATCATGTTGTCGGTATCAACAATTGCCATGTTAGGCAGCAACTCGTAGTCTGCAAGTGGGTACTTAACGCCGTTGTCAGCATCAGTGATGATGGCAAATGGAGTTACCTCGGAACCGGTACCAGAAGAAGTTGGGATAGCAACGAAGAATGCCTTGTTGCCCATCTTAGGATAGTTGTAGACACGCTTGCGGATATCCAAGAAGTCCGCTGCCATGTCCTCAAACTTCTCCTCTGGGTTCTCGTACATGGACCACATAATCTTACCTGCGTCCATAGCAGAACCGCCGCCGATTGCGATGATGCAGTCTGGCTCGAAGGAGCGAATGCGAGCTACGCCCTCAAGTGCGCACTGAAGGGTTGGGTCTGGAGCAACATCCCAGAATGAAGAGTGAACAATACCCAGGGAATCCAGGGTCTCCTCGATAGTCTTGGTGAAGCCACTCTTGTAAAGGAACTGGTCTGTGACAATGAAGACGCGCTTCTTGTTATAGACCTCTTTGAGCTCACGGAGAGCAAGAGGCATGCAGCCCCTCTTGAAGTAGACCTTCTCAGGTACACGAAGCCAAAGCATATTCTCTTGCCTCTCTGCAACAGACTTGTAGTTAAGCAGGTGCTGTGGGCCAACGTTGCCGGAGACGGAGTTGCCGCCCCAGGTACCGCAGCCAAGGGTTAGGGATGGAGCCATCTTGAAGTTGTAGAGGTCTCCAATACCACCCTGAGAGGAAGGAGTATTGATCAGGATACGGCAGGTTTTCATTGCCTCCTGATGCTTAGCAATCTTCTCTTTCTCGTTAATGTTGACGTAAAGAGAGCTGGTGTGACCGTAGCCACCATCAGCAACAAGACGCTCTGCCTTAGCAATTGCCTCGTCAAAAGTCTTTGCACGATACATGCCAAGAACTGGAGAGAGTTTCTCGTGAGCCATCTCTTCTGAAGGCTCAACAGAGGTTACCTCACCAATAAGAATCTTGGTCTTCTCTGGGACGTCGACGCCAGCAGTCTTTGCGATGAAGTGAGCAGACTTACCAACAATAGCTGCATTAACAGCGTCGTTGACAATGACAGTCTTACGGACAGCGTCAAGCTCCTTACCCTGGAGGAAGTAGCAGCCGCGATCAGCGAACTCCTTCTTAACCTGGTCATATACGCTGTCAAGAACGGTAACAGACTGCTCGGAAGCGCAGATCATACCGTTATCGAAGGTCTTGGAGTGAATGATGGAGCTAACTGCAAGCTTGATATCTGCAGTATCGTCGATGATAACAGGAGTGTTACCAGGTCCAACGCCCAGAGCTGGCTTACCAGAAGAGTAAGCTGCGTTAACCATACCTGGACCACCGGTTGCCAAAATGATGTCAGCGTTGCTCATGACTGCTGCAGTCATATCAATGGTAGGAGCTGGTACCCAGTCGATAATACCCTTGGGGCAGCCGGCCTTCTCGGCAGCATCGCGAACAATACGAGCAGCAGCAATGGTGCACTCTTTTGCGCGTGGGTGTGGGGAAATAATAATGGCGTTTCTTGTCTTCAGGGCAAGAAGTGTCTTGAAAATTGCGGTAGAAGTTGGGTTAGTAGTTGGAATAACTGCAGCTACGATACCCATTGGCTCGGCTACAACTCGATAACCTGCAGCTGGATCATCCTCTACAACACCACAGGTCTTCATGTCCTTGTACTTGTTGTAAATGTACTCTGCTGCGTAATGGTTCTTGATAACCTTGTCTTCCATTACACCCATGCCAGTTTCTTCAACTGCCATGCGAGCAAGAGGGATACGATTTTTCTCGGCCGCAAGAGCAGCTTCATAGAAAATCTTATCGACCTGCTCCTGAGTGAATGTTGCAAACTCTGCCTGTGCCTCACGCATCTCTTCGAGGCGCTTGAGCAAAGTATCAACATCCTCAATTTGAGTAGCCTTCTTTGCCATAAAATCCCCTTCTGTTTAGGAACATTAATTCAAATTATACCAAGGTCTGCTAAACAAGTGCTTACCGTTAACCGAGTCTCTCAAAATTTATAATCTGCGTTCTGGCGTCTTCATCTGTTGCTGTAAATCTATGCCATTTACCTGGCGATTCTTTCCACATGTAATCCACGTACGGGCCAAATCCGCCCATCAGCTGCGACGTTGCGCGCGCAAAGCTTGGATCCGCTTTGAGTCCCGGATAGCGCACCGCCTCGACGCGCGGATGGCACGCCAGGTACGCGGCAACCACCTGCGCCGCGTCGCTCGCCGCGTGGCGAGAAACCCGTGCACTCGCCTGCTCTTCCGCTCCCGTGGCAGCTACCGTCACATCCTCTGCAGGATACACCTTGGCTTCAACCGCCTCTGCTACCCACGGTATGCAGCACTTCCGCATGCACACGACAACATATCCCGGCACCCGAGCATCCGCGGCCACCGCAAGTTCTGCTCCCAAGCGACACGCAGGACTAAACTCGGCGCCAATCGCACGCACGTCCGTCACCAGCAGCTCCCCTGCTGCAGCTCTACCCTTGATGTCGAATACCTCAACAGGCACGCCAGCAAGCGGCTCCACGACGCTTGCTCCGCCCGCAATCAGTGTGGCGAGAAGTTCGTCTACATATGAAACAGGGACAAGCCGCGCACGGCCTGCCCCTGTCATTTTTACGTATTCAGCTACAACATCGCTTGCGGTTTGCGTTGTCTCAACTACAACGTTGGTTACGGTCTGTGTAACATCATCAACCGCAGTTTGTGGGTTATGTTGAGCCTCTTTAACCAACGCGCTCAGCATTCTCTTTGACAACCTGAGCAATGAACTCATCAAGCTCTGCGACATGAGTCTCGTTGGAGCGATCGCGGACAGAAATGTTTCCTGCCTCAACCTCCTGCTCACCAAGGATGAGCATGTAAGGAACACGGTCAAGTGAGCGAGCCTCACGAATCTTATAGCCGATCTTCTCGTCACGGTCGTCCACCTTAACGCGAATACCAGCGGCAGCAAGCTTCTCGGCAACCTCATGAGCATAAGGGCGAGACTTCTCGGAGACAGGAAGAACCTTGACCTGGCATGGGCTCAGCCAGACAGGGAACTTGCCTTCGTAGTTCTCGGTCAGAATACCAATGAAGCGCTCGAAGGAACCAAAGCCAGCGCGGTGAATCATGATTGGCTGCTTCTTGGTACCGTCTGAGTCAATGTACTCAAGCTGGAAGTTGTGAGGCAGCTGGAAGTCAAGCTGGATGGTACCGCACTGCCAAGAGCGACCAAGGCAATCGGTCAGATGGAAGTCAATCTTAGGACCGTAGAACGCGCCATCACCCTCGTTAACAACGTACTCAATGCCCATAGACTCAAGTGCATCACGCAGGCCCTGCTCAGCGCGCTCCCAATCCTCATCAGAACCCATAGAATCCTCTGGGCGCGTAGAAAGCTCAACGCGGTATGGGAAGCCAAACTGTGCATAGTAAGCGGTAATGAGGTGAGATGCATCCGTGACCTGCTCAGTAATCTGATCAGGGCGGATAAAGAGGTGTGCGTCGTCCTGAGTAAACTCACGAACACGGAACAGACCGTGCAGAGCGCCCTTCATCTCGTAACGGTGATCAAGACCAGCCTCAGCCAGCTTCATAGGAAGATCCCTATAAGAACGTGGCTTAGACTTGTAAATCAAGCATGCACCAGGGCAGTTCATAGGCTTAATGGCAAAGTCCTCTTCATCTACCGTGGTGGTGTACATATTCTCTTTGTAGTGGTCCCAGTGACCAGAAGTCTCCCAAAGAGAACGCGAGAGGATCAGTGGAGTCTGAACCTCCTGGTAACCAAAGCGAGCCTGCATCTCATGCCAGTAATCGGTCAGAGCGTTGCGCAAAGCCATGCCATTTGGAAGCCAGAATGGAGAACCTGGACCAAAGTCGGACATCATGAAGAGCTCCATCTCGCGGCCAA
Organism: uncultured Atopobium sp.; assembly: GCA_902481575.1. GTDB lineage: Bacteria > Actinomycetota > Coriobacteriia > Coriobacteriales > Atopobiaceae > Lancefieldella. The sequence goes on from CABSWT010000034.1 coordinate 7,277, forward strand.
TCTTCCTGTGGTCGCGCTTCTCGGCCTCTTCAATCATCTTGAGATACTGAGCAAGCTCATCTTTGGAACCAAACGCAACACCATAAATTCTGGTGAGCATCTTGTTGTTCTTATCGGCCTTCCAATAGGCGCCAGAGATGCTGGTCAGCTTGAAGGCCTTAACACCCTTGGTGTAGAGCATGTGAGGACCAACACACATGTCAACATATTCACCCTGCTTATAGAAGGTAATGTGTGCGTCAGGAGCAAGATCACCAATGTGCTCAACCTTGTAAGACTCGCCGCGCTCCTTCATGTAGGCAATAGCCTCATCACGAGGAAGCTCAAACGTCTCAATCTTGAGGTTCTCTTTGACAATCTTCTTCATCTCAGCTTCGATAGCTGGATAATCATCCTCGTTAACCTTAGTGTCTCCAAGATCAACGTCATAGTAGAAACCATTTTCGGTTGCTGGACCATAGGCAAACTGTGCGTGAGGATACAGACGCTTCAAAGCCTGAGCAAGCAGGTGAGCTGCATCGTGGCGAATAACCTCAAGCTCTTCAGCTGGATTGTTAATCTCGCCAACATGGCCGTCGTTATATAAAACCTTCATGTAAAACCCCTCAGAGGTAGCTACTCATAGAAACAGGCACGGCGCCTACTCTGCTCACACAGGAGCTTAGGAGCAGACGCCTACATAGTCTCTGTTGTAAAACACCAGATTGCCATCATAAAGAACAAAACCAAACGTTATTGAATGCGAGTACGGCAGTAAGGGCAAACCTTCCAGTCTGCGTTCAGTGGACGATGGCATGTTGGGCAAACGTTTCTAACCTGCGTATTGCAGATTGGGCACACGATAAAATCGCGGTCGATTGGAGCGGAGCACTTAGGGCAAATGCCGTAGTGAGACAGCTGGTGCTCACGAAGGGCAATGTCCAAGTCCTGCTCCTCACGGTCAATGAGGTAGCTGCTTGGACGCAAAATGACGTAAGCAAGAAGGCCAACCACAGGAACAACAGAAATGACTGCCCACATCCACCAAGGCTCTGCGCCACGACGCTGAGCATCGCGAATAACGTAGATGATAGAAAGGATATAAAGCATTACGACGCAAATGACCATGAGGTAAATAACCATACGTACCTCAGGTGTAATAATCTGATCAAGAATCTCCTGCATCTGACAGCCCCTTCTGCTGGCTTTTTGTTCTCTCCTAAATCGTACGACAAACCGCCTCAAAATGGAGCGAAATGTCGCAGATAAATTTATTTTACCAAAGCATCACTAAATTGTGCAGCAACCTCGCCAGCAAGTGAAATTGTTCCACATGCTACAAAGCCCTTCTCGCGCAAGGCGTCCACTGCTTCAGGGACACTTTTGTAGACAGCAACCACGTTAGCGCCGCAGGCTTTGTACAGTTCAGCAAGCTCATCTGCATCCATGGCGCGCTCGTTGTCTGTCTGGGTTACCGCCACCTCAGGGA
>CABSWT010000035.1:0-8137 GCA_902481575.1 uncultured Atopobium sp.
AAGACCCGTCTACCTGCGACTCATTTGTACCTGAGCTTTCGCGTGTACCCGACAACTCCCCCACTCTTCTCGCCGTTTGCTTTGCAGCATCAACAAGCTTGAGGTACTCGTCAACGCCGCCAGGAACGTGGCGAATGTGGCCGTCTATGAGGGCATATTGGTCATCGGTAACGCGCTCAATCAAGAAGCGATCATGGCTGACAACCAGAAGCGTTCCAGGCCATGAGTCCAGTAGGTCTTCTAGGACAGCCAGCATATCCGTGTCCAGATCGTTACCTGGCTCGTCCAGTACCAGCACGTTTGGCTCTTCCAGAAGAACGCACAGGAGCGCCAGACGTCTGCGCTGACCTCCGGAGAGGTCTTGCAAGCGATTGGTAAACTCTCGATGGTCAAAACCAAGGCTTTCAAGCAGCTGCGTAGGACTTTGCATCTTGCCGTTTACCAGGTAACTTGTCTTGTACTGGCTCAAAAGCTCAAGTACCGTCCAGGTCTCTTTAGTGGCAAACGTATCAATCTGCTGAGAAAGCCATCCAAATTTGACAGACTTTCCTACCTTCACCAGACCAGAGGTTGGCTGCAATTGCTGCGTCATCAGCTCAAGAAGTGTGGATTTGCCAGCGCCATTCTCGCCCAAGATGCCATAACGGTCGCCAGGACCAATGAGCCACTCAACGTTCTTGATGACCTCTGTTTGAGGTTTAGCAGCATCTGCCTGCGTGCTTGGATCTGCGTCTGCAGCTGTCGCGGCGTTCTTGTAGGCAAACGAGACATCATGCATTTCGATAACTTGCTTGCCCAATCTAGAGACTGCCATACGCTTAAGCTCAAGTGTATTTCTAAGCGGAGGATCTTCGGCCAGAAGCTCCATGGCGGCATCAATTCTAAATTTAGGCTTTGATGTGCGAGCCTTTGCACCATGAGCAAGCCAGTTGAGCTCTTTTCTCAGCGTGTTCTGACGGCGCTCTTCCATCACTGCTGCCTGTCTATCACGCTCAACTCGAGCTTGAATGTAGGCAGAATAGCCGCCGTCAAATGGGTCAATAACGCCATCGTGGACTTCCCACATGTGGTCGCAGACTTCATCCAAGAACCAACGGTCATGTGTGACCAGAATGAGCGCGCCATTTCCTTCTGACCAGCGATTCTTTAGGTGATTGGCAAGCCACTGAATAGCGTGAAGATCTAGGTGGTTGGTTGGCTCGTCAATAAGCATTAAGTCCCAGGTGCCCACCAGCAGTCGAGCCAAATCGCAGCGTCTACGCTGACCTCCGGAGAGCTCTCCTACCAGGCCATTCCAGTCCAAGTCTCCAATGAGCTCGTCAATAATCTTACGAACGCGCGCATCAGATGCCCACTCGTACTCTGGCGTATCACCTACAACAGCGCTACAAACTGTCTGCGTATCAGAAAGTGAATCACTTTGGCCCATATAGCCTACTTGGATACCACTTCTCCAGATTACGTTGCCAGAATCGGGCTCAATTCTTTTGGCGATAAGATCTAAGAGAGTTGATTTGCCGTCACCGTTTTTGCCGACAACACCAATACGGTCACCCTCATTAACGCCAATGGTTTGGTTGGTAAGAACCTTCTTACCAGGCCATTCCATAGAGATTTGTTCGCAACCTACCAGAATTCCCACTAGTTATCACCTAAAAAAGAACGAAGTAACGCAATTTCTTCTCCCCAACCAGAAAGCTCAGAATGAGGAGTTTCCAAAATCATAGGAAGCGTGTTGATGCGTGGATTAGTCACCACAGCACGGAAGGTTTCTAGACCAATAAAGCCCTTGCCAATCTGCTCGTGTCTATCTTTATGAGCCCCAAGAGGATTCTTGGAGTCATTAAGATGTAAAGCCTTAAGCTTTTTCAAGCCAACTATCTGGTCAAACGTATCTAGAACAGCATCAAAATTTTCTACAATTTCATAGCCGCCATCATGAACATGGCAGGTATCAAGGCACACACCCATAAGCTCGGGATGGCTCACCTTATCTAGAATTGCAGCAATTTCTTCAAACGTTTTGCCAACTTCAGTACCCTTACCTGCCATAGTTTCAAGAAGCACGGTAGTGCGTTGGCCTTCAAAAAGGCAATCATTGAGCGCGCCTGAAATCTGCTCAATTGCCACGTCAGAGCCTTGACCCACATGGCTACCGGGATGAAAGTTGTAATAATTACCAGGTAGATACTCCATACGCTCAAGATCTTCTGTGAGCGCTCGACGAGCAAAATCCCTGGTCTCCTCTTTAGCCGAGCACAGATTCATGGTGTAAGGAGCGTGTGCAACCAAAGGTCCAAAATGATTGATCTCAAGAAGCTCACGCAGCTTTGCAACATCAGCCTCATCTAGAGCCTTAGCGTTGCCACCACGAGGGTTTCTAGTAAAAAAAGCAAAGGTAGTTGCCCCAATAGAAAGAGCATCCTTACCCATTGCCTCCCAGCCCTTGGCTGCCGAGAGATGGCATCCAATAAAAAGTTCTTCTGGTCGCACGCTATGCACGCTCCTCAAGCATTTTGGAAACACGATCCAATAGCTCTGAAGCTACGTCAGCAAGCGGCAAAGTCTCAAGCTGTTCTACACCTTGAGGAGTCACAAACGCCACACGGTCTGTATCTGAACCAAAGGTTGAATCTGGTCTAGAAACATCATTTGCCACAATCATGGAGCAACCTTTACGCTCAAGTTTAGCCTGAGCATGCTCCAAGACGTTATTTGTCTCGGCTGCAAAACCTACAACAACCTGGTCTTTCTTTGCTTTAGACAAGCTGGCGAGAATATCGGCGGTTTCTTTAAGATCAATAGACTCAAGATGCTCTAATGATTTCTTGAGCTTATGGTCTGCTGGATGAGCTGGGGTGTAGTCGGCAACAGCTGCCGTCAAAATAGCAGCGTCAACGTTGTCAAAAGCGTCTACGCATGCCTTATACATATCTTCAGCAGATACTACTCTTTGAATAGTGACACCTTGAGGAGCCTCCAAGTGCGTGGGGCCAGAGATAAGCGTGACGTCTGCTCCACGACAAGCAGCAACTTTGGCTACGGTATAACCAAGTTTTCCTGTTGAACAGTTGGCAATAAAGCGAACTGGATCGATCTTCTCGTGAGTTGGTCCTGCGGTAATAAGAAGCTTTTTACCTGCAAGATCTTGCGTAACTGGCGCGTCATCTTTGCCGGAAAGAACCTTAAGTGCAGCGTCAACAATCTGCTGAACCGGAGCAAGCTTTCCGTCTCCGGTATAACCGCAGGCAAGGCGGCCTGACTCGGGCATAACCATCTGGATGCCGCACTGACGCAGCAATGCCACGTTTGCCTGAGTGGCTGGATTTTCCCACATGTGCGTATTCATAGCAGGAGCCACAAGAACTGGCGTATGAGCAGCTAAAAGCGTGGCACTTGCAGCGTTATCAGCAATACCGTAAGCCATCTTAGCCATGATATTGGCGGTAGCTGGTACAACTACCATGCAATCTGCCCAATCAGCAAGGTCTACGTGAGCAACGGGAGACTCCACATTGTTGTAGAGCGAAAGCACCACCTCATGATGCGTAAGAGCCTCAAAGGTAGTCTTTCCAACAAACTGAGTTGCATCTTCTGTCATAACAACTCGAACGTCGCAGCCCGCTTTCTGAAGGCCTCTGAGTACTTCGCAGGCTTTATATGCAGCAATTCCTCCGCACACCACAAGGCATACAGAGGACTGAGCGGTTTTATCCAACATAGCGATAAATTCCTTTATTCTTCAAACGCTGTAGAAGTAATAAGCATCCTGTGGCAATAAGGGCATTCAGCAATCTCAGAGCTGTGCTGAAGATCATGGAATGAACTTGGCTGCAGCTTAACACGGCAAACACTTGGAACATTTCCTACAAGGTGCTCAACTGCCAGGCCCTTAAAACGTTTACGTGCAGCTTCATAACGCTCAAGCGTGTTCGCAGAAATCTGAGCTGCAAGTTCTTCTCGAGACTTAGAGAGCTCTACAATCTCTGCACGAAGTGCCGCAGAATCAATCTCAAGAGACTGAGAAAGACTCTCACGCTCTTTCATAAGCTTTACCTGCAAGTCTTGAGCTGTCTGATAAGCCTTTTTGCACTTCTCAAGCTCTTCTGTTTTTGCTGCAAGTTTAAAATCGCACTTCTCGATATTCTTTGCCAAAGAAGAAAGCTGCTGGTCAAAGTCTCTAAGAGCACGATGATTAGTAGCGGTTTCTACAGCAGCAGAGACCTCTTCTGTCTTTTGGACATAGTGGGCACGCTGTTCATTGAGGTCAGAAATATCAATTTCTACGTCTTTTTTAACGCCAAGTACCTGCTTGAGCTGAGAAGCAATCTTTTTCTCTGCAAGTTGGGCGTTTTTAATTTTTTGAACCTGGGGCATTGAGGCCAAGTTGGATGCGAGTTTTAGCAGCTGCAAATCAATATCCTGGAGCTGCATCAGATTTACAGACTCACTCATAGGGCCTCCTCATATACGGTTACTCATCTAGTCTACCGTAAATAAGGACGTATCGAGCGCAGAACATAACTAATGCAGAGATTAGTATGTGAAAAATTTATCCAACAATCTGCAGCAAGGTTGCACAGAAGGCATCGAGGTCGGCCTCAGAAACGCGCTCGTCAAAGGTAATGCGCAGGCTGCCTAGAGCCTCGTTTCTAGAGATTCCCATTGCTGAGAGAACGTGACTTGCGTCAAGAGAGCCTGAAGAACACGCAGAGCCAGCTGAGACTTCAAATCCCGCTTGGTCAAGCTTTAGGATAAGCGTCTCAGAATCCATTGAAGGAACCATAATGCTGACCGTACCAGGCATGTGATCTTTGCCAGCGTAAGCCTCTGTAGTTGGCTTAATCTTTGGAGAAGCACAGAGAGTCTCATACACCTTATTAGCGCGCGCAGAAACGCTCTCCTGCGTTTGGGTAAGGTTCTCCAGGCACCACTTGGCAGCTGCCGCAAACGCAACTGCGCTCCGAACGTCCTGCGTTCCATGACGCCTGCCAGACTCTTGTCCCCCGCCGTAACTTTGAGCCTTAAAGGGAACCTTGGAACGCATAAGCACTGCGGCAATACCTAGAGGTCCACCAATTTTATGGGCAGCAACAGTCAGAGCATCTACGTCCGCTACCTCAAGAGGGATACGACCAAACGCCTGAACAGCGTCGGTATGGAAAAGCGCTCTCACCTTATGAGCAGCGTGTGCAAGGTCTACAACCGGCTGGATAACACCAGTCTCATTATTGGCATACATGATGGAAACAAGGGCTACCGATTGGTCTAAAAGACCCTCAAGGGCAGAAGCCTCAATCTTTCCCTGACGGTTAGGCTGAGCAATTCTTACCTCAAAGCCCTTCTCGCGAAGAATGGGCGCTAGATCCAAAATAGAATCGTGTTCAATTGCCGAGAAGACCACCGTGTTGCGCTTGTGGTCTTTGTTGCAAATACCTTCTGCCATTCCAAGAACAGAGAGGTTATTGCCCTCAGTTCCGCCAGAGCAAAAGACCACGTCAGGAGCCCTAAACTTGCCGCCCACTGCACGCGCGATAACGCCACGAGCGCCATCAAGCTCTCGCGCTGCCTGACGACCAAGCGAGTGCAAAGAGTTTGGGTTCACTCCGGCAATGGGTGAAGCCTCATAGGTTTTCTCGGCATCTAGCGCTTCTGGGCGCATTGGTGCTGAAGCTGCATAGTCTAAGTAAACGTAATCCATAACGTGTTTCTATAGATTCAATCTTGGTGATCTGGCGAAAATAATGCTTGAGAGCGTAGTTTAGCCCTGAACGGTAAGAGCAGACTCGCCAGCAGAGCGGATAGCCTCAATAGTTGCACCGCGGTCTTCCTGGCCAAACACAGCGCTACCTGCAACAAGCATATCAGCGCCAACAGCTACAACATCAGCTGCATTAGCTGCACTAATACCACCATCAACCTCAATCAGAGGGTTAACGTTGTGCTTACGACAGAGCTCTTTGAGTGCCTTGAGCTTCTCAAGTGAGTGAGGAATAAACTTCTGACCACCAAAGCCAGGGTTAACCGTCATGATAAGCACCAGGTCAAGGTCTTCAATAAGATCCTCAAGTACGCTTACAGGAGTGCCTGGGCAAAGGGAAATACCAGCCTTAGCACCAGAGTCCTTAATAAGATGGACAAGACGATGAGCGTGAACCTCAGCCTCGTAGTGGAAGGTAACAACGTCAGCACCACGATCTAGGAACAGAGGTGCAATCTCAGTTGGATTGGTGACCATCAGATGGACATCAATGGGCAGCTCAGAGGACTTTTTGCAGTACGAAAAAATATCTGGACCAAAAGAGATGTTAGGAACAAAATGACCGTCCATCACGTCGAAATGGATGTAGTCAGCGTTTGCAATTGAATCAAGCTCGCTCTTAAGCTTGGAGAAATCTGCGGACAGAACAGATGGTCCTACCAGGATGTTATTCATTAAACTCTCCTATCGAGTCATTCCATAAAATTCTTCATTAGGCAGGCGGTTAGTAAGGCGAGAAGTAATGTCTTCTGGCGTAGCGCCTTCATAAAGCACAGCGTGAACAGCTGAAGTGATAGGCATCTCAACGTCCATCTGCTGGCCAAGTTCATAAAGACCAATGACAGCCTGGGCGCCCTCAACAACCATACCGGTTTCTTCCTGATAAGACTGAAGCGTCTTGCCTTTTACCAGGGCTTCTCCAAACGTTCTGTTTCTAGAATGCTCAGAGGTGCAGGTTGCTACCAGGTCTCCCATACCCGCAAGGCCCATGCAGGTGAGTGGGTCTCCTCCGATGGCACATACTACGCGTCCAAGCTCTGCCAAGCCGCGTGTCATCAGCGCAGCAAGGGCGTTATCACCATTACCCAAACCAACTGCAATACCACAGGCAATAGCTACAACGTTTTTAGCGGCAGCACACGCCTCAACGCCACGCACGTCAGAGCTAATGTAGGTTCTGAAGTATGGGCGAGAAAGCAGCGCCTGGAAGCGCTTTGCAACCTCGGCGTCTTCAGACGCTACAACTGCTGCAGAGATTCCCTGTTTAATAACCTCTTCTGCATGGTTTGGACCAGAAAGCACGGCAATTCTGGCAGGATTTCCCAGCTCGTCAGCAGCTACTTCGTGCATAAGCTTGTGAGAACCTGCCTCCATACCCTTGGAGAGGATCAAAACATCAACCTCTGGATCAAGATATGGTGCGCAAGCAGCACAAACAGAGCGCAAAAACGCAGAAGGTGCTGCCATAACAACGGCATCCACACCGGTGAGAGCCTCAGCTTCGCTAGTAGTAGACACAATATTGTGTGGAAGCTCAGAATCAGAAAGATGTCTGCAGTTGACGTGCTCTTTATTGATTGACTCGGTAACATCGGCCTCTCTAGACCAGATAATTACCTCGTCAGATGTTGAAGCAAGCAGTGTTGAAAGTGCGGTACCCCACGATCCCGAACCAATAACAGCAACTTTTTTCATGATTAGTTGTCCTTTTTCTTATCGCCAAAAGAGAATTTAGACTCACTACCAGCATTAAGACGATTGATATTCTCGCGATGAGCCCAAATAACTGCCGCTGCTACAACAAATACAGGAATGGTTGCCACGGGGTCCATGCCAAAAAGCAGGCAGAATAGTGGAATAGCAACAGCTGCGCCAATGGAGCCAAGCGATACGTACTTAGTTGGTACGGCAAGCGTAATAAACACCGCAAGAGCTACAAGAGCAGCAAGCGGATTAACTGCAAGACCACCGCCAAATCCAACAGCAATTCCCTTACCGCCATGGAAATGAAGCCAAGGCGAGAAAATATGACCAAGAACGCAGCAGGCATACACAAAAGAAATGATGAGCTCAGCCTCTGCGTGATCATTTCCCGAGACCAGAGGAGTAAATCCCTGGGCTCCCAAGAACCAACGAACCAGCATGACGCTGACAATGCCCTTACCTGCATCGCAAAGAAGCGTAAGAATACCCGCGGCTTTACCAGCATTTCTTGCAACATTGGTGGTGCCAATATTTCCTGATCCAAGTTTGCGAATATCTTCATGAGCCATAACACTTGCAATAATCAGGCCAAATGGAATGCCGCCAAGGCCAAATGCAATAAATCCAAAAATCAGAGCAACAACAATTCCAGGCATTAGTTAGACTCAACCT
>CABSWT010000036.1:0-7250 GCA_902481575.1 uncultured Atopobium sp.
AGGCCCTCTATACTCTTGAACAATAAATACTATCTGCAGATACATTTTATGAGGAGTTCTATGTCTGCCACAATTCCTGAAGCCACTGCTCGACTTGAACTTGTCCTAGGAAAAGATCGTCTTGGACAGATTCAAAATTCCTGTGTCATGGTCTTAGGACTTGGCGGCGTAGGTTCAAACTGTGTCCAGGCGCTGGCTAGAGGCGGTGTAGGCTCGTTTGTTTTAGTGGATGCCGATGCAGTAGAAGCATCCAACCTTAACAGGCAAGCTATTGCCTATGTGAGCACCATTGGAAAAAGAAAAGTTGACGTTACCAAAGAGATGATTCTGGACATTAATCCAGATGCTCACGTGGTCTTCCTTGACGCTTTTTTACTTAAAGACAACGTTGACGAGCAGCTCTCTGCTCTTCCAAAACCAGATGTTGTAGTTGATGCCATTGATACCATTTCTGCCAAATTAGCTGTTGTGGCATGGTGTCAGAAAAACAATATCTACCTCATCTCCAGCATGGGCGGCGGCAATAAGATCCACCCAGAACTCCTGGAAATTACTACGCTTTCAAAAACACATACCGATGCTCTTGCAAGAGTAATGAGAAAAGAGTCCAAGAAGCGCGGCCTTGCCGACTTCCGTGTTCTCTACTCCCCTGAGCCAGCGCGACCAGTTTTTGCACCAGAAGGCGCAACAGGCAAATCTGCCAAGCTAGGAACTATGTCCTACTACCCTCCTATTATGGGTCAGATGATTGCCTCAGACGTCATTCTGCATCTTTCAGGGCTTGATCATGAGTAACCTCACATACTTTGATGCGCACGTCCATGCCAACCTTATGGACTCCCCACTCAATGTAGCGAGAAGTTCCCATGACGCCGGATTAGCTTTCTTTACCTGCGGCGTTACTCCTCAAGACTACCTAGAACTTGCTCCTCAGCTTACGCAAGACAACATCCGTGTGGGACTAGGAGCACATCCCTGGTATATCTCTGATGGGCGCGTTACTGAAAAAAATATAGAGCTCCTGCTAGAACTGATGGAGCAGACGCCTTACATTGGCGAGATTGGACTAGATTTTTCTTCTCGCTATTGTGTTGATGGATTGCAAGAGCTGCAGGTTAAGGCCTTTATGAAGATTTGCACTCGCGCTGCAGAGCTATCACACAACGGCCAACCTCGAGTGCTCTCGATGCACACCGTGAGAAGCGTTGATGCGGTGCTGGATATTCTTGAACAAACAGGAGCCGCTCAAGCGTGTATTCCTATCATCCATTGGTTTAGCGGTAGCTCAAACGAGCTCCAGAGGGCTATTAAGCTTGGCTGTTGGTTCTCTGTTGGCGAGATGAGCCTAAAGACTAAACGCGGTCGTGAATACGCCAAGGTTTATCCAAAAGATAAGCTGCTTACCGAGACTGATCTTCCTTCCAGTGATCAGACGAACATTAGCTCGGCGGACATTGTGGACAGCCTGAAACGCGCGCTGAGCGGTCTAAGCAAGGCTCGTGGATACTCTGTGCAAAGTGAAGTAATGGCAAACGCAGCAGGCGTTTTTGGCGTCTAAGTGTTAAAGTCTTACGTATGAGAAGATTACGTAAAATACCTACACAACACCTTGTTGGAACAGGCAGGGCGCAACTTTCTGGAGCAATGCTTGCCAGCTCATCCGATGAGCTGGGTCTTGCTCTTAATGATGTTGTGCTTGTTTTTGCCTGCAGTGATAACTTTGTGCCGTATTTGTCTGTAGCAATTCAGTCCATCATTGAGAACGTCAATCCTGAGCGTCGCTACGACATCATTGTTTTGACTCGTGACCTCTCTCCTACCAGCATGATTACGCTTACTCGTCAGGCGCAGCTTGTTGATAACGTCCATGTTGGTTTCTTAGATGTTGACGCTGCTCTTGGTGATATTGAGCTTCCTCATCATGGTCACTTTAGACCAGAAACTTACTACAGACTGCTTGCTCCCTCACTGCTTCCTAACGTCAATAAAGCCATCTACCTTGACTCTGACCTGGTAGTTAATGCCGATATTGCAGAGCTCTATGATATCGACGTCACAGGATACTTGGTAGGCGCTACGCGCGACGCAGATACTATTGGCCAAATTGATGGCTATGACGCCACAGTTGGCCCCTACCTCAAAAATGAGCTGGGTATGGATGATCCTCACGATTACTTCCAGGCTGGCGTCATTTTGATGAACCTAGAAGAGATTAGAAAGCAGATTTCTCCTGAAGAGTTTCTGAAGGTCTCAACCATGCGCGCATGGCGCTGGCTTGATCAAGATGTTCTTAACAGGTTTGTAAACGGCCATTATCTTCGTATTAATATGAAATGGAATTACCTGGTAGACTGGCAATTCCTTCGTCGTGATCACATTGTTGCTCAGGCGCCAAAAGATGTGCGAGAAGAATACGAAGAAGCTCGTAAGAATATCTGTATTGCTCATTTTGCAGGACCAGACAACAGGCCTTGGCTCTATCCAAACTCAGATCTTGCAGGTCTTTTCTGGTTCTATGCTCGTCGCTCCCCTTACCTTGAGGAGCTTCGTTCACAGCTTGAAGAGTCCAGACGTACGGTAAGAGGTCTTTCTCACCGCGTACAAAGTGGTGTTCTTTTCCGCGGCTTGATGCCTTTGTTTGATACCGTCTTCCCACCAGGTACCAAAACCCGCACCCAACTTATTACGTCATACAACAAACTTGGTGGCGGCAATCTATAACGCAAAAGGAGGTCTTTCGACCTCCTTTTTTATTGCTATGCGAGTTATTTCTTTTTGCCTCTAATGATTTCTGGTGCGTTTTCTCCGCCAACACTTTCTGGAGTAACCACAACCTTGGTGATGTCCAAATCTGATGGCAGGTCAAACATGGTCTCTTGCAGTGTAGACTCACAGATTGCACGAAGACCACGAGCTCCGGTACCACGAGCCAAAGCCTTCTTGGCAATCTCTCTGAGTGAATCCTCAGTAAACTCTAGGTCTACTCCCTCAAGCTCAAACATACGCTTGTACTGCTTGGTAAGAGCATTCTTTGGATCTGTGAGGATACTCATCAGATCTTCCTCACCGAGCTCACGAGTAGAAGTAATAACAGGAATACGACCCAAAAGCTCTGGAATCATGCCAAACCTGTGCAGATCCTGAGGCATTACCTTAGAGATAAGCTCAGACTCGCCTTCTTTGACATTCTGAGCAACATCAGAATTAAAGCCAATTCCCTTTTTACCGATACGGTCAGCAACAATCTTATCCAGGCCTACAAAAGCGCCACCGCAGATGAACAAGATGTTGGTGGTATCAATGTGAATAAGCTCCTGCTGAGGGTGCTTACGGCCACCTGTTGGTGGAACACTTGCCACCGTACCCTCAAGAATCTTCAGAAGTGCCTGCTGAACACCTTCACCAGAGACGTCACGAGTAATAGAGAGGTTCTCGGCCTTGCGAGCAATCTTGTCAATCTCATCGATGTAGACAATGCCTACTTGAGCGCGCTCAACATCGCCGTCAGCAGCAGTAATGAGCTTAAGCAGGATATTCTCGACATCTTCACCAACGTAACCAGCCTCAGTAAGGGTTGTTGCGTCAGCAATAGCAAACGGAACCTCAAGAAAACGAGCAAGCGTCTGAGCAAGCAGCGTTTTACCAGTACCAGTTGGGCCCAAGAGCAAGATGTTGGACTTTGCAATCTCAACATCCTCCTGGCCCTCCTGAGGCTCATCGTTGCCCGAGAGAATACGACGGTAATGGTTGTACACCGCTACCGACATAGCACGCTTAGCGTCTTCCTGGCCCATTACATACTGAGACAGCTCATCGTAAATCTCGTGTGGAGTTGGCAGGTCTTTGATAACAGGCTCATCAGAGTGAGTCTCAATCTCTGACTCTTCATCAAAGCCAAGAGACTCATCAATCATATCCGAGCAGGTAGAGACACACTCATCACAAATGCAGACTCCACCAGGGCCCTGAATAAGCTTATTTACCTGCGACCTACTCTTTCCGCAGAAAGAACAGTGCATCTCATCTAATCCGCCAAAAGGCGAGAAGTCCTGGTCTTTAGCCATAACTTAAACCCTCAATACAAGTACAATTATTGATCGTTACGAGAAGAGATAACACGGTCAACCAGACCGTAGTCACAAGCCTCCTGTGCACGAAGATAATTATCGCGCTCGGTGTCTGCATTGACCTTCTCGATAGGCTGTCCAGTATAATCCGAAAGCAGCTCGTTAATGCGCTGACGAATCCACTTTGTCTCATCTGCAACAATCTGAATGTCAGTCTGCTGGCCCTGAACGCCACTGGATGGCTGGTGAATCATAACCATAGAGTTAGGAAGCGCAAGACGCTTACCCTTTGCACCAGCTGCAAGAAGAACTGCGCCCATTGATGCTGCCATACCAACGCAGATAGTAGAGACATCAGGCTTGATGAAGTTCATGGTATCAAGGATGCCCAGACCTGCATAAACGTCTCCACCAGGAGAGTCAATGTAGAGAGAAATATCCTTGTCTGGATCCTGACTCTCAAGGTGCAAAAGCTGTGCAATGACCAGGTTTGCAGAATCGCGCGTTACAGGCTCACCCAAGAAAACAATACGATCATTGAGCAGTCTGGAGTAGATGTCATAGCTACGCTCACCACGAGGAGTCTGCTCAATAACATACGGAATAGTTGGAATGTTTGTTGGATAATGCATAATCCTCCTTCAAATGTCTTTCCTTAGAAACATACCCCGGGAAGCATGTCTCTAACCCGGGGTATGAAAAATTCAAAGTAACTGCAACTTTTAGCGCAGTCTTTCTGGCGAGAAACCCAACCAGTTGCGGACTACTCAGCGTCCTTCTTTGCGTCCTCGTCCTTCTTAGCTGCCTTCTTCTTAGCAGGAGCCTTCTTGGCAGGCTTCTTCTCTGCCTTCTGCTCTTCCTTAGCAGCCTCAGCAATCTCGTCGACAACGGTGACGGTTGCGTTGTCACGCAGCCAATCAAGAGCCTTAGAGCGACGGATGGACTCGCGGATTGCAGGAAGACGGCCAGCCTTGCGCCACTCCTCAATTGCAGCCTCAACGTTAGGAACACCAGCGCGCTCAAACTCTGCGCGGATGTCATCCTCAGTTGCCTCAAGCTTGAGCTCTGCAGCCACTGCGTCAAGAGCCAGGGACTGACGTGCGCGCTCCTCAGCCTGAACACGAAGATCGGAGATGAAGTCATCAGTCTTGATGCCGCGTGCAGCCAAGAACATATCAAGAGTCATACCCTGCTGCTGAAGACCACTCAGGAACTCCTGAGCAATCTCGTTGAAGACCTCGTTCTTGTACTCCTCTGGAACCTCATCAAGCTGAAGACGCTTGCCTACAGCCTCAACGACGCGGTCCTCTTTAAGAGTTGGAAGAGAATTCTTCTTGTCGGACTCAATCTCAGACTTAACAGCCTCACGGAGTTTCTCGACAGTGTCGTAACCAAAGGTGGTCTTTGCAAGCTCGTCAGTCAGCTCTGGAGTGACGGACTTCTTGTGAGCAACAACCTTGACGTTGATATCGTAGTCGTGGGAGTGAACCTCATCGCCGTGAGTGTGGCTGTGAGTCCACTTGACCTCTTTCTCCTCACCTGGCTTCATGCCGATGAGTGCCTCCTCAAGCTCCTTTGGAGCCTGGGTGCCATTAAGGGTAAGAACGCGGTCCTCGCCCTCCATGTGAGCAGCACCCTCAATGTTCTTGATGTCTACACCAATGGTGTCGCCCTCTTTAACAGCGCGCTTCTCCTTGGTGTTCTCAAACTTAGCCTGGTAAGAAAGAAGCTGCTTAATCTGGTGATCAACCTCAGCCTCAGTTGCCTCATTTGGAGGCATGTTGATTGCAGGAGCATCGTAAGAATCAAGCTTAGCCTCAGGACGAACGTTGAAGACTACCTCATAGGAGTAATCCTGGCCCTCAACAGGAAGGTCTGCATCCTGGTTGTAATCACCACGGCCAACAGGAACAAGGTCAAGCTCCTCAAGAAGCTGTGGCTCTGCTGCGCCGAGAAGATCGTTGGTTGCCTGAGCAAGAACTGCCTCGCGGCCAACAATGCCATCAATGACAGGACGAGGTGCACGGCCCTTGCGGAAACCCTGGAAGGAATACTTGTTTGCAATGTCCTTGTAAGCTTGCTTAATGGCAGCGTCTACCTCTGCAGCAGGAACTGTAACCTTGACGGTGAGTTTCTCGTCAACTGGCTTATCTGCGGTAACGGTGATGTTCAACGTTCCTCCAGTGTCTCGTAAAAAATGCTGGCGTACCAGCTCTTAACCAAATTTCTGCATGGTGCGGGCGGAGGGAATCGAACCCCCACGGACTTAGTCCACTAGAACCTAAATCTAGCGCGTCTGCCAGTTCCGCCACGCCCGCATATTTATGCAGCCTTGCAATAATAACAAACTTTTGCGCTCTTCACTAGGAGAACTTCGCATTCTAAACACTTCCCTCACGAAAAAAGACCGGTCTTTTTCAAGACCGGTCTTGTTCAAGTGAAAAGCTCATTCTCCAAGCACGCTTTAGAGATCTTGTAGTGCAAAAGTCTCTGCCTCGCTCTTTCTTGCTGCTGCAAGTGCCTGGATAAGAGCGGTAGCTGCAGACATTGCGGTGACGCAAGTAATGCCCTGGCTGACAGCCTCTGCGCGCATCTTAGTACCGTCGCTGTGGGCCTCATGACCATGAGGTGTATTGATAATGAAGCTGACGGTCTTATCGCGCATGAGGTCAACAACGTTTGGATGACCATCGGAAATGCGATTGACGGTAGTGCAGTCAATTCCAGCCGCACGCAGCGTCTTAGCCGTACCACCTGTGGTGTAGATGCCATAGCCAAGGTTCTCCAGAGCCATAGCAACAGGAGCAATAGCACGCTTATCGCGGTCACACACACTGATGAAGACGGAGCCCTGCTCAGGAAGCTTGTTCTCAACGGCCTCACGAGTCTTTGCATACGCTGCTGGGAAGGTACGGGCAATGCCCATGACCTCGCCGGTGGACTTCATCTCTGGGCCAAGAATTGAGTCAGCACCAGGGAACCTAGACCAAGGCATAACCGCCTCTTTGACCGCGTAGTAGTCGACGGTACGGTTCTCATCAGGGAGCAGACCCTGTGCTCTAAGCTCGCTGATCTTCTCGCCAGCCATAATGCGAGATGCGTACTTAGCCAGGGAGACGCCTGTTGCCTTTGACGAGAAAGGCACGGTTCTAGAAGCACGAGGATTGAGCTCGATGACAAAGA
>CABSWT010000037.1:0-6718 GCA_902481575.1 uncultured Atopobium sp.
GTGTGTTTTGAACTGCCTCCTATTTCTCGTGTCTAAGAAATGGGAGGCAGTTCACTTTTTGGGCTTCTCGTCGTTTTGCTTTACTATAGCCACATAAGGAGATGATGCGACATGAACAAAGCGGCTCAAGTAATCAAGAACCTTTCACAGGGCTTTTTAATTTCGGGTATTTTAAGCGCGCTCATGGGTGCATACTACCTATTCGCTAAGGCTGGACTTCCTCTGCAAGATCCTCCGCTGGCGCTCAAAATTCAATACGAGATTGACTTTGGCGTTGGCGAGAAAATGCTTATGTTAGGTCTAACCTGTCTGTTTATCGGCTGCGTTGGCTATACCATTGCGTGGATTTGCTCCAAGACAGAGAAAGTTCAAGAGCCAGATAATCATCAAGCTGGTAGACCTTCTCGCCCTAATGAGGCAAACTGAAGCGCGACGACCTGAATTCATATTCGCAAGCAGCAGATGCGGTGCGTATACAAAAAATTTGAACTATTTTCAAAATAGTACTGTCCATGTGAACTGTACTATTTATCAGCCAAATTCACTTTTTATGTGAATACTAATTTCTCATATGTTTTGGCTATCAATTTGTAAGAAAATAGAGATGTAATATGCACATCTTTTTGAGGGGCCATCATGAAAAAAGGTTTTCTTAAGAGAATCTCAGTCTTTCTCACCATGGTTGTGGCATGCCTGTTTATGTCTATTAACACAGCTCAGGCACTTGATCGCCAGAAAGACGATAGTGATCTTACCCAGATCAACATTTACCAGTTCACGCTGACCAGAGACAACATGACTGTTCTCTCGCAGGGAGCTGGCGTTAAGCGCATAGAGATTCCTGCTTCTGATACAGGCAATCTTCCTTCAACTGCCTTTGTTGTTCAGCCAACTAAAGACGGTTCCAACCAGCAGTATGCTCAGCCTCTCTCGCTGAAGTTCTCTAATGCTGGCACTGTTGACGGCAAGTCCGTTGACGTTTATGTCACCATTAACTCGCTGGACCTTACTCTTAAGAATGCCAACGCAGATTACAACAATCCCAATAAGACCGATGTTGCATTCCTGACTGTTGATGAGAACTGGGGAACTAAGTCCTTCCAGATTATGGACTACATTGACGTAAATCACCCCAGCTACACCGCTGATATGTTCAGGTCCTATGCAATCAACGCAAACGTGACTGTAGAGCTTAAGTACACTGATGGCACCCCTTGTGACCTCAAGCTTGTTATGCAGCCAAGCGATATTGACGTTGTCGGTGACACTGGTGCAAACGAGACTTTCTCGCTGATTAACGCCAATAGCACCATCGATAGCATTGTTATGAATAACAGGAACATTCTTGTTGAGAGCACAAGCGGCAACAATATTACCTGGAATCCTGTTCGTGGTACCTCTGGTCCTGATCAGGAGAAGAACCTTGCAGGCTTTGCTGTTAAGTCCAAGTCAAACAGCATGACGTTTGAGTCTACCAGTGCAGCTACCAGCGGCAGTCTTTTTGGCGTGTACACTGAGGCAATTACTCCAGCTCCTGTAAAGGCGGTTGATCCTGAGCAGGCTCCTGCTAAGGCTGGAGAAACCATTACGTATACCGGCACCTTTACGCTGCCAAGGCAGGGCATTGATACCATTGGCAAGATTAAGTCGATGAGCATGGTTGACACCTTTGATGAGCGCCTTGATTTCCAGAGTCTCACCGTAAGCTTTGACGGCCAGACCCTAACTGAGGGCACCGATTACACCGTTTCTGTTGACGGTCAGAAGGTTACCGTTGATATCAAGGATCACCTGCTTACCAAGGCAAATGGCGGCAAGAAGTTTGTTATTACCTATAAGACTGTTACTAACAGCAAGGTAGAGACTGATGGCTCCAACATTGATAACGAGCTCACACAGGTTGTCGACGGAAACGTTGCTCACTCCAACAAGGTAACTACTGAGCTTCTGTACGAGAAGACCCATGAGTTTGTCAGCGGCACTCCTAACAGGGAGCTTCCTCAGGAGGTTCTGGACCTGCTTCCTGGTAAGCAGACCAGAATTCCTAACGGCACTACCGTTACCCCTGATCAGCCACTTGGCGGCGTCACTCGTGTTGAAACTCCAGATGGAACTTGGGTGTTCATCGGTTACGATCACGATTCCGAGGTTATTGACCACAAGAACGCTCACTTCATTGGCGTTTGGGTAGTTCTGCCTCAGCCAAAGAAGGACGTTCTGGACGGTCAGGGTAACTCCATCGACGGCAACAAGGTAACTGCTGGTCAGGTGCTTACGTACTCCGTTACCTACACCAACACCACCAACACCGCTCGCGATGTCACCATCACCGATGTCATCCCAGAGCACACAACTTACGTTGATGGCTCCGCTGATAACGGCGGCACCTACGACCCAGCTACGCGCACCGTAACTTGGACTCAGAATGTTGCTTCAGGCGACACGCTCACCGTAACCTTCCAGGTCAAGGTCAACAAGGGCGAGAAGGACGTCACGGTTGTAAACACCGCTCACGTCAGTGATGGCCTTATCGACACAGACACCAATACCACCACCAACCCTGTTGTCCCTAAGCCTCGCAAGTCCCGCACTCCTTACACTGGCGACGACGCACTGCAGAACACGCTTATGTTCGCTATTGCAGGCAGCGCAGCAGTTCTCTTTGCACTGGGTACGCTCAAGCTTCACGCAGCTAAAAACTAAGCTGCGGCGAGGTCGACACGCTCGCAGGCATAGCGCACGGTAACTTCAAGCCGCTCTCATTTTGAGGGCGGCTTTTTGTGTAGGCGCTCGTGGGTGCTCACAAGTGCGAGCTTGGGGCGCAATTGGGCGCGTAAAGCGGCATTCAAGAGCACAGCCGATGCCTAAAGCGCAAAGATTGCATTTCACGAGCCAGTTAGTGCATTTGAGTGACGCGAAGTCCCGCATAAGAGCTGCAACCGTTATTCTAAAGATGCCTTAAGGCAAGGAAGCAAGCGGGGAGCAGTTCCGCTGCAGCAAGAAAACGAAACGTTAGGTCAAGTAAGTTGTTTGGAAGTGTCATGGAAATTCGTGTAGTTGAAGAAAAGGGTCGCGCGCAAATCGAAGTGACCATCTTGAGCGGCCCCGATGACCCGCGCGTTTCGGGAATTGTCCGCCAGCTCCAGATGGTTGACGGAAAGATGACTGGATACGTTCCCGGCACCATCAACAGGCGCGTCGTTCTTCTCGCGGATGTTGCATGGATTCAGACGGATGGCAGTGTGACACTGATTCACCTGGTAAACGGGGAGACTCTGGAAAGTTCTAGTCGCTTGACCGAGCTCGAGGACGCGCTCAAAGACACGGCGTTTGTGCGCACTTCTCGTCAGGAACTGGTCAACTTGGACCACGTTACGGGTATCAAACCCGCAGGTTCCGGCCGCATGTTGCTGTCGCTTGGCGAGAAACCCCTTGTTGCTTCAAGAAAGTATGCCGCCGAAATCAAACGACGCATTGGAATTGTGTAGGGGATAGCGGATTTTCTCGCGCGATGCGCGTCGCAGCTTCAAGCAGCATCCAACAGCACCAAGTCCATAGCTTAACAGCATCCGAATCAACCACTTTCACAGCAGTTTTATCCCAGAGAAGGGAACATCATGGAACGCAATGAATCACAAAACTGGCAAGAAACTGAGCGAGAGACTCAGCAAGAATTCGATGAGGGACTCAATAAAACAGTAGGTCAAATTATGTGCAAAGGCATTTCTTCTGGAGCACTATGTTTTACCGGCATCTCGCTTGTGTATGGCGTCATCGCGCTGGCAATTAATTATGGTGACAGGCAAAATAACATCATACTTCTCACGCTGATTGCTGCGGGTGTGTGCTCAGGTGTTTACCAGCAGATTTGGTTCAACTACCAGCCTCTGATCACCAAGCTTAGCTACCTTCAGAGATTTCTTGGCTTCAACGTTTGCCTGTTCCCAACGCTTGTGGCGATGGCGATCGTTGGCGGATGGGTTCCAAATATGGCACAGGCATGGATGTCATTTACCGCACTGTACCTGGTCATTCTGCTGGTTACAACCTTAGTCTTCAATGCTATTTTCAAGAAAGAGGAGCAGAAATACAAGGCTGCTTTCGAGAAGTACCAGGCGTCTCGTCGCGCATAAGGTCGCAACTGATTCTGGATCGCGTAGCTGCGCCTAATTTCTGCAAAGAATCGGTACCTTTTGCCTGAAAATGTAAAAGAATCGGTGGATTCCGCTTGATTTCTACAAAGAATCTGTGTCCCAAACACAGATTCTTTGCATTTTTCAGGCAGACTTTTAGTGACGTGACTTTGTATCCAGGTGTGGTTTCATGGGCGTTTACGTGGAGCCTGATTTTCTCGCCATGTCTGAACGATTTGCCGGAAAAGTTCACCAAGTCTGAGCAATTTGCCGGTTTTCCCCGCCATGTCTGAGCTGTTTTACTCAGACATGATGCGTTTTTCAGGCTCAAAAGAACCTTCGCCGAACCGCACGCGCAAGAGCTCGGCCTGTCGAGAAGACCGCGCTCTTGCGAGTCGCACCTGACCGCCGCATGCTGGCAAGCACTTACTTTTTCTTCAGAGCGTTCAGGATGCTGATGATGATGTGGTAGAGGAGCGCGGAAACAGGCCAGATAATCCAGGAACTTTTCCAGTCCTTGGTGATGAAGCTATAGCCCACGTACAGCAAGGTAATGGTGCCAAAATACGCCCTGGCAATTGGCCTGTACTTCAATGCTGCGGATTTGGAGTCTCTCTTGTTGCTTTTCTCGTCGTGAGAGAAATCGCCTTCCTGAAGAAGAACCCTGTAGCCATTTCTAAGAATTCCCGAGTAAACCAGCAGGTAAACGCCAAGAGAAACCAGAATTGCTGCCACGAAGAAACCAAGAGCAAAGGTGAGGCCAGTCCCATAGTACGAGGCAATAAGGAAGGGGATTGCGCTCAGGATGGTAAGGCAGACGCCGGCAGCCTGTTGCACGTATCGCAACGATTCTGTGGACTCGGCGCGCCTACGAACGGCAGCCTCGACACCATACTGGAGCTCGAGAGAGGCCTCCTTGAGCTGCTTAAACTTCGCGAGCTTCATGTCCTGGAGAATCAGCAGGCCAACGCCCGCAGCAATGAAGAGCATCATGATGCAAATGCCTGCGATACCCATCGCATCTGGAGAAATGTGCATCGGATCAAAGTAAAGCGCGTCTTCGCTGTATGTTGCAAGCGAGACAAGAAGCGCGGGCCCCAGGATAAAGAGGGTAATTGCACCTGCCGTGGGGCGAGAAGTTCGTGCGATTGCATCCAGGTATTCGGTGGCTGTGTCGAGAGAAACGCTGAGCTTCGGTGCCACAGTTTTGCTGGTAGATGCGTTGTCAGTGGAAGATTCGCCAACGGTGCCGCCGTCAGTGCTGTCCGTGGTGCTGCCTACGGTGCTTGCGGCAGCGGGATCCGAAGAGTCAACCTGCCCCGAAGAGGCCGCATAATCAACAGCGATGGCAGTGGCTGGAAGCTCTTCAAGCTCGTCTTTGAGTAGGTAGTCTGTAGAAACGCCAAAGAGCTCGCTCATGGACATAATCTTTTGAATGTCAGGCATGGAAGCCATAGACTCCCATTTAGAAACTGACTGTCTTGAAACGCCAAGCTGTTGTGCAAGCTCTTCCTGTGACCAACCATTACGCTTTCTGAGGCTCATGATTTTCTCGCTCAGTAACATGGCTGTTCCTTTCTGTTGGTGATGTGGTGGGATTCACATGTGATGGCTATTACTCTAAAAATTGCCTCGATTGCACACCACCAAGTTGAGTTGGAAATTTGTCAACTCTCAGTTGCGTAATAGTTTACCTGCAGAAATGCTATCAGACTTTGGAAAATTAGTTTTAAAAGTCATTTAAAATTTTTGTGCTTCTCGGCGTTGGGTCCGGCGCATAAATTTTGGCGTAAAAGTCACATGAAGAATTTAAAGGTCTGTATCGCTTCATCTGCTCTTGCAGCCGCATTGGCACTTGCTCCAGCATCTGCGCTGGCAGAGGGCACAGCGCCTGCTCCTACAAGCACTACCGGTGCTACTGCTACTACTACTGGCGTAACTCCTATTCCTGCACCAACCAGAGAGCAGCTTATGGACCCAACGGTTAATCCATACGCCCCTGAGGACGCATACTTTCTGCCTGATGTAACTAACCCAATTCCAGACGGATTTATGGTTGGCAATGCTGATGGCGTAGTCATTATCGACAACGGCGATGGCACCGTTACGGTTAAGGGTCACTGGACTCCTGCGCTCGATTTTGACGAGGTCATTGAGGTTGAGTTTGTTCGCATTCCAGATCCAACTCCTGCACCTACTCCAGATCCAACTCCAGCTCCAACTCCTGATTCAGAGCCAGCTCCAGCACCAGAGCCAGAGCCTGCTCCATCTCCTGCACCAACACCAGAGAAGAAATCCACTCTTCCTGCAACTGGTATCGCAGACGTTGTTGTTCCAGCTTCAGTTCTTGCGGTAAGCGGCCTTGGTTTTGTTGCTGCTTCTCGTAAGGTCCGCAAGTAGGGGAAGAAGCGCAGTGAGCGCGTAGCGCCAGCTGCGGCTCCAACCGCGGCAACTGCGACACCGACCGCGTTGCAAAGCCGACGGGTTTCTCGCCAGAAAAAAATAACATGCATGTAAAGTGCCCGAGATTTGTACCGACCCCCAAAAGTTAGACCAAAATCTAACGATTAGGAGGTCGGTATTTT
>CABSWT010000038.1:0-6378 GCA_902481575.1 uncultured Atopobium sp.
AATAGCGTCATATAAAAGATTTAACTATAGGTAAATTCCGCACCTAAGGAACACACTTAAGTCAGATATTCTGCTCAATTGCGGGCATTTTACACATCTAATGACGATAATCTGCATGATTGGAGTATTTTCAGCGTCATGTATACGTCTTTTTAACAGATTATCTGATTTTGGTGTGTTTTGAACTGCCTCCTATTTCTTGTGTCTAAGAAATGGCGGCCTGTAAAAGGCCGCCATTTTGTGTTCGCTTAAATAATAATAAAGCACAAGTCTTACTTAGCAGGAAGAATAGAAGGAGTGACGCAGACAACATCCTTAAGTCCTGCAGCCTTGAGCTCTTGGATCTGCTCGTCAGTTGCACCTGTATCAGTAATCAGAAGGTCAATATCCTCTGCAGAACCAAACTGGAAGTTGGAAGTAGTGCCCAGCTTAGAAGAATCAGCAACAACATAGTGCTTTCTAGAGCGCTTGAGCATCTGAGCGTTAATTGCTGGCTCAGGGGATGTTGCAGAAGTAAGACCAAATTCTCCCGAGAAACCCGTGCAGCCCAAGAAGCATTTAGCAGCAGTAATGTGCTGGATGCACTCAAGAGCGGTATCACCAGTCATGGAAGCGCGTGGAGGACGGATGTCACCACCAGTAAGGATGATAGAAAGATCGTGGATGTTCTCAAGCAACAGCGCCTTGCCGTTGTTAGTAACAACAGTTACGTCGTGAGCATCAATCCACTCAAGCATCTCAAGAGCAACGGAGCTGGTGTTGATGAAGATGCAATCACCATCCTCAACGTAGCGAGCGGCCTCGCGGGCAATTGCTTTGTTAGAGCGAATCTGCCTTGAGCCAGAAGGACGACCATAAGGATTAATCAGGGTAGCAATACCATACTGACGAGTCAGGATGCCGCGCTTCTCAAGAAAATCCAGGTCACGCCTGATAGTCAAAGAAGAAACTTCAAAATGATCAGCAAGCTCTAAAACACTTGCCTGCCCTTCTTTTTCTAGCAGCTCAGTAATTGCCTCGCGACGCGAATCTACGTAAGCCTTACTCCTTTTCATAAATGCCCTCCCTTTATGAGCAACATTTTTTCTTTGAATGTTCATTCATCAATAAAATAGAACATCAGAAGAAGCATATCAAGATATTTCGGAAAATAATAGTGTGAATATATATGAATGTTTTAGATTATAAAAAATTTAACATATAAATTTTACATGGGATAATAGAAGGAGCTTCAATTACGTTCATAAAAACATGAACATTTGTATAGCTACATGAACAAAAGATGCACTGAAAAAATATGAACAACTTTGATTACTGCTTTAGTAAAATTGATTGAAGTTAAGAACGTTTCGTGGCATATTATCAAGTATTAAGACTTGTCATGAGACGGCTTTGAGCCAATGTGTCTCATAAAGAGAAAGGTAAGGTAGTGCTGTGTTAAGTGATCTCCTTACCGAAGACCTGGTGCAGCTCAATGTTGTAGCTTCTAACTGGGAAGATGCAATTAGAAAATCTGCACAACCACTCGTTGATATCAAAAAAGTAACTGAGGGCTATGTTGATGACATCATTAAAGGTGTCAACGAACTCGGCCCTTATATTGTTATTACCGAGCATGTTGCTCTTCCTCACGCACGTCCTGAGTCCGGCGCACTTGAGCCTGCAGTAGGCATTACCGTGCTTAAGGATTCCGTTGAGTTTGGCAGCAAAGATAACGATCCAGTTAAGTTTCTTTTCCCACTTGCAGCAAAAGATAGTGAAGGCCACCTTAGTGCCCTTCAGTCTCTTGTTGAATTGCTGAGCGATCCAGATTTCTTTGCTCAGCTTGAAAAAGCTCAGTCACCAAAAGATGTTGTGGACCTTGTCCACGCAAAGGAAGGTAGGTTGTAATGGCTGATAAGAAGTTCCACGCACTGGTTTGCTGCCGTGCAGGTATGGGTTCTTCCATGATGCTCAAGATCAAGATTGACCAGGTCATCAAAGAGAATGATCTTCCAATCGAGACTGAGCACGGTAATCTGGATTCCCTGATTGGTTTCAATGGCGATCTTGTCATCACCATGCCTGACCTCACCGATGAGCTCAACGCTGACGATCGCGTTCCTTCTGCAGTTGGTATTACCAACATTGTTGACAAGGCAGAGATGAAGGAAAAGCTCACCGCTTGGCTCGCAGAGCACAACGTATAAGCTCCCCTTTGTATCTTTTTGGCGGGAGCTTCTCGTCTTACGCAATATGAGTTGCCTTCGGCGAGAAGCTCTCGCCAAACCTTTGACAAGAGGTACTTGTCACTTGATTTAGAGAACTTATCTGAGTAGGTTCGTCGGTTTTTTGCTGAAAGGGATTACGCATACTCAATGCAATTCTCATGCAGCTCAGAGATACAGCCGTCATCATGGGCATTATTACTCTTGTCGGCCTCTTGCTGCAGAAGAAGTCCGCTGTGGACGTCTCCTCCTGAACTGTGAAGACCATTATTGGCTTCATAATCTTCAACATTGGTTTTAGCGCTATGTCCGCTCAGGTCAACATCTTCAGCGACATGTTTAGTCGTGCATTCGCTGTTAAGGGCGTTGTAACCCAGGTTGAGGTCGCAACTGCTCTTGCACTGAACACCTATGGTACTGAGGTTGCTCTTGTAATGGTCCTTGGCTTCATCATGAACCTTGTGTTTGCCAAGATTACCCCATTCAAGTCCGTCTTCTTGACTGGTCAGCACTTCCTGTACTTCTCCTGCGTACTCGCACTGGTCTTCAGTGCTCTTGGTCTCCCAATGTGGGTCACCATTGTTCTTGGTGGTGTCATCCTCGGCTTCTGCGGTACTGCACTACCTTCGTTGTGCCAGCCATTCGTAAACAAGCTTGTTGGTGGAGACTCCATCGCAATCGGCCACTTCAACTGCATCGGTTATGCATTCTCCGGTTACGTTGGAAAGCTCTTTGCTAAGAAGAACGAGGAGGACGGCGAGAAGGAAGCAAAGGAGCTCCCAGAGTTCTTCAAGCTCTTCAAGGACTTTGTCTTCTCCGTTGCTCTCTTCATGATTGTTCTGTTCTACGTTGTTACTATCGCATGCCTTGTCACCGGTCACTTTGGCGACACCCTTGTAAACAACAAGCCATTCACCAGTTATTTTGGTAACGATGTGTGGTGGATTTGGACATTCCTTGCTGGTCTTCAGTTTGCTGCTGGTATGTCCGTTCTTGTTTACGGCGTCCGTCAGTTCATCGCTGAGATCACCGCTGCGTTTGTCGGCATCTCCGAGAAGCTCATTCCAGATGCACGTCCTGCAGTCGACTGCCCTGCAATCTTCCCATTTGCACCAAACGCTGTCATCATCGGCTTCATTGGCTCCTTCCTTGGCGGCCTTGTTGCAATGGCACTTATGGTTGCATTCCACAGCCCAACCATCATGATTCCTGCAGCAGGTATCTGCTTCTTCTCTGGTGGTACTTGCGGCGTTTGTGGTTACGCTTACGGTGGATGGCGCGGTGCTCTTCTTGGCTCTTTCCTGGTTGGCATCTTCCTGACCGCTGGTCCTCTGATTCTCTATCCTGCATTTGCTCAGCTGGGAATTGCAGAGGCATCCTTCCCTAACGTTGACTACAACATCGTTGGTTCTATCATCTACGGCATCGGCTCACTCTTTGGTCTTGCCTAAGCCTAGATTTCTGTAGTACCTACTCAGCTCTACGGTTTCTTAGGGCGCTCGTGGAAAGCCCGCGGGCGCCCTTTTAAAAGCTTCACAACAAGGAAAAACATGGCAGACGATAAGAACAACAAAAGTGTTACTGAGTCAGTGCTTGGCGATATGTTTGGCCTCAGCGTTGACAAACAGCCTGCCCCAGAGCTTCCCAAAGATCAGTTAGTTCTCGAAGTTCTTGAAGATAGAACTCGTTTAATGGTTCAGGGAATTCTGTATTTGCTCCTGACGTTTGGCTCTCTTGCTCTGACAGTTTTCTTTTGGGTTTACGCCAATGTAAGTGGCAACTGAAAAAGAGCAGGTTCAGGAG
Source organism: uncultured Atopobium sp. (assembly GCA_902481575.1). Taxonomy (GTDB): domain Bacteria; phylum Actinomycetota; class Coriobacteriia; order Coriobacteriales; family Atopobiaceae; genus Lancefieldella. The sequence continues at coordinate 4,011 of CABSWT010000038.1, forward strand.
TTTCTCTCCATTGTGGGAAAGTCGCTTCATCAGTATGTAGAGAGAGCATTGATTTTGATGCGCTTTCTACAGCTAAAAAGCTTATTTTGGATGCAGAGGCAAAGGGTGGCCGTCTGCACGTAACCGGTATTGGTAAGCCAGGTCACGTCTCCGGTTATGCTGCATCGCTTTTCTCGTCAACTGGAACTCCAACCTACGAGCTTCACGGCACCGAGTGCGTCCATGGATCTGCTGGTCAGACTCGTCCCGGTGATGTTGTCATTGCTATTTCCAACTCCGGCGAGACAGGCGAGCTCAAGGCTACCGTTACCTGCCTTAAGAACGTTGGCGTACACATTATTGCGCTGACCGGAAATCCTAACTCTTGGCTGGCAAACGAGGCAGAGGTTGCCCTTATTGCAGGCGTTGAGCGGGAGGGCGATTCCATGAACAAGCCTCCACGCGCCTCGATTCTGGCTGAGATTATGGAGCTCCAGTGCCTCTCTATCCTGCTTCAAAACGAGTACGGCCTTAACCCAGAGCAGTACGTTAAGTGGCATCCCGGTGGAGCTCTTGGCGCGTCCATTCGCGAGGGCAAATAACCCCAGATAAGCACCAAATACGTACAGAGGAGTTTGCATGTCAACATTTAAGGGCGTTATTGTTCCTATGGTCACGCCGTTTAACCGCGATGAAGAGCAGTCTATCAACTACGAAGCCGCTGAGCAGCTTCTGGAAAAGCTCATCTCCGAGGGCGCAGACGGTATCTTTACGTTTGGTTCTAACGGTGAGTTCCATGTTTGTAACCCTGACGAGAAGATCAAGTTCTCCAAGTTTATTATCGAGAAAACCGCAGGTCGTCTTTCTGTTTACGTAGGAACCGGCGCATGCTCAACGAAAGAGGCTCTCTACATGAGCCGCGAAGCAGAGGCAATTGGCGCCGATGCGCTTTCCGTCATCAACCCTTACTTCCTGGGCATTTCTGATCAGCAGCTGGTTGAGTACTTCAAGACGGTTGCTGCAAGCGTCAAGATTCCTGTCCTTCTGTACAACATTCCTAAGGGAACCGGCAAAAACATCTCTAAAGAGGCTGTTGAGCAGCTGGTAACCATCGAGAATATCAAGGGTATTAAGGACAGCTCCGACAATATTGATAACCTCAAAGATTACCTGGATGCCGCAGCTGGTCACGACGTTGACGTGCTTGTAGGCTCTGACGGAAAGATTTCTGAGGCTCATACCCTTGGAGCTCAGGGCGCTATTGCAGGTACTGCAAATCTTATCACCAAGGTTGTTGTTGACCTTTGGAAGGCTCTTGAGGCAGGAAATGCAGAGGAAGCAGCTCGCCTGCAGGCAGAGATTGAGCCAATCCGCGACATCCTGCACCTTGGAAGCACACCTCAGACTCTCAAGCGCTCTCTTGAGCTTGCTGGATATCCTGTTGGCCCTGCTCGTTTCCCGGTTACAGAGGTTGCAGAGGGTGTTGACGAGAAGATCTATGCAATGCTTGACCATTACGGAATTGCTCATAACTAAGTATTAAAAATGACGGGTTTCTCGCCAGCTCAATAGGGTAGTGCGAGATACATTTACAAGGAGATGTTGTATATGAAGATGCAGAAAGCTGCTGTTTCTCAGGCACTGGTAGATACCTGTGCGTTTGCAGTTGTTCGCGTCCCAACAGTTGAGCGTGGTATTGAAATTGCTGAGGGTCTTGCAGAAGGCGGCGTTCATGCAATGGAGATTAGCTACACCCTGCCAAACGCAGGCGAGGTTATTGCTGCAATTAGAGAGCGTCTTGGCGACAAGATGATTGTTGGTGCAGGTACCGTTATGGAGCCAACAACTGCTCGTCTTGCTATCATGGCTGGCGCTCAGTTCATTGTTGCTAACTGCGGCTCTGATGAGGTTGCTCGTATGTGTAACCTGTATCAGATTCCTTACGCACCTGGTTGCACTACTATGACCGAGGCAAATCACAGTCTTGAGATGGGCGCTGCCTTTATTAAGTGCTTCCCAATTTCTAACGTCTATGGTCCTGAGCTGGTTAACCTCTTTAAGACCCCAACTCCTTGGATGCCTCTGATGGCTTCTGGCGGCATTAATCTTGACAACCTTGCTGAGTGGCTTGAGCGTGGCGTTGATTGCTGCGGCATGGGAAGCCTGCTTACTAAGGGCTCAAAAGAGGAGATTGCCGCTAACGCAGCTAAGGTACGTGCCATCATTGATGAGACACGTGCAAAGATGCAGACTGCATAAGTAACGCTTTTCTTGCGATTGTTAGACCGCTTTTTCTGAAATGAACTGACTCCCATTTCTTGGACACGAGAAATGGGAGTCAGTTCAAAACACACCTAAGTCGGATAATCTGTTAAAAAGACGTATACAT
>CABSWT010000039.1:0-6367 GCA_902481575.1 uncultured Atopobium sp.
TTTGTGCGCCAGGCCTAAAAGCCGACGCTAACACGCTGCAGAATCATAATCACCCACATATGAACTGCCCCCCATTTCTTATGTCCAAGAAATGGGGGGCAGTTCAGAATAAATCTCACAGGCTCTTTTACGTTTAACTTACGTTGTTGTAGCGTGCGTTACTGAACGCGCTTCTTACTAAGAACACCAGCTGCAATAAGAACAGAAGATGCAGCTGCTACAGATACTGCAGCAAAGGAAGCATCACCAGTTGAAGGAAGCTTAGGCTCCTTCTTCTTTGGCTGCTTTGGCTTCTTAGGAGTCTCTGAAGGTGGAGTGGTTGGAGTTGGAGGAATGTGAGTATTAGTAATAGTAAAGCCACTGGTAACATCACCTGTTACCTCTGCGGTATAACCCTCAACCTCGTCCTCAACAACAGTGTACGTAATAGCAGTGGTAGTGCCAGTCTGATTCTTATTGAGGTTGCTAAATGTTGCAGTCCAGCCATTTGCGTCAGAGAGAACCTCACTCTTACCAGTGTCTACGCCGTCTGCATAAAGGTGTACGGTAACTGAAGTAGGACGAGTACCGTCAGCATTATTTTGATCTTCCCAAGCCTTGGATACAGAAACGCTTACCTGCTGCTCGCCAGTTGCAGTACCGGCACCGCGAGGATTAATCCACCAACCTTCACGAGTGAAGTTATCAGTGTTGCCATCAAAATCAAGAGTTGCTCTATTGTCTACCTGGGTAACGTTTGCTGGAACAATGGTCTTGTACTCAAGCCAGCAATCCTGGATAAGTGGTTGGAAACCAGCAAAGTTAACCTGATTATTGAGTCGAGCAAAATCAAGAGTGTAACCATTAGGAGTAAAGGTAATTGCAGGAAGAATCTGATCTGCAGAAAGAGTCTGAACAGCACCGTTAACAAGGTGGAGAACAAAAGAGTGCTTAAGATATGGACCAGCAAGCTCATCTGCTGGGTTAACACCGGTACCCGTAAGCTTTGATGTATCAACGGTATAAGGATTGACAATCTGATCCTTAACAGTGGCATTAAGCAAACCAACCTGGGTGATATCAGATGGAGTTAGGTTAACAACCCAGCTGGTAACGTAATAATCATTTCCAGTTGTAATTGTTGCACCAGAAGGAAGCGTATAGGTTGTCTCTGCAGTTGCACCAGTTCTGTTGTACTTAGTAATTGCAGTATCCATTGCAGCAATAGAACCGCCATACGTCATGTTAAGACTGGTGTTACCAATATTGAGCGTAGTGCTGCCATTGCCTCTCTGTGCAATTGCGCTTGACCAATTGAGCGAGAAAGACATCTGGCCATGAACGTTAAGAAGACCCGCAATATTGTTATTGAAGGTAACAGTCATGGTATTAGGGTTACTGGTAGGAGTTGCCGTACCAACAGAAATACTATTTCCGTTTGCATCTACACCCATAACCTCAAAAGGAGCTGGAGTATTATTCTCTAGCTCTGGAGGAAGCGTAATAGTAAAGGTATCACCTGGTTGTGCAGGAGCACCATTGTTGAGAGCATAATCAAAATTTACACGCACGTTACTACCAACTAATGTTGTATAGCTAGCGTTTGAAATAGTTGGTGTGTACTCAACAGCTTGTGCCTTTGTGTTGAATACAGTGAGCGCAGCAAATACAGTGAGCACGAACATAACTGCAAAGCTCAAAGACCTGCTAACTAAACCCTTAGACTGCATGATGCTCCTCACGAATAGTTCAAAGATTAATTTATCTGCACACAAATAGCTGTACAAAACAATAAGATTTCTTTGAAACTCTAATTACCTACTTAATAATATAAAGTTCTAAAGTACTAATATCAAAGAACTATCTATATCTTCATAAAAAAACTCCCGCACAGCGTGCGGGAGTTAATAAATTGTTTGGATTGTAAGCAAAACTTACTTACCCAGAAGCTCCTGAACGTCAAGAGCGATCATGTACTCCTCGTTGGTAGGTACAACCAGGACGCGTACCTTTGAATCTGGAGCAGAGATGTCACGGATTTCGCCGGAGCGAACCTTGTTCTTCTCCTCATCAATCTTGACACCCATCCACTCAAGCTCTTTGACAACGCCAAGACGCATCTCATCGGAATTCTCACCAATACCAGCAGAGAATGCCATGGTATCAAAGCCGTGCATAGCCTGAGCCATCTCCATGATGAGCTGAGACGTACGGTAGTAGAACATCTCAAGTGCAAGCTGGCAGTTCTTATCGCCAGCATGAGCGCCATCCTCAATATCACGAGAATCGGAGTGACCAGACAGAGCGAGAAGACCAGACTGCTTGTTCATCATAGTGTCAATCTCATCGATGGAGTAGCCGCCAACGCGAGAGAGATAGAAAACGGTAGCTGGGTCAATAGTGCCGCAGCGAGTGCCCATGATAAGGCCATCAAGTGGAGTAAGGCCCATGGTGGTCTCAAGATCGCGACCATCCTCAATAGCGGATAGAGAAGCACCAGAACCAAGGTGGCAGCTAACCAGCTTGTGAGTCTGACCGTTGGTAAACTCATTGGTTGCACGCCAAATGTAGCGGTGAGAAGTACCGTGAGCGCCGTACTTGCGGACGTGGTATTTATCAACAACATCGCGAGGAAGAGCATAGCGATGTGCCTTCTCTGGCATATTGAAGTGGAAAGAAGTATCGCAAACGATTACATTGCCAACCTCTGGGAAGAGCTCACGGCAAATCTCAATAACATCGGCCTCAGCATAGTTATGAAGAGGAGCAAGTGGAGCAACCTCACGAACCTGAGCCAAGACCTTATCGTCTACAACAGCAGACTCTGGGAAGTACCAACCACCCTGAACAACACGGTGACCAATGCCATCAATTGGCTTATCAATAGTCTTAAGGATGTCAAAGACATGCTTAATAGCAGTCTTATGATCAGGAAGAGCAACCTCAAGCTTCTGCTTCTCTCCACCAAGCTCCTCGTGACCAACAAAAGAACCTTCGATACCGATACGCTCGCAGTTTCCTTTTGCGTAAACCTCGCGGGTGTCAACGTCAAGAAGCTGATACTTAAGAGATGAGCTGCCTGCGTTGATAACCAGTACGTTCATGTGACTCCTCTTTCCGTGAAGCAGTGCAGACTATTAAGTCTTCCTCTCCTACTTCAAATAAACATAACCGCATGACATCATAAACCCCAAGATACCCCGGAGTTAAATAGACGAGCAAAAAACTTGAATATTTTTATTTACAGCCCATTGAATCATCCAACTGCTTGCCACCTAAAACGTGGAAGTGGACGTGGTTGATTGACTGTCCGCCGTGTTCTCCGGTGTTGGTAATAACACGGAATCCAGTCTCTTTAATCCCAGTCTTTTCTGTTACAGCAGCTATAGCCTTAGTAACACTCTCAAGGGTTGCAGCAGGAATGCCATCAATGATGTTGTCGTAGTGGTTCTTTGGTACAACAAGAACATGCACAGGCGTAAGAGGATTTAGGTCATTAAAAGCTACAACGTTTTCATCCTCATAGAGAAACTCTGTAGGGATTTCTTTGTTAGCAAGCTTACAAAAAATGCAATCAGACATAACCTCTCCTTTACTCGTCTAAATATGCAGTAGAAGGTGCTGCGGTTGTATCAGTAATTGCAGCTCCTGCCTGGGACTCATCAAGTAGGACCTTAACCTTCTGCTCTGCAGTATCAAGCCTTCCACGAAGATCCTTTACCAGCTCAACGCCACGAGCATACAGAGCCAAAGACTCCTCGAGCTCCAAATCTGTGCCCTCAAGCTTACGAACAATCTGCTCAAGCTCAATAGAAGCATCTTTAAAAGTAAGCTCTTCAGTCTTCTTAGTATCCATGTTGTTCCCCTTATCTATGAAAGCTCAATGTCAGAAACAGTTGCCTTAATTGTTCCATCCGTCATTTTGACCAGCAATGAATCTCCAACCGAGGCATCTTTGGCCGTTTTAATGACAGACCCCTTTTCATCTTGGACATATGCATATCCCCTTGTAAGAACCTTTAAAGGAGAAAGTGCATCTAGTTTTCCTGCAAGCGAAGAAAGAGAAGCCTCATATGGATGAAGCATGGCTGCACTAGCTCTGGTAAGTCTTTGCGACTCAACAGAAAGCATCTCTTTTTTTCTTAAAAGAAGCGCTGGTAGAGCATCCATTAATCTTTGCTCTGTCTGATTAAGATCTTCCGTTCTCGTAGAAATAATATAAGCAGGATCTTTTAGACACGGACGATCAGACAGCTTCTCTAGCTGGAATTTTTTACTTGATAGGGCATTTCTCATTGCCAAGTTGGAACGCTGTGCAACAGTAGTTAGATCCGTCTTATAGAACTGCAAAATCTTTCTTGTTGCGTTTCCAAGGCGAGAAATTCTGTTGTTAAACGTAGTTTGTAGCTCACTAATAGCGGGCGCCACAGACTCTGCAGCAGCTGTTGGCGTTGAAGTTCTTCTATCAGAAACCATATCTGCAATGGTGGTATCTGGCTCATGGCCAATACCTGTAATAACAGGTACAGGACACGCTGCGATAGCACGCGCCACTCCCTCGTCGTTGAAGCACATAAGGTCTTCAAATGAGCCTCCACCACGCACCAGCAAGATTGCATCTGGACGTGTAGTTGCGGCCACCTGAAGCGCCCTAATGATAGTTGCGGGTGCATGAGTACCCTGAACAGCGCAGCCAGACACTTCAAGCTCTACTAGAGGGTTTCTACGCGCAAGCGTACGCTTAACGTCATCAATGACGCTGCCAGAAAGTGACGTAACTACACCAATGCGTGTACAGAACTCTGGAATGTAGCGCTTTCTGGAAATATCAGTAAGACCCTCTTTTTCTAGCTTTTTAGCAAGCTGGGCAACCTTTTGACGAAGGTCTCCTTCTCCGGCAATCTGAATAGTGCGAGCATGAAAAGAAAGCTTGCCGCTTGAAGCGTAAATATCAAACTTTCCTGTCATCTGAATCTTCATACCGTCTTGCAGCGTAATGCCGCTAGCAGCATAAATCTTTGACCAGACGATAACCGCCATAGAGCTAACAGGGTCTTTTACGTCAAAGTAGCAATGACCAGATTTGTAGTTTGGTCCTCTAAATCCAGAAACCTCTCCCACTACCGTCATAGATGGCATTGAAGCAACTTCATTTTTTGCAAAGAGCACTGCATCAGATACTGAAAGAACAGAATCTTCTTTCTCTTGAATCTGATCCATTACTAGTTCCTGTTTCTAGAAGAACCAAGTAGATATAAAAGCTGTAGTGCAGAAACCATTGCAGCAGCTACGTACGTAAGAGCAGCAGCAATTAGTACCTTTTTAGCGCCATTGTAGTCAAAGCCTGCGGGAGCGTTTGCCTTCAAAAAAGCCAATCCACGCCTTGAGGCATCAATCTCTACAGGAAGCGTAACTATATGGAACAAGAAGGTAAATGCATAGAGCCAAATTGCAAGCACAGTCAAGCCTGAAACATTGAGCAAGACACCAGCAAGAAAGACATAAATCCACGCTGCAGATGCCAAATTAACAACAGGAACAAGAGCGGAACGAACGCGAGATGGCATATACATTTTGGCTGTCTGAACTGCATGACCCGCCTCGTGACAAGAAACAGCAACGGAGGCTACGCTACCCTCAGAGAAGTTTGCATCAGAGAGGTGCAGGCAATTATCGCGTGGATCATAGTTATCGGTAAGTTCACCAGAAATCCTCTTGATACCAACATTAGCTGCTCCATTTGTGTCCATCATGGCGCGAGCAACAGAAGCGCCGGTGGCATTAAACCCTGAAGGAACTAAAGAATACTTTTTAAATTCATGCTTGATGTACCACTGAGTGCCCAATCCGAGCACCAACGAGGCAACTACTAGAACAACGTATGGGATAAACGCACCAGAGTAATACATATTTTTCTCCTATCTATGTATAAAGATGAGTATACCCAACTCACCGGACAAAAAGTCAGGTTTGCAAGAGTAATCACACTTAACCCTAGGTTAAAACGCTTCTATTACAACAGCTCTACTCGACCGTTTTTGACGGTAAGTCCTACCTCGCCATTGAGTAGTCCCACAAGCTGCTTGCCCACTAATTGATAGCGCCATCCAGTTTTAAGTCTTGCATCAACCTTATCCAAAAGCAGATCAGTAAGGTCATCTTTATTGGCAATCAAAGGAGATGCAATTCCTTCTTTTTCTGAAACAATCCTAATAAGGGCATACATAAGCTCAACAACACCTTCAGAACCAGCTGAAGGATGAGCATGATGCTCAATTTTTGGACACTGATCAGCGGGGGTCTTTTGACCACGTTTGATTGCATCCAAAAGATGCACTACCCCACCTTGAGAAATCTGTTCAGTACCGCGAATTTTGCGTAGTCTATC
>CABSWT010000040.1:0-6230 GCA_902481575.1 uncultured Atopobium sp.
GTAGCACCAATCTCTTCCGCAACAGAGATAAGCGATCCCGGTACAACGCCAGACGCACCAGCAGTGGGGGCGGCAACAATAACGCCCATGGTAGCTGAGCGTTCAAGCACGGCCATAGCGTAGGCAACAGCTCGTGTCTGCGTGGTGCCCATAAGTGCGCTGGAGATTGCAGATGGGGTGTTCGCTACGGTTTTAGCCTGGCCGTTGAGCAGGCCTCCAATGGACTGACGAGGCGTCTTGATAGTGTCGTGAACCTCATCGCGCATAATCTCAAGAACATGAGCCATCTCGGCGTCTACGTCGGCATCTGGTCGCAGGTCCTTCTCGCGCTGGCGCATAATCTGGCCAATAGAGGCTCCTGTCTTGGAGCACCTGGCGAGAAGATCTGCGCCGTTGTCAAACGCCCCCGAAAGCACGTCGTTTGTGACCTGAGGGGCAGCTCCTGGAATGGAAACCTGAGCGGCATATGAGACGTGAGGTGCCAGCTGGAAGAGATCCAGGACTTTCTGCTCAATGGGCTCGTCAATCTCAAAGACGGTGTGTGCAAAGCCACCGCGCTCAGAGCGGAAGGTGCGCATAGTTGCAACATTGATGTTCTGCGTAGCCAAAATAGTGGTGAGAGCTGCAAGAACACCGGGCTTATCGCGATGTGAAACAAAGATAGTGGGCATATCGCCAGACATGCGAATGCGTACGCCGTTAACGCCAGAAATGCGAATGCGGCCGCCACCAACGGACTCGCCCATAACGGAAACGTGGACGTTATCTGCACCGTAGAGGTGAATTTCTACGGTGTTTGGATGCAGAGTCTCGTCGTCGCCCTTCTCAATAACGCTGTAGTTGAGATGGGCTTCTTCTGCCAAGGTAAGTGCTTCACGGACGCGCGTATCGTCTGGAGCAAGGCCCAAGATGCCTGCAATCAGGGCGTAATCGGTGCCGTGACCAAGGTGGGTATGAGAGAAGGAGTTGTAGAGCCAAAACTCAACGCGCTCCAGCTGCTTTGGTGCAAGCGAGCGTGCAACCAGGGCAATGCGCAGGGCTCCTGCTGTGTGCGAGGAAGAAGGACCCACCATAATGGGGCCGAGGACCTCAAACGCAGACATAGAAATCATAGCTACTCCAAAACTAAACAAACGATAACGATAAAAGAGCTGCAAAACCATCTGTTTTACAGCTCTTGTGTGGTTTTACTTTTGATACCCACTTACGCTTGGAAGAATACGCGGCAGGCGCGCATTCAACGCGTTATTTGCAAAGCTCCAGAGCGCGGTCAAGGCGAGCAAGGCAAACCTCACGACCAAGAAGCTCCATAGACTCTCCAAGAGGAGGGGAGACCATGTTGCCGCACTCAGCAACACGAATGGACTGGAAGACAATGCGTTTCTTAAGGTCAAGCTGCTCTGGAAGCACCTCAAGGGCAGCGTCAATTGCTGCAGCCTTCCACTCGTCTTCAGAAACGCCCTCAAGAGCGGTCTTTGCAGCCGCAAGGACGGTAACACTCTGAGCAGCGTCTTTGGTAAGGCCCTTCTCAACACTCTTCTGGTCAAAGGTGACGTTTGCGCCTTCATATAGGAAGCGGGACTTCTCAATGACGTCTGGGCTTACTGTGGTACGAGGACGAAGAATCTCGGAGAGCAGGTCATACCAGCTTGGACGAGTTGCGTAAATCTCATCTGCGTCAGTAGCACTACCCTGAACAGGCTCAAGACCAGCGCCAACAAGCTCTGGAATCAGAACTGTCTTTGCAAAGGTCTGGTTGTCCATATTGGCAAGATAGGTTGCATTAATCCAGTTCAGACGCTCTGGATCGGACTTAGCAGGGTTCTTGGAAACGTGGTCCAGAGAGAACTGAGATGCCAAAACATCACGAGGAACAATGGTTGTCTCGCCATCAAGTGACCAGCCGAGAAGAGCCAGGTAGTTGACAAAGGCATCTGCAAGATAGCCCTGGTCACGATACTCCTCAACAGAAGTTGCGCCATGGCGCTTGGAGAGCTTCTTGCCGTCAGGGCCCAAAATCATGGAGATGTGTGCGAAGGTTGGAACGGGTGCGCCCAGAGCCTCGTACACCATAATCTGACGAGGAGTGTTAGACAGGTGGTCATCGCCACGAATGATGTGGGTAATGCCCATACCAGCGTCATCAACAACGGTGGCAAAGTTATAGGTTGGGGTGCCGTCAGAACGGAAGATGATAAAGTCATCAAGCTCGCGAGCATTAAAGGTTACATCACCGTGAACAGCGTCGTGGACAATGACATCGCCGCGGTCCAGAGGAACCTTGATGCGGATGGTATAAGGCTCGCCAGCATCAATTCTGCGCTGTGCCTCTGCAGGATCAATGTTTCTGCAGGTACGCTGATAGCCCTGGAAGGGGTCGTGACGCTCCTCTGCGGCCTTCTTGTCTTCGGCAAGCTTCTCTGGCGTGCAGAAGCAAGGGTACGCCTTGCCCTCTGCCAGCAGTTTATTTGCTGCCTCACGATACAGGTCAAGGCGCTCGGTCTGGCTGTAAGGACCGCAATCGCCGCCCTTGTCTGGACCCTCGTCCCAATCAAGACCAAGCCACTTCATAGCACGCAGAATAATCTGAGTATTCTCTTCAGTTGAGCGCGTAGGATCTGTGTCATCAATACGAAGAATAAACTTGCCACCATTTGCACGAGCAAAAGCCCAGTTATAGATAGCAGTACGCGCACCTCCGATATGCAGCTTGCCTGTTGGGGATGGCGCAAAACGTACTCTTACCTGCTTCTCTGACAAAACTCCTCCTTGGCAGTTATTTTCTAGCGAGAAAATCTAGTTTGTGCACTCTTTAGTATAACGCTTGAACACAGGTGACCGACAACGTTGCCTAGTCTTCAAACATATTGTGGTCTGCAAACTCTGCTTGAACGGTACGAATCATAAGGTCTACGTCTTCAAGTCCCAAGTGACGTTCCTTCTCGTCCGCCGCAAGGGTATGCCTACGACGTGCCCAGTTCTCAAGTGCGGCAGGAGAAGACTCACGGGGAAGAGACCTAATTTCTGGGTCCAAACGACGGCAGATATCACGGGAGTCAATAACAATAATCTTGCCCGCTTTTCTAGCTTCTGCGTAGCCATCAATGTTGAACATGAACCAAGAATCCTCAAAGGCAGCGTTATGTGCCATAAAAGGAATCTTTTTCATAGTTGCCAGCAGGGCCTCTTGGGCTTTCTTATCGTCTCTAAATGATTTTTTGCCCTCAACATCTTTCCAGGTAATCTGGTGAATATCGGCAAGAGGGACACCCTTTTCTTTGTACATCTCTGGAATGCCAAAGTAGGCGGTGTGAGGCTCTACGGCAACGGTATTGCGACCAAGATTCCAGAACTCAAAGCCCACGTTAACAATGTAACCCAGCTCAGGGAAGCGCGACGTGGTCTCAATATCAATGCCCAGCACCGTGCCAGAAACACTCTTCTCGACATAGGCAATTTGCAAGTCGTTAAGAAGAGGGCCTGCGGTTTTAAAGACAGCCTTAGGACGACGACGCTGCATCTTTGCAACAGCAGCCGCAAGGTCGTCGTTTGAAAGACCGCGAGAAAGGCCAACGCCTCGATGGTTTCTGAGCCTCTCCACACCGTAGGTATCGCAGAGTGAGCGCGTTCTATCAGCAAGCTGCTGAATGACAGAAAACTCTACAGGCTCTTGGCCAAGTGGCGCTTCCTTCCAGGCATCAAGCAGCGTTTTAATGGCATCACAGTTTTTGTTGACCTCGCCGATGATGGACTGATCATCAACAAGAAGGCCAGGTATGACAAACGCATTAGCGTGCTCAATAGCTTGATTGATATCCATACACTCTCGCTTTGGTGGGTGAGAATTAGTTCAACATATAAGTATCTACCCTGAAGCGCGTATTCTTTGCGTCATTTTCTAGAAAGTGGACGCCTCACCAAAAATGCGTGCTAGGCTGTTGGATGCAACACAGTTCTATGAAAGGTTTTACGCATGTCTGATTTAAACGAGTCACTTGCTCTTTCTGAGGAGCTTCTTGCTTTTATTAAGCAGAGCCCTTCTATGTTTCATACCACGCAAACTATCAAAGATTACCTGCTAGAGAATGGTTTTACGTATCTCTCCGAGGGTTCTTCTTGGGATGTTCAGCCTGGCGGCTCTTACTTTACCACGCGCAATAATTCTTCAATTGTTGCCTGGAAAGTTGGCGAGAAGTACCGTGAGCCCCAAACCTCAAACGCTGATGCTCCTTATCATTTTCAGCTTGCTGTTGCCCACGGCGATTCCCCAACCTACAAGGTAAAAGCTCAGCCAGAGCTCACTGGTGAGGGTAACTCGCTTCGTCTGAACACTGAGGCATATGGTGGCATGCTTGATCACACGTGGTTTGACCGTCCTTTGGGTATTGCCGGTCGTGTGCTGGTCAAGGTAGGAAACAAGGTAGAGTCCAGGCTGGTCAACATTGAAGACGACGTTGTCATGATTCCAAGCTTGGCTATTCATCTTGAGCACAAAAATGGTCTCTCGCCAGAGTTTAATCGTGCTAAAGATTTGATGCCACTCTTTAGTGCTGGAGAGCTTAATCCCGGCGCCTTTAACGCCCTGGTAGCAGACGCAGCAGGCGTGTCTCAAGAGGACATTCTTTCTCGCGATTTGTTCTTAGTTGATCACACGGGCGGCCGCATTTGGGGTGCTAAGAAAGAATTTGTTTCCGCTGGTCATCTGGATGACCTTCAGTGTGCATTCGTAGCACTTAAGGCCTTCCTTGCTTCCTCAAATGAGCAGGACATCTCTGTGTACACCTGCTTTGATAATGAAGAAGTTGGTTCAAATACCAAGCAGGGCGCTCAGTCCACATTTCTAAAAGACACTTTGCAACGCGTAAACGCCACGCTTGGCTTTACACAGGAAGATTACTACCGAGCGCTCTCGGCATCTTTGCTGGTAAGCTGCGACAATGCGCATGCCGTCCACCCCAATTATCCCGAGAAGCACGATGCGGCCAACAAGCCCTATCTCAACGGCGGCATGGTTATCAAGGAAGCAGCACGTCAGTCTTACTGCACCGATGCGTTTAGCCGCGCCATTGTCGAGGCTATTTGGAAGCAGCAAAACATTCCTTACCAGGTTTTTGCCAATAGAAGCGATATGCCAGGCGGATCAACGCTGGGCAACCTCTCCAACATTCAGGCCAGCATGCATGCCGTTGACGTGGGTCTGCCACAGCTTGCTATGCATTCTGTCTACGAGACCGCGGGCACCAAAGACACACTTCTGGGCTACCAGGCTCTCAAGGCGTTCTATGACACCTGCGTCTGCATCACCGATGCCGATTCGTTTGAGTTGAGGTAGTACCTGGCGAGAAACCCCGTGTACTAGCTATACTTACGTACGTCGCATACAACACATTACTTGAAGGAGCTCCATGTCAGAAAAACAGCTTACTGCTCATGATATGGAGCTCCTAACTTGTGCAGGTATTTACGTTGAACCTCAGGCACTGAATGGCCCTGCGTTGGTATTTCCTATCTCAGATGGTGAGGGTGGAGAAATACGTGTGTTGTGGCAGGACGGCGCCTATGAAAGTGCAACGTACACAGATTCAAGAAAGAACCAGCTGGTATTTCCTTATCTTGAGCTGTACGACTTGTTGTTTGAAGCAGCTTGTCCCGTACGCTCAGTCTTAATGTTGGGCGCCGGTGGTTGCTCGTATCCTCGTTATTTAGTAGCTCATCATCCAGAGGTTTCTTGTGATGCACTGGAGCTAGATCCCAAAATTGCAGCTTTAGCTCGTAACTATTTCTTTGTGGATGAGGCTATCAGAGAGAGCAACAGCAGGCTTCAAGTGCAGGTAACTGATGGCGTTGAGTATATAAAGAGCCTAGCTACCTCTGATAATAGGCGCTATGACGCTATCTTAAATGATTGCTTTAGCGGAGAAGTTCCACCTGCAGCTATGATGACTGTTGAGTGGATGAGACAGGTGGCACACTGCCTTACTCCTGGCGGAAGATATCTTACAAATGTAGTTTCTGCACAGTCAGGAGAGGGAGCGCATCAACTTGAAGTACTCCTAGATGCTGCTCGCACGGTGTTTGAGCAGGTAGAGATTGTACCTTTGGATCCAGAGGCAGACCCAACAGAGCCAGATAACCTTATGCTCGTTTGTCAGCGCGCTTAAGTGCGGTGAGCGCAAGCGCAAGACAACTGCTCATCAGTACAATGCCAATGCCAAAGAGCACCAAGAAAC
>CABSWT010000041.1:0-5570 GCA_902481575.1 uncultured Atopobium sp.
AGAGAGGTCGGCAAAGGTGTACAAGTTGGTCATGATTCGACGGCTGAATGGATTCTCTTTGAGATCCTTGAGCACGCGATCCATCTGGTCATAATCGCCGTCAGCATAGTGAGAAACCTGTCCAACCTGATAACCGTAAGCTTTGCCAATGGAGCCAGACTCATCAGCCCATGAATCCCAGATGTGAGAGTTAAGATCGTTAACGTTGTTGGACTTCTTCTGGTAAATCCACAGGACCTCATCCATGGCGCTCTTGAGCGCAGTGCGACGAAGCGTCAGCGCTGGAAACTCCTCGCGCAAATCATAGCGATTGCAGACGCCAAACTTCTTGATTGTGTATGCGGAGGTACCATCTTCCCAGGTAGGACGGACCTTCTCGCCCTCGGTGGTGGTGCCGTTTTCAATAATGTCGGAACACATATCAATAAAAATGCGATCTGCTTTGCTCATATTCAATCCTTCAAAATACCGTTCAAAATGGAATAAACACCTGCTGGTTGTACGTATAGCAAGTCTTTTCCAAGTACATTACCAGTTGCTGTCAGTATAAGCGCTGTAGGGGTCCCCAAAAAGCGGGCTTGAGGAAGTCTGATTGCTCGAAACACAAGAACGTCCCAGTCCCGAGAGCAGCATAATAACTATAAAAAATAGCAAGCCTGCAGGGAAAGGAGAGCCGTCAGGCATCTGCGACGGATCGTTTGGGTCAAAGTCAGGTCCCTCGCCGCCAAATTCATGTCTGTTGTGCCTGGTATCTTGGTTGTCGTCTTTCTTTGCCATCAATCCTCAATCAAACGCTTACACTTTGATGATACCCGTCGTCGCCCAAGGATTTCATGGCGAGAAACCCCTCTTTTTGTCACTTCACATTCTCTGCAAAGTATTCTGCACACGACAGCTTGTCCGCGCCCGCAGCATCCGCGCCCGCGGTTTACGCGTCCACGGCTCCTACAGGTGCTGCGACGCAAAGATGTCGTTCCAGAACGTGCCAAGCTGCTTGATGAGCTCAATGTCCGCGGGAAGCCACTGCACGTCAAGCAGCTCGTTTTGAGCAAGCCAACGAAGCTCCGAGTGAATCTCTGGGTCCGCAACTGGCTTTTCAGACTCGCCCAGCGTGCAGATATAACAATCCATATGCAGGTCAAAGGCGGGGTAGGAGTAAGTTACCGTGTCATAGAAAAACGCTGCCTGCACGCTACAGTGCAGCTCTTCCTGAATTTCTCGACGTAAGGCCTGCTCGGAGGTCTCTCCGGCCTCAACTTTTCCGCCAGGAAACTCCCAGAAGCCAGCATTATCCGCATCAGCTCTACAAGCGGCAAGAATTTTGTTATCTTTATAGAAGATAGCTGCAGCTACATTGACTGTTTTGGCCTCGGCCATGTTATCCCTCCAGCCTGACTGTTGCAAAGACGGTGGAACTCTCGGCATCTTTGAGCACTACCGAGAAACCCGTCTCATCGGTGTATACCTGGGGAGTAATGGTGTCGCCCAAGCGTGCCTGACTTCTGTACTGAACCACAATGCGGCGCAGCTTGTGAGAATAGCCAAGGGCCACAAGCGTGTCGACAGCCATGAGCACGTACTGAGCATTGTTGACGTGCTTGTTTGTATCCAGATGCTGCTGAGAAACAAGAATGGCTGGACCATCAACAGCATTTCCCTCAAGTGCAATTTTGCGAGGAGTTGGTGGCAAATCTACGCGAGGCTCGCCGGTAATGTAGACGCTCTCGCTCTCTGGAACGCGAGCCGCCTTGCCTTCTTTAATGTTCATCAAATACCAGGTAGAGTCCGCTTTTACGATAGTCGCGCCGCTAGCATCATTAATAACAAACGACCTTGATGCTTGAAGACCCTTCATCTGATATGACCAGGTACCTACAAAGATCTTCTCGCCAAACTGGGGAAGACGGTCAACTTGAATTTGCCACGTTGCCAGAACCCATGCGTACCCCTCGCTGGTCAGTTGCTTAAAGCCGCGGCCAATATCTTCTGAGTGGAACGTCGAGCAATCCTGCAGATAGTTCATAACGCCTACCAGGGAAAGCTTTCCGGTCTCATCACACTCGCTATATCTAACTCTACTTTCAATGGTGTACATACACATCCAAACTCGAAATCAGCGTTTGCTGAGGTATTACACTATGTCGAGAAACCCGTCTAGTTGTCCCATGGGAACGAACCCGGCAAGTGGTCTCTGACTTTTTGCGTGGTATCGTCAAGTTTCTGCTTAGTTACCTGGACTTTTTGTGAAACCTGTTGAGCCTTTTGGGTAGCAATAAGAGTTGCATTCTGGGCCGCCGCATTTGCCTTTTGAGCTGCTGCATTTGCTTTCTGCGATGCGTTTTGCGCTGCAGCGCTTACTTTCTGTGACGCATTCTGTGCGGCCTCTTCAATCCTCAAAGATGCATCCTGGGCGGCAGCTTCAACCTTGTGATGAGTAGTTGGTCCATTCCACAGAAGGCTGGCTACGGTGTCCAAAAAATAGAGCGTGACCACAATAAAGGCCAGTACAGAGATGGTGTGCCTTGAGAAAAACATCAAAATATCAAGCATCGTTGGGACGAGCACAAAGACTGAGGTAACGGAAAAAGCTCCAAACACAGCGCTGGCCTGGGGACAAATACGACCATGTAAGTTGAACTTAAACATGGAGTAGTCCCACCACTTCTTTTTAAAGCGGCGCTCCAAAAAGAGACCAGTTGAGTATTCAATAACTGTGGCCAAAAATCCACCAATAATAAAGACAATAAACGGATTGGAAATCTGGCCAAGTACCAGCCAAACTGCAAGCGCGCCAATGCCATAAATGGGACACGTAGGTCCAAAAAGAAAACCGCGCTTGGTAAATTCGCCCTCGACAACGGAGCAATAGATGGTCTCGTACACCCAGCCGCCAAAAGAAATCAGTGCAAAAATTATGACCATCTGAGGCAGATACTGTACAAAGAGCTCAATATTCTTATCGAGTGCAAAAAGCGTGCGCAGTGTCTCAGCCATGGTGCTCACGAGAGATTTCCGTAATCCATGTAGTCGTTGAACTTGTCTGACTCGCAGTTGGTTGTGCCCTGGAAATCACTTTCAGGTGTCGAGAAACCCGTTGGGCGGAAACCGTCTTTTTTGTATGGATTGCCTGTCAGCGTTTCTGCAGTTGAGCAAGCTTTATCGCAGGTTGTAACAATCCAGGCCTCTTTGGTATGAGGAGGAACGGGGACAAGAGGAAACATGTGGTGCAAGATGATGTCTTCCTCAACAGGCGTTAAATCAGGAAAGTCTTCGCGGGCATTATCAAGCGCATGGCGAGGGTGCGTAAATCCGTGCCAGTTGTCTGGCGCGGCCTCGTGATCGTGCCAATCATAGAGATAGTAGTCATGCAGAAGCGCGCCACGTACAAGAGCATGCTCGTCAACTTTGATGCCAGCGTTCATGGCAAAGGCAAGGCTGCTATAAGCAACCGCAATAACGTGGTCGAGTGTGCTGGTAGTTCCATGTTGTGTAAAAGTTGCAAGCTGATAGAGTCTTCCAGACTTCAGAATAGGAGTTGAAAGCTCATCGAACCTCTCGCGAATTTTAGAAACGTCAACCAAAAAATATCCCATCAACTGTGCGCACACATTAGAAAATCGTGAGCGTACCCTAGTAATGTTTCTATAAAAGATTAGTTAATCTGACGGTTACGCGCAATCTTTTTGGCTGAATGTTACGAAAACGAAAGAATAGAAAACGCAAGCTTTGGCGGCGTCCATTATGATGTTTACCTGCGCTTACGCTTTCTTGCTGTAAGGGCTCATGTGGTCCACCACTACGTTTACTGCACCTGGAAGGCAGCGAGCGGAGTAAGCGTAGATGTCGTGGCAGGTAACTTCGCCATTTACTTCAAGAGGCATAGGCGATGTCGATTCAACGGTAATTTCCCTGCCGCTAAAGCTATTGAGGTAGGGCCTACCAAGCGAGTCTCCCGTGCGATCAAAGAAACCAGAAAGCAGTGGGCGTACCAGTTTTGCAGTCATGTGAGTCTCAATGACAATAACCTCAAGCAAACCGTCATTCATACGATTACCAGGGGCTAATTCAATTCCTGCTTGCATCATGGAGCTGTTTGCAATAAGGCAGCCAATGCCCTGAAGCTCATGTACTTTGCCGTCAACGGTAATTTTGAAGTCGTGAACTGGCGGCATAAGGTTGGCTAGGGCCGCAGTAAAGTATGCAGCTTCTCCAAAGGTTTGTTTGTGGGGGATAGCTGAACGCATAATTTCTGCGTCAAGGCCTGTACCGGCCATTAAAGGAACTCCAGCTATATGGGTTTCTCCCGACACTGTGGTCCAGGTAATCTCACCCAGATCAAGCTGTGCGGTCTGAAGGTTTCTGCAGGCCAGCGCCAGTGCGTTAGGTTCAGGAGCGTTTCCAATATTTGCAGCTAGAAGATTAGCGGTTCCAGAAGGGAAGACAAGAATAGGTGTCTGGTATCCTCTAAGGCCGTAGAGCAGGCTAGATACGGTTCCATCTCCGCCCGAGAGCACCACTACGTCAAAATCTTCAGGCTGAACAGAACTCAGAACCTCATCTGTGCGCCAATGGCTTTCAACTAGCTTTACCAGGCATTCGTCGCCACACTTCAGAAGAGCGCGCTCAAATTCAAAGATTGCATCAGAGCTAAAACCCGAGCAAGGATTGTGAATGATGAGGGTTCTCATATATCCTCCGAAGATTTGCAACAAGCTGGTATATCATTTTAATACGTATGAGTGTATCTCTTTACGTCAGGTACTTAATCGGCAATTGGATGGACGCATTGTATATAGCAACCTCAGAAGAACTTTCCGCATTTTGTGAGCGAGCAAAGACCTCGCATATCCTTGCAGTTGATACGGAGTTTCTTCGCGAGAAAACCTACTTCCCCAAGCTTTGCCTGGTGCAGGTTTCCACAGGTTCCGAGATTGTCGCAATTGATCCGCTACTTATTGATGACCTTACTCCTCTTAAAGAGCTCCTGGAAAATCCGCAGATTGTTAAGATTTTCCATGCGTGCTCACAGGACCTTGAGGTCTTACTAGAAAAAATGGACTGCGCATGCGCACCTGTTTTTGATACGCAGGTAGCAGCTGCATTTTTGGGTATGCGCCAGCAGGTGAGCTACGCCGGGTTAGTAGAAAATTTTGCTAACGTTAAGCTTGCTAAGGCTGAGTCTTTAACAGACTGGTCAAAGCGACCTCTTGATAATGAGCAGCTGGTATATGCCGAGGATGACGTGAGATATCTTCCCGCAATCTACAATCAAATGGTCGAGAAGCTCATCAAGCTTGATCGTCTGAGCTGGGTAAAGCCAGAGATGGACCAGCACACCAATATTGAACAGTATCGTCGAGACCCCTATCAGGCATATCTTCGTTTGAAGCGCTCTGGTTCGCTTACGCGCAGACAGCTTGCCATTGCTCGAGAAGTTTGTGCCTGGCGAGAAGAAACTGCAGCTAAAAGAGATGTTCCACGTAAGTGGGTGCTTTCTGACGAACTCATTATTGAGATTTGTCGCCGTGTTCCTACAACACCAGATAGACTGAGATCGGAAGAGCGTCGTG
>CABSWT010000042.1:0-5190 GCA_902481575.1 uncultured Atopobium sp.
CGCCAGGCCTAAAAGCCGGCGCTAACACGCTACAGAATCATAATCACCCGCATATGAACTGCCTCCCATTTCTTGGACACGAGAAATGGGAGGCAGTTCAGGATGCGAGGGTTTTGCTTTTAGATTTGAAAGAACGTTTAGTTGAACTTAACAACCTTCTGAGCTACACGATAGCCACCAATAGTGACCGTCTTACCAATCTTGCCAGGAAGGTTTGTAGCAGTGCCTACAAGACCGTAGCGAGCCTTGCGGTACATCTTCTTGTCATAAGCGCGAAGCTCATCCCAGAGCTCCTCCAACTGATCCATGGCATCCTCGCGGTCGCTCATCTTAGAGAAGACTGAGCAGATAGCCATGATGATAGTGAAGTAACTCATCATGTACGTCTGAAGACGTGGAGAAGAGATGTCGTCGTAGATGTGATATGCGTGCATCATATTGCGCGCTACGCGCCAGTAATGATCAACGCGGCTTGTTAAGACCTTCTCGTTAACTGATTGATCATCTCGACCGATGAAGTAACGATATAAATCAACGTCAACATAGTAGATAGTCTTTACCTTAGGGAATGGAACGTAGGCATAGACGTTATCCACATAGAAGGTGTGCTCAGGCATCTGGATATTTGCAGAGCGCAGAACCTCAACGCGGTAGGTAATTGCGTGCATCAAAAGGTACTGAGACAGCTTGAAGCGGCCAATCTCCTCCCAGCCAATAATCTTGTTGGTAGGAACAGCATCGCGATAGTCTACAAAGTTTTGGGTATTATCCTCAACGTGCTCATAGACGTAGTTGGAGAGTACCAGGTCAACAGGATTATCAGAGGCAATAAAGGTGCGAAGCTGCTGAAGGAAGGTCTTCAGAGCATCACCATCTACCCAGTCATCTGAGTCAATGTTTTTGAAGTACACACCATCAGCATGGGAAACAGCCTTCATAACAGCAATGCCGTGGCCGCCGTTTTCCTGATGAACCGCTTTAATGATGTTTGGATAACGCTCCTGCCAAGCATCGGCTTTAGCAGCAGTATCATCTTTTACAGAGCCGTCATCAACAATAACAATCTGCACGTCATCAGCGTAATCAGAGCCCTCAAGAATTGACTCAATGCAGTGATCCATGTACTCCGAAGAGTTATAGCATGGAATACCAAAAGTGATTGTCTTTTTCATGCAAGCTCCCTATGCCTGATGAGCAATAAGCTCGTCAGAAAGTTCCAGTGCAGAAGCAACAACGCCATCCATATCGTAGTAACGATACTCAGCAAGACGACCAACTGCGTGGAAGTTCAGAATGCCAGAAGTGCGCTCCTTGTAAGAGCGATAGAGCTCCTGATTTTCTGGCTCGAGAATAGCGTAATAAGGGGTCTGGCCACTCTCTGGAACATAGGCGTGTGAGTACTCACGCATGATGGTTGTTTTACCAGGAAGAACCTGACCAGTCATATTCTTGAACTCGGTGATACGAGTGAAGTCCTCACTGGTGGTGTAATTGACGGTACCAACAGGCTGGAACTGATCTTGGTCAAGCGTCTCAAACTGCATATCAAGTGTGCGGTAAGGTAGAGCGCCCTGATCAAGGTTGAAGAGCTCATCCAGAGGACCGGTATAGATTACCTCACCTGCAAATGGTTTCTCGCAAACAGCCACGTTAGAAGCGGTGAGCTTCATGATGTCACGGACATCAACATCTAGGAAGACGTCAATCAAATCGTGGTCAAGCATGTTCTCAAAGAGCTTGGTGTAGCCCTCTTTTGGCATACCCTGATAGGTTGCGCCTGGGAAGTAACGATCATCATCGCCGACAAAGATTGGAACGCGACCTGTGATGGACTTGTCAATCTGGTCTGGAGTCTTACCCCACTGCTTCATGGTGTAGTGCAGGAAGACGTTCTCATAAACGTAGTCAGCAATCTCTTCTAGATCTGGATCGTTCTTCTCGCGAAGCTCCATGATAGGAACTTTAACGTTCTCACCAAACGTAAGAACCAGCTTCTGATAGAGTTTCTCGCCACGCTCTTCTCCAAAGGCAAGCTTCAAAGACTGGTGGTTAAAAGGAACAGGCATCAGCTGGCCGTTAATGTTTGCTAGAACTTTGTGCTGGTAGTTAGTCCACTCAGTAAAGCGCGAGAGGAACTGGTGAACGCGGTCACTTATGGTGTGATAGATGTGTGGACCGTACTCGTGAACAAGAACGCCCGCGTCATCAAGGCGATCGTAAGCGTTGCCGGCAATGTGATTTCTGCGCTCAAAGATTGCCACCTTTGAATTGCAGTTTTCTGCCATACGACGAGCAACAACTGCGCCTGCATAGCCAGCTCCAACAACAATAACATCGTAGTTGTCGGGGTTAAAACCGGCAGGAAGACCATGATTGATAGACATGTAAACCTCCGTGTGCGCCTAAGTGCGCAGGATTTGTATGTGAAACTTCACTCATTTTAACACGCGTCTATAAAGTGAGCCACGCGGGGCGCAAAGCTCTGCCGTTAGGCGTAAAATATGCAACTGGTATGAAAATGCATTTCTTGGCTTTTTGTGTCTAGCTTTTATACAAACTACAAGCTGAGAAGTGCAAAATTCAACGAGGCACAGATGTCAAAGTATGATTGGAGCACGACACATGAGCAAGTTTCTTGACCGTATGAAAGAAACCGCTAAGTCCGACGTAAAGACTATTGTTCTTCCAGAGGGCGAGGACCAGCGTACCATCGATGCAGCTCAGAAGATTGTTGCAGAGGGTATTGCAAAGGTCATTATTCTGGGCAATCCTGAGCAGATTGATGTTCCAGGAGCAACGGTAGTAGACCCTGCTACTGACGAGCGCCATGAGGCATATGCTCAGAAGTTTGCTGAACTTCGTGCTCGCAAGGGCGTCACCATTGAGGAAGCTCGCAAGCAGATGAACGACGCTACCTATTTTGCAACCATGATGGTCAAAATGGGCGATGCTGACGGCCTGGTTTCTGGTGCTTGCCACTCTACTGCAAACACCCTAAGACCTGCACTGCAGATCATCAAGACCGCTCCTGGTACCAAGCTTGTTTCTGCATTCTTCATCATGAGCACTTCAACTGACTTTGGCGAGGACGGCACCCTGCTCTTTGCTGACTGCGGCCTCAACATTGATCCATCTGCAGAGGAGCTCTCCGAGATTGCTCTTGCCTCCGCTGATTCTTGGCGCGCATTTATGAGCGACGAGCCTCGCGTTGCTATGCTCTCCTACTCTACCATGGGCTCTGCTGGTGGCGCAACTGCCGAGAAGGTCCAGGAGGCCACAAAGCTTGCTCACGAGAAGAACGCTGAGCTTGCACTCGACGGCGATCTTCAGCTTGATGCAGCTCTTGTTCCTGAGGTTGGCAAGCTCAAGGCTCCATTCTCTAAGGTTGCAGGAAACGCAAACATCCTGGTCTTCCCTAACCTTGAGGCTGGCAACATTGGCTACAAGCTTGTTCAGCGCTTCAGTGGCGCTGAGGCATACGGTCCAATCCTTCAGGGCATTGCTCGTCCTGTCAACGACCTTTCCCGTGGTTGCTCCGCTGACGATATTGTTGGTGTTGTTGCAATTACTGCTGTTCAAGCTCAGATGGCAGACAACAACTAGTCTTTCTGCTCTTCTAACTTGGTATACTAAGCCAGTCTCAAAAGAGGCTGGCTTATTCTTTAGCTGGAGGCATCTATGTCTGAAATTATTTCTATTTCTAACGGCTCTCTTACCGCTTCAATTGACACCATGGGCGCACAGCTCATGAGCTTACGTAAAGGTGAGTCCGAATACCTCTGGCAGGGAGATTCCAACTGGTGGCCAAGGCGTGCTCCCATTCTCTTCCCCATTGTTGGTGTACTTAAAGGCGGCAAGGCAGAGTCCGCGGAAGGCACCGTATCTCTTGCCCGTCACGGTCTTGCCCGACTCAACCAATTTGAGATTGTCGAGCAGAGTACCTCTTCTGTAACGCTCCAGCTAAAAAGTACCGAAGAGACTCTCAAGGCCTACCCCTATGACTTTGAACTTAAGCTGATTTTCTCGGTAGCTGGCGATACGCTTACGCAAACGTATGAGGTCACCAATCCTGCAAACGTTGTACTGCCGTTTACCCTTGGCGCTCACCCAGCGTTCAACATTCCGATCCCTGGTGTTGAGGCAGCCTCTTTGGACCAGTATTACCTCTTATTTACGCACTCCTGGACCAGCTACGGCCCTTCTATTACCGACGATGGACTTTGTGACTACACAACTCCACAGAAGCTTATCGTGGACTCTGATACGCTTCCCCTGTCTTGGGAGATTATTGATCGCGAGAAGACCATCACACTTGAAGATGTTCCTGATAGACGCATTACACTTGCGGCTAGCACAGAAGCTCCTTCTGAGGCCCATGGTATTCAAATGGATTTTGAAGGCTTTGATTATTTAGGCATTTGGAGTGCTGCTCCTGGTTGTCCATTTGTTGCTCTTGAGCCATGGTGTGGCATTGCAGATACCGTTGATTGTGACGGCATCTTTGAACACAAACCAGGCATCATAAGCCTTGAGCCTGGCCAAAGTATTGCTAAAACATTGAATATCAGGGTCTTCTAATGCACATTAGAAGAGCTGCTGCTAAAGACCTCTGCGCTGTTGCAGATTTGTACGACATAGGTCGTCAGACTATGTATCAGCAAAATAACACGTTTCAATGGAATGAGAACTATCCTCTTTTAGAAGACGCTGTTGCTGATTATGAAAGATGTGGTCTTTTTGTAGTCGCTGAAGATGAAACATCTGAAGAAATTATTGGTTGTTTTTCGCTCTTACCCGGTCCTGACGAGGCATACGTCAATATTGCTGAAGGCGCTTGGATAAACAGCCTGGATTACGTTGTTATTCACCGAGTGGCTGTTAAATATACAGGTCACGGAATTGCCTCTTTTATATTCAATTGGATTTGCGAAAACTATTCAAACGTTCGCGCAGATACTCATGAAGCAAATGTCGCTATGACTACGACGCTTACACATGCTGGTTTTGTGTATTGCGGCAAGGTAGTTGGACACGATAAAACACCTCGTGACGCATTTCATTTTGTAGCCTAATAGACAGCGAGAAACGCTTTGAACAAAAAGAGAGCCTGTGAATGAACTGCCTCCCATTTCTTGGACACGAGAAATAGGAGGCAGTTCAAAACACACCTAAGTCAGATAATCTGTCAAA
>CABSWT010000043.1:0-5060 GCA_902481575.1 uncultured Atopobium sp.
CTATCTTTCACGCGCCTGATTTTGTCAAAGAATCTGTAAATTTTGCCTAAAAATGTAAAAGAAACTGTGGATTTGCCTGTTTTTGTCAAAGAATCTGTACCTCAAATACAGATTCTTTGCACTTTTCAGGCGCGCAATATTGGAAAGTCATCCTTAGTGAGAAGAGCATGTCATTTGCGCACTTGGCGAGAAGAACGTGTGGTTCAGAGGCCGAGAAACCCGTGTAGTCACAGCTTACATGGCAATCGATGTGGGTGCGGGAAGAGCTCAGCTGTTTCCTCAGCTTATTCGCTCTTGTGGTCTCTGTGAATGAGCTCTTCGATGTGCTCATGCTCTTCTTCGTGGAGCTGCTTAATTTCTTCATCGAAGCCTGGATCTTTGGGCGTAATGAGTTCGTCTTCACCAGTCTTTGGATCAGTATGGTGAAGCAGAACAGGCTCAAAAAGATGCAGGTACTTTGCAAAGAAAGCAGACATAGTAAGTAGCATGACAAAAATTGCAATACGAGGCAGCGTATTGACCTGCGTCATAATGAGCGAACCAACGCACAAGAGAGAAGTCCAGCCGTACATCAAAAGAACTGCCTGTCGCTGGTTATACCCATGAGCCATTAAGCGGTGATGGATGTGTCCGCGGTCGGCAGTAGCAAAACTAACATGCGCGCGTGTGCGGCGGACAATTGCCGAGAACGTATCAATAATTGGAATACCTGCAACGACGAGAGGAACAATGATGGTTGTGAGTCCTGCCCAACGAGTGACAGACAAAAGCGAAATTGTTCCCAGAGCAAATCCCAAGGTTAGCGAACCAGAATCGCCCATGAAAATAGTTGCGGGATACGAGTTGTGAACTAAAAATCCAAGTGTGGTGCCTGCGATTGCTGCACTTAAAAGCGCTGCATCGAAGCGACCCGCCCAAATGGAAAGCACAAACATAGTGGTAGAGGCAATGCACGTAATACCTGAAGAAAGTCCGTCAAGGCCGTCGATAAGGTTGATGATGTTGGCGTAAGCAACCAGGTAAATGACGGTTGCTGGGTAGGCAAGCCAACCAAGATCCACAAAGCCGTACGCGGAAAACGGATCAACAACGTTACCGATAATCAGACCGCCTGCAGCCGCGATGCTTGCAGAAATTACCTGACCTGCGAGTTTCTGAATAGGCTTGAGAGAAAAAATGTCGTCAAGCAATCCGGTCAAGAAAATTACCGCAAATGCAGCGCCAACAATCCAGAAGTTGACGTTGAGATAATAGCGAGAAGAAAGCGTAATCTCGGCATGTCCAAAGATTGCTTCAACGCCATAACGCACCAGCATAGCAACGGCTAACCCAAAGAAAATTGCAACGCCGCCCATGCGAGGAATAGGTTTTTTATTGACTCGACGTGCAGAGGGTTTATCGACAACTCCAAGCTTCCAAGCCAGTTGACGAACGGCAGGGGTAATCAGAGCTGAACCAAGACCAGCCGAGAGGAAAACACAAAACATGGTTACCCAGAGGTTCAAGCCGTATACCCTCCAATAAAAAACAGTATTTAACTGCTAAAATCCATACCATTTAATTGTGCTGCTCATTAAAAAACAAGTCAAGACTTTAATCTTTTTATAATCTCTTTATAGTAAGAATTGTCCTTCTCCCGCGGTCTAAACTGGGTGAACCGACAAGTTTTTTCAGGGAGCCTAATCTCGTGTTCAGTACAGGCATCCTTCGTTGTTAAGGAAGCTGGAACGCCCGAGTGCGGCGCCCACCTTATGAAGGTGGGTTCATAGATGACTGCGGGGAAGGATATTTTTCTGCCTCGGCAGTCTGTGGTAAAGCTCTGACGGCTCGCGGAAGAGTCGCGACGGTCCGCAGAAACGCCACGAGCCTCCTCGCAAGCCTACAGCCGCTCATTCTGCCCGCATAATCATTGACATACCTGCCCCTGATTGCCACAATAAGTACCGCAACGGGGATATAGCTCAGTTGGGAGAGCGCTGCCTTCGCAAGGCAGAGGCCGAGGGTTCGAATCCCTTTATCTCCACCATGACTTTGACGCGCGCAGAGACCCTGCGCGTTTTTTATACCACCATCTGCCTGGGCAGATACGACGGGAGGCGAGAAACCCTTGGGTAGTGCACCATCACCTAATACCCTTACGTTTTCTGCCTACGACGTCTGTGAACTCTGCCCAAGGCGTTGCCATGCTCAAAGAAACGCTGGTAAAGCGGGCCTTTGTGGAGCTTCAAGCACCATTCGTGTGGCTCGTTCAGCGCTGCACTTCTGGGAGGAGCCTCCCATTTCTGGTGAGGCTGGCTCGGGTGCCATCTTTTTCACAGGCTGTCCGCTTAGATGCGTGTTTTGTCAGAATCATCAGATCTCGCAGGAGGGTTTTGGCAAGCCTGTCACAACCGAGCGCCTTGCCCAGATGATGCTTGAACTGCAAGCTCAGGGTGCGCTCAACATTAACCTTGTAACTCCCTTGCACTTCTCGCCACACATAATTGAAGCAGTGACGCTGGCAAAAGAGGCGGGATTGACGCTCCCAATAGTGTGCAATACCTCGGGATATGAGCTGCCAGAGGTGGTGCAGAAAGTCTCGAACGTCATTGATATTTGGCTGACGGATGTCAAGTACGCAGACGCTCAGCTGGCAAAAGAGCTCTCGTACGCGGCGGATTATCCAAAGATGTCTATGGCTGCGCTTGAAGTCATGCACAACTCGGTGATGAGTCGTGGCGGCCGCAAGCTCGACGATGACGGACGCATGCTGCAGGGCATTATTGTGCGTCACCTGGTCATGCCTACGCACGCGGACGATTCCTGCGAGGTGCTTAACCGTGTCTGGAATCTTTGTCATAATGATGTAGACGTATCAATTATGAATCAGTACACGCCCAACGAGCGCATGCGTGCAGCTGGCGGTCCACTTTCTGGGACGCTTTCTGACGAGGAGTACGAGTTGGTGCTCTGTCATGCGGATGACCTGGGCTTTGAGAACCTGTGGTGGCAGGAGGGCGGAACGGTCTCTGAGAGTTTTGTTCCGGCCTTTGATGCAACGGGAGTTGAGGGTCCCGCGCTCAAGCTTCGCTCGCCTCGCGGCACCGCCGCCGACTCCGGCGCTGCTGGTAACGCCGACGGCCACGCCACCACAAGCATCCCCGATACGCAAACCGAGGAGTAACCATGTCTGTCGAGAAACCCGAAGAGCTCCAAGCCACCCCAGCGCCACAGGTGGCTACACTCACGGACGCGGAACGCGTCGAGCTGGAAGCGCTCCGCGCAGAGAAAGAGCGCAGGGAGCTCGAGGCTCTTCGCGCAGAGAAAGAGCGCGCTGAGCTTGAGGCGCTTCGTGCCGAGAAGACCCGTGCAGCCCAAGCAGAAGCGCAAGCAGAGGCAGAGGCAGCCGCTGCCGAAGACGCTCAACTTGTTGCAGCTCAACAGCGCGCTGCACACCAAGCAGCTCAGCAGGAAGCCGAGCAGATCCGTCGCATCCAGGAGCAGCGTGCCAAAGGCCGTGCCCTTATGGAGCCCGATGAGGACGACGAAGACATCAAAATGCCTCTGGGGCAAAAAATTGTTATTGGAACTGTGGTAATTCTCGCAGTTATCTTTGTTGTAAGCCAATTTATTTTGTAGGACTGCTACTCTAGATATATCGTCTCACCGTCAGTTTTTGACCAATCGAAAAGAGCAACTATGTCACTCACTGATCGTACCAAACCCTCAGACGTTAGCCTTAATACAGACTTGTATGAGCTCACGATGGCTCAAGGTTATTGGGAAGCCGGTCTTGTTGATGCAGAGGCATGCTTTACCGCATTTTTCCGCGAGAACCCCTTTAATGGTGGATTTGCGATTTCTTGTGGAACTGGTCAAATTGCTGACTTAGTTGAAAACTTTGTCTATGAAGACGACGATATTGACTACCTGGCAAGCATTAATTCTCCTGGTGGCGGTCGTCTCTTTAAGCCAGCATTCCTTGAGTTTTTGCGCAACCACAAGCTTAATGTAACCATTGATGCAATCCCCGAGGGAGAGCTTGTTTTCCCACGTGAGCCTATGGTCCGCGTTGAGGGTTCTATTGTTGATTGTCAGCTCATTGAGACCGCTCTGCTAAACTTGGTCAACTTCCAGACTTTGGCCGCAACCAAGTGCGCGCGTGTTATCAAGGCAGCTCAGGGCAATCCCGTCTCTGACTTTGGCCTGCGCCGCGCACAGGGTCCAGACGGTGGTCTGGCAGTTGCTCGCGCTTCCTATATTGCAGGTGCTTCAAGCACTTCAAATGTCCTTGCTGGCAAAATTTACGGCATTCCTGTTTTTGGTACCCACGCACACTCTTGGGTAATGTCGTTTGATACTGAGCTTGATGCCTTTAGGGCGTTTGCAAAGTCCAGCCCAACTAACTGCTCACTTCTGCTTGATACCTATGATGTTCACGAGGGCATCAAGAACGCCATCATTGTGGCAAAAGAGATGGAAGAGCGTGGCGAGCGATTAAGTGCTGTTCGTATTGACTCCGGAGACCTTGCACGCCTTTCTAAGGAAGCTCGCAAGGCTTTCGACGAAGCTGGCCTTCCTTACATCAAGATTTCTGTTTCAAATGATCTTGACGAGTACACCATCCAGTCTCTCTTTGCTCAGGGAGCACCTATTGACGCTTTTGGTGTTGGCACCAAGCTTGCCACCTGCGATCCTCAGCCTTCGCTTGGCGGCGTCTACAAGCTGACCGCTCGTCGTCAGTCTTCCACTGAGCCTTGGACTCCTGTTATTAAGCTGTCCGAGATGGCCTACAAGCGTACTGTTCCAGGCATTCAGCACATTCGTCGTTTCTATGATGCAAACGGCTGCCCTGCAGGCGACATGATTTTTGACCCAGATTACCTGGTCACCAAAAATCCAGAGTCTAAGGCAACTGTTGTCGACATCATTGACCCGTATTCAACTCACAAGCTTGAAGGAACTTCTCGCGAGCTGATGGTAAGGCTGGTAGAAGGAGGCAAGCGCGTAGGGGAGAGCGAGTCCATTGAGGTTGCTCGCGACCGCTGCCATGCTGCGCTTATGCACCTGGATGCGGCATA
>CABSWT010000044.1:0-4819 GCA_902481575.1 uncultured Atopobium sp.
CGTTATAGCTATCATTGCACACACTGCGACAATACCTTTGAGATTGAGCGCCCAATGAGCCTGAAGATTGAAGCTCCTCAGTGCCCAAAATGCGGACACGAGACTGAGCGCGTTTACAACACCTCAACCATTGTCTTTAAGGGCAGCGGTTTTTATAACACCGATAGCAAAGGAAAGTAATTCCACGCTTTTTGGCTCTCTGGACCGCTCATAAATCGTATTTGTGAAGCTCTTGTTGTGATACACAGCAAGAGCTTTTATTTGCGCTTAAGGACCGCCATAAAGTGAGCATCACAATCAGCAGATGCAAAAGCCGTCTGCAAAAATCCCTCTGGTGTAATGCACGTATCGAGAAACTCTTGTGCTTCTGTCGTTAAGCATGCGCGCGCGGGGCACTCAAAAAGACTTTGCACCTCAAAGTGAGAACCCTCTGAACTTGCAAGAAAATCGTCAATAACCTGCTGATTCTCTGAATTTGAGAGCGAACACGTCGCATAGACTAAATAGCCACCAATCTCTACACGACTGCTGCAACTCTGCAAGAGTTTGGTTTGTAAAGCGGTAAGCTCTCCTCCGTCATACAAACTTTCTGGTGACAAATTCCACGCAATCTCTGGATGACGACGAAGGGTGCCCAAACCAGAACAGGGAGCGTCAATAAAAACCACATCAAAGCTCTGATTAAGCTCCTCTGGAACCTCTGGTGACACAAACAGTGTAGCGTCAAACGTGAGTGATGTAACCTGATCTGAAAGGCCAGCAGTTTTCAATCTTCTTTTTGAAACGTGGGACTTTCCCTTTACAAGTTCAACAGCGGTTATGTGGGTATTCTCTTTATCAAGCGCCTCAAATGCGTGAGAAAGCAACAAGGATTTGGTTCCTCTGCCTTGTCCAACCTCAAGTATTTCTTGGTCTACATAAGATGCCGCGAGAAGTGCCACAAGCTGAGAAGCTAAATCTGCAGGAACAAGCTGAACTTTCTTTACATATGCGTCAACGTTAAGTTGAGCAGGATTTTTTACCTCATACACATCTGGCAGAACTGTTTGCTGTAGCTCTAAAGAGCTGCTCTGCAATTGCTGCTCTGATACGTTTCTTTGTAAGACATACACAGGAGCGGGGTTCTTTAAATTAAGAATGAGCTTTTGAGCGGCAGACTCTCCCAGCGACTCAATAATCTCCAAACAAATCCACTCAGGAATGCCTGACGCCCACGAAAGCTCTGAAGGCGTTTTGGGATTCTTTGCACGCGTAAGCTGAGCTTCTTTTTCAGAAATTTTTCTAAGCACAGCATTTGCAAGACCAGAAGAACGCTTTGAGATAGACTTTACCAGCTCAACACCTTGGCTAATGGCGGCGTCACGTCTAGTCTCTAAATATAAAACCTCAAATACAGCAATACGGAGAGCGTCCTGTACCTTTGGCTCTAGATGAATACCTGACTTAAGATGATTCCTCAGAGCTTGATCAAGTTTGCCCTTTGTGAGGGTAGCCCCTAGTGCAAGGCGTGTAGCAAAAGCTTTATCTTGAGCAGAAAGCTCCGAGAAGTCTTTTGACTCTCGTAAGTAATCACGAATACGTAAATTATTGCGTCTACACTCAAAGAATGCCTGATAGGCCACTCTTCGAGCAGGAGTTAAGGTGGCCATTATTGAAGCATCTGCCAGGTCATCTGGGACTTCTGAAGTCCTGCGGCAAATGATTTTGCATCCATAGAGCGCTTGCCATCTGGACGCACCTCAAGAAGCTCAAGAGTTCCTTCAGCACAGCCAAGGAACAACCCATGATCTTGAACAGCAACCAAGCCTTGAGTAACAGAAATATCACTTGGAGCTAGTTGAGCGGAGAGAACGCGCAAAGATCTGCCACCAACCGAAGCACGAGCAGGAGCGGTATCAGACGAAGCCTGAACCCTCAACGCATTTACCTGGGCTGAATCTTCTGGAGCAAGCTTCATTTCTTGCTTAGTAACTTTAGGAGCAAACGTTACTTCTCGCTCATCCTGTACATGCCACTCAAGAGAGCCTTCCTTGAGCTCAGAAAGAGCCTCAGACAGTGCGTCAGCACCCAAATGTGCTAGAGCGTCAGTGAGCTGCTCGGTATTTTTGGAGCCGACCTCACACGATGCTTGCTTGCACCAATCTCCTGCGTCAAGCTCATGCGCAATCTTCATGATAGAAACGCCAGCAATTACATCTCCCGCGAGGATAGCACGCTGAATTGGAGCGGCTCCTCGCCAGCGAGGCAGCAGCGACGCGTGTACATTCAGAGCACCATAAGGTGCAAGAGAGATAACTTCATCTGGCAAAATACAGCCAAAAGCAACCACACAGAGCGCTTCTGGTTGTACCGCTTGCATGGAAGAAATTACTTCTGGAGTCATGCGGTTTGCCTCAAGAACGGGTAATCCAAGCTCTTGTGCGCATTCTTTTACGGGAGACGGCTCAAGCGTTTTGCCACGACCGCGAACGGCATCTGGCCTTGTAATAACCAAAGCAACCTGGTGATCATGGGCAAGTTTTTTGAGCGACGGAACAGCAAAATCTGGAGTTCCCATAAAGACTACGCGCATGCCAACTCCTAATAGTCAGTTTGACCAGGACGGGCGCCAGAAGCCAGTGCCTCTTTATACTCCTGCAGTATCTCCATACGAGCACCTGGTCCCAGGTGATCTGGCATGGTTATGCCGTTGATGTGGTCAATCTCATGCTGCAGGCAGACGGCGAGAAGGTCTCCTTCTGCCTCATAGCGCATAAGATCACCATCGAGGTTATATGCGTGAACGACAACATGACTTGGGCGCGTAACCGGAACGGTAATGCCTGGGAACGAAAGACAGCCCTCCTCGTACACACGAGGCTCGCCATCTGCGATTTTAATCTCTGGATTAATGAGCACAAAAGGGTTCTCTTGGCCGTTAGGATAGTCAACATCGATGACTACCATGCGCTTCATATAGCCCACCTGAGGTCCAGCAAGACCAACGCCGTCGGCAGCATACATAACTTTGAGCATGTGCTCAGCCATCTTGCGGACATCGTCGTTAATATCGTCAATCTCTTCGCACTCTTGGCTCAGACGAGGGTCTGGCCAAAGTACCATATCATCAACTTCAGAACTCATAACTATCCTTACATCATGTCGTAAGCATCAACATCTAATGTCATGTTGATACCCACTCTTTTATCAAGTGAAGCAGCACATTCAGAAAGAATTTCTCCTACCTGAGCATCCACGGGAGCCTTTACTAAAATATGTCTGCGATACTTATCTTTTACCTTAGCTTTTACACAATCAGCAGGACCCAAAATCTCCCATCCTGTTTGCGCGTCTAACTTTGTATGCAGCGCCTCTGCCATCTGATCCGCTACGCGACGAACTTCTTTTTCTGAAGCTCCCCAAAAAAGCACATTAGACAACCGCGAGAAGGGCGGATAAGCCCCCTCTCTTCTCTCTTTAAGTTCTGCATCAAGAAACGGGCGTCTGTCATGTGTAACTACAGAAGCAATAGCAGGATGTGTTGACCAGTACGACTGAATGATGACCTTACCTGGCTTTTCTCCCCTGCCCGCACGACCAGCAACCTGCTCTAGCAAGTCGAATGTTCTCTCTGCCGCCCTAAAATCTGGCAGCTTAAGCATAGTATCGGCGTTGATAACACCAACCAAGGTGACATCAGGAAAATCCAGGCCCTTTGCAATCATCTGCGTACCAATAAGCACCGCTCCAGGGGTTGCGTCAAAAAGCTCAAGAAGACGCTGATGTTCGCCCTTTTTAGCCGTGGTATCGGCATCCATACGAATAATTGGCGCATCGCTGCCAAGCAGAAGCTTGAGCTCATCTTCTACACGCTGTGTTCCCACACCATATGCACCCATATAACGGCTGCCGCAGTTTGGACATTTGCTGGAAGGGTTAGGATACGCATGCTGAGACCACTGCCTGCCGCAACTGTGACAAACCAGAGAATGCGTGCGCTCATGGTACGTGAGAGACGTCGAGCAATGCGGACATTCGGGCACACAGCCACACTCACGACACATCAAAAAGTTTGCAAATCCACGCCGATTAAGGAGCAGAACGCTTTTCTCGCCACGCTCT
Source organism: uncultured Atopobium sp. (assembly GCA_902481575.1). GTDB lineage: Bacteria > Actinomycetota > Coriobacteriia > Coriobacteriales > Atopobiaceae > Lancefieldella. The sequence continues at coordinate 4,102 of CABSWT010000044.1, forward strand.
GTTGTTTCTTGTAGCGCAAGAGCAAGAGCTGCCGAAAAGACCGATCTGCCTCCGTTTTTAAACTGGGAAGCCATATCAACTACCTGGACCTGCGGAAGAACCGCCACACCGGGCCTCTCGGTCATGGCGACACGTGTCCAGTTAGTGCCACGCCAGCTCCCTTGAGCTGTTCGGTATAAGCTCTCAAGCGAAGGTGTTGCAGAACCAAGCACCAGCGCAGCACCGCGGAGACGCGCCATTTGAGCAGCTACTTCTCTTGCGTGATAGCGTGGGAGTGAATCTTGCTTGTATGAAGCTTCGTGTTCCTCATCAATGATGTAAAGTCCGGGGTTTTGGATGGGCGCAAACAGGGCAGATCGAGCACCTACTACCACGCGAGCTCTACCCTGCCTGATTAAATCCCACTGGTCAAAACGCTCGCCAAGCGAAAGCTTTGAGTGAAGAACGGCCACCTGCTCACCAAAACGCGAACGGAATCGGCCAACTGTTTGCGCGGTAAGAGAAATCTCTGGGACAAGCACCACAGCACCCTTGCCAGCCGCTAAGGTCTTTTCAATAGCGGAGAGATACACCTCGGTTTTACCTGAGCCCGTTACACCATCAATGAGCACAACATCGCCCTGAGCAGCAGTTTGTGCAGTCTTAATTGCTGCAAGAGCAGACTCTTGGCCTTCAGTAAGTTGCTGTGGACGAGGTGCTACACCGCTTGAAAGCGTGG
>CABSWT010000045.1:0-4467 GCA_902481575.1 uncultured Atopobium sp.
CGACGCTCTTCCGATCTGAGCATGTTGCCCCAAGGGGTGGCCCCCGTGAGTGCTACAAAGGGATTGGGACGAGGCTCTCTGAATGCAGATGCTTCCAAGACCTTTACAAGCTGTGCGCGAGAAAACCTATCTGTTTCCTCGGTAATCTGTGCGCTGATAGTGTCTCCAGAGACGGCGCCACCAGAGATGAAGACTGTTTTTCCTTCTGGAGTATGAGCGATGGCATCTGGACCGTAGCTCATACGTTCAACATGTAAGGTGAGCTCAGACACTTAGTAGACCATTCCCATTGCTTCGCGAACCTCGTCAAGGGTGGCGTTAGCAATAACGTTTGCACGAGCGTTTCCGTCGTGGATAATATCGCGAATAAGGTCTGGCTGAGCTGCAAACTCTGCGCGCCTCTGACGAATTGGCTCAAAGTAGGTGTTAACAGCATCGATGACGTAAGCCTTAAGAGCTCCACCGCCGCCCATGCCAATCTCGTCAGCAATCTCTTTTGGATCACGGCCAGTACAAATGCCAGCAGTGGTGAGAAGCGCAGAAACGCCAGGACGGTTGTCTGGATCAAAGGTAATCATGCGCTCGGAGTCAGTCTTGGACTTCTTGATGAGCTTGGCAGTTTCTTCAGCTGTCATAGAAAGCGAGATAGCGTTGCCGTAAGACTTGCTCATCTTGCGACCATCAAGACCAGGAATTAATGGGGTAGAGGTGAGAAGGCCAGAAACCTCCGGGAATACCTTTCCGTAGCGCTCGTTAAAGCGACGAGCAATCTTAGAAGTAATCTCAATGTGAGGCAGCTGATCGCGACCAACAGGAACAACATTTCCTTTGCAGAAAAGAATGTCGCATGCCTGGTGAACAGGATAAGTGAGGAGAAGACCGGTGAGAGCATGGCCAGATGCTTCCTGCTCTGCCTTAACGGTTGGATTTCTATGAAGCTCAGACTCGGTAACAAGCGAGAGGAACGGCAACATAAGTTGGTTGAGGGCTGGAACTGCAGAATGCGTGAAAATCATAGTCTTCTCTGGATCAATTCCGCAGGCCAGATAATCAATAACCATATTGTAGACATTGTCTGCAATATGCTCAGTGGTGTCTCTGTCTGTAATGACCTGATAGTCAGCAATAATAATATTGGTATGAACACCAAGATTTTGGAGTCTTACGCGCTCAACAATAGTGCCAAAGTAATGGCCAAGGTGAAGTCTTCCGGTGGGACGATCCCCTGTAAGCATGTTGTACTTTCCTGCATGCTCAGCTAAATCCGCTTGGATTTCATCGGAACGGCGTACAGCTGCTTCATAACTGCCTTCGTTTGGCATAGTGACTCCTTGAAGTAAATTAATGCGTGAACTTAGTAAGTTTAGCGCATTCCAAGCTGTTTGCGTTCAAGGGAACGTGCAATAAGGACTTGCTTGCGCAGCTCAGGAATCTTTTTACCATCCATGGCAGAGGTGTCAGCAAGTTTGTAAGGAATGCCAAGCTCTTCATACTTTTTTACGCCCATCACGTGATAGGGAAGTAGATCTAATCCAATAACGTTATCCCAGTGAGCAATAATCCTACCAACGCCAGCAAGTTCTTCTGGTGAATCAGTAATTCCAGGCACTACAACATGTCTGATAAGAACTTTAATGCCTCTACGATTAAGCTCATCGCCAAATGCAAGTGGTCTTTCTGAGCCAACTTCGCAAAGACTAATGTGGCCCTTTGGATCAGAGTGCTTGATATCAAGGAGCACTAAATCAGTGTTATCAAGAACGCGCTCAAATTTTTCTGGAGTTTCTGGATTATACGCAATGCCAGAAGAGTCAAGACAGGTATGAATGCGTCCTTGCGGGTCATTATGAGCCGCCTCAAACAGAGCGCCAATAAACTCTGGTTGAGCAAGTGGTTCACCACCAGTAGCCGTAATTCCACCGTTTCTGTAAAAAGCTCTATTGCGGTTAAAGGTGGCAAGTATTTCTTTTACCGATGTTTCTGTTCCAATACCAAATTGCCAGGTATCTGGGTTGTGACAATAGGCACAGCGCATGGGACACCCCTGGGTAAATACAACCAGGCGAGTTCCAGGGCCATCTACGGTACCAAAGGTCTCAATAGAGTGGACCCGCCCACAAACTGTGAGCGGGTCATTGAGATCCATGTGAGTATCAGAACAAGACATGGACAAGAAATCCTTAGAGAGCGTCGTGGAAGGTACGAGAAATAACGTCGTCCTGCTGCTCTTTGGTAAGGGAGTTGAACTTAACAGCGTAACCAGAAACGCGAATGGTCAGCTGAGGATACTTCTCTGGGTGTGCCTGAGCATCAAGAAGAGTGTCCTTAGTAAATACGTTAACGTTGAGGTGATGACCGCCCTTCTCGGCATAGCCATCAATCATGTTTACCAGGTTGTCAATCTGCTCGGAAGCTACTTCGTTGGACTGCATGTGTTTCTCCTTACGAGTTTGTTGGCGAGAAGAAACGTGTAGATAGATCTTCTCGCCAGGGCTTGTTATTTACGATCCTCAGCACCTTCAACTGCGGATGGGTCTGCCTCACAGGCGCAATCAATCTTGTTCTCAATCTGAATATCAAGATTCATATCAGAGAAGTCGATGTGCTCAAGGTCAAGCTCACTACCGTGGAAGTAGACGTCAGAGCCCTTACCAAGAGCGTTAGGAATGATTGAGAAGGTATTGGAAATACCGTCCTGTGCGTCGTTGAATGGAAGCTTAGCAACGGAGGCCAGAGACGCAACGGCACCGTGGGTATCGCGGTGGTGCATTGGGTTAGCGCCAGGAGCAAAAGGAACGCCTGCGCGGCGGCCGTCAGGGGTGTTGCCGGTAGCCTTACCATATACAACGTTAGAGGTAATGGTCAGGATAGAAGTGGTTGGGACAGAATCACGGTAGGTGTGGTTCTGGCGAATCATGTTCATGAAGATCTCAACGATGTCATGAGCAATGGTGTCAACGCGGTCATCATCGTTACCGTATTTAGGGAAGTCACCCTCAGTAACGTAGTCGGTAACAAGACCAGTCTCATCACGGACAACCCTTACCTTTGCATACTTGATTGCAGAGAGGGAGTCAGCAACAACAGAAAGACCAGCGATGCCTGTTGCAAACCAGCGATGAACGTGCTCATCGTGTAGAGCCATCTGGATGCGCTCGTAGCTGTACTTATCGTGCATGTAGTGGATTGCATTAAGAGCGTTGACATAAACGCCTGCAAGCCAGCGCATCATGTCCATATACTTGGAGAAGACATCGTCGTAATCAAGGTACTCGCCCTCAACTGCACGGTACTTAGGACCAATCTGCTCGCCGGTCTTCTCGTCACGGCCACCATTGATTGCGTAAAGCAAGCACTTGGCAAGGTTTGCGCGAGCGCCAAAGAACTGCATCTCTTTACCAACACGCATGGAGCTGACGCAGCAAGCAATTGCGTAGTCGTCGCCATGATAGACGCGCATAAGATCGTCATTCTCGTACTGAATAGAGCTGGTGGTAATAGAAATCTTTGCGCAGTAGCGCTTGAAGCCCTCTGGAAGCTTAGTAGACCACAGAACGGTCAGGTTAGGCTCTGGGCTGGTGCCCATATTTTCAAGGGTGTGGAGCCAGCGGAAGCAGGACTTGGTAACCATAGAGCGGCCATCAATACCAATGCCACCAATGGACTCAGTGACCCACTGAGGGTCTCCAGAGAAGAGCTCGTTGTACTCAGGAGTACGGGCAAACTTGACCATACGAAGTTTCATAACCAGGTGGTCAACAATCTCCTGAATCTCAGACTCAGTGAAGGTACCACGAGCAAGATCGCGCTCTGCATAGATGTCCAGGAAGGTGGTGTTACGGCCAATAGACATTGCAGCGCCATTCTGCTCTTTTACAGCTGCAAGGTAGCCCAGGTAGAGCCACTGAACAGCCTCTTTGAAGTTCTCAGCAGGGCGGCTCAAATCAAAGCCATAAATCTCACCAAGCTGCTTGAGCTCCTTAAGAGCACGAATCTGCTCAGAGAGCTCCTCACGATGACGAATGGTCTTCTCGTCCATGACGGTGCCGGTGCCATTTTTCTGATTTGTCTTGTCAGCGATTAGAGCATCAACACCGTAGAGAGCAACACGACGATAGTCACCAATGATGCGGCCGCGGCCATATGCATCAGGCAGACCAGTGATGATGTGGGAGTGACGGCATTTACGCATGTCTTCGGTGTAGACATCAAAAACGCCAGCATTGTGAGTTTTGCGACGATAGGTATAGAAGTCAACAATCTCTGGGTCAACCTCGTAGCCGTAGGCCTTGCAAGCAGCCATTGCCATACGAATGCCACCGTCTACCATAAGGGCGCGCTTCAGTGGCTTGTCTGTTTGAAGGCCAACAATCTGCTCAAGTGGCTTATCAATGTAGCCGGCCTCGTGGGAAGTGATAGTGGAAACCTGCTTGGTATCCATATCAAGTACACCACCGTTTGCGGTCT
>CABSWT010000046.1:0-4265 GCA_902481575.1 uncultured Atopobium sp.
CCGATCTCAGCTGCAGATGCAGCGTATACAAGCTCAATCAAATCAGACTTATGAACGCCTGCGTACTCAATGCCCAGCTCAGTTGCTTTAGCACGAAGCTCAGAAAGCTTCATCTCTTGCAGAGCCTCTTTGGAAAGCGATGGCTCGCTTGCCTGGCCCTGCTTGCGATTCTTGTTGCGCTGGTTGTTCTGTCTACGATCGCGAGAAGGACGCTCCTGGTTGTTGGCGTGTGCGTTTTCCTGTGTCTTCTCGCCCTCCTGAGCCGCTTCTTTTGGCTCAGCATTACGATGTCGACGACGTGCTGCGCCTGTACGTGCGCGTCCTGAACGCTCAGCTGGAGCTGCCTCGGAATCTGCTACTGCACCAGAAGCCTGCTCCTGAGCTGCACCATCCTGCTGTTCAACACTGCCCTGCTCTTCAGCAAAGTTCTTCTGAACCGCATTGTCATTCTGGTCAGCTGTTCTCTCTGCCTCTGCTTTAGTGAAGGCAGGAGCCGGGGTTACCTCCGCAGAAGGCTGAGTTGCGTCCTGAACAATCTTGGTAAGGCGATCAGTGTCTACAACGTCAGAAGAGACCTTGCCACCTGCCTGGACCTGAGCAAGAACCTCTGCCTGAAGAGCCTCAAGAGTCTGCTCCTGTAAAGCACGCTCCTCCATCTCTTCCTTGCTTGGACGACCACGGCGACGTTTAGGAGGCTCTGCAATGCCAGCTGCATTTAAAGCCTCAGCCATAACTGCCTCTACGGCACGACGAGCCTCGGTCTCCTTTTTAGTAGGACGACCACGACGGCGCTTAGCAGCAGCTGAGTTAGAAGCCTTTTCTTCAGTTGTCTCAGAATTAGTATTTTCAGAAGTAGTATTTTCAGAATTACTATTTTCACTCTTGCGAGGTCTACCACGTCTACGTGGTGCTGGAGTATTTTCTACATCATTTAAAGAATCATTTTGGACCGAAGATGTTTCGTCCGACATGTACAAACCTCTCTGTTTGCTCATCAAAATAATCTGTAAAAATACGTGAGAAATATGATGAAGGGATAACAAACAAAATCAAATAGGTGCAAATCCAAAAGGAATATACCACGAAAATGCCCGCCTTATGATGAAAAAAATAATAAATTTCACCATAAAACGGGCAAATGGGGATTTATAACCACCAACCCTTAAACCTCGAGAAACCCATCTTCTAGATTTCTTTAATCTGTATAAATCATTTAAACAGCTGTACGACTCTTTCTTTTAACAATGATGTCTTCAATTTGCTGAACGATTTCTTTGATATAGGTCTTACCTTGAGGTGTGAGCTCAACCATGGTTACTCTTCTTGAAAGAGCATCATCATGTTTGCGCTGCACCAAGCCACTTTCTGCCAAAGCAGTAAGAGACATAGAAACCGTTGGCTGCAAAAGACCAAGCGCATCAACAATCTCTGTAATTGAAAGAGCATCTTTAGGAGAATCCAGAATTGCAAGAAGCACCATGTCTGCAGCCCTGCAATACAGAGCTCCCATAGCGTCAACATACATGACAATACGCTCAAATGAAGTACGAGAAAGTGCCTGACCAGGTGCAATACGAGCACAGGTGAGCTTAGACAGCTCCTCTACTGCTTCTACACCCTTTTCTGTAATGATGCACACTACATTGCGTCGATCAATGGCGCCTTCATCTCTCTTGATGAAACCAAGCCTTGCCAGGTGCGAGGTACGATGAGTAATCGTAGGACGAAGAGCACTCTGATACTCGGCAATTTCTGAAGTCTTAACAGGGGCGCCCTTCACATTGAGGCGACACAAAATAGCAAACTCTTCAAACGTGAGTCGTCTGTTAGCAGGTACCACTCTTCTGACTAAGTTGTAAGACCTGCGAATGGACATGTACTCGCGAAGTTCCATAGAGACCTCCACTCCTATGCCCGAACCATTTACTATTTGCTCGCATAATGAGTATACCCCTAAAAAATACGTGTTAACGTGGGGACAAAACAATAGTTAGTCAAAAATATGTTAGAAAATGGCGTGTATATGACATCAATATAGGCTTTTATATGCTGCAATATAAAATTTGAGTAATAAAAATTAATTTTATTATCTCTTTTATACATTAAAAAAGTTTTTACATAACGCAGAAATGTGTAAATTATCTGGAGGAATTCACAAAAGATACCGTGCAAGTATTCAATACTTGCACGGTATCATGACAAAACAACATAGTTAGCTATCGTTTACATTGCCTCAGGAGCAGAAACGCCAATCAAATTAAGAGCAATTGCAAGCACGCGGCGGGTTGCGTCACAAGCAGCAAGACGAGCCTTAGAAAGCTCTGCGTCCAGTGGGCGTCCTTCAGAAGGAAGTACCTGGCAAACGGTATAGAATGCGTGGAACTGGCCAGCAAGCTCTTCAATATAATGCGTAATGCGGAATGGTGCCCTATCGCGAGCACAACCCTCAACAAGACCTGGGAACTCAAAAAGCTTACGGGCAAGCGCCTGCTCAGCGGCATCAGAAAGTAGTCCAAGATCAACCTTAGAACCAATAGCCTTATCTGCAACAGCGTCCATACCAAGCTCCTTTGCCTCATCAAGGTCAACGCCAGCAGCGCGGCGCAAAATAGAGCAAATACGAGCGTGAGCATACTGAACGTAATACACAGGATTAGAGCTGTCCTGACGCTTTACCTGCTCAATGTCAAAGTCAATCATCTGGTTGGAAGACTTTGAAACAAGGGTGTAGCGCGTTGCATCAACACCAACCTCAGCGAGAAGCTCGTCAAAATGGATACCAGTTCCCTTACGCTTAGACATTCTGACGGCAACACCGTTTCTGAGCAGGTTAACCAGCTGACCAAGCAAAACCTCAAACTGAGTTGGGTAACCAAGAGCTGTGGCAGCAGAGCGAACACGCTGAATATATCCGTGGTGATCTGCTCCCCAAATATCAATAACGTGGTCAACGCGCTGGAACTTGTTCCAGTGGTAGGCTACGTCGGAAGCAAAATAGGTATACTCGCCATTTGTTTTGATGAGTACGCGGTCCTTATCGTCACCAAAATCAGTAGAGCGGAAGAACAGTGCACCCTCGTCAGAACGGTACAGGTAGCCAAGCTTATCAAGAGCATCAAGTGCGCGATCAACGGCATCTTTACCCTGGTCGTCCTTAACGTACAAAGAACGCTCGGAGAACCAAACGTCAAAGTCAGAACGGGCGGTATGACAGGTATTCTTGATGGACTCAAGCATCATCTTATAGCCGCGCTCACGGAACTCAACCATGCGCTCATCTTCGGACTTGTCTGCCCAGACCTCTCCGTCATTTTTGAGGAAGAAAAGACCCAGGTCAACAATGTAGTCTCCGGCGTATGCATTGCCGCCAAGAGAGTTGATAAACTCGTCAGTAAATGGATGCTCATCGGGATGTGCATCCTCTTCATCTGCAACGTAAGCATTGCGATCTTCAGCCAACACCTGAGCAGCTGCGTCGGCGTCAATGCCGCGCTCCTGCATGATGTCAATAAGCTGCAGGTAGCGCTTAGAGATGGAGTGACCAAAGACATCCATCTGTGAGCCGTGATCGTTTACGTAGTACTCGCGCTCAACCTCGTAGCCTGCGAATGCAAGAATGCGGCTCAGAGAGTCTCCCAGCGCTGCCCAGCGACCGTGACCAATATGCAGAGGGCCAACAGGGTTTGCAGAAACGTACTCTACCTGAACCTTCTGGCCAGCACCAAAGGTAGAGCGACCAAAATCGGCGCCCTGCTCGCGAACGGTGTTAAAAATCTCATTGCCCGCAGCGGTAGACAGGTAGAAGTTTACAAAGCCAGGACCTGCAACCTCGACGCGCTCAATTTGAGCATCTGCAGAAATATGTGCCACAAGAGCTGCTGCAATATCGCGAGGAGCCTTATGTGCCAGCTTTGCAGAACGCATTGCAACCGTAGAAGACCAGTCACCATTTGATGAGTCCTGTGGGCGCTCAAGTCCCACGTCATCAATCTGGAATTCAGGCAACTCACCCGCAGCCTGGGCGTCTGCCAAGGCTTGACGTACAAGTTCCTCGATCTTCTCGCGCATGGTTCTCCTTTAAATTCAGTGCACGTGTGCAGCGTAAGTACGTAGTAGATTGCGTAGTTCCTAAAGGGCTACTCGGTTTCCTCGGAAGATTTTACCTGATGTTGTGCGGCAAGTTCGTGACGCAAATTGGCCAAACCGCGCTCAAGGCCTACAGGATAAATCTGAGGGTTCAGGAAGCGCGTGTATGCCGCATCCAA
>CABSWT010000047.1:0-3796 GCA_902481575.1 uncultured Atopobium sp.
GATATTGCCTATTCCAATAAACGTGCCGTTATTAAAGCATTGTGCGAGAAAAACGCTCTGTCTCGTGTTGAATTGGCTCGTGAATTATCTCTTTCTCCTAGTACCGTTACTACTATTGTTCAAGATTTGCTTCAGTCAAAAATGGTTGAAGAAAGCTCAGAGCGCGTAGTAACCGCTGGTAGATCAAAGACGCTTCTGCAACTTGCTCCAGAGTTTGGTCTCTTGGGACTTGTTCGGGTTTCTCGCCAGAGTCAGGAACTTGTGCTCGTTGACATGGCTCTTAACGAGTACGCTCGTACCACGCTGTCAGAAGAGGCTCCTTCGGGAGAAACTCTACTTGAAAGTATTAAAACTGCTCTTACAAGGTTTATTGTTGACGGCTCAATTCTTAAGGGAATTGGAGTTTTGCTTGAAGGCGATGTGCTGGAATCAGAGCTTTCCGTCATGTATTCAACGGGCCATGATTCGGCAACAATTTCTCTGGTACAAGCATTAAAGAGCACCTTCAGGGTAGTGGTGAAGCAGTTTGAGCAGAGTGATTTTGTGCTTTCGCATGTTGAGAGCACGGACAACATTGAGGGCGTTTCTTCGTACTTACATCTTTCATTTGGACCGCGAGTTGTGGCTCAAGTTGTTTGCGATAACGCTCCTCTTCCAATGAAAGAAGGACTAAATGCAGATATTACTCAGCAGCTTGTTACCTCAGATGGTTTGAAGCTTGATGCATTAATGAATCTTATAAGCGCCGTTCAGAGTCTTTTTTCTGTTGACGCTGTAGTTGTATCTGTACCTGAAGAAGATACTTCCATCTCTTCGCTTAAGACAGATACGCTAAATAAGGCATTGTCCACTCCCGCGTTTTTGGTGCAAAAATTTGCTCAGTTTGAGGAATTTCCAAAACTGATCGTAACAAGAATCACTTCAAGAAACTTACTGAGAGATGCTGTTTCTGCCCTAAGATTTGCCTGTCTTTGTCCAGAAACTGTCCAGCTTTGGAAACAAGTACTTGTTTCTGGCTGGCATCCAGTAAGTTCGGTGTAGGTATTTGGTAAGACTTACGCAGGTCATGTGCAAGAAATCGGTAAGGCTTGCGTAAGAAATCAGCAAGGTGCTTGCGGGGAAGTAGTACGCTATGTGCTGCGCTGGAACAAAGGTGTTTCTCGACTTTGTCTGCTCATCAAAGTCGTCAACATGGTGCTCACGCATCTATAGAAGTACGTGTAGGTTGTTTGAAGGAGAGATAGCTGCACTTGCTATCAAACAATGTGTTCCTAAGGAGGAAACATGGTTCAGGGTATTTTGATCCTCTTGGTCTTTGTGGCTGTAGCTGCATTGATGATGACTAAGAAGATCCCAACTCTGCTTGCCCTGCCACTGATGGCCATTTTGATTTGTGTCATCGCAGGCGTTCCAATGTTTGGAAAAGATGGTGACGGAAAAGAAATTGGCTGGCTGACATCAGTATTTGAGGCTGGTACCGTTCGCATGGGCGCCGCAATCATGGCTGTTATTTTTGGTGCATGGTTGGGTCAGCTTATGAACAAAACTGGTGTTACTGAGACAATCATCAAGAAAAGTGCAGAGCTTGGTGGCGATAAGCCCCTGGTAATCACCTTGATTATGTCTATCGCAGTGGCTGTCCTCTTCACGACACTTTCTGGCTTGGGATCCATCATCATGGTTGGCTCAATCGTTCTGCCAATTTTGATTTCTGTTGGTGTTCCCGCAGCTAGTGCGGCATGTATCTTCTTGATGTCCTTTACCACTGGTCTGGCACTCAATATTGCCAACTGGACAACCTTCGCAAAGCTTTTCAACCTAGACATTGCTCAGGTTCAGGGTTTTGAGGTTTATCTGGCTGTTGCAACTGGTATTGCAACTTTGATCATGATTGTTGTTGAGTTCAAGCGTAATGGCATTAAGTTTGCCTTCAGCGCTCCAGTTGCTGAGCAGAGCAACTCCAAGCAGCTCACCGGTGTTGCTGGTGGTCTTGCAATGCTTACTCCACTCATTCCTATTGTGCTTGTTGCTTTCTTGAAGGTTCCTGTTACCCCAGCATTTACCGTTGGTATTCTGTGGTGCCTGCTGTTCACCTCTAAGAGCTTCAGCAAGGCAATGAATCTTCTTGCAAAGACTTGCTATGACGGTGTAACCGACGCTGGTCCTGCAATCATCCTGATGGTCGGCATTGGTATCCTTTACCTTGCAGTTACCAACCCAACGGTTAAGGCAGTTCTTAACCCATTCCTGCTTGGCATCATGCCACAGAACCTTGTTGCATACATCATCTTCTTTGCGGTTCTCTCGCCATTGGCTCTGTATCGTGGACCTATGAACATGTTTGGTCTTGGTTCTGGTATCGCTGCTCTTATCATTGGCCTGAACACCTTGAATCCTCTTGCTGTCATGGGTGCATTCCTGTCTGCAGAGCGCATCCAGGCAGGTGGCGACCCAACCAACACTCAGAACGTTTGGACTGCAAACTTCTGCGAGGTTGACGTTAACACCGTTACTCGTAAGATGCTTCCTTACCTCTGGGCAGTTTCCATCTTTGGTGTAATTCTGTCTGGTGTTCTGTACTTCTAAGTTCTGACCTTGGGGCGAGAAGACCCTCTTGTTGTGGTCTTCTCGCCTCGTGTTATCTTTGCAGCTGATGGATTGCTGTAAATCAAGGAGGAAACGTGAAAGTTCGTATTGGAATCGACGTTGGCGGAACATTTACTGATGCTGTTGCCATCGACAATGATACGTACGAAATTATCGGCACGGTTAAAACACCTACTACGCACACCGCTGAAGCAGGTGTTGCAGCAGGTATTGTGCAGGTGCTTCATGGTGTTATGGAGCAGCACAACATTAAGCCTGAAGATGTTGTCTTTATTGCTCACGGTACTACCCAAGCAACAAATGCCCTGCTTGAGGGCGATGTTGCACAGGTTGGTATCGTAACGCTTGGCAGCGGCCTTCAGGGAGCTAAGAGTAAAAGTGATACTAACGTTGGCGATATTGAACTTGCTGCCGGTAAATTCCTGCGTACCAAAAATGCTTTTGTAGACACATCCTCTGATGTAGAAGCTGGTATTAAGAGCGCAATCGAACAGCTCTTCTCGGAAGGTTCAACTTCTTATGTTGCAGCCGAAGCATTTAGTGTAGACGATCCAACTAACGAGAATGCTGTTATTGCAGAGTGCTCTGATAGAGAACTTCCTGCTACGGCTACAAATGACATTTCTAAGCTTTACGGCCTGGCTATTCGTACTCGTACAGCAGTTGTTAACGCTTCCATCATGCCAAAGATGCTTGAAGCTGCAAACATGACTGACAAGAGTATTCGCGAGGCAGGCATTGAGTCACCACTTATGGTTATGCGCTGCGACGGCGGTGTTATGACTGTTGATGAGGTCCGTCATCGTCCAATCCTAACCATTCTTTCTGGTCCTGCAGCTGGTGTAGCTGGCGCTTTGATGTATGAGAAGCTTACCGACGGCCTATTCTTTGAGGTTGGTGGCACTTCTACCGATATTTCTTGCGTTAAAGACGGCAAGGTTATGGTCAAGTATGCAGAAGTTGGTGGCCATAAGACGTACCTCTCGTCATTGGACGTTAGAACTGTTGGTATTGGCGGCGGCTCTATGGTGCAGATTTCTGACGGCAAAGCCGTTGACGTGGGACCTCGTTCTGCTCACATTGCCAACCTGGATTACGAGGTTTACACCGACGCAGAAAAGATTGTGAACCCTCGTCTAGTTGCTGTTCGTCCTATGGATGGAGACCCTGAATACGCAGCTATTGAGTG
>CABSWT010000048.1:0-3755 GCA_902481575.1 uncultured Atopobium sp.
TCAAGGGTGTGGAGCCAGCGGAAGCAGGACTTGGTAACCATAGAGCGGCCATCAACGCCAATGCCACCAATGGACTCAGTAACCCACTGAGGGTCTCCAGAGAAGAGCTCGTTGTACTCAGGAGTACGAGCAAACTTGACCATGCGAAGCTTCATAACCAGGTGGTCAACAATCTCCTGAATCTCTGACTCAGTAAACGTACCACGAGCAAGATCGCGCTCTGCATAGATGTCCAAGAAGGTGGTGTTACGACCAATGGACATTGCAGCGCCATTCTGCTCTTTTACAGCAGCAAGGTAGCCCAGATAGAGCCACTGAACTGCCTCTTTGAAGTTCTCTGCGGGACGGCTCAAATCAAAGCCGTAAATCTCACCAAGCTGCTTAAGCTCCTTGAGAGCACGAATCTGCTCGGAGAGCTCCTCGCGATGACGAATGGTTTTCTCGTCCATGATGGAGCCGGTACCGTTTTTCTGATTTGTCTTATCAGTGATAAGAGCGTCAACACCATAGAGAGCAACACGACGATAATCGCCGATGATGCGGCCACGGCCATATGCGTCAGGCAGACCGGTAATGATATGGGAGTGACGGCATTTGCGCATGTCCTCGGTGTAGACATCAAAAACACCAGCGTTGTGAGTCTTGCGACGATAGGTGTAGAAGTCAACAATCTCTGGGTCAACTTCATAACCGTAGGCCTTGCATGCAGCCATTGCCATACGAACGCCGCCGTCTACCATCAGAGCGCGCTTGAGGGGTTTGTCAGTCTGGAGACCAACAATCTGCTCAAGTGGTTTGTCAATGTAGCCAGCCTCGTGGGAGGTGATAGTGGAAACCTGCTTGGTATCCATATCAAGTACACCACCGTTTGCGGTCTCTTGTGCAAAGAGATCCATAACATCCGCCCAAAGCTTTGTAGTAGCCTCAGTTGGACCAGCGAGGAAGGAATCATCGCCATCGTAAGGGGTGTAATTCCTTTGAATGAAGTCTCGGACGTCAATTGCTTTTTGCCAGTTACCACCGACAAAGCCGTCCCAAGCCTCCTGTGCTGGTGTTTCCTGCATAACACACTCCTTTTTACACGGACAATGTATATATCCGCGTTCATGCTGAGCGTGTTGAGTGGAGCATGGCCGCTCAGCAGTTTACAAATAGCAATCTTGAGACTAATTTTGACAGCAGGTATGTCTTTGGACAAATGACGTCAAATATTAGTTGAGACCTCTAACTTTACTCAATATGTAGTGCCAAACAAGTGACAAATACGCAATATTTTGACAAGTTAGAAAAGGTTTACATTTGCGCAGGTCAGGAATTTGCTAAAAAGAAAGCTATATAAAAATTGTTGAGAATTAGTCACATTTATTGCGACAGGTGTCCGTTTCTTCTCCAAATGTCCACAAAATTGTTGCTATCCTTAGCTAGAGGGGAGGCTTCATGGATACTGTGGCATTAGAAAAACAACGCTTGCGAGAAGAACGTCTGGCAGCAAGAGAAACTCTTTCTGAGCAAGAGAGATGTGCGCTTGATGGCTGCATTACTCAGAAACTTCTTGCAACCTCTGAATATGCAGAAGCAACTACTGTTTTAACGTATGTTTCTGTTTCATCTGAAGTTTCTACCAGGATGTTTATTGAGTGTGCTCTACGCGATGGGAAAACGGTGGCGGTGCCTCGTTGTCTACCTGGACATCGTTTAGAGTTTGTTGCCATCAGTTCATTAGATCAGCTTGCGCCAGCTCCTTTTAATTTGCTTGAACCACCAAAAGACCTATCTGCTTTAACAGAAGTCCAGATGAGCAACGCGATTTGCATTGTTCCAGCGCTCCTTGTTGATACAAAAGGATATCGCCTGGGTTATGGTGCGGGATTTTATGACCGATTCTTGTCAACGTATTCTGGCAAGAAAATCTGCCTTGTCTACCAGCAAAATTTGAGTAAGACAACGCTTCCTCATACAGAATTTGACGTTCCTGTGGATATGGTAATAACTGAATCAGGCGTGCTTGCGTGTGCATAAAAAATCTGCTGCAACTTTGCCGTTACAGCAGATTTGTGTTTCTCGCCAGATAGCTATAAGGAGCGACTTATGCTTCATCTTTGAGATGAGCCGCCATTAGCTGGATTGCCTCTCTGTAGCTGTCAATTCCTTTGCCAGCAACTGTCGCAAAGCACGCATCTTTTATATAAGAGATGCGTCTAAAGTCTTCTCTGGTAGAGATGTCTGTAAGGTGAACCTCAATCATGGGAATTTGCACGGCAAGCGCGGCGTCGAGCAGAGCAACTGAGGTGTGGGTATAGGCAGCGGGATTGATGATAATGCCATCATAGCTACCCAGTGCATCTTGGATTGCATCAACTAAATCGCCCTCGTGGTTTGATTGATAGCAAACACATTCAGAGAAACCCTGAGAGAGGGCTTCTTCCTTACAAGCCTCTATAAGTGTTCTGTAATCAGCTTTTCCATAGATCTCTGGTTCACGAATTCCCAGCATGTTGATGTTTGGTCCGTTAATGATGAGCAGGCGAGGAGCGTCGAGGTCATCCTCATAGTCGTCTTCAAAGTCGTCTGCATCTAAGTCAGAAACAAGGCCGTCAAAGTCTTCTTCATCCTGATCAAGGGTATTTTTCTGGGCAAGCAGAGAGATTAGCTCGTCCACCTCTTCATTGTGTTGAGCTGGGTTATCTGTGCGCTTCTCGTCTAACGAACAAAAAGTCTTTTCTGGCTCACCCAAAATGCAATTAAGGGCATCGTTTACCTGGCTAACAAGATTGGGACCAAAGACTACTTCAAGACCGTTTGATCCCTTTCCCACAATGCCAAGAACGCCAGTGGCAGTGGCTAACTGTTCATGGTCGATAAGCGTCATATCATCAATAGAAAGACGAAGTCGCGTCATGCATACTTCGTTGTGCGTTAAGTTTTTTGAACCGCCTATTGCATTAAGAATCTCGTGAGCAATAGCATTGCTGTCCATCGGATATCTCCCCAAATACGACCGAATATCAAACACTGAACTGTTTGACTGGACGTAACATCCTTGAGTTTTCTGAAACCAAACCTACGAGGTATAAGTATAGGGGCTTCAACGTGCCAAAATTCAAAGTCTCTTGGCCGTCCGGTGAACGGTTGAAAAATAACTGTAAACGTTTTCTGTTATTTAAATGCTATGGCGAGAAGACCTTTGGCATCAGCTTCTGGACTACCAAGGCAGGAAAAAGTTATATCAGCCCATGCTTCATAGAGAGGTAGTCGCTTTGCAGCAAGCTCTTGTATGCCAATGCTTTGTGAGAGTGGTCTTCCCGCAAGAGCCAATTGTTCAAGGGGACGAGTCAGATAGACAAACTTTCCGTTTTGACGAAGAAGTTGGTAGTTTGAAGGGGTGACAACTACGCCGCCTCCGCAAGAGATTACTGCACCGCTCATGCCAGAAATCTCTTGAATTACTTCATGCTCTAGACGTCTAAACGCTGCTTCTCCGTGTGTTTGAAGGTAGGCTGCCGCGTCACAATGAGCTTTTTGTTTGATGAGAAGATCTGTGTCTATCCATGAGCGATGTAAGAGCCTTGCTAGGGCTTCTCCCGTAGAGGTTTTACCTACACCAGGCATGCCAATAAGCACAATGTTTTCTTTTGAGGCATGGAGCTCACGCGAGATATTTTCTATCTGAGCGTCTGATACATCCTGTCCCAAAAAGAGCGAGCTTGCTCTAGCTGCTTGAGCTACCAGCATTTTTAAACCATTTGCATTAAGTA